>CAVBFJ010000026.1:0-40048 GCA_963594895.1 bacterium | reverse complement strand
ATGGGGTATAGAAGAGCTGTTCAAGCAAATAAAGCAGAATTTTCCTCTCAAATATAGACCGCGACTTCTTAGGCAAGGGAGTTTTCAAGTGACTTCCCAAAAGATTGGGCTTTCGCGGAGTTTTTTGGGGGGGCTATATCATTTTCTTCGAAAATTCCTCATTTCAGGCCCCATGCGTCTAAGTTCGTATTGGAAAGCCCCCTTCCGCTGACATTGTCTGGTGAACGTTTTCGTAGGTATTTTGCAATCGTTTTATGCAACATCCAGAATGTCGCCATAAGCTCTTTCTAATTTTGCAGCGATAAAAGAGCGCACGCAAATCTCTTCACAGTTGCAAACAACTTAAGAAGGGGCATTTCAATGCATCGGGAAAAAATCGAGAAAAATGCAACTAAAAATGATAAAAAACAAGCAAAACAGTGTGGGATTCCCCAAAAAGCAGTACTTTTACAAGTGAGTAAAGAGAATATAATGCGGAAATATCATGCACTTCAGTAAGCTGTCTTTGCCGAACGGAATGCAATTTTTCCAAGGTCGGCGTGAAAGACATTGATTCAGATTCGGCCCCGGATTACATATGCCCCCATCATCGTGCCCATCACATGGAGCATCACCATACATGACATGCCACCACACATGCAGCCTGAGTTGCCCCCATCTTGTAGCTATATATTATTCTTAAATGACTCCATAATCAAAGGTTTAAAAGGATGAAAATACTAATTATTGAAGACGAGCATAAACTATCGGATAGTATCGTGAGCTATCTGAAAGGTGCCAAATATCTCTGTGAACAGGCTTTCGATTTTAATGATGCCTTGATGAAAGTGCGGGTGTACGACTATGACTGTGTATTACTCGACCTAATGTTACCCGGAGGCAACGGCCTCGACATTCTTCGAGACATAAAAAACCATGGTAAACAGGCTGGCGTCATCATCGTGTCAGCCAAGGACTCACTAGATGACAAGATTAAAGGACTAGAAATAGGTGCCGATGACTATTTGGCAAAGCCATTCCACTTGGCCGAATTGAGTATGCGCATCTATGCAGTCATTAGGCGCAAGGAATTTGGTGCCAACAACATCTTGGAAAGCAACAACATACGCATTAGTCTATTGGAGAAAACGGTAGAGGTCAACAAAATGCCCATAGTCTTGACAAAATCAGAATACGACCTATTGCTTTTTTTGATCAGTAACCAGAACCAAGTGTTGTCAAAAAGTGCTATTGCAGAGCACTTGAGTGGCGACTTTGCCGACATGATGGACAACTACGACTTCATCTACACGCACATCAAAAACCTTAAAGCCAAACTTGCAGACGTGGGCATCCATAATTGCATACAGAACGTCTACGGCGTGGGATACAAATGGATTGACGCATAACGCATAACGCATAACAGACTGGCCATGAGCAAGACTTCTCATACTTTCTACAAGCCACAAAGCTTGATACGCAAGTCTATGAAGCATTTTATAGCTTGCATAGCAATCCTATTTGTTTTGGCAGCCCCCGTCTTCTACTGGTTGACCAAGAATTATTATGCCGAGGACATGATTGACTTGATTGAAGCCTTACAGGCTGGAAAAAACATTCCGGAACCAGATCTGGAGGAAGACATCCTGACAGGCATCATGTTGCAATATCTGCTCATCACGGCCTTGCTGTGCATGGGTATCGTGCTCATGGTGCGCTTTGTGTCCCAAAAGTTGTGGAAGCCCTTCGACCAAACACTCAACTGCATTGATGATTTCCGATTGGAAGACGAAGCGGTTCCTGTCCTACCCGACTCTGACATAGCAGAATTTGAAAAGTTGAACGAGGCCTTGCGGCAGCTCATGGCCAAAAGCGTCCGCAGTTACCAAGCTCAAAAAGAATTCACGGAAAATGCCTCACACGAGTTACAGACTCCACTCGCCATCTTCCAGACAAAGCTCGAACTGTTGCTGCAACAGCCAAATCTGACCCATGAGCAAGCTCAAATCATACAAGATCTCTTCCAAATGACGTCTCGTCTATCACGCCTCAACCACGACCTGTTGTTTTTGGCCAAGATAGACAACGCCCAGTTTGACGCAATGGAGAATATCCGGCTTGCTACTTTCATCGACAACATGTTGCCCTCGCTCGAAAGCATTGTGGGGCAACAACGCATAGAGAGGCATGACTGCTCTCATCCAGTGACCATCAACGCCAACCGCACGCTATTGGAAAGCATGGTAAGCAACTTGATAGTCAATGCTGTCAGGCATAGCGACACAAACGGACTGATAGACATCAGTGTCAGTGATCACCAACTTACCATATCCAACACCTCTGACGAACCCGCCCTGCCATCCTCACATATATTCAACAGGTTCTACCTCCCTCTACAAAACAAGAGTGGAAATGGACTGGGACTAGCCATCGTGAAATCGGTCTGCAATTATCATGGTTGGAACATTGAATACAGGTTCCATGATAAGCGGCATTACTTCACGGTGGACTTCCTAGTTTCTTGATATTCACACACCTTTTATGCCCCCAGGGCATTTCCTTCCCATGAACGAGACTCCTTTTCTTTCCATTGGCTGGGGGTAAGGCCGGTTTTCATCTTAAAGATTTTGTACAAATGGGCATGAGAAGAAAATCCACACTCTGATGATATGGTGTCATTATTATAATTAGGTCTTTCTATCAACATGCGCTGGGCCGCTTGGAAGCGTATGTCACTTAGCCATATTCTGAAAGAACTGTTGAGGTACTTTTCGAAATAAAGGCTCAGTTCACTGCGGGAAATCGATATTCGATTGGAAAGCAATGTCATGTTGATGGTGCTCTCCCGAAAACCTCCACCATCACGCCATCTTTGCAAGGCTGCGCCGATGACAGAGATGCGGTCGGGTGACAGCCCCAAGCCATGCACGTCTCGCACAGGTTGCAGCGAAGCTGGTTGATGTCCCATGCTGGATTTGTCATCTTCTCCATGCATAACAATTTCCATTGGAACGATGTTGAAACCATAACCTATGAAACTCATCACAAACACAAATAAGGACAACAGCATCACAGGAGCGACAACATACAAGGCCGGTCGGAAAACAATACCGCCAGCTAACATCATGACTGATGCACCGACAAGCAAATAGCAAGCCCAGGTGTATCGGTCATAAGGAAGCAGGTCAGCAGCTGTCTCTTCCTCTATAATCTTGCGATGATGTTGTATCTCTCTGGCGGTCGTCAAGATGCAATAAAGCAAGAAACAACCAAACAACGCCAACATGACATACAAGAAAGGACCAATGTATAAACTCTTTTTGACAAGCAAACCAATCAAAAACGCAAGAAGGACCATGAGGTACCCGCTAACGCCGACCAACAGATATCTGCGCCGCCCTTGACGGAAACAGATGACATTAAAGGTGGCATAGCAGACAACAAATGCTATTGGTGTATAAAACAACATGTTAACCAAAGCGCCCAATTCATCACTTTTAGCGCGAATGCCCAATGCCAACTGCAGGGCAAAGTGAACTGTAAGAAGCAACATCGCACCGAAGATTAGCCAGCGGGAAATCTCATAACGCCGATATTGCCATTTTATTTGGAAGCGGGACACAACAAGCATCAACGCCAACAAAAAGGAAACCAAGAGGCAGGAGAACTGCAACAAAGCCAGTGACGAAATGGTATCTAACAACATAACGAAAAAGGGACGAACAACAACTAAAAAGGCCTACATTCATTCTGTAGGCCTTCAACGAATGAAATTATGGTCAAGTCATTTTTACTGCTGACTTTTTGATAACCAAGCAACACAAGACACGATGACGTACAATGCGATGACAATCCACCACGCATTGAGGAAACCAACATATCCGCTATGCCCAATACTCCCTACAATAATCAGGGCAGATGTCAAAAGGAAACAATAGCGGAGCTTGTTGCCACGCCATCCCCAGCGCTTGAACTTCAAGGCGAACATGGGTATCTCAGAGATAAGCAACCAACAGCTCACCAACATCATGGCAAAAAGCAAAAGGAAGGAATAGCAGAAGCTCTCAAGCCAGTTGCGACAACTGATAATCAGTGATCCCCAAAACAAAGCATTGGCGGGGGTAGGCATACCGATAAAACCCATGGACTGCCGCTCGTCAAGGTTAAATTTGGCCAAGCGCAATGCAGAGAAGGCCGCCATGATGTATGCAGCGAAAGGCAAGACAGAGGAGACAGGGGACAAGAAACTCGGTGTTTCGAGCACCAACAATTGGGAAAAGAGTATAGTTGATGGGGCGACACCAAACGTAATGTCATCAGCTAAAGAGTCCAATTCCTTTCCTATTGGAGACGAAACGTGCAGCGCGCGGGCACTCATGCCGTCAAAAAAATCGAAGACTGCACCAACGATAATCCAAAGCAAAGCCATCTCCGGTTCGTGGAAAAAAGCAAAGCAAGTAGCTATGCAACCAGAGATGAGATTGCAGCAAGTAATGGTATTGGGGATATGCTTCTTGAAATTCATAATCAATTGTTCTTCAATCCTTCATGGCGGATTACCTTATTTTAACTTGGCAATAATGGTTTGGTCGCCAACCGACTTCTGGCCCATCTTGACACACACCTCAGTTCCTATAGGTAAGAAAACGTCCACACGGCTTCCCAACTTGATGAAACCAAGGTGTTCATCAATATAGCAGTCCTCACCTTCCTTGGCATAGGTTACTATACGTCGAGCGACAGCGCCTGCTATCTGGCGGCACAACACATCTGTGCCGTCTTCCGTAGTGATCATAATGTCGGCATGTTCATTCTCCTCACTTGCTTTTGGTAGCCAAGCCTTGTGAAAATTACCATCCTTATGGCGGACAAACTTCACCTTGCCATCCACGGGAAACCAGTTGGCGTGCACGTTGAACAGGCTCATGAAGATGCTAATCATCAGTCGCTTGTCATGGAAATACTCGTTTTCCTCCACTTCCTCGATGACAACCACCTTGCCATCTGCTGGAGCCACCACGACCTTGCCCGTTTCCTCCATGTTAAAATAACGGATGGGGCACTGGTAAAAATTGAGCACTATGCCATACACCACTCCAAAGAAAATAAGAAAAATGCCAAACGGCCATTTGGTATCGAACCCGTACCACAGACCTGCTGCGACGGCTATAATCAAAATAAGACTATAGAGAAGCGTGTTGCTTCCCTCGCGGTGTATTCTAACTTTCTTCAGTTTCTTGATTCTCTTACCCATTTTTAGCAGGTCTAACTATTTCTTGCAAAGGTAAGTGTTTTTTATTTATGTGGCAAATTTTAGCAGGCTTCTTTTGGCCATGTCGCCATTAAATGGTAACTTTACGCTCAAAACAGGGATATTCATGGAAGATTTTGTACATTTACACGTCCACACGCACTATTCTATCCTCGACGGCCAATCCAAAATCCCCCACTTGGTGGACAAGGCCATCAAGGACGGCATGCGAGGAATGGCCATCACTGATCACGGCGTGATGTACGGCATCAAGGAGTTTGCCGACTATTGCGCTGGAGTCAACAAGAACCGAAAAAAGGAGGGGTTGGAGCCTTTCAAGCCCATTTTCGGCTGCGAAATGTACGTGGCTCATCATCGCAAAGAGAACAAGAGTGCAAGTGACGGTGACAAGTCTGGTTACCATTTGATTGTTCTTGCCAAAAATTACCAAGGATACAAGAACCTGATCAAACTGGTCAGCAGGGCTTGGACAGATGGTTTTTACTTCAAGCCAAGAACTGATCGGCAAGACTTGGAAAAATTCCACGAGGGCCTGATTGTGTGCTCTGCATGTATAGCTGGCGAGGTGCCTGCAAAGGTTCTTCAAGGAGATATAGCGGGAGCACGCGAGGCTATAGAATGGCACCAGCACCTCTTTGGTGATGATTACTATTTGGAGATTCAACGTCATGAGGTGAAAGACCCTAGCCAACGGGCCAACCGCGAAACATTCCCATTGCAGCAACGCGCTAACAAAGTCATACTGGAACTGGCTAAAGAATACGGCATCAAAGTAGTATGCACAAATGACTGCCACTTTGAGGACCAAGACACCGCTGAAGCACACGATCACCTGCTTTGTCTTTCAACCAATAAGAAGCTCGATGATCCGAGTCGCATGCTCTACACCAAGCAAGAATGGTTCAAGACTCGCTCTGAGATGAATGATGTGTTCTCGGATGTTCCCGAAGCACTTTCCAACACCCTTGACATACTAAATAAGGTGGAATTTTATAGCATTGACCACAATGCCATCATGCCGTTTTTCCCTATCCCTGAAAAATTCGGCACAGAAGAATTGTGGCGAAAGAAATACACCGAAGAAGATTTGTACAAGGAATTCACAAGTGATGAAAATGGTGAAAACCCATTGCCACCGGAAGAGGGACGCAAGAAGATTGAGGCACTGGGCGGTATAGATAAGACTTATCGCATCAAATTTGAGGCCGACTATCTGGCCAAATTGGCTTACGAGGGGGCTAAGAGACTTTACGGAGACCCCTTGCCCGATAATGTGTGTGAGCACATCAAGTTTGAGCTCCACACAATGAAGACGATGGGTTTTCCGGGCTATTTCCTTATTGTACAAGACTTCATCAATGCGGCGCGCAATGACTTAGGGGTATGGGTTGGCCCCGGGCGTGGGTCAGCCGCAGGCTCCGTAGTGGCGTATTGCTTAGGAATAACAAGGATAGACCCCCTCAAATACGATTTGCTATTTGAGCGTTTCCTTAATCCTGACCGTGTGAACCTTCCGGATATTGACACTGACTTCGACGATGACGGGAGAGGAAAATTGTTGCGCTGGGTAATGGATAAGTATGGACATGAGAACTGTGCACATATCATCACCTATGCCAGCATGGCCACCAAGAACTCTATAGCCGATGTGGCACGTGTGGAGGAATTGCCCCTTGATCGCACCAACGCCTTGAAGAAAGCCATTCCCGAGCGCCTGCCCGAGGGAATGAAAATGAACCTGACCAATGCAATCAAGTGCACGCCCGAATTGCGCGATGCCGAGGTGTCACCAAATCCCAAAGAACGCAACACTATCAAGTACGCCAAGCAGTTGGAGGGTACCATAAGAGGTGTCGGCATCCACGCGTGTGGTTTCATCATCTGTCGCGATCCGATCAGCGATTGGGTTCCCATATCTACAGCTGACGATCCCGACTTCCCCAACCTCAAATGTGCCGTCACTCAATATGACGGCCATGTCATTGAGAGTACCGGACTGATCAAGATGGACTTTCTCGGCCTGAAGACGCTTTCCGAGTTGAAAGAGGCCTGCAAGGTCATCAAGCAGACGACAGGCAAAGACATTGACATCGACAACATTCCCATCGATGATGAGCTGACATACAAACTCTATCAGGAGGGGCGAACCATCGGCACCTTCCAGTTTGAGTCTCCTGGCATGCAAAAATATCTCCGCGAATTGCACCCGACGGTATTTGAGGATCTCATCGCCATGAATGCGCTCTATCGCCCAGGGCCTATGGATTATATCCCCGATTTCATTCGAAGGAAGCATAACCCCGACTTGGTCACCTATGACATCCCTTGCATGGAGAAATACCTTAAGGACACGTATGGCATCACCGTCTATCAGGAGCAGGTGATGTTGCTCAGCCGACAATTGGCTGGCTTCACACGTGGACAGAGCGACGCTCTCCGAAAGGCAATGGGTAAGAAGAAAAAAGCCATTGTTGACCAAATGCACCCATTGTTTATCGAAGGTGGCAAGAAGAACGGCCATGACCCTAAAGTCTTGGACAAGATATGGTCAGATTGGGAGAAATTTGCATCATATGCCTTCAACAAGTCTCATGCAACCTGTTATTCATGGGTGGCCTACCAGACGGGTTACCTCAAGGCGCACTTTCCTGCCGAATACATGGCAGCCTTGATGACCCGCCGTTTTGCCACTCGCACAGAGATCGCCAAACTCATGGAAGAGTGCAAGGCGATGGGAGTCGAGACATTGGGGCCCGATGTTAACGAGTCGTATGTTGGCTTTGGTGTCAACAGCAAGGGAGCCATCCGCTTTGGCCTCTCGGCCATCAACGGTATGGGCAGTGGCGCCGCAGATGTCATCGTGCAAGAAAGAATGAGCAACGGACCCTATAAAGACATTTTCGATTTTGCGGAACGCGTAAGTCTCAAGGATGTGAACCGCAAATCGTTTGAAAGTCTTGCTTTGAGTGGCGCATTCGATAGTTTTGGCCTAATGCGTGAACAGTATGTGGCCCCCAATAGCAAGGGAGACGTGTTTCTGGACTCCTTAGTGCGTTTTGGCAAGCAATACCAGCAGTTTAAGGTGGAGGCAGTCAATTCGCTCTTTGGCATGGCCAGCGACATCGACATCACCACACCACCTGTGCCAAGCGCTGAGCCGTGGAGTACCATCGACAAACTGAACAAGGAAAAGGAGCTGGTGGGTGTCTATCTTTCAGCCCATCCTTTGGACGACTATTCATTGATCCTACACAAGATGTGCAACACGCACTGTAAAGAAATTGTAAAAGACAACTATGAGGCATTGGCGGCACGTGAGGAAATCACTTTCGGCGGCATCATCACCAATGTCAACCAGCGTTTTGGAAAAACGGGGAATCCCTTTGGAATTGTGACTATTGAGGATTTTGAAGGGCCTGGAGAGATTGCCCTCTTTGGTGAAGACTGGGGAAAATGGAGCGGAATGCTCACCGAGAGTTGCTCGGTGTTCATAACGGCCAAATGCGAAAAACGATATGCTACAAGCCAAAACTATTACCTCAAGATAGAGAATATCGAATATTTGCAAACGGTTAAGGCAGAGCGCATCAACCGATTCACCATCAACGTGAACGGAAACGACATCGACACAACCATGGTAAACGATATTGTGACCACGCTCGGTAACAAAAGCGGAAAAACGGAATTGTTCTTCAACATCAAGGATGATGAGAACAATACCTGCATCTTGGTGAAATCATCAGCGAAACAGGTGGAGATTAGCAAGGAATTTGTGAACTATGTAGAGTTACAAGGCAAACTTAGCTATTCTGTCAACTGAACAGAAAAAGAGGCCAAACAACAAAGAAAACAAGATATAAACATTATACAATGAAACTGACTATCAGATCATTAGAAACGATTCGCGAGACAGCTCGAGAATTTATCGCCAACATGGGAAAGTCGACCGTGTTTGCCTTCTATGGAAAGATGGGCACTGGAAAAACCACCTTCATTAAGGCTATCTGTGAAGAACTAGGTGTAGATGATGTCATCACCTCACCCACATTCGCTATCGTCAACGAATACCATTCCAAAGTCACGGACGCCCCCGTCTATCACTTTGACTTCTACCGCATCAAAAAATTGGAAGAGGTTTACGACATGGGATACGAGGATTATTTCTACAGTGGCGCTCCATGCTTCTTGGAATGGCCAGAACTCATAGAAGAAATCCTACCCGGCAACGCGGTTAAGATCACCATCACAGAACAGGAAGACGGAACCCGTACCATTGAGTTCTAACTGCAGAACATCATTATAAAATATAAGGGAATAAGCAGACACCTTTAATCATTTAACAATAATATTCAATGGAAGTACAAATCACTAATGAGAACTTCGAGACTTACAAGAATGGCGAGTTGCCATTGGTAGTTGACTTATGGGCCACTTGGTGCGGCCCATGTCGCATGGTTGCCCCCGTCATCTCAGAGTTGGCGCAAGACTACGACGGAAAGATTGTAGTGGGCAAGTGCGATGTGGAGGAAAACGATGAAGTGGCCGCCGAATTTGGTGTGCGCAACATCCCCACCGTTCTCTTCTTCAAGGGCGGCCAATTGGTCGACAAGTTTGTCGGTGCAGCTCCCAAGGCGGTTCTCAACGACAAGTTTAAGGCATTGCTGGACTAACCCTGCTTGGGGAATGATATCGAATAGCCATCTTTCGGCACATCTTTTGGAAATAACGCTTCACCCGTCATTTCCCGAGAATTGTGTGCGAAGGATGGCCTTTCCCCTATCCACATGATTAGAGATCAGCATATTGCTGTAAACAACAATGAACACATATACTACAAATTAGATGAAGAGCATCAAATTATTGCCCATTATGCTGTTTGCCTGGAGCACCTTCTCGGCACACGCCCAGGAGGGAGCTTGGAAAGGAGAACTTGACATCCAAGGAACCAAGCTACCCTTGGTGTTCCATTTCTCGGCTGACAAATGCACAATGGATTCACCCTCCCAGGGGGCAACGGGTATTCCCGCTGAGCGAATCCTAACTTCGGATAGTACAATTCAAGTCAAGGTGCCAGCAATTGGAGCGAACTATGTAGGCAAAAAAAGTGAACATGCTATCACAGGTTCATTTAGCCAGAATGGATTTTGTTTGCCTCTGACCTTGACACCTGGCGAGCCTAAGGTCAACCGTCCGCAAACACCTGTCCCTCCCTTCCCTTACAAGGAGGAAACAGTTTCTTTCACCAATGATGGTTTTACTTTTTGCGGGACGCTGACACTTCCAGCCAACTGCGACAAGAGAACTCCGGTGGCACTTATGGTTACAGGCTCTGGACTGCAAAACCGGGATGAAGAGATTTATGACCACAAGCCATTTGCGGTCATAGCCGATGCGTTGGCACGCCAAGGAATTGCCTCTTTGCGCTATGACGACCGCGGATATGGCATCGAGGGATACCAAATGGACCAGTTCACGACGGCAGACTTCAAACGAGATGCCGAGGTTGCCCTCAAGCTTTTAAGGAAAAGATTCAGCAAAGTTGGCATCATCGGACACAGCGAGGGAGGCACCATCGGCTTGATGCTGGCCACTGAAGGCCAACCCGACTTTGTGGTGTCGTTGGCAGGCATGGTCGTGTCGGGCAAGGAGACGTTGGTGGCCCAAAACCGAAGGGGAATGGAAATGTTAGGACTTCCTAAAGACGTGCTCGACAACTATTGTTCGGTCACTCAAAAGTTGCTCGAAGATTTGGCCTCCGGCAAAAAAAACGATGAGCTAAACCTAAACAACATTCCGAATGAACTAAAGCCCGTGCTAACGCAATCGGTGAAACAGTGTGCCACCCCCTATTTCCGTTACCTCTTAAATTTGGACTTGCGCAAGATACTCGACAAAATCAAGTGCCCTGTTTATGGTCTCAATGGGACAAAGGACACACAGGTGGAATGTGACGCAAACTTGCAAGCCCTTGAGAACGGACTGATTCATAGTGTTCATAAAACCCAATCATTCGAAGGGCTCAATCACCTTTTTCAACATTGCAAAACTGGAAACGTGGTTGAGTATCAACAAATTGAGGAGACCATAGCTACCGAGGTGCTAAGTGATATAGCTAATTGGCTGAAATCCTTGTAACCAAACATCCAGAAAGGCAAATTCGCTACAATTATCCCATTGTTACGAAAAATGAAATGGGCAATAGGTTATATGGCAATACTATTTATTAATGGCTCGTCAAAATTTAAGATAATGACCTAGAGGTCGGATTCCTCACTTGGAATCCGACTATAATATGTATGGGGTAGCTTCAACTTTTAGCGGACGCTAATAATATTTGACCTATATGCCTAATTTTCCCACCCTTTAGTGTTTTTGGCTATCTTACTCATAGCCAAAGTTTTGCGTGAATTTCTTGTTCAAATCCAAACATTTCTGCGGAATAGGGAATACAGTTGTAAAACCAGTCTCTTCATTTTCTACAGGGATGCGTTGGTCGTATGCTTGGGTGTATTTTCCAAACCGAATGAGGTCCTGCCTTCTCCAGCCTTCCCAAACCAACTCTAGGAGTCGTTCTTTGAGGATATTGTCCAGGTTGACTGCTACCGGTGCCATACCTACCCTTTCCCTTATGGCATTCAATTCAATTGAACCATCCTCGCCATTTCGTACTTTTGCCTCGGCTTCCATCAGCAAGGCATCAGCATATCTGAAAAGCACAATGTCGTTGTCAACTTGTTTGCCGTCTGAATAGGCGGTTCGATCAACTTCGTATTTTGCGACACGCGCACCTGCCGTTTGTTTATATGGACTGTTGCTAAGGTTTAACTTCAACTCAAGTGGCATGTACACCAGCGGGGTTCCATTGTCCAAATATATCTTTTTGCCGTCAACAAAAACCGTATCAGAATAGAAATTAGTTTTGAACCTGTTGTCAACATGACCTGTGCCGTAACCATAGGCCTTGACGGTAGAGACGGTTGCAGAGGTGCCATTCTCGGAAGATCCTCCATAAGCTCCGCCATGCTTGTAGTGACGTGAGCGGAACAGATAGTGATATTCATTTAGGTAGAGATTCTTATCCAATGGAATTGTGAAAATATTCTCTTTTGAATTTTCATTATGCACGGCAAAGTTTGAGGCATAGTCGTCTTCCAACCCATAGCCCTCATGTGTCAGTTGCTCGCAATACCAAATGCAGGTTTCCCAAGCATTCAATTTTTCCCCATTTACCTGAAAGTAAATGTTTTCCCCGTCCATCCGCTGCCCATCAGTCCAGTTGTCATCTGTGTAAATTTCCGCATTTAAGGCAAGTTTTGCTAGCAGAAAATTTACAACAGGACGTGTCATGCGTCCATAATAGTCTCCCTCCTTGTTGGAATGCTCATCAGCCAGCTGGGAAGCCACATCCTGTAACTCGTCAACTATGAATCTAAACACCTCACTTCTCTCACTTTGTACGACTTGCTCCAGTTTCATATCGTATGATGTCACAATAGGCACCCGGCCAAACATATCCATCGCATAATAATAGAACAAGGCGCGAACAGCCCTCACTTCTGCCATGAACTCCTTTGCTTGTTTTTCAGTTAGGTGGTCCTTGTGACTGTCAATGGCAGAAAGTGACTGGTTGGATAGGACTATTACCTTGAACAAGTATTTCCATACATCATAAAAATATATGTCATTGGCACTCCACTTGTGCTGGTACATATTTTCCCACAATCCACCATCATACCAGTCTCCACCACGGATAGGATTCATGGCCTCATCCGTAGTGAGGGTGTTGTAGTCGTATATCCCACGGCAAGTGCCCTGAAGTCCCTCAGACTCTTGGTTGCTCCCAATATAGTTGTAAAGTGATGCCACGGCATTCTTATATATGTCGTCAGCATTGTTGTAGATGGCCTCTTGGTCTAGCTGGTCTTTGGGGTGTTCCTCCAAGCATCCGCAGAAGCAAAGCGTCATTGACGCCATGAATATATAGCTTAAAAACTTTTCCATGCCCTTCTTCGTTTAAAATTGCACACTCAACCCCAGTGAATACGTTCGATACAAAGGATAATTGCGTTTGTCATCAATACCCATCGTGCTATTGACAACGTAACTGTTAATCATGGGTGTCAGTCCCTTGTAGCCAGTGATCGTTCCAAGGTTTCTGATATTGCAGGACACACGCAATGAACGAATGGCCTTACTCTTCAAAGGCACCTCATATCCTATTGTAAGATGCTCGAAGTTGAGATAGTCACCCTTCTCAAGCCAATAGTCGGAAATTCTTTGGTCAGCGATATTCTTCTGTGGGGCGTCTTTCAGCACATTGTAGTCTGGGAAACAGGCCATGCTTGTGTAAGCCAATCCTGTCCCGTTAAAGATCTTATGCCCGAATGCGCCGTTCATCTGCAAGGCTATATAGAGTTCCCGGTATCTAAAACTGATGTTCGAGCCAAGAGTCGCTTTTGGTGTGGCCTGTCCCGCAATGTATCTATCTCCGCCATCACTCAAGTCAACCTTGCCATTATGGTCAAGATCCTCTATGTCATAAAAGTAACTACCGTTCTCATTTTTAATGAGCCCCTTGCAATGGGGTAGATAAAACACGCCTAAAGATTGCCCAACTATCTGATAGACAACGTTATTGTCTCCTCCATTTTGGCCAGCCCCGTCTAATGAGCCAATGGCAGTTATTTGTGCAGCCGTCATATTCATCCCTTTGTAGTCTCCACTAAGAGAGAGCAATTTATTGCTTTGGAAAGACAAGTTCATGTTGATGTTCAGTTCCATGTCTTTCTTGCTTATGGGCTGCACAGAAAAACCAAACTCGAATCCCTGGTTAGACATGGAGCCGATGTTTGCCAGCAGCGTGTTGTAAGCAAAAGGCGGGACGGGAACCTCATAGGAATAGAGCATGTCAGTAGTCTTTGAATAGTAATACTCAGCCGTGAGCATAAGACGGTTGGCAAAGAGCCCAATGTCTGCACCAACGTTGAAGGTAGTCTTTGTTTCCCATTTCAGATCGGGATTGGTGTTTCTCACCATGCCAAGGGTCACAGTGGGCGAACTCTTGACAGGCACAATACCCGTTTGGCTTACCGTATTCATCGTCGTATAGGCAGAAATTCCTCCAAGGTTGCCCGCCTGTCCGAGACCGGTTCGGAACTTCAGCATGGACAACCGCGACACATTTGCAAGAAACTTCTCTTTCTTCAAGTCCCATGTGAACGATACGGAAGGGAAAAAGCCCCATGTGTTGTTGTCGCCAACCATAGACGAGCCGTCTCCTCGCGCATTAGCGGATAATGTGTAGCGATCAAGCAAACAGTAGGTTACACTTCCCATTACGGAAGCCAGTGACTGGTCTTCGTATGTGCTTCCTGTACCACCATAAGGCCGAGCGGCAGTAGCTCCCAAGTTGTTGTAGCCAAAATCATTAGTGGGAATGCCCTTTGCGTACACCCCAAAGGCCGTCTTTGTCAATTTCCGATACTCGCCGCTTGTTTCTGCTGAAATTCTGGATGTTCCTATTTGCTTATTGAAACTGAGCGCTACATTACCGAGCCATTCCTCTTTTCTTGAACTCCCACGATACACATTGCCCTGTGCCCACACCCATGTAGGGCAAAACTTACTGTTTTCCGAAGAGCCATAAAGGTATGAGGCGAATGTGGATATCCGCCAGTTGGAATTGATGTCATAGCTCAGTTTTATGTGTGCGTCAAAGTTCAAGTCCTTAGTATCATTCTTCTCGTCAAGCAACACTCCAGGCGGATTGATATGGGTGGCTGATTCATTTTTTAGCCAATTCCCATTTTCATCGGTTCCTGCCGGAAATGTGGGGTTTTGGCAGGAGGCAGAGTAAAAAAGCATTTGGGTGTCAAAGATGTCATGGTTCTTGAATGAAGAACCGAACACTCCAAAGTCTCCTGTAAGTTTGTCATTGAAAGCCTTCTGTGTGACATCAACCTTGGCTACAAAAATATTATAATCCATCTTCTTGATGATGGTATTGTGGTCCATCACCCCAAATGAAGCGCGATAGTTAGACTGTGGTGTACCGCCACTGAATGCAAGGTAATGATTGTTAATCAAGCCTGTCCGTGTTATCACCTTATAGTTGTCCGTGTTGAACCCTCCATTGTTGCAATATACCCCCAGCTCTTTTGCCGTTGCAACATATTCCTTTGCGTCAAGCATGTTAAGGTGCCTGTACATCTGCTCGAAACCCACATTGCCCTCATACGATATCTGGAAGCCGCGCCCTGTACCTTTCTTTGTTTTCACCTCTATGACACCCGAAGCACCGCGTGATCCATACATGGCCGTCTCTGTAGCATTCTTCAATATTCGGAAGCTCTCGATATCAGCTGGATAGATGGTCGAAAGCATAAGCACATCGGATGTGACGCCGTCGATTAACACCAAAGGATCGTTTCCGCCGATGATGGATGTCGTGCCACGCACACGCACGCTGTTGAGCATAGCCATGCGGTCCAAGCCGTTCGATGTCACGTTGACACCAGCCGCCTGGCCACTCAATACATCAAGAGCATTGTTTACCCCACTCTTGGAAGAATGACTGCCCGCCAACTTTATCACTTCGTTCCTATTAGTGGAGTCATTCAGTTCAATCGATACTTGCTTTTGGGCGCGAGCAAAAGAACTGCTAAAGAGAATAATAAGGAACACAAAGCCCATTCTAGTCCTTGCCATTTTTCTATTTCTTTAGTTGTGGATGAGTTCTACATACAAAGGTAAAGCAAAATGCATAAGAAAAAGCTACACAGTTGTAAATTTATGTCATTTTAACAATTTGATTGGCTATAGGTAACTATTCAGCGATAGATGCACGACAAGGCATCAAAACGTAAAAAGGCTCGCAGTCTCGCGACTACAAGCCCCTTGTACATTCTGATTGCTTATACGTTATTATTGTAAGAGAGATCTAATTTCTGATAGAGGACGCTCTTCCTGACTCCCGTCGGGGCGGGTCACCATAAAATGGTCAAAGGCCGAACGACCATTTACATACTTAACCACAGCCACACCCCCTTCACGGAGTTGCAGGGTGAAATAGCCATTGCGCTTGCCATCCACGTACTTTCCACGAAGTTTCTCCTTTCCGTTGGCATAATAGGTGATGACATCACCATTGAGAATGCTGTTTTGGTCGTTACCAAGATCCACAAAGCTATAACCACCCTCGGCCTTCAACGTACCATCCATATAATAATCCTTAAAGACATCCTCTTTATCTGCCCCGGCACCCTGCGTCATCAGCAAACGATAATAATTGGCCTGGTCTGCATTGGCCACACTCATCTGGTTGGCATCATAATAAATGGTGTCAGCCACGACAACAGCGTTGTCACTAACGCGTCTGTGACCAAAGCTTGATATGGCCACCAGCAACATCATAGAAATCAAAGCGATCTTTTTCATTTTCTTGTCTCCTATATTCTAGTTTTGGTTTTATTTTCATCGCAAAGATATACAAAATATATCTATCTACAATCATTCTTTAACAATATTTTATAATTAATTTTCGGTAAATAAAAATTAAAAGAAGATTCAACGGCTAAGTTTCAAAAATAAAGAAAAACCATCCTGTTTCCTTCATTTTTCGACATATGCAACTTTCAAAAAGAGACTAACAGACACCAAGAATGACATAATGATAGTTTCGGGCCCTATTTTTAGATTTTATTTTCTCGGAAGAGAGACCGTCTTTTAATGAAAAACTATATATTTTTGTAAATTAGCTTTATTTCAAAGAATGATTGATTTTTATCAATCGAAACAGGTCCATGTCGTTTGAGTGGGCAGCTTTTTAAGCTGCAGGAGTCGCTCTCTGGATTAAGCAAGTCCAACCGCCGGGTGAAACTAGCCGACAGTCGGGGCTCTGATAGTAAAACATGTCGAGGGCCTGAGTGACGAGAAGACCATCCAAGCTAGAACCCCTACATGACTCTGCCGAAGGAAAAGAGAATGAAAAAATCGACTTTTCGAGGCATGATATGAATTAAATTTAGTAAGTTTGCAAGATAATACCGCAATCAGAACGATCATGCTCTCACCCAAACCGCTCACCATATACAAGGCAAGTGCAGGAAGTGGAAAGACATTCACCCTGGCAGTGGAATACATCAAACTGCTCATCCGCGATCCACAAAATTATCGATATGTCCTCGCCGTGACCTTCACCAACAAGGCTACGGAGGAAATGAAAAATCGCATACTTGGCAAGCTTTATGGCATCGCCCACAGCTTGCCCGACGCCGATGACTACTTACAGCAAGTAAAAAAAGCTTTCCCCGAGAAGAGCGAGCGCCTCATCCGGTCCACGGCCGAGCTGTCCCTGCAGTTGCTCATCCACAATTACCACTACTTTCGTGTCGAGACCATCGACAGTTTCTTCCAGAGTGTGCTGCGCAACCTGGCCCACGAGCTGGGCCTGGCCGCCAACATCAACGTGGGACTGAACAATAAGGAGGTCGAGGGGCAGGCTGTCGACAACATCATCGCCAACATCCAGCACGACGAAGACCCACTGCTCCTATGGATCATGGGCTTCATCAACGAAAAGATACAAGAGAACAAGAGTTGGAATGTCATAGCAGGCATCAAGGATTTTGGCCTGTCCATCTTCGAGGAGTTCTACAAGACCCACCAAGAACGTATGCGCCAACTGATGGATGACCCCAAGTTTTTCGCAACTTACAAGTCGGGGCTACAGGCGAGACGCAACGAGGCCATGAAGGCAATCACCAGTTTTGCCGTCCGTTATCAGACCCTGCTCGACGAGGAAGGCCTGACCGACAAGTGCTTCCTCCAGGGCAGCAAGAGTGCGTCCGCCTATTTCAAACGGCTGGAGACAGGTGCCTTCCGCGACGGCAAAGGGCCTAACACCTATGTCGCCCGTGCGCTCGACGACCCATCGGCCCTGGTGGGCAAAGCGGCCTCAGCTGTCCAAGCCCATGCCATTGAGACGCGGGTGGTCCCCCTCATACGGGAGGCCGAGAAACTCCGCGTCAGCAGCTTGTTGACCATCAACTCCGTCGACCTCACACTGGCAAACATCAACGAGCTGCGACTTCTGGGACGCATAGAGCAAGAGGTCAACGCCCTCAACGAGGCCACTGGCAATTTCCTATTGAGCAACACCCAGCAGTTACTCCACAATCTCATAGACGGCCAAGACTCTCCGTTTATCTATGAGAAAATAGGTGGGCAGGTACGTTACATCATGATTGACGAGTTCCAAGACACCAGCATGGTGCAATGGCAAAATTTCAAGGTGCTTCTCGATGACTGCATTGCCCATGACAACGGCAGTCTGATTGTGGGCGATGTCAAGCAGAGCATTTACCGCTGGCGCAATGGCGACTGGCGATTGTTGCAGGGACTGTGCGACAACCAGAGCGAACTGGTCGAGGTGAAGCCATTGGCGGTCAACTTCCGTTCGCAACGCAATATCATCAACTTCAACAACATCTTCTTTGAGCATGCCGCCAAGACCACTACGAAGCGACTTGTTGCAGATCTGCAACAACAGGGAGCCAGCGACAAGGTCATGGCCGAAGCGCAAGACGTGAAGAAAGCTTATGCCGACGTGAGGCAAGAGGTTCCCGCAAAACGGCATGAAGCGGGGCTGGTCCACATCAAGCTCTTACCAAACGACGACTATGATGGACTGATGATCATGCAGGTAAAGGGCATCATAGAGCATTTGCTTGCCTGCGGTACACCTCCTGGCAAGATAGCCATCCTGGTACGCAAAAACAAGCATATCGCTCTGTTGGCCGAATGGTTTCAGCAACATCCCATCAGTGTCGACGGACAAGAACAGATGGCGCCCATGGTATCCGACGAAGCTTTCCGCCTCAATGCGTCTTTGGCCGTCAACACCATCATCACAGCAATGCACGTGTTGGTCACCCCGACAGACACGTTGGCTCTGGCCAACCTGGTCAAGGCCTATCGCAAGGTATGCTTGGGCAACGATCGAGTGTCGGACTCTGAACTCTTTATTGACGTCGACGATCTTCGCTCTCAGTTACCCACCGACGTGACTGAGCACTGGGACGAATTGCTCTCCATGCCTATCACCGACTTGGCCGAACGGCTCTACAAGGACTTTGAACTCAGCCGGCTTGATGGGCAAAGCGCTTACATGTGTGCCTTTTTCGACCAACTGGCCAAATACCTGCAACGGCACGTGGCCGGCATCAGTGAGTTTCTCGATGAATGGGAGGCCAACCTCTGTGGAAAGTCGATACACAGTGACGAGCATAATGGCATCCGCCTGCTCACCGTCCACAAAAGCAAAGGACTCGAATTTGACCATGTCATCATGCCCTGGTGCGACTGGGAAGTGGAAAAGAATGACGACACATTGTGGGTCGAACCCCAAGTAGCTCCTTACGACGACCTGCCCATCGCCCCTCTCAACCTGTCGAATAAGAAATTGCTGGGGTCCATCTATAAGGAAGATTACCAGAGTGAACACATCAAGAACATCGTTGACAACCTCAACGTGTTGTACGTGGCTTTCACGCGAGCCTCGCGCAACTTGTTTGTGATAGGGAAGAAAAACAGTTCACAGTATCCGTCCCAACTCTTGGCCGCAGTCTTGGACAGTTTTTGCGAAGACGCACAAAACGGAGAGCAACCTGTGCTGCTTGAGATGAAAAGAGAGGATACATCCGACGGTTCGACCACCTATGACTATGGAACATTTTGTCCGTCCGCTGTCACGAAGAAGGAAGCCACAGACAATATCTTTGAGCAGGGGGAGCAAGCCATCTCGATTGATATACAAAACTATGAGACGCGCGCCAACTTTGTGCAAAGTTACGACAGTGCCAACTTCATCATGACAGACGAAGAACGCAGGCAAGGTGCCAACCGACGCACCTACATCGATGTGGGGAACATCATGCACACGTTGTTTGCATCCATCTATTGCCTTGACGACTTGGACAACGCCATCAACCAGTTAGAGTTCCAAGGCGTGCTCTTTGACAAGACCATGACGCGCGAACAGCTCAAGACCGCACTGGCCAACCGTCTCCAGTCGCAACAGGTGCGCCAGTGGTTTGATCCCCACTGGAAGGTGTTCAACGAATGTTCCATCCTGACCTACGACAATGAGCGCCAGTGTCTCGTCGAGAAAAGGCCCGACCGCGTGGTTTATGACGGCCAGCAGATGATAGTCATAGACTTCAAGACTGGCACCGAGCGTGCGGAGCACCAACGCCAGGTCAGGGAATACATGACCCTGCTCAAAGACATGGGTTACCATAATGTCTCTGGATACTTGTGGTATATCCTCACCAATCACGTTTTACCCATAAAATAAACGAACATGACTTTCCTACAATATGTGGCCAAGGACCTCTTGACAAAGCATGGCCATGAACTGACCGATGTGGCAGTGGTCTTTCCCAACAAGCGCGCATCAATATTCCTCAACCAAGCGCTTTATGAGGAAGCGGGGCATCCCATTTGGAGTCCGACATACCTCACCATCAGTGACCTATTCCGTAATCACACTGACCAGCAAGTGCCCGACAGCATCATGCTGACCTTCAAGCTCTACAATGTGTACTGTGACCTGGTGCAGACCGACGAGACGCTCGACCACTTCTACGCATGGGGGCAGTTGTTGCTGTCCGACTTCGACGACCTAGACAAGAACATGGCAGACGCCGACAAACTCTTTGTCAACATCGAGGCGCTAAAAGACATGGAGGACTTCTCATTCCTGTCCGAGCGACAACGCTCCAGCTTAGAGTCCTTCTTCGGCCACGTAGTGAGCGACACGGTGCTGCAAAACCAGTTTCGCAAGATTTGGCAACACCTCGCCGACATTTACCACACATATAAAAAGGTATTGCGACAGGAGGGTATTGCCTATGAGGGAATGCTCTATCGGGATGTTGTGGAACAAGCTCACATCCAGTTTCGCCATAAGCACTATGTGTTTGTAGGCTTCAACTTGCTGCAAAAGGTGGAACAAAAATTGTTCTATTGTCTCAAGGAACAAGGCAAGGCTGAATTCTACTGGGACTACGACCGCTACTATATGCCACCCTCGCACCAGGAGGCGGGACGCTACATCTCACGCTACATCGAAAAGTTTCCCAATGAATTGGCCCCAGAACGCATATCCGAAGGCCTGGACCCCGACGACATCTATGACAACCTGTCGAAAGACAAAGATGTGACTTACATCTCCGCACCCACCGAGAACATACAGGCACGGTACGTCAGCCATTGGCTGAAGGAACATCAGCGCTACCAAGATGGTAGCCGGACGGCTATTGTCTTGTCCGACGAGAACTTGTTGCAGACTGTGGTCCACTGCCTGCCGGAGGAGGTCAAGGACGTTAACATCACCACTGGATTCCCGCTGGCGGCCAGTCAAGTGAGCACCTTTGTCATGGCGCTTCTCGACCTCCAACTCAATGGAAAGGCCAATGGGGGTGAGCGCTTAAGGCTGAAGCAGGTCAATCAAGTGCTTCGCCATCCCTATGCCAAATACATCTCTGACGAATGCCAAACAATTTGCCAAGAACTCAACGAGCACAAGCAGTTCTATCCCAAACGAGACTATCTCACCAATGGCCGTGACGAAGCCGTTCGAGAATTGTTTGAGCATGTCAAGGAAGAAGGGGGCTTTCTCCCGTTGCTCGGCTGGATAGCCCGGCTTCTGAAACGGGTCGGCGTGGGCTCCGCACAACATGACGATCCCCTGATGCACGAATCCGTTTTCCGCATGTACACGCTCATCAATCGGCTTGACGCCATTATGACCATATCACCCGTGGGCACAGAGAACGCCACCTTACCACACGTCGACCGGCAGACTGGTCGTCAGATTGTCAACGTGTCCATCTTGCTGAAACTGATGGGGCAAGTCGTGAAAGCCACCTCCATACCCTTCCATGGCGAACCGGCCAAGGGCGTGCAGATCATGGGTGTCCTGGAAACGCGCAACCTTGACTTTGACCATGTCTTGGTGCTCTCGTGCAATGAGGGCAAACTGCCTAAAGGCATCAATGACGCCTCCTTCATCCCCCACTCGCTGCGGGCAGCCTATGAGCTTACCACCGTGGAAAACAAAGTGGCCATCTATGCTTATTACTTCTATTCCCTGTTGCAACGGGCTCGGGACATCACCCTAACCTACAACAATGCCACCGATGACGGACAAAAAGGCGAGATGAGCCGCTTCATGCTCCAGTTCATGGTGGAGGACGATGGTGCTCACCACTTGCAAAGACAGAATCTTCAGTCGGGGCAGAGCGCTACACTCATCTTGCGCAAACGAATAGAAAAAGACGCGGCGGTCATGCGTCAGCTGGATGCGAGGGAGCGACTGTCCCCTACTGCCATCTATCGTTACCTGCGTTGTCCCTTGCAATTCTACTACCACACGGTATGCAAGCTCTATGAAAAAGACAATGACGACGAGAACGAAATAGACAACATGACCTTCGGTAACATTTTCCACCGAACGGCCGAGCTTATCTATCACAAGCTCTCGCAGGACACGCAACGAGTCATCACGGCTGAGGACATCCGAAACATCTACAACAGCCGCGACACGCTCTACGAACTAATAGACAAGGCATTTAGGGAGAAACTGTTCAAAGTGGATGACCCTCTTTTCCGCCCTAGATACAATGGCCTGCAACTGCTTAACCGCAAAGTGATTTACACCTACATCCGTTTGTTACTCGAGATTGACATGCGTGAGGCGCCCTTCTCTATCATCGCACTCGAGAAGGACTACTACGATGACATAACGTTCATGGTCAACGGACAACCACGAACAATCCAGGTTGGCGGCCAAATAGACCGGTTGGACAGAAAGGAGGGAGTGCTTCACTTCTTGCGGGTGATTGATTACAAAACGGGCAAGCCCCTGCAGACGCCACCATCGTCGGTCAGAGACATCTTCGACCCAGCTCTCGTAGAGGCCAAGCACACCGATTATTACTTGCAGGCTTTTCTATACGCTTCACTCATCAGGCATGGAAAGACATCGGCACACGAGGCCAACCACGATAATTTGCCTGTGGCGCCAGCCTTGCTCTTCATAAGGGAAGCAAGAAAGGAAGACTACAATCCCATCTTAGCCTTCACTGGAGAAAAGAGAGGGACAAGACAGCTTGTGGAGGACATCGGCACCTATTTCGATGAATTCGATGAGGGCTTGAAGGGCCTTCTCGCTGAAATATTCAATCCTGACATGCCCTTCATACCTACTCCACATACCGAACGGTGTCAGTCGTGCCCTTATAACAAAATTTGTGGTCTGTGAACAAATCTTGGCACATTCCTTGCTGATTAGAAAGAAAAATCACTAAATTTGCATTGAACTATAAAAAGAAAGGTAAGAAGATATGACCAGTCAGTTTTCACCCAAAGTGTCAGAGATCCTTGCATTCAGCAGGGAAGAGGCAACTCGCCTGGCCAGCAATTCAGTTGGTCCGGAGCATTTGTTGCTTGGCATCCTGAGAGGGAAGAGCGGACCCGTGATAGATCTTTTCCGTCGCATGGACATCAACATCCAGATGGTCAAGACGGAATTGGAACAACGCATAAAGGAAGAAAACGCACAAGAGCCCATCCACGCCAGTGACCTTGTGCTAAACATGCAAGCCAACAATATCTTGAAACTGGCCGTTCTTGAGGCTCGCATACAACACACACAACTTGTCGACGTACAACACTTGCTCTTGGCCATCCTGCATGACCAGACAGCCAATGGTGCCAAGGAGGTCCTGGAGATGAATCAACTCGACTACGAGACTGCACTGCAGATGTTGCAAAAAAAACCCACGACTGATGGCCTCGGGCTTCCGGATGAGGATGAGGAATACGAGGAGGATGCCGCTGGTAGCCAACGGGCTAACAACGCACGCACTTCCTCTGCCACCGCCAAGAAACAAGGCGCGTCCAAGACGCCTGTTCTCGACAATTTCTCTGTCGACCTGACGCAAGCCGCCATAGAGGGGAAACTCGACCCCGTTGTGGGAAGGGAGAATGAAATACAACGGGTGATAGAAATATTGTGCCGCCGCAAGAAAAACAATCCTATTCTCATTGGCGAACCCGGCGTCGGAAAAAGTGCTATCGTAGAGGGCTTGGCTCAACTCATCGCCAAGCACATGACGTCACCGTTGCTGTTCAACCGTCGATTGGTCAGCTTGGACATGACGGCCATCGTCGCGGGAACCAAGTATCGCGGACAGTTTGAGGAGCGCATTCGCGCCTTGCTGAAGGAGCTTGAGACAAACCCTGACGTCATCGTCTTCATCGACGAGATACACACCATCATTGGAGCCGGCTCAACACCAGGCAGCATGGATGCCGCCAACATCATGAAGCCCGCCTTGGCCAGGGGAACCATCCAATGCATTGGAGCCACAACGCTCGACGAATACCGCAACTCCATCGAGAAAGACGGAGCATTGGAACGTCGCTTCCAAAAGGTGCTGGTGGAGCCTACAACGACCAACGAGACATTGCAAATCTTGCGCAACGTCAAGGATCGCTATGAGGACCATCATCACGTGACCTACACCGACGAGGCCTTGCAGGCTTGCGTGAAGCTGACCGACCGCTATGTCACCGACCGTTTCTTCCCCGACAAGGCCATCGACGTGCTCGACGAGGTGGGGGCACGCACCCACTTGCAACACATGGAGGTGCCCGCAGAGCTCACTGACAAGGAAAAGGAAATCAGTGAGATGAAGCACAAGAAAGAACAGGCTGTCAGCAATCAGAACTTCGAATTGGCCGCCAGCTTCCGTGACAAGCAGACCCAACTGGAGCAGGAGTATGCGGAGATGCAGCGCAAGTGGCAAGACGGCGACTTGTCGTCACGCCATAATGTGACGGAGGAGGAAGTGGCCAACGTCGTGTCGATGATGACCGGCATTCCCGTGCAACGCATGGCTGAAGCAGAGAGCGTACGCTTGAGAAACATGGCGTCAAGCCTGAAAGACAACGTCATAGCACAGGATGCGGCCATTGACAAGATGGTGAAAGCCATTCAGCGCAACCGCGTCGGACTGAAAGAAGCCAACCATCCCATAGGCGTGTTCATGTTTTTGGGCCCCACAGGAGTAGGAAAGACTTATCTTGCCAAGAAGCTGGCCGAACAGATGTTTGGTTCGCGTGACGCATTGATACGCATTGACATGAGCGAATACACGGAGAGCTTCAATGTGTCGAGACTCATCGGAGCGCCTCCTGGATACGTGGGATATGAGGAAGGCGGGCAACTCACGGAACAAGTGCGCCGCCACCCCTACTCTATCGTCTTGCTTGATGAAATCGAGAAAGCCCATGGCAACGTGTTCAACATGTTGCTTCAGGTGCTCGACGAAGGCAGGCTGACAGATGGAAACGGGCGGCTTGTCGATTTCCGCAACACAGTCATCATCATGACCTCCAATGCAGGAACTCGTCAGTTGAAGGAGTTTTCACATGGTGTGGGCTTCAATGCAGGCGGCTTGTCAAGCACATCGAACCTCAACGAGCACGACAAGCTCTACGCGCGTTCCATCATCCAGAAAAGCCTCAGCAAGCAGTTTGCCCCCGAATTCCTCAACCGTCTCGACGAGATCATCACCTTCGACCAACTCGACCTCACAGCCATCAAGCGCATCGTTGACATCGAGCTGCGGGGGCTCCACAAACGAGTGGCAGAGTTGGGTTACACGCTGGATATCACAGACGCGGCCAAGGAGCTTGTGGCCACCAAGGGCTATGACGTGCAATATGGAGCGCGTCCTCTGAAACGCGCCATCCAAACGTACATTGAGGATGGCCTGTGTGAGCGCATTCTGTCGGGCGAACTGCACGAAGGTGTTACCATTCGGATAGACAAGGCCCAAGAAAAGGAGGAACTTGTTTTCTGCTAATGATCTCACCACCAATACGGTAGTAACTTATTGCCCCATCCGCCCAGCCTTGAGCATGCGGATGGGGCAATTCCTTTTCAGAGATGCCATTTGTATTTGCGTTGGGCACGTTCAGGTGTTGTAACAAAACCGGAACCAGTAGATCCACCACTGGCCACACCCCGATATTGTGCCCAACGGGCACGAATCTTGTCCACATAGTCTACTGTCTCGTAACCGCGCATGTAACCATACTTCACCACGGGGTCATTATAATAAGGTGAAGAACTTAGTTTCAGCACAAACTCACGCACATCAGCCCAGCTATGGGCGTTACGCCCATGTTTGCTTGCCAGCGACATGGCGTCACGAATATGGTGGAAACCTCCGTTATAACTTGCCAGCACAAAAAGCGTTCGCTCGCCCGATGACACATCTTGGAAATGCGAATCGAGCTCGCGGATATATTTTGCCGCTGCCGCAATGTTCTGCTCCGGATCATAAATGTTGTCGCGCGACAATCCCAAATGGTCAGCGGTAGACGGCATGATCTGCATCAAGCCACAAGCGCCCGCCCACGAGTGGGCTTTGGGGTCAAACGTTGATTCCTGGTAGCACTGGGCCGCAAGCAAGCGCCAATCCCAACGGGCCAGGGGCGCATAACGGCGGAAATAATGGTCGTAGTGGGATATGACACCACCCGAACGGTCGAGCATGGGCGAATAGACATGACGGACAATGCTGCGGGTAGACAACAAGAATTTCTCTTCCTTCTTCATTTTCTCTATCATGCTGGGCTTGAACCAACTGTTGAGGCTATCTGCCAACTCTGTGCTGGACATCTGCACAGCCCATTGTAGCTTATGGGTCGTGTCACTGGCTCCTGCATACCGGATGCCACGGTAGGTCTTGGGCAATGGGAAAGCAATGACGTCCGCATCTCCACTCTTAAGTCTGGAGACCATCTCCGCAGTGTCCTTACACACTTCCACCCGGAGTGACACGCCCAACTTTTGCGCAAACTTCTCACACAACAGGTATTGCAACCCCATGCCATGTCCATGATAATCATAGTAAGTCTCCGGTCCCGACAATGTGAGCATGATCAATTCTCCGTTGTTTTGGATGTCACTCATAGCAAACGATGCATTGGCAGGGATTGAGTCTTCTCCCACGGAGGTGCCCCATGGGGTTATGGCCTGTTTCTTCGTCTCACTGCATGAGGCGAACAATAAAAAAAGGATAAATATGTAAAAACCGTAATCTTTCATCGTTATTCGCCACAAAATTAATATATTTATTGCACAAATGATAGGAAATGACTATATTTGCCATGATTTTTAAATAATTATAGGTATTTCGATAACATTAGCACACAAATATGGGCACGATACGAATAGCCGTCCAATCCAAGGGGCGCCTCTATGAAGATACCATGAATTTGCTCAACGAAGCAGACATTCAAGTGAAAGAAAGCAAGAGAACATTGCTGATCAAGAGTTCTAATTTTCCGCTTGAAGTGCTTTTTCTCCGCGACGACGACATTCCCCAAAGTGTGGCGAGCGGTGTGGCAGATATCGGCATTGTCGGTGAGAACGAATTTATGGAAAAGCACGAGGACGCACAGACCATTTTGAGATTGGGCTTTTCCAAATGCCGACTGTCCCTGGCTATTCCCAATGCGATCAACTATCCCGGGTTGCAATGGTTCAACGGGCGCAAGATTGCCACGTCTTACCCCAACATCTTGCGCAACTTCATGAATAGCCATAATATCAAGGCAGACATTCATGTCATCACCGGATCGGTGGAGATTAGCACGGGCATCGGTTTGGCAGATGCCATCTTCGACATAGTCTCATCAGGCTCTACGTTGGTTCATAACAACCTGTGGGAAGTGGAGACCGTGATGAATAGCGAAGCCTTACTCATTGGTAATTGGCACATGGACGAGGAAAAGCACAACATTCTCAACGAGATGCTTTTCCGCTTTGAGGCTGTCAGGTCCGCGCAAAACAAGAAATACGTGATGATGAATGTCCCGAAAGACCAAATAGCAGCCATCACGGAAGTGCTTCCTGGCGTCAAGAGTCCGACCATCATACCTTTGTCGGATCCAAAGTGGTGCGCCATTCACACGGTGATTGACGAGAAGCGTTTTTGGGAGATCATCGGACAGCTGAAGGAATTGGGGGCACAAGGCATTCTTGTCACTCCCATTGAGAAAATGATTCTTTAAACGTCAAGACCATCAAAAGAGAGCATCATGAACATCATCAAATATCCATCACGGGAAATGTGGCCCGACATCGTTGTCCGCCCCCAAATAGACAACACCAAGCTTCACGCTACGGTATCCAGCATCTTGAGTGAGATCAAAGCACATGGAGACAGTGCAGTGATAAGCTATGAGGAGCAGTTTGATCATGCACATTTGCATTCGCTCGCGGTAACGGAGGCGGAGATGGATGAGGCCATGTCCTTGGTGACGGATGACTTGAAGACATCCATAGAACTTGCGCATAGGAACATCGCCAAGTTCCATGAGGCACAACGGTTTGAAAGCCACAAGATAGAGACGTCTAAAGGTGTCTGGTGCTGGCAAAAGGCGATTGCCATAGAGAAAGTGGGGCTCTACATCCCTGGCGGCACAGCTCCTCTTTTTTCAACGGTGCTGATGCTTGCCACACCTGCCAAGATTGCCGGCTGCAAGCAGATTGTGCTTTGCACCCCACCCAACCGCGAAGGAAAGGTGAACCCGGCCATCCTCGTGGCTGCCCGAATAGCAGGTGTCAGTCATATTTTCAAGGCAGGAGGCGTACAGGCCATTGGAGCCATGGCCTACGGCACGGAGAGCATTCCACGCGTTTACAAGATTTTTGGGCCAGGCAACCAATATGTGATGGCTGCCAAACAACTGGTAAGCCTACACGACACGGCTATTGACATGCCCGCTGGCCCCAGTGAGGTGTGTGTCATTGCCGATGAGACAAGTTGCCCGGAGTTTGTGGCAGCCGATTTGCTCTCCCAGGCTGAACATGGCATCGACTCTCAGGTTTTCCTCATCAGCACATCTGAGGATATGCTCAAGGAAGTGACAGCCCAAGTGGCCATTCAGCTGAAAGCCCTGCCACGCAAGGACATTGCCCAGCAGGCCCTTGACAATTCCAGGTTTGTCTTGGTGCACGACAAGGCCGAAGCCATGGATTTAAGCAACGCTTACGCACCCGAGCATCTCATCATAGCGACTTCTGACTACGAGGAGTTGGCCCAACAAGTCATCAATGCAGGCAGCGTGTTCTTGGGACGATGGGCATGCGAGAGCGCCGGAGACTATGCGAGCGGAACCAACCACACGCTTCCCACCCATCAATATGCGTTGGCCTATAATGGTGTCAACCTGGACAGTTTCAACAGGAAGATCACCTTCCAGCACCTGACAGAAGAGGGCATTCAGAGCATAGGCCACGCTGTGGTTTGCATGGCGGAGAATGAGCAATTGGATGCTCACGCACAAGCCATGCGCATGAGGATGGACAAGCTCAAGACGACGAATAAGTCAT
The DNA here is from genome assembly GCA_963594895.1 of bacterium. GTDB lineage: Bacteria > Bacteroidota > Bacteroidia > Bacteroidales > Bacteroidaceae > Prevotella. Next base: position 10,319 of record CAVBFJ010000026.1, on the reverse strand, counting down.
AAGGCGTTTCATAGGGAGAGAAAAAGGAGTTAAACGAAAGACATTAAGACATCCTGAAAGAAAGGAAAACGACAGATGAGACCATTGCAAGAGTTGGTAAGGCCCAACATTTGGAAATTAGCGCCTTACAGTTCAGCAAGAAATGAGTATGCGGGAAAGGAAGCGCACGTGTTTCTCGACGCCAACGAAAACCCGTACAACGCCCCCTACAACCGATACCCTGACCCCCTCCAAAAGGACTTGAAAGACCAGTTGAGCAAAATCAAGAATGTGGAGCATGAGAACATATTCTTGGGCAATGGATCGGATGAGGCCATCGACTTGGTGTATCGTGTGTTTTGCAGGCCTGGCATTGACAACGTGGTGGCTATCGAACCCACCTATGGCATGTACAAGGTGTGTGCTGACACCAATGATGTGGCGTACCGCCCAGTCATGCTTGATGAGCATTTTGCCATGCATGCGGGCGCCTTGTTGAACAGTTGCGACAAGCACACAAAAGTGATTTGGATCTGCTCTCCCAACAATCCAACAGGTAACAACATGGCGACGGCAGAGATAGAGAAAGTCCTTCAGAGGTTTTCAGGCATTGTCGTCATTGATGAGGCTTATGGTGACTTTTCCACAGCCCCCATGTTCAGAACGCGACTTGCCGAATTCCCCAACCTGATTGTGCTCAACACCATGAGCAAGGCCTGGGGGTGCGCCGCCTTGCGACTGGGCATGGCTTTCGCCAGCAGGGATATTATCGAACTTTTCAATAAGGTCAAGTATCCGTATAACATCAACTTGCTCACCCAACAACATGCTGTGAAGATGCTCCATGAGCGGGAGGATGTGGAAAAATGGGTCCTCATCCTGTTGCAGGAGCGAACAAGACTCATGCGCGCTTTTTTGGAGTTGCCCATCTGTGAGAAGGTCTACCCTTCCGATGCCAACTTCTTCTTGGCCAAGATGACTGACGCCCAGGCCATCTACGACTATCTGGTCGACAAGGGCATCATCGTGCGAAACCGCACACGGGTGAGGCTCTGCAAAGACTGCCTAAGGATAAGCATCGGCACAAAGACTGAAAACTCAGAGTTGCTCGCAGCCTTGCGCCAATACGAGTAACCCCTTCAACAATAGCAAGGCTATTGGTCTCAATGCCGATAATGGTAGTAGAACCAATAGGTGTTACCATACTTTTCGCGCAGTGCGGTGTAACGTTCTCGTTTGTCCGTATACTTCTTCTGTAAGTCTTGGAAATCGTCAAAATCAGCATCCACAACACTGTTGCGAAAGGTCACCACCGGGTGACTGGTCATATGGTTATACAGTATCAGGGCTTCCTTGTAATGTTTCGGAAGACTATCATTGATGGCATAGAACTTAGGCAATGCGTGTGCGAACTGGCTCACATTGCGGTCAAGCAGATAGGCACACAGGAGCCAGTCATGGGCGGGCCTCGTTGCCCGATGGCACCGATGCAGCATCTCAAGGTAAGCCATCGGGCCCAGTTTCTCCTTGAACACCACTCCCAGGTGCGCATACAGGCGACGCTCATCTGCCATCATAAGTTTCACGGATCCTCCGTTGGGCAACATGGCATCAGAGCCTCCCACCAAGGGATAGGTGAAGAGCTTGTCGCCCAGCTGTTGGCTTCCTGAGAGCGACCATACGCGAAGCATTGTCAGGCTACTGTCGGTCTTGGCTTCGTCGGCTCCAACCTTAATTGCGGAAGCGTAGTCGCCCTTTGCAAGGTGCGACTCCATGCGCATGCGATAGTGGAACAACGGGTCCGCGTTTCCAAGCATGCACACGACCAAGCCCATGACTGTCATCGTGAGCATGTTTTGCCAAGACAAGCGAGAGAACACATCTGTACCCCCTATGGGTTGTTCGATCGACTCCAATTGTCTGCAAACCCACACTAGGCCCGCATACACAACCATGATCACAGGATATCCCCACAACCAGTTGCCCAAATAAGGCTCATGGTCTATTTGGGAAGACACATCTGTCAGGATGCCCAACAATAACATGGACGGCAAGTAGGTGAGTGCATGCGAACGCCGAGACAACCCACTAAAAGCATAAACCACAAGTTGCAGAGCCCACAAGACTACCGTCAAGAGGATGGCCCCTACCGTGCGATCATAATGTGTCGCCCCGTGCGCAAGCACATGCTGGGTTACCGCCAAGATGTCAGCCTGGTAGTCATAGAGATAAAGGAATGTGAACGCTAAGAAAAAAATGGCACACATCACCCTCATGATGATGGTGCCATTTTTCGTATTATCAATCATTTCAGAAACGATTATTTGTTTTTCTTAAGCACTACGGCGGAGCGAGCTGGTATGTAAAGCTTCAGCCAGCCTTTCTTGTCTTGCTCATAGACAGGATCATAGTTGGTGAGGTGCACCACGGTGTCATCGGCGAAACCATTGCCTCCGAAGTCCTTGGCGTCACTGTTGAGCACCACATCATAGGCGCCCTCAGGAACGAGAAAACCATAATCCGTGTAAGAATGGGTCGGTGAGAAATTGAACACGAACACCAAGTCACCACGCATGAACGCCAACACCTGGTCGCCATCATTGTGCCACACCTCCTGCACAGGCGTCTTGATGAAGTTCTTTTCGCTCTTAACCACCTTGAGCATCTCTTGGTCGAAGTCGCCCAGGTAGTGATAGTCCAAGTCAGGGTTGTCAACGAGATTCCACTGGCGGCGCGCATACTTGTAGCTCCATCCGTTGCCCTCGCGTGGGAAATCAATCCATTCGGGATGTCCAAACTCATTACCCATGAAGTTCAAGTAGCCTCCATTGATGGTGCCCAGTGTGACCAACCGTATCATCTTGTGCAAGGCTATGCCGCGGTGCACCATCTCGTTTTCATCTCCCCGCTTGAAATGCCAGTACATATCCGCGTCAATCAGGCGGAAGATGATGGTCTTGTCACCCACAAGCGCTTGGTCGTGGCTCTCACAATAGGATATGGTCTTCTCATCGGCGCGTCGATTCTTGACCTCCCAGAAGATGCTGCTGGGTTTCCAATCCTCATCGCGGCATTCCTTGATTGTCTTTATCCAATAGTCGGGGATGTTCATTGCCATGCGGTAGTTGAACCCGTAGCCGCCATCCTCAAACTTCGCGGCCAGGCCTGGCATGCCGCTCACCTCCTCAGCAATCGTGATGGCATGGGGATTGACCTCATGGATGAGCTTGTTGGCAAGGGTCAGGTAGCAAATGGCATTGTCGTCCTCATGGCCATTGAAATAGTCGGCATAGTTGGTGAAAGCCTCTCCCAATCCATGGCTATAGTAGAGCATGGAGGTGACGCCATCGAAACGGAAGCCATCGAAATGGAACTCTTCCAACCAATACTTGCAATTGCTCAGCAGGAAATGGAGCACATCGTCCTTGCCATAGTCAAAGCACAAGCTGTCCCAGGCGGGATGCTCATGCCGCTCACCAGGGTAAAAATACTGGTTGGGGTCACCGGCGAGATTGCCCAACCCTTCCACCTCATTCTTCACGGCATGTGAATGAACGATGTCCATGATGACGGCCACTCCCTGTTTGTGGGCCGCATCAATCAGGGCCTTTAGCTCCTCGGGGGTTCCAAAACGGCTGGAGGGAGCAAAGAAGGAACTGACATGATAACCAAAACTGCCATAATAGGGATGTTCCTGGATGGCCATGATCTGAATGCAGTTGTAGCCATCCTTGATGACTCTTGGCAGCACGACATCCTTAAATTCCGTGTAGGTTCCCACTTTCTCGGCATCCTGCCCCATGCCCACATGACATTCATAGATGAGCAACGGGTTGGCATTGGGCTTGAAAGTCTTCTTTTTCCACTGGTAAGGCGTCTTGGGAGCCCACACCTGAGCTGCGAAAATCTTCGTCTTCTCGTCTTGCACAACGCGCTGGCACCAAGCGGGTATGCGCTCGCCTTGTCCGCCATTCCACTTGACGTGCATCTTGTAAAGGTCGCCATGTTTCATGGCCTTTGCCGGCAACTTCAGTTCCCAGTTGCCTGTGCCTTCTATCCGATGACAACGGTATTTCTCATCCTCGGCCCAATTGTTGAAGTCGCCCACCAGGTAGATGTCGGTGGCGCTGGGTGCCCACTCACGGAAGATCCAGCCTCCATGCGGTATCTTGTGCAACCCAAAATACTCGTAACCATTGGCAAAGTCTGAGAGAGATGACTTACCGTTGCGGGTCAGTTGACCTATTTTCCAAAGTGCATGCTCATGGCGGCCACGTATGGCGTCTTCATAGGGCTCCAGATAGGGGTCGCTTGCCACAAGGCCGATGTGCTTGGGCAAAGGCTTGGCTGATGATTTCTTTGCTGTCATAGTTTGATAATATATGATGATTTAAGCTTTGATTTTAAAGATGGCTTTCTTGAAGGCTTGACGGCCTGATATGCATGGGGCATGCCCGTCTTGGGGTGTGAAAATCACGAACTGCCCCTTTCGCAGGGTTAACACTGTCTGCGGGCGGATGCCGGGCAACAACGCACAATCGCTCTCGACATCAAAGTCACCAGCGGGCAGGTCGGCAAGTGGTGTGTATCCATAGCGTTCGTCCGCCTCAAGTGGAACCTGAATGTCAATCATCTTCCGGTGATACTCGATGATGGCCTCGTCTTCGGTCTTGCCGGTGGCCACCTGTATGTTGACATAAGCGTCATCGCCGGCGATGGGATGCTTGCCAGTGGGGAGCTCGTTCAAGTCATGTTCTTCCATAAAAGCCACAACGTCCGCGACAAGTCGATTGAGCGGTTCATAATGTCGCAGGTTGTCAAGTGTGTCGATTATCATTGTTGTGTGTTGCTTGTTGATTGTTTTCTGCTGTTTGACCTTCCGCCAGCGGTTCACTGGTCGTTAAAGCGTCGTCCGTTCTCATAATGGCCGGTGAACAACACGGTCCCATTGCGGTCTTTCTCCACAAACTTTCCGTCACGACGGTCGTTCACGTAGAACCCCTCGAAACGTTTTCCCTCTTTCGACTCTTCAATGGCTTTTCCGTTGCGCATGCCGTTTTTGTAGGTGCCCTTGAAGCGGGTCCCATTGGCGTAGTGGATAATCACCTGGCCGTCTATCTTGCCGTTGACGAAGTCACCCTCAAAGACGTCTCCGTTCTTCTTGGTCAGTTTGCCGTGCCCGTTCAGCAGGTCACTCTTCCACATTCCCTCGTAGCGGTCGCCGTTGGCCCACACAAAGGAGCCCATTCCATCACGCTCCCCCTCACTGAAATGGCCCGTGTAGCGGTCACCGTTGGCATATTTGAAGATGCCTTCACCCGTGCGTTCCCCCTGGTCATAGTCGCCCTCATACTGGTCACCGTTTTGGAACTGGTAGATACCGCGACCTTGCTGGATGTCGTCTTTCCATTCTCCTTTGTAGACGTCTCCATCGGCATAGCGGTTGACACCATAGCCACAACGCTGGTTGTTGGCCCAGTCACCCTCATAGGTCGTGCCGTCTCCCCAGTCGAAAAATCCCTTGCCTTCCTTCTTGTCGTTTTTCCACTGGCCATTGTAGTAGGCGCCATTGGCATAGGTGTATTTCCCCTTGCCGTGCCGCATGTCATGAAACCAGTTGCCGTCATATCTGTCGCCATTGAAGTAATACATGACGCCGTGGCCCTCCTGGTAATCGCGATACCACAATCCGACATATTTGTTGTTGTTGCTGAAATAGTAGGTCCCTTGCCCGTTCTGCTGCCCGAGCACCCAGTCGCCCTCATATTTCTCACCGTCGGAAAAGGTGAACACGCCATATCCTTGCCGTTTTCCCTTGACAAACTGGCCTTCGTAGTTGTTGCCGTTCTCATAGAGCGCATTGCCTTTGCCGTAGGGCTTTCCGCCTGACATCTCGCCTTTGTAGACGCCTTTCACGCCCTGTTCCTCGATGTTGCACGAGCCCAACGATATCTTTTGGGCAGACGTCACCATGGGGGCGAGGGTCAGCAGTAATGAAATTATATAGGTCTTCACTATTGTTTTCGTATTTTGTTCAAAGAATGTTCAAAGATAGCAAGAATAATTGGAAAGGTGGCTAAGCATTCGTTTTTTTAATTCAACAACGGCTCATTTTAACATTCTTAAATACTTGTCGTTTCCAGGGTTTCGCAACGTTCCTGGCGGCAAAATGAATTGTAACAAAACTGTAACGCGAATGTGACACGAATGAAAATTAAAGTGTGTTACTTTGCACCTGTAAAAAGAAAAAGAACTATCTTTGTACGCATATGGAAGAAGAAAAGAAAACTCGCATCTTGGTGGTCGACGACGAGGAGGACCTGTGTGAAATATTGAAGTTCAACCTCGAGACTCACGGATATGAGGTGACGATGGCCTTCTCTGGCGAGGAGGCCCTGGAGAAAGACATCACCGACTACAGCCTCATCCTGCTTGACGTGATGATGGGCGGCATGAACGGGTTCGATGTGGCGCGCTGCCTGAGGTCCAGTGAGGAAACGCGCGACATACCCATCATCTTTCTCACGGCCAAGGGAACGGAGAACGACAAGATAACGGGATTCAACGCCGGGGCCGACGATTACATCTCCAAGCCGTTCTCAATCCGCGAGGTGCTGCTGCGCATCAAGGCCGTGCTGCGAAGGGCGCACAAGCCCGTCAGCCAGGAGAAGCAACACCACCAGCTGGTCTTCAACAAGCTGATTGTCGACCTGGACCGCAAGACGGTCAATGTGGATGGCGAGGACGTGGACTTCACGAAGACGGAGTTTGGCATACTCTGCACCTTGCTGGAGCAGCCGGGGCGCGTCTTCTCACGCCATGACCTCATCCGCCAGATCTGGCCCATGGACGTCATTGTGTCCGACCGCACCGTCGACGTGAACATCACCCGGCTGCGCAAGAAGCTCGGCCCCTATGCCGACAACCTCGTCACACGACTGGGCTTCGGCTATTATTTCGACGCATAACACACCGCTTGACATGAGAAGGAAGCTCACCATCGGCACCAAGCTCTACCTGAGCGTGCTCTCCCTGTTCTTGTTGTTTGCTGTGGCCTTCATGGTGTTTCAGCAATATCGCGAGAAACAGTATAAGGTGGACACGCTCAACTTGAGGTTGCAGGACTACAACAACCAGATGCATGAGGCGCTGGCCAGCAGCCCGAAGACTAGCCGTGAGGCCTGGCTTGGCCAGTATCTGAGACTGCACCCCATACGTGACTTGCGGGTCACCATCATCAGCGACCAAGGGCAGGTGCTCTACGACAACGTCAACAACGACGTCCGCAACATGGGTAACCATGCCAGCAGGCCAGAGGTGATGCAAGCGTTGAACAACGGCAGCGGGTCTGCCGTCGACCGAAACAGTGCCACCATGGGGCAAGAGTACTTCTACAGCGCCACCTATTACCCCAATGACCGGTACGTCATCCGAACCGCCCTACCCTACAACGTGGACTTGGCCAAGAACTTGCAGACCGACCAGCACTACCTGTGGTTTGCCCTGGCCATCATGTTGTTGCTGATTGTGGTGCTCTATCGCTTCACGCACCGGCTGGGCAGCAACATCACCAAGCTCAACGAGTTTGCGGCGAGGGCTGACCATGACGGCAAGCTGAAGGCTGACGACTTGGTGGATTTCTCCGACGACGAACTGGGCGAGACGGCTGAGCGCATCATCAAGCTCTACCTCAAGTTGCAACGCACGCAACAGGAGCAAGATGTCCTAAAACGGCAATTGACACAGAATGCCGCACACGAGCTCAAGACACCCGTGGCCAGCATACAGGGATACCTGGAGACCATACTGGAAAACCCGAAGGTCAATGAGGACACCCGGCAGTTGTTCCTGCAGCGGTGCTATGCCCAAAGCCAACGGCTGACATCCCTGCTCACCGACATGTCGATGCTCAACCGCATGGACGATGGCGCACAGATGCTGTCTATAGAAAATGTGGATGTCGCGGAACTGATCCAGACCGTCGAGAAAGAGTCGCAGTGGACCTTGCAGCAACGCGGCATGACCATGGCTTGCAACATTCTGGGCAGCATCGTCATACGCGGCAACCGAAGTCTCCTCTACAGCATCTTCCGCAATCTCACCGACAACGCCATGGCTTATGCCGGACAGGGAAAGAGCATATCGCTCACGGCTCACGAGGAGGGCGACATGTGGCACTTCACGTTCAGCGACAATGGCGTGGGCGTGGCCCCCGAACATCTGCCACGCCTCTTCGAGCGCTTCTACCGTGTCGACAAGGGACGAAGCCGCAAAATGGGAGGTACAGGACTGGGGCTGGCCATCGTCAAGAATGCGGTCATCGTGCACGGCGGGACCATCAGCGTGAACCTGAACCCTGGAGGAGGATTGAGATTTGACTTCACGCTGAAACCATGACCCTTGAACACAAAGCCACTTGCGGGTACGCAAGTGGCTTTGCTTTGCCCCCTTCAAAAAAGACAACAAACTATAGGCTGAAATTTTCATTATTTGCCACGAGATAATCTTTGGCCGCAAATACGCAAAAATAGAGCGGTTTTCACAAACCGCTGACTACCAGCAAGTTATAAAAATCCACCTTCTTTTTATCCCAAAAAGTAAATTCTTTTCATCATGATAGGTGCCTAATCTCACCATGATTCGGCATCAATCTCACTGTCATTCGGCATCAATCATGCCGAGATTAGGCACATATCTCACCATGATTCGGCATCAATCTCGAGACGGCAGACCCCGCGAGCTCCCGAGGCGGGCCTAAAATGCCATTTTTGCTCTCTAGTTCAACTGGTTTCGAGAACAAACTTTTTGGCAAAAAATCACGACAATGTTTATTTCAGACAACCCATACAACCTTTACAACCATTTACAACTCACAATGCGCCCCCATAGGTAGGGCGTCCAAAATCCGAATATTTTCCGAACATGACTTTTGCTATATTTTACAACTTAAATTGTTGTGATTGAGATTTTTATATTTTGCAAGGTATAGCGGAATATGGCAAATTCCAATTTGCATAAGAAAAAGCGTCACACTTGTGGCATGTCCCCGAAGGGGGCCAACTGTGCATAACCGCGGGTGACCAACGGAAACCTGCGGTTATACGATACTGCTTAAAGCGTCCTCGAAGAGGGCGAACACTCGCTTAAAAGTGTGTAGTGACAGGCGATTGAGAGCGTTACTTCCCCGATGGTCAGAGAGTCTTCTACAAATTTCGCCCTCTTCAAGGACGCCGGTCCCATGATCATTTGGTAACCGCAGGTTCCCGTTGGTCACCCGCGGTTATGCGCGGTTGGCCCCCTTCGGGGACATACAACGAGTGGAAAAATACAAAAACAATAACCGCAATATTTTACGACCCTGTACATTTTGTCGGATGCCGATAATCATCCAAGATCACGGCATTTATTACGACTGTATCGTGTCCGAGTTTGAACAACCTGCCCAACGCCCTCACAACCCATACAACCTTTTGCCAGCGCTCCTGGCACAATGACGGATATATGCTCCTCCTTTTGTGGCGGGGTAAAGGCAAAAGCTCAACAAAGGCTTAGAGAACTAACTTTACGAAGGATTTTCATACCACATAAGATCAACTAAATCTGAGGCCCTTGAGCAAAAACGGCCCCATGCGCTTGGACGTTCAGAAAATAAATGGTAACTTTGTGGTCGGATGATTGCCAAGCCGCAAAGCAAGGCGACATCCAACATCTTATGGGTTAAAATAATAGCGTTTGCTGTTTATTCGAAAAACGTTCAGGAAACTTGGCGGTGTACTATTACATTCCACTTTTGTACTTTTCTATCCTTTTGATTATCAGTGGGTACACAAAATGTGAGCGTGGCTTACTTTTATTTGGGAAGCAATTCGGAACCAACGAAAAGAAAATTTTGGTTTGGCGCAACAAATCCTGTTACTTTCGGTCACAAATTTCGTGTTACCTGCGGATCGGGTAACATTTTTGCTGGCGAAAAGAAAAGGAGGCTGAAACCGATGCTGTGGTCTATACAAAAATATTCATACATCTGTTTTAGGATATATATACTAAGGGATGAATGAACTGGATGAACAGTGTCCGTTTCAGCCTTGCCACGATGCGCCCTGTTCCTTGCCCAATCCCTTTTCTTTTCGTCGGCAACACGTCTTTTGTTACTTCTGTTACTTGCCGCTTCTATTGCCTTCTGTCGTACCTGTTTTAGGCTGAAATCGCCCTTTGTTGTCAGTCGGCAGACTGTTACCCGGTTCTACTCTTGTTACTCTCTTTCTTTTCGCTGGCACCTGCTTTTGGGCTGCTTGACGAAATTGTGTTGCAAAGGTACTTGTTGTGCCTCTGCCTTGCAA
>CAVBFJ010000025.1:0-40545 GCA_963594895.1 bacterium | reverse complement strand
AGTACTGGTCGTACATGGATATGTTGTCGAGGTTGTTGAGCTCGCTGAAGATGCTGAGCTGCGAGAACTTGGTGATGCCCGTGATGAAGGTGAACTCGAGGTAGGGGTCGAGCTTCTTCAGCGGACTGTAGAAGTTCTGCATGATGCGCCGCAACTGCTGCAGGTTGTCCTTCTCGTGCACCACGTCGAGCAGTGGCGCGTCATACTCGTCGATGATGACCACCACCTTTCTGCCCGTCATCTTGTAGGCTCTCGTGACGATGCCGTCGAGCCGCTCGTTGGCTTCCACCTCCCCGTCGTTTCTCCCGTAGATTTCCTCATAGGGGGCGAGTTGCAAGCTCAAGTATCTCGCCAGGTTTTCGGCGTCGAAGTGCTTGGCCCCACTCATGTCGAAGTGGAGCACGGGGTGCTTGGCCCACTCCTTCTCATAGTCGGCGATGGCGAGGCCCTCGAAGAGCTCCTTGCGGCCCTCGAAGTAAGCCTGCAGGGTGGAGGCGAAGAGCGACTTGCCGAACCGCCTCGGGCGGCTCAGGAAGATATACTTCATCCCCTTCTTCCGGAAGTCGACGATGTATTTGGTCTTGTCCACGTAGAGATAATTTCCCTCGCGGATGTTCCCGAAAGTCTGTATCCCAACAGGGTAACGGTTTGTGATTTCTGTCATGGTCTTGTTTGCTTTAAAAGCCATACGCCGCTAAGTTACAAATAATAGCTGAGATAAGCAAAAGTCTGCAAGGAAAAATGCTGCGTGCTTGTTGCGCCCCAGCGGCATGACGTTGTTGGTGATAGTGCAACTTAGCGCATAAAAAAGCCTTGTACGCAAATATTTTCCCCAAAAGGATTGTCTTTCTCATACTTTATGCTTATCTTTGCCATGTGCCAGATGTTCTTTATCGGAGTTTTTGCATCACCCGGGTAAGAGAATTTTTGGCCTGTGCAAGCTCAAGGAAGCCATTTGACGTTCAGTGACTTGTGTTTAGGGGAAATGTGATACTGCTAATTTAAGGAAAATACAGTATATGGTGTGTGACTAATATCTTAATGGGGTATGCAAGAAATATTTAAGACGCACCGCTCTAATGGGGAATATTCCTGTGGAGACATAGGGGTCACGTCCGATGAGTGGTACGAGTTGCTGCAAGATAGCCAAGCCAAGCCCTATATTGAGACTTTGCTTTGTTTCTTCCGTGAACCAGCGTATAAATGCTATTGTTCGCAGTTGTCAGAGAAATATGGTAAATCTGCACAATACTACAATATAAAAAACACCCAATTCTCCCAATGGGTTCAAAAGAAGCTGGGGCGTTTCAAAATCATCGGTTTGGATGGAGCTGAAGCCTTTTGGTGTGTGACCATGGAGAGAGGCTGGGAAACAAAGCGTGGTTTTCAATGGCAGCTTCGTAAAGAGTTGGTGGAAGCCTTACGCAAACTGCTCATGACAAGGCTCATCGAGGTTATGCGCAAGTTGCCACCGTTCAACGCATATTACGAAGAGTACAAATGGGAGTTGATAAACAAAGCCTTTGGAAAAGACGGGCTCGGAATAGTAAGATGCTTGTTCAAGCAAAATGTCGTAGACAGCTATGGCTACGATGACATTTTCAAGACATTGTGCGAGAATGTCCCCAAAGACTTGACGGAGTGTGTGGATGCTCTCTTTGATGAAGGCAAAGAATTGAATGGCAGAATCCAAGTGTTTGAGGGCCTGAAGCCTTCCGTGGAAAATGGTCAGGTGACATACGATGTGCAGCCTGGCATTTTCAAGCAACTATGTGAAGAAGCCCTGTTGGACAAACACAAGACGCCGTCCGCGATGCAGGACAACACCAAGCCCTACGTGATGGTGATAGACGAGATGAACCGCGGCAATGTCTCGAATGTGTTCGGTGAACTGATCACTTTGCTGGAACCGGACAAGCGCAAGGGGCGTAAGAATGCGGAGAGCGTCATATTGCCCTACTCGAAATCGCCTTTCTTTGTCCCTGACCACGTCTATGTCATTGCCACGATGAATACGGCGGACCGTTCGCTTAACACGCTTGACTATGCCATAAGAAGAAGGTTCGTGTTCTTTGCCACCAAGCCCTATGAGCTTGATGAGGATGGTTTCGACAAAGAGCTGTTCCGAACAGTAAGTCTTCTTTTTGTCAAGAACTACGACGAGTACATGGATAGGGAAGCGGATCAGGATATGCCGCTCGAACGCGCGGAGACACTGTCCGATGATTTCAAACCAGAGGATGTGTGGATTGGACACAGCTATTTCTTGATGAAAGATGAAGATGGCGAGGATGTGACCAAAGACAGACTACTATATGAGATAATCCCGTTGTTGGAGGAGTATGTGCAAGACGGCGTGTTGAAGCCCGAGGCAAAAGATACTATCAAGGAACTATACAAAAAAGCAACAGCGGAATGACAGTTATACAACTTCAAGAGCAATTGCCGGAAAACACATTGGTCCAGCATGATGCATCTGTCCTTCATGAGCACATGGAGGATGGACAGGAAGTTGTGCTTAAAAGAGCTCCCCAGGACAAGGAAGAGTGCCTTAGTCTCAAAAGAGACGGGGATGAGATTCGGGCCAACAGCTCATACTTTGTGGGGGTGGACTGGTTGAAGGAACAGGAACTTGCCGTGCAAGTGAGTCCCAAGATGAACGACGGCATGGAGATAGACTATGTCAAGATGCTAAATGACGCCTTATGCGATGAGGAAAACCATGGTCACTTGGAAGACCTTGTCACCATCAAGTTTGACAAGCCCTCCATCAAAATTCAGCAGGACAAGGACTTGCTGAGCATCTTTCTCGTCACGGAGTTTCTCTGTGTGCTCCAGCGGATTGTGAAGAAAGGACTGAGGAAGGGATATATCACAATAGAAAAGAACCTGCGCAACAAGGTGAAAGGGCATATCCTTGTGGGAAGAAACATCTGCCACAACCTGACCAAAGGCAAGGTGACAGATAACATTTGTCGTTATCAGATATATGGCGTTGACACAGAAGAAAACCGCATATTGAAGAAAGCCCTGTTGTTTTGCTCTGATTTGCTGAAGGTTTATGAGCATGCGTTCGATGTGTCCGCATTGCAAAAGATAATAAGATTTGCCAAGTCGCATTTCGAAAATGTGGGTTCGGACATTAGCCCAAAGACGATAAAGTGCTTCAAGGGCAACCCCGTGTACCGGGAGTATAACATTGCCATTGAGCTTGCGCAACTGTTGATGCGTCGTTTCAGTTATGACATCACGCTTGCCGGGAGAAAAGAGATCAGTACACCTCCATTTTGGATAGACATGAGCCGATTGTTTGAGCTCTATGTGTTCCACCATCTGAGACAAGTCTTTACCGCAAAAGGTGAAGTGCGATATCATGTGAAGGCCAATCATCAAGAACTTGACTACTTGCTGCAACCAAGAGAATGGCCCAATCCGTATGTGATTGACGCGAAATACAAACCAAAGTATAAACAAAAAGATAGCATAAAGGATGATGCAAGGCAGGTTGCTGGTTATGCCAGGTTAAGGAAGATTTATGGTGAGTTGGGCCTCGACGAAGATACGGCTCCTCCCATCAAGTGCCTTATCATATACCCGGACCAAGAGACAGAGGAGAAGTTCTCTTTCACACGTCACGCAGAACCCCCTTTCGATGCGATCGTCGGATATATAAGAATGTATAAAATAGGGATACGCTTGCCGGAAATAAAAACAAATTGATTGGGTGTTTCACCAAATCAGTGGGCCATGCCCCCTTTTCATTACAAGACTATTTTCACTTTCTAAATAACATTTCATGGACTGTCATTTCTGTACGATTTTTCTGCCGGCCTGGGTGATGACGAGCGATGCCGGCTGGCTGGACCTTGTCAGGGTGTGCGACCTTTGCAGCGCCTACCGGCAGTACAACGACTACGATTACGACGCCGAGGACGTGTGCTGGGAGCGTGTGCGGCTGCGCCGCGCCCGGGCGGGACGGAGAAAGGCGCTCGTCGTCGACTATCGCGAGCGGATGGCGGGCTTCGGCGTCTACTCGCTCATCACCTACAGCGATGACGACTCGCTGCCCGTGCGCTGCTATACGTTCAGTGCCGACATGGGCTTTGGCGCGCCGGCTGGCGGCTGGCTCCGCGAGCATCATGGTGACATGACGAGCACGCGCCTGCAGCGCTACGACTTCGACGTCTCCTGGCACACCCTGCTTGAGCTCGTGAGGATCCACGAGAAGCGCCATCCGCTCACGGAGCGGTCTCTTGACGACATCTTCCCGGACGTGTAGGCGGTGGTGAGGCGGCGTGGCCACGGTGCGTGTTTAATGTCTATTTTGGAACACCTTACCCTACGGGGCTATGGGCAGGGCCTGCCCGAAGCACCAAAAGACGGGGGGGAGGCAAGCGCCGTGATGACGGGCTTGCCTCCCCCTTGCCGTGGGTTGGCGGATGATGGGCGCCAGGGCTGCCCCATCATCCGATGAATTGTTGTGTCACTTGACGCTCCACTCGAAGACGCCGGCGGAGAGGCGCTCGTTGATCTTCACTTCGAGCTTCATGGCCGTCGTCTTCACGGGGTCGAAGTTGACGGTGCAGGCAGTGCCCTTCTCCACGGGATAGGCGTCGGGGTGTGCTACGGGCTGCCACTGTCCCTGTGCGTCCTTGTAGTAGACCTTCCAGCTGTCGGGCACGGAGCAGCCGCCCCATGGCTGGTCGTCGAACCAGTAGACTGTGGCACTCTGCACGGTGGCAGCCTCCGGGAAGGTGTAGCTGATCCACTCGGTGGTGTTGTTCTTCGGCCACCAGTGGGTGTAGGGTATCGAGCGGTCGGTGGCATCCTTCGGCACCAGGCGGTCGTTGATGCTCTGCAGTGATGGCAGCGGCATGGACGACTCTATCTTGCTCTGGCTGGCCAGTGTGGCCGGCTGTGAGGGCGATGTGGCCTTGAGGTCCTGTGCGAGCCACACCTTCATGTCGCCGTTGCCGCGGTGGGCCCAGGCATAGTAGGGTATGAGCGTCAGCGTCACGTCCTTGGTGGTGAGCTTGCCCGCCTTGTCGAAGGCCAGCGTCTGCGCGTCGGTGGTGAGGGTGGTGAGGGTCTGTCCGCGCCAGTCTTGGAGCTTGGCCTTGTTGCCTTCGGGGATGAAGGCGTCGAGCGTCTTCGTGCCGAGCTTGAAGGCGGGTTCCTGGTTGACGAGCACCTCCTTGATGTCAAAGTTGTTGTCGGGCCACTCAGCGCAGTAGACCAGCGGTCCGCGCTCCACGGCCACCATGCCGCGGTCGGCCTCGACCTTGTTGTTGGCACGCACGGTGCGCGGCTCCATGTCGAAGTGCACCTGCACCTTGTCGCCCTTCTTCCACTTGCGGCTGATGGTGTAGTAGCCGTCGTCGGTGACGGAGGCCTCGACAGCCTTTCCGTTCACGAGGACGGTGTATCCCAGTCGCTTGCCGTCGGTGAAGGAGTAGAGGTTGGATGGCACGGGCTGGTTCTTCACCCATCCGGGTATGCGGATCTTCATGCCGAAGGCTCCGCTGCCCTTGACCACCGAGACGGTGATGTTGCCGTCATAGGGGTAGCCTGTCTGCTGGCTGAGCGTGACACTCTTGCCCGCGACCTTCATTGTGGCGGTGTTGGAGAGGAAGAGGTTGACGTAGAGGTTGTTGTCCTTCACGGCGTAGACATAGCCTGGCAGTGAGGGGATGAAGCGGCAGATGTTGCTGGGGCAGCAGGCGCATCCAAACCATGCCTGGCGCTGGTGCTGTCCCATGGACTGCAGCGGGTTGGGGTAGAAGAAGCCGCCGCCGTCGAGGCTCACGCCGCTGATGAGGCCGTTGTAGAGTGTGCGCTCCAGGACGTCGTAGTACTTGCTGTCGCCGTGAAGCAGGAAGAGGCGGTAGTTGACGTAGACGTTTCCGATGGCGGCGCATGTCTCGCAGTAGGCGCTCATGTTGGGCAGTTCGTAGTTGGCTCCGAAGGCCTCGCCCGACGCTGTGGCTCCGATGCCGCCGGTGACGTAGAGCTTCTTCGTCACGATGTTGTCCCAGATGCGGTCGATGGCGTGTATGTAGGCGGTGTCGCCGGTGAGCGCGGCCACGTCGGCCATGCCCGCGTACATGTATGTGGCGCGCACGGCGTGTCCGACGGCCTCATCCTGCTGCAGCACGGGCAGGTGGCTCTGCGAGTATTCCTGCTTGATGGAGGTCTTGCCGCGGTAGTCGAGCAGGAACTTTGCCTCATCGAGGTATTTCCTGTTGCCCGTGGCGAGGTAGAGGCGGCAGAGGGCCATCTCGGCAATCTGGTGTCCGGGCACCACGCACGCCTGTCCGCTGGCGGCTCCCACCTCCTTCACCACGCAGTCGGCGTAGCGTGTGGCGATGTCGAGGAACTTGCGGCTGCCGGTGGCCTGCCAGTGTGCCACGGCGCCCTCGACCATGTGTCCGAGGTTGTAGAGCTCATGGCTGAGGTCCTCCTCCTTCGTCCAGCGCTTGCTCCCGGCCCAGGGGTGCGGGTGCCTGTAGTTCT
The DNA here is from genome assembly GCA_963594895.1 of bacterium. GTDB lineage: Bacteria > Bacteroidota > Bacteroidia > Bacteroidales > Bacteroidaceae > Prevotella. The sequence continues at coordinate 34,032 of CAVBFJ010000025.1, read as the reverse complement.
GTGTGCGTGCCGTGTAGAGGTATCCGTCGGGCTCCTGTGCCGTGGCGATGATGTCGAGCACCGAGTCGATGTACGCCTTGAGCTTGTTGTCGGGGTAGGTCTGCAGGATGTAGCTGGCGCCCTCGATGGTCTTGTAGGGGTCGGTGTCGTCGAACGAGTAGGGCATCACCTTCTGCACGTCGACGTTGTCGGCGTGTGTCTTCATGTTCTCCGCTGCGCGCTCGAAGTTCTTGTAGCGTCCTTCGCTCTCACACTTCGAGAAGGCCAGTGGGATGGTTACTTTGCGGCTGGCCTCGAGGCGCTGGCCCCAGAAGCTCTGTGCCGGCACCTTCACCTGCGTGAAGGGCACGGGTGTGATGGGATAGCCCGCCGATGCGCTCTTCTTCTGCGCCGATGCGGGTGCGGCAATCAGTGCGGTTGCCGCCAAGGTCATGATGATGGAATGTCTCATGTCTCTGTCTTTATGTTTTTGTTAGTTGGTCGGTTTGTCGGTTTGTCGCTGTCGATCATCGCTCAGCGTGTGGCGGGGGCCAGCACCACCACGAAGCCGCCGCCGGATGCCATGTGTATGGGCAGGCTGTCTGTGGCGGTCACTTGGCGTGAGGCCAGGCTGTAGTCCTCGGCGTTGCGGTCGGCGTTGATGCCGTCGGTGAGCAGTGTGGCCTTGTAGGTGGTGCCTTGTGGCAGGAACGATAGCGCCACGCTGGTGTCGTGCTCGTCCCAGCAGGTCATGCCGCCGAGATAGAAGGTGTCGCCCTTCTGTCGTAGCGTGACGATGTGGCTGCCGATCTGTCCGTCGATGACCGTCGTCTTGTCGAAGACCGTGGGCAGGCTTGCCAGGAAGCTGGTGAACAGCGGCTCGCTCTCATAGCTTGTCGGCACGTCGGCCAGCATGGTCAGCGGCGAGTCGTAGACCACGTACTCGGCGGCCTGGTGGCAGCGTGTGCCCTGGCTGATGGGCTTGGTGTAGGAGGCGAGCCAGTCCTTGCGAGTGCCGTTGCGCAGGGCGCCCGGCGTGAAGTCGACGCTGCCCGCCTGCATGCGGATGAAGGGGAAGGTGACGTCGTAGCGCGGGTGGTCGTTCTCGAGCGTGCCCCATTTCACCTCTTCCATGCCAAAGACGCTCTCGAAGTTGAGGATGTTGGGATAGGTGCGGTTGAGGCCTGTGGGGGTGTAGATGCCGTGCAGGTCGAGCACGAGGTGGTGGCGCGCGCAGCAGTCGGCCAGCCGCTCCACCATCTCAAGGGCTGTCTGGTCGTTGCGGTCCATGAAGTCGACCTTGAAGCCCTTGACGCCCATCTCAGCGTATTTGGCGCAGGCCTCCTCGAGGTGCTCGTCCATGACGTTGAACACCGCCCAGAGGATGATGCCCACGTGTCGCTCGTTGGCGTGGCTGATGAGGCGTGCGAGGTCCACGTCGTCGATGGCGTGCATGATGTCGCCCTTGCTGGAGTCGTACCAGCCCTCGTCGAGGATGATGTACTCCAGTCCGTTCTTGGCGGCGAAGTCGATGTAATAAAGATAGGTGTCGGTGTTGATGCCGGCGCGGAAGTTGACGCCTTTGAGGTTCCAGTCGCTCCACCAGTCCCAGCTCACCTTGCCGGGCTTGATCCACGACGTGTCGCCGATGCGGCTGGGCTCGGCCAGGGCATACACCATGTTGGCCGTGGGCATGTCAGTGTCCTTCTCGCTGACCTGCATGACGCGCCAGGGATAGGTGCGCGCGCCGGTCGACGTGGCGATGAAGTCTTCCGTGTCGGCCACGTAGGTCATGTGCCTCCAGGGATGGTAGTCCATGCGCTTGGGGTAGGGTGCGAAGGTCGGCCGCAGCGACCCCTTGCCGTCGGCCTTGACCCACATGCCGGGATAGGCGTGTGCGTCGCTCTCGAGGAGCGTCACCTTGGCCTGTCCGCAGTCGACCGTGGCCGGCAGGAAGGCGGGCAGGGCGCTGAGCGAGTCGACGGTGTCGAGCGTGGTGTCGTGGTAGATGTTCTGGAACGCCATCTGGAAGGGCTTCTGCGCGTTGGTCGTGGGTGAGAGCCAGGCGCGGTGCGCCGTGCCGAAATGGTAGTCGGCCGTCTCGTTGCCGATGACCGTCTTTCCCGTGCGCGTGGTGTAGAAGCGGTAGGCCACGCCCTCGTCGGAGGCCACCACGCGCAGGCCGAAGCCGCTGGGCGCCTGCAGGTCAAGCTCGTTGGCCTCGAAGCGGAACTGCCGCTGGCGGTAGAAGGGCGCGTCGATGGTCTGGCTGGCCTTGGCGCGCTTGGCCTTGACGCCGCGGTCGCCGTTGAGCGCTGTCTGCCCGTCGGTGAGCTTGAGGTTGACGTCGCGTGCGGTGAGGAGCGTGTGCCCGTCGAGCGTCACGGCTATCGTGGCGCCCTTGCTGAGCGTGACGTTGGCGGCCACCCGTCCGGAGGGCGACTTGACGAGGTAGCTCTTGGCCCATGTGGCCAGGGGCAGTGTTGCGATGAGCAACAGGAGTGATGTTTTCAGAATATGGCGCATGGCTATGTGTGGTTTTTAGTGGCGGCGCTTGGCATCCCTCGGCGAGGGGACGCGTACCGTGGCCTTTACGATTACAAAGATACGCAGAAATATGGGTAACTGGTTATAAATCCCGTCCAAAAGTTGGAAAAATCGTCCAACGATCCACCATTTTGTCATTCTTGTGGATAATCTTGCGAGCCGATGCCGTGGGGATTGACTAATTTTGTCGCAGCAAAAGCAATTTTTGGTTCATTTATTAGGTAGTACGTTGCTTATACATTAAGTTAGGATGTCCGGTGCAGAAGCGTCTGTGCCGGACTTTTCATTGTCCAGCACCGTAGTGTAGGGTGTTCAAAATCCGAATATTTTCCGGACATGACTTTTGCTAAATCTCGGTCTGCGCATACTCTATTTTCGATACGGATCCGTGTGAGGCCGACGGAGCGGGGGAGGGGAGTCGCTTGGCATTGCAAAAAAAGCGACAAGCTATAGTCTAAAACGTGCGTTATTTGCCACGAGAAAATATTTTGGCCGAAATACGCGAAAATAGAGCGGTTTTCGCAAGTCGCTAATTATTAGCGGTTTACGAAAATCCACTCGTTATTTATCGCCAATCGTAAAGACTTTTCATCAAAGAATGTGCCTAATCTCACCATGATATGTGCCTAATCTCACTGTCATTAGGCACATATCATGGTGAGATTAGGCACTTATCGCATGATGATTCGGCACATTCTTGCAGTCGTGGGACAGTTGCCGTTCCCGAAACGGGCAAGAAACGCCATTTTCTCGTTCTATTTCAATTGAAATCACGAACACGTTTTTTGGCAAAAAATCACGACAATGGTTATGGTTGCTGGTTGTCACTTGGCCCTATTGTCCGGACATACCCTGCGCCCCAACCTCATGGCCCAATAGGGCAGGGCGACGAGGGCGATGAGGCCGCCCGCCAGGCCCACGTGGCCTATCGTGTCGTGTGTGCAGACCTGCCCGCCGAGGAAGGCGCCGCACCCGATGCCCATGTTGAAGATGCCCGAGAAGATCGACATCGCCACCGTGGTGCTCTCGGGAGGCACCGCCTGGATGAGGGCCGACTGCATGGCCACGTTGTAGGCCGTGGCGGCCATGCCCATCAGGGCGACCAGGGTGATGGTCATCGGCAGCAGGCTGGCAGACGCCTGCAGACCGAGCAGTGTCAGGGCCAGCGCCGCCACCGTGGTGCCGATGAACAGGCGCGGCCCCCTGGCGTAGCCCTGCGAGAAGGCCACGCTGCCCAGGAAGCCGGCCACACCCATCATCATCAGCATGGCCGTCACCAGGCCGTCGGACATGAGCGCCACCTGCTTGAGAAACGGCTCGATGTAACTGTAACAGACATAATAGCCCGTGGCCACCAACAGGGTGAACAGGTAGAAGCCTGCCATCGTCCGGTCGGCCAGCAGCGTGGGCAACTTGCGGGGCGAGAAACTGCCCGAGCTGGGCACGCGCGGCAGTGAACAGGCTATATAGATAAAGGTGAAGAGGGCAAACAGGCCCACACACAGGAACGTCATGCGCCAGCCCAGGTGGAGGCCGACCATGCGCCCCAGGGGCATGCCGAGCACCATGGCCACCGACGAGCCCGTGACCACCGTGCTCAGCGCCAGCGCCTTGTGGCGCGGGGGCGTGATGCGCACGGCGATGGGCGACACCACCGACCAGAAGACGCAGTGGGCGCAGGCCACGCCGATGCGCGAGGCCATGAGCATCAGGTAGCTGGTGGAAAGAAACGACAGTGCCTGGCAGACGGCAAACAGCCCCACCAGGCACAGCATCAGCCGCCGCATCTCCATGCGCGACACCAGGATCATCAGGGGTAGCGACAGCAACATCACCACCCAGGCATAGACCGAGATGAGCATGCCGGCCGACGCCTCCGTCAGCCCGAACTCATCGCGTATGTCGGTCAGCAACCCGATTGGCACAAACTCAGATGTGTTGAAGATAAAGGCCGCAAGCGTCAGCCCCGTCAGCGCCATCCACCGGCGCCCTGTCATGTTGTCATCCATATTACCCGAAAATGTTGTCCTAAATCGCCTGCAAAATTACAAAATATTCCGCAAAAAGGCAGTGTTCACCGGCGTGCATCCTTGTCACATCCGGTGGCGCCCCAGGGCCGGGCAGAAAAATGTCGCCCACCGTTTCGGTAATCGGCAAAGAAATGTTAACTTTGCCAAACAAAACGAAAAAACGGGCGGGACCGCGCCGCATGGACACACCAGCGCCGGTGGCAGTCGCGTCTTAAGTGATAATCATAAGGAGTAATAATCATAAGGAATGAAAACCGTGTTGATGACCATGAGTCACGTGTCAGTGGGGCGCTGCCCCCGTCTCTCTGTCCGCCTCGCCGTGCTGCTGTTGTGCGTGTTGGCGCTGCCCTCTTGCGCCCTTGCCCAGTCACGCCGCCCGCGCAAGACGCTGCGCGCGATGATGCAGACCGCCGACAGCCTCCGCCTCCAGTTGCGCCAGTCGGCCGACAGCGGGCGGATGCTCCAGTGGGCCGACTCGCTGCTGGTGGCCCGCCTGACCCAAAGCTCGCTGAGCGAGAAACGCAAGGCCCGCGTCATGAGGCGCTACGCCAAGTGGCAGCGCCGCCTGCGCCGCTACGACCGCAAGCTCTATCGGGGCGACTCGCTCCTGGCCGCACGCTACAGCAAGGTGACCTACGACACCACTTACATCACACGCCCGCAGGCACGATGGACCATCAAGCTGCGCACGAATGTGTCGGGGGCCGACATCAAGACAACGGCGACGGACGCCAGCCAGGCAGTGCACAACACCCAGTTGCGCTCCGACCTGCGCGCCACGGTCAGCGTGGCCGTGGCCTATCGCGGGCTGGCCGCGGGCGTGGCCGTCAACCCCGCCAAGATGGCGGGCAAGAGCAAGGACTTCGAGTTCAACCTCAATTCCTACAGCAACCGCTATGGCTTTGACGTGGTCTACCTCTCCTCCAAGACGTTCCGGGGCCACCAGGACATCGGCGACACACGCCAGGACATCAGCAAGGGACTGGTGTCGCAGGACGCCCTCAACCTCAACTTCTATTATGTCTTCAACCACCGACGGTTCTCCTTCCCCGCCGCCTTCAGCCAGAGCTACGTCCAGCGCCACAGCGCGGGCAGCTGGATGCTGGGCGCCAGCTTCGACGGGTCGAAGACCCAGGTGAAGGCCGACGACGACAATCCCTCGCTCCGGCCGATGACCATCCGCCTCAATGAGGTGGCCATTGGCGGCGGCTATGGCTACAACCTTGTCGCGGGCCGCCACTGGCTGTTCCACCTCTCGGCGGTGCCGACGGTCACCGTCTATTCGCACGACTACACGCGGCAGGACGAGGAGCGCGACGGCGAAAGCGTCACCACCCGCACCAACATGCGCTACCATTTCCCGTCGTTCATCATCACCGGCCGCGGCGCCGCCCTCTACTCCTGGCGCAACAAGTTTGCCGGGGCCACGATGGTCTACAACTATTCGGTGGCGGGCGACCGCGACCACTTGCAGCTGCGCCGCAGCAAGTGGCGTGTCAGGATGTTCTTCGGCTTCCGCTTTTAGGGTGGTTTGGGAAGAAAAGTTCCCCTTTCCGTTTGCCATGACACATTAATTGTGTAATTTTGCCTATATAATAAAGAATATGTGCAAGATGCCAAACCAGACTAAGACACCCCTCAACATGGAGGCCGAGGTGCGAGGCGGCTACCCCGTGAGCGCCGAGATGAAGCAGGTGTGGGCGGTGGAGCTCGACCTCGTCAGCCATTTTCTCGATTACTGCAAGCTCCATGGCCTGCGTTGCTTGGCTGAGGGCGGCACGCTGCTTGGCGCCGTGCGCCACAAGGGCTTCATCCCTTGGGACGACGACGTGGATCTCCTCATGCCACGCGCCGACTATGACCGCATGTGCCAGGAGATCGGCAACCTGGGGCTGGAGGCCCCCTACTTCCTCCAGTCGGCCTATACCGATGTCGACTACCACCGCGGCCACGCCCAGTTCAGGCGCAGCGACACCGCGGCCATCCGCCCGTCCGACTGTTTCCAGCCCTTCAACCAGGGCATCTTCATCGACATCTTCCCGCTCGACGCCGTGCCCGACGACCAGCGGGCCGTCGACGACGCCTACCGCCAGTGCCTCCGCACCCTGAAGTTTCTCAAGGCCAAGAACACCCATTGCCTGTCCTCCGGGCGCCTCACCCTCATCTTCCGCAAGCTCAAGGCGCGCCACTGCGTGCGCCGCCATGGATGGCTCCACTACTACCGACAGGTCGACGACACCCTGCGCAGCCTAGCCGACCTGCCCGGCTCGCGCCTGGGCGAGATCATCCTGAGCCCCAAGCTGCACTGGGACCGCCATGTGTTCGACGAGACCGTGTGGCTGCCGTTCGAGAACATCCTCGTGCCCGCGCCGAAGGACTACGACACCTTCCTCCGCGGCGAGTTTGGCGACAACTACATGACACCCATCCAGGCACCCAACATGCACGGGAGCGTGGTCTTCGACACGCGCCGCAGCTATCGCGAGGTGCTGCCTGAGGTGCGCCGCAGCTATCGCCGATCTGTCGTGACCCGCCTCTTCAGGAAGCTGGCAGGCAAGCGCAAGTGAACGCCCACTCCCTCATCCGACAAAAAGCATAACACCATGATACAATCCGAAAGATTCTACCAGGCGCTGGCCAGCGAGGACATCACGTTCTACGCCGGCGTGCCCGACTCGTTGCTCAAGAACCTCTGTGCCTACATCACCGACCACGCCGACCCGCGCAACAACATCATCGCCGCCAACGAGGGCGGAGCCGTGGGCTTGGCCGCCGGATACCACCTGGCAACGGGCCGCATACCCGCCGTCTACATGCAAAACTCGGGAGAGGGCAACGTCGTCAACCCACTGATGTCGCTCACCGACAGCGATGTCTACCACATACCCGTGCTCCTCATCATCGGGTGGCGCGGCGAACCGGGCGTGCACGACGAGCCCCAGCACGTGAAGCAGGGCAAGGTCACCCTGCCCCTGCTCGACGCCATGGGCATTGAGCACGCCACGCTCGCCGACGACGAGGATGAGGCCATGGGGCAGGTGCGCCACGCCGCCGAGCGCATGCGCGCCACGGGCGAGGCCTACGCCCTGGTCATCCGCAAGGGCACCTTCGCACCCTACAAGCTCCAGCACACCGTGGCCGACGAGTCGCAGCTCACCCGCGAGCAAGCCATACAGATGGTGGCGGGCGCCATGGGCAGCCGCGCCGTCGCCGTGTCGACCACGGGCAAGATCAGCCGCGAGCTCTTCGAGTATCGCGCCGCCGAGCACCAGGGACACGAGCGCGACTTCCTCACCGTGGGCTCCATGGGGCACGCCTCGCAGATAGCACTCGGCATAGCCCTCCACCAGCCCGACCGACCCGTCTACTGCTTCGACGGCGACGGCGCGGTCCTCATGCACATGGGCGCCCTGGCCATCAGCGGCAGCATGCGGCCCGCCAACTTCTACCACATCCTCTTCAACAATGGCGTGCACGACTCCGTGGGCGGACAGCCCACCGTGGGCTACCAGGTAGACCTGCCCGAGGTCGCCGCGGCCTGTGGCTACAAGACCGCGCTCAGCGTCGACAACGCCGACGACCTGGCGGAGGTGCTACAAGACCTCGCCGACAACGAGGCGCCGCTCTTCCTCGAGATCAAGGTGAAGAAGGGCGCGCGAGAAGACCTCGGACGGCCCACCACCACACCCGTGGAGAACAAGCGGGCGCTCATGGACTTCCTGAAACACTAAAGGGTGGTTCTATAAATTAGCTTTGTCAGATTTCGGTGCTATTTTCCGTCCCATTTGTTTGTGAACGAAGGAGCATAGCGGGCTATGCGACTGAGCGAACAAGAAAATGGGGCGGAAAAGAGCCCGAAAGATGACAAAACGCTACTTGAGCGAACATGCCCAATATCCGGTGGTAATTTATAGAACCACCCTAAAGCCCCTGGCGGCACAACACCATAACAACAAGCATCATGATCAACATCAAACGTAACATACTGCTCAACCCCGGCCCGGCCACCACCACCGACACGGTGAAGATGGCACAGGTGGTGCCCGACATCTGCCCGCGTGAGAAGGCCTTCGCCGGCCTCATGCAGGCCCTGCGCGACAACTGCGTCAAGATGGCGCACGGCGACCTGGAGAAGGACACGGCCGTGCTCTTCTGCGGTTCGGGAACCATCAACATCGACATCTGCCTCAACTCGCTGCTGCCCGAGGGCAAGCGGGCCCTCATCGTCAACAACGGAGCCTACTCGTCGCGTGCCGTCGAGGTGTGCCAGTACTATGGACTGCCACACATCGACCTGCGATCGTCGGTCTTCGAGCGGCCCTCGCTCGACGACGTGGAGCGCACGCTGAGCGAGAACCCCGACATCGCACTGGTCTACACCACACACCACGAGACGGGGACGGGCATCCTCAACCCCATCCGCGAGATTGGGGCACTGGCCCACGCACACGGCGCCACCTTCGTCGTCGACACCACGTCGAGCCTCGGCATGGTGCCCTTCGACCTCCATGAGGACAACGTCGACTTCTGCATGGCATCGGCGCAGAAAGGGCTCATGGCCATGGCGGGACTGAGCTTCATCGTCGGCAGCCGCAAGATCATCGAGCGGTCGAAGGACTACCCCAAGCGATCCTACTACTGCAACCTCTACCTGCAGTACGACTTCTTCGAGAAGACCGGCGAGATGCACTTCACACCGCCCGTGCAGACCGTCTATGCGGCCATCGAGGCGTTCAAGGAGTATTGGGCCGAGGGCGAGACGGCCAAGTTTGCGCGCCACCACCGCACCTTCGAGGCCATACACAGCGGCCTCGAGAAGCTGGGCCTGCGCGACGTCATCCGACGCGACATACAGTCGGGCCTCGTGGTGTCGGTGAGGTATCCCGACGACCCCAACTGGGACTTCGACCTCGTGCACGACTACTGCTACGAGCGGGGCTTCACCATCTACCCGGGCAAGATCTCGACCACCAACACCTTCCGCCTCTGCTCGCTCGGCACCATCGACGTGCCCGACATCGAGGCTTTCTTCGTCGTCCTGCGCGAGGCGATGGAACATTACAACATACAAACGCCTGCTCACTACAATGATTAAGACTGCTGTCATTATGGCTGCCGGACTGGGCAGCCGCTTCGGACACATGACCGAGACCATGCCCAAGGGCTTCATCGAGTGTGGCGGACAGCCGATGGTGGTGCGATCCATCGAGACGCTCCTCAGCTGCGGCATCGAGCGCATCGTCATCGGCACGGGCTACAAGCGCGAGGCCTACGAGGCCCTGAAGGAGCGCTATCCGCAGATCGAGTGCGTCTATTCGCCGCGCTACGCCGAGACCAACAGCATGTACACACTGTGGAACTGCCGTGAGGCCATCGGCGCAGATGACTTCCTGCTGCTCGAGTCGGACATCATCTACAGCCGCAACGCCATCACGGAGCTGATCAGTGACACCCATCCCGACATCATGCTGATCACGCCCGTCACCAAGTTTCAGGACCAGTACTACGTGGAGCACGACGCCGAGGGCACGCTGACGCGCTGCTCCACCGACCGCGCGGCCATCGACGCCAAGGGCGAGCTGGTGGGCATCCACAAGCTGTCGGGCGCCTTCTACAAGAGGATGTGCGACGACTACGCCGCCATTGTCGACGAGAAGCCCAAGCTCGGCTACGAGTATGAGCTGCTGCACATGTCGCAGGCGGTGAGCCCCGTCCATGTGCTCAACGCCAAGGATGTGAGTTGGTATGAGATTGACGACGAGCGTGATCTCCGCTATGCCGAAGAGCACGTGATAAGCAAATTGTGATGGGAGACAGGCAACAACTACTGGCACGCCTCATGCGGGCCATGGTGAGATATGACGGGGGCGACGTGCCCCGTGTGCAACACTTCGTGAAGGTGCACGACTTTGCGCGCACCATCGCCCTTCTGGAGGGCATGGAGTCCGAGGAGCGCTTCGTGCTCGAGGCGGCCGCCATCCTCCACGACGTGGGCATCCACGCAGCCGAGGCGAAGTATGGCAACTGTGGCGGCAAGCACCAGGAGGAGCTCGGACCTGCTGAGGCGCGCAAGGTGCTGGCCGAGGTCGGCGGCTTCACCGACGGCGAGACGGAGCGCATCTGCTGGCTCATCGCCCACCACCACACCTACACCGGCGTGACCGCAGCCGACCATCGCATCCTCCTCGAGGCCGACTTCCTTGTCAACTCGTTTGAGGACCAGTTGCCCGAGGAGGCCATCCGCACCTTCCGCGACCGCGTCTTCCGCACACCGGCGGCACTCACCCTGCTGGACGACATGTGGGGACTGTGAAGCGTTTTCTGCGAAGCGCAGAAAGACCGACTGACAACAGGATAACAACAATGAGGGTGGTTCTATAAATTACCACCCATAAATAAAAGCAAAGAATAATAATGGTTCGACAATGTTTCATCCTCTTCGGATGCATGGCGCTCGGCGAGCTGGTTATCATGCTCACCGGGCTTAAACTGCCTTCGAGCATCATCGGCATGCTCTTGCTCACTGCGCTCTTGAAGCTTAAGGTCATCAAGCTCGAATGGGTGCGTGGGCTCACCGACTTCCTGATAGCCAACCTCGGCTTCTTCTTCGTGCCGCCCGGGGTGGCGCTGATGCTCCACTTCCAGCTGATCAAGGCGGAGCTGCTGCCCATCATCGGCGCCACGGTCGTCAGCACGGCGCTGGTGCTGCTCATCACGGGCCACACACACCAGGTGGTGACCAAGGGCGAGGAGAAGATCACACACAAGATAAAGGACAAGATAGAAGAGCACAGACACAACCATGATTAGAGATCTCATCACCAACCAATACTTCTTGTTGGCGCTCACCTTCGGCGTCTACCAGGGCGCCAAGCTCCTGCAGCGCAAGACGCGACTGATCCTGCTCAACCCCATACTGGTGGCCATCGCCCTCATCATCCTCTTCCTCTCGGCCTTCGACATCTCCTATGACAGCTATCACGAGAGCGCCAAGCTCATCGACTTCTGGCTGAAGCCGGCCGTCGTGGCGCTCGGCGTGCCGCTCTACCTGCAGCTGTCGCAGATCAAGAAGCAGTTTGTGCCGATCCTGGCCTCACAGATGGTGGGATGCCTGGTGGGCATCGTGAGCGTGGTCATCACGGCGCGCCTGCTCGGCGCCTCGCATGTGGTGGTGGTGTCGCTGGCCAGCAAGTCGGTCACCACGCCCATCGCCATGGAGGTGACGCAGACCCTGGGCGGCATCCCCTCGCTCACGGCGGCCATCGTGGTGATCACCGGCCTGATAGGCGCGGTGGTGGGCTTCAAGATCATGTCGGTGGGACATGTCAACAACCCGATGGCCAGGGGCCTGTCCATGGGCGCCGCCTCGCATGCCCTCGGCACATCGGTGGCCATGGACCGCGATGAGTTCGTGGGGGCCTACGCCAGCCTGGGGCTCACCCTCAACGGCATCCTCACGGCCCTGCTGACGCCCACGGTGGTGGCATGGCTATAGGGGCCTCACGCGAGATCTCTCAGCGCGTCCACCACCAGCTCGTCTGCGGGCAGCCATCTCACCGAATCCAAGGCTTCCCGGTTAAGCCATTTGGCGGCCTCGTGTTCCAAGAGGGTCAGGTCGCCATGTGTCACATGGCACAAGAAGCAGTGCATCGTAAGGTGGAACTTGGGGTAGTCATAATCCACTGTCGTCAACAATTCACCCACCTCTATCTCGGTGGCCAGTTCCTCCTTTATCTCGCGTCGCAGTGCTTCCGGCCCGCTTTCGCCAGGCTCCATCTTTCCGCCGGGAAATTCCCACCAGTCCTTCCATTCGCCGTATCCGCGCTGGGTGGCAAACACCTTGTCGCCATCGCTGATAATGGCAGCGACCACCTCTATTCTCTTCTTTTCTTCCATATCCGCATTTTTCATCCTATAGCCTTATGTTCTCCACGAACCTCTGTAATGTAGTCCGCCCTTCCACCGGTGGACGCGGGCCTTGCGAGTCTCAGTAGTCGGCCTCGTTGGCCAAGTGCCAGGTGGTGAGAAAGGCGGCGCGCGTGATGTCGGTGAGCTTGGGATAGTTGACTGTCTCCGGCTCGTCGGACGGCTGGTTGTAGTGGGGCTGCGCGCCGGTGTGATACCACACGATGGGCACGCCCTTGAGGTGGAACGAGCTTTGGTCGCTGCCGCCCACGGGGTTGTCCCATGCGCGGTAGTCGGGTTCGAAGGCGAAGCGGTGCTCCGTCATGTCGTCCTTGAGCCACTGGCCCAACAGGGGATGGGCGGCGGTGAAGAAATAGGTGACCGACCGGCTGTCGGTGCCACTGCCCACCATGTCGAAGTTGAGGTAACCCCGCACGCGGTCCATGCCTTCGAAGTTTTGGGTGAAATAGCGTGAGCCGAGCAATCCCTCCTCCTCGCCATCCCAGAAGGCGAAGATGACCGTGCGATCGGGTTGCGCGCCGCTGACCACAAGGGCCTTCATGATCTGCAACACGGCCGACACGCCCGAGGCGTTGTCGTCGGCGCCATTGTAGATCTTGTCGCCTGCCAGGTCGTCGTAGACGCCCTCGTGGTCGATGTGGGCACCGACGACCACATACTCGTCAGCCCGTCGGCCGGGCAGCACGCCGAGCACGTTGCCGAGCCCCAGGGAGCAGTGGACCTCACGCTTGATCTTCGCGATGGTGTCGGCCTCGACAAAATAGCGGCCCATGCGATGGAGCTGCTGGCGCGCGCAGGCCTCAAAGGGCTGCGCGTAACCCGACGCAAGCAAGGGCTTGACGCCCAGCTCGCGCATCCGCGAGATGACATACCGCTTGGCGATGCGCGCGCCTCGCTGCCCGGCGCGCCGCCCCTCCAGCAGGTCGTCGGCCAAAAACCACACATGGGCGCGTGCCGCATCCTCCGTGATGGAGCGCAGGCCGGCGGCACGTTGCGCGGCATGTGTCTTGTCGTCGGTCTTCTTGCCGTTGGTCTTCTTGTTGGCGGCGGCCACGCCTGCCAGTCCCAAGAGGACAAGGGCCACCACCATCACAATTCTCTTCCCGTTCATCGTCAATTTTGATTGAGCAAACATATTATTCCGCATATAAGCTCACCGTTGAGCCTATATCGACTGCAAAGATAATATGAAACTCACAAAACCATCACACCGCAAGCCAAATAATTCGCGGACATGTGCGGGTAACAGGCCAACATGACGGCCCCGGGGTGCGCCTGTCGCCCGCCTTAGGGTTCTGCGACGGGACGGACGGGGATACCAAAACATTGCCATCTTTGGATCATATCTGGTTTTCTGCCGAATGAAAGCAAGTATGCAACATTCATGGCGGTACAGAGTGTGCTTGTCCAGTTCGTATACCTGCGATCTTCCGAATAGGGGATAAATATGGAATTGCCATTTTTTGTACTCGTTTCTTCAACAGTTTGAAATTCGCTCCCTGCCGGCGGCGTGACAAATCATAATTTTTAAGTATTGCCAGACAAGCGCAAAGTCAGTAACTTTGCACCCGGTTATACAAAATCACAGAATATCAATGGCGAAACAATTATATCTCGGCAAGACCGTCGGGTCTTTGCTCATCATCTTGCTGCTGATGCCTTTGGGGCATGCCCTGATGATTGTCATGGAGCATCTGCTCGAACCCACCACGCTGCACTATTCGGCGTTTGCCATGGGCTTCGTGGGACTGGTCATCACCATTTGGGGCGTCTTCGTCAAGGGCGACACGCGGCAGACCGTCTTCGGCATGACGGGCGCCCTGCTCTTTTGGACGGGCTGGGTGGAGTTTCTCTTCGCCTACTACGCCCAGCGCTACGGCGTCCACTGTGACCTGATAGGCGACGGCGTGGTGCGCACCGCCACGGAGTATGTCAATGGCGTCGGCGTCAACCACACCTTCACCATCGACGGGGCGCCACTGGAGAGCTTCAGCCGCGCCGAGCTGAAGGCCATACGCGGCTCGCGGCCCGAGTACCTCATCATGCCGGCCACGTTTGGCATGTGGATGATGTTCATCGTGATGTACGTGTTCTGCACCCGTACGGGCTGCGACTTCATCCGCTGGATACAGGACCACTGCGGCGTGAAGGGGCGCGTGGATCTGCGGCCCATGGCGCACCATGCCAGCATCGTCAGCTTCATGGAGTGGAACATCATGATGTGGGGCCTCTACCTGGTGCTGATGTTCTGCTACGACCCCGTGTTCCTGGGCACCACGCATCCCGTCACCTACGGCGTGGCCGTGTTCTGCCTGATAGGCGCCGCCCTGATGTTCAAGAAACAACTGCACATAGGCTCCTGGGGCCGCAACCTGCGCATGTCGCTCGCCACGGTCATCGTGTTCTGGACAGCCGTGGAGGTGGCGGCGCGCAACGGCTTCTTCAAGGAGATATGGGTCGACCCGGCCAACCACGTCGTGGAGATGGTGAGCATCCTCGTGGTCTTCGTGGCGCTGATCGTCGGCTTCTGGCTCTATAGCGGCAGGGACCGCATCGGCGAGGAGAGCGCGGGCAAAGCGTGAGGCATTGGGATAACAAGCATTTTACATAAAAACAAAATAGGCAAAAAGATAATCATGAAGAAAATTTTCACCCTTTTGTGTGCCACGCTGATGGCAGGCAACATGATGGCACAGATGCACGGTGCCATGAACTTCTCTGGCGCTTCGTCCATCCAAGTGCTGACGGCAAACAACACCAGCGAGAGCGACACCATACAGTTTGCCATGACCTCCGGCTCGACGGGCACCATCACCTTCCCATCCA
Source organism: bacterium (assembly GCA_963594895.1). GTDB lineage: Bacteria > Bacteroidota > Bacteroidia > Bacteroidales > Bacteroidaceae > Prevotella. The sequence continues at coordinate 18,724 of CAVBFJ010000025.1, read as the reverse complement.
TGCAAGGCATGGCCACCATCCCGTCGTTCACGGTGAGTGGCGTGGCGTTCGCCATGGACCCGGCGACACACCTCGTCACGCTCAGCGAGCAGAGCTTCTCCGCCACCGCCACCACAGCCGAGGGCGTGGAGAAGGCCGTGAACGGCAAGCTGTCGGGCTCCTACAGCATGGCGGAGAACAAGATGTCGCTCAAGGTCGTGTTCAAGTATGGCAGCATGCCCTTTGACCTGACCTATACGGTCGAGGCTTATTACATCAAGCCCGTGACGGCCACACCGCTCTATGTCTCCGTAGGCGGGTCGTTCCACTACCAGAGCGCCAGCGCAACCTACAACGTGCGCAAATACAAGGACGGCGACGAGGAGAAGGTCGACGTGGAGATACCCACCTATACGCTCGACGGCACCGTGATGGGCGACCTCACGCTTGGCACCTACACCGTGAAGGGCCTCACCTACAGCGAGGAGAAGGGCGGATACTACCGCAACTACGCCAACGACGGGCTGACCTTCCACTTCACGGCCATGAGCAACGGCGTCGCCACCATGGACAACGACTATCCGTTCAACGCCGCGAAGCAGAACGACATCCTCGTGACCTACAACGGCAGCGCGGTGGCCGACATCGTGAACACGTTCCAGATGGGCAGCATGCCTTTCCAGATCGTCTCCAAGTTGACCGACCCCGCGGGCATCTCCGCCGTCAACGGCACGCAGAGCGCGCAGGGCGACAAGGTCTACAACCTCAGCGGCCAGCAGGTCAACAGTGGCTACAAGGGCGTGGTCATCATCAACGGCAAGAAGTATTTGCGGAAATAAGGAAAGGAGAGACCGACGTAGATGACAAGACTGGCAAATCATCTGACACACACCGTTGCAGGCGTGGGCATGCTGATGCTCACCGCCTGCAACGGCATTTTTGACGGCCTGTACGACGAGCCCCAGGCAGTCGTACCGGCCGAGGGCCAGCTGATGGTCGACGCCAGCAGCTGGACGGACTGGTACTACATAGACCTCAACCGCCTGCGCCAGCTCGCGGAGGAGGGCGACAGCGCCGCCCTGCTCAAGGCGCAGACGGAGTTTGCCGCCTATCCCATACCCATGGAGGCCACCGGCGACACGGACGCCACGGAGGAGGGCCACGCCGCCGCCACACAGGGGCAGAAGGCGGGACAGTACATGTACTGGTTTGACGTCTTCGGGCAGGGCGTGAAGAACAATGCCTTCACCCACTACACCCCCACCGCGGCGCAGACGGCGCCCGACGACTGGACCATCGCTGTGCACCGCAACAACGTGCGCACCAACGGCGGCGCCGCGCTCGAGACGACCTACACCTCCATGGACCAGCTGCCCGCGACGAGCAGCACCTTCCACGACAAGACGTTCACCGAGGACGAGTGGAGCGAGAACGAGGTGTGGGACAACCAAGAGAGGATGCTGCAGAGCTACGTGCCCTCGCAGGGCATCGCCGTCAACAAGGTGGTCTCCTCCTGGCTCGCGCTGGACATACCGCCCATGCCGCCCGCGTTCACACACAACAACCACGTGTTCATCCTCCGGCTGAAGGACGGCACATACGCCGCCCTGCAGCTCGCCAACTACCGCTCGCCCAATGGCACGGCGTGCCACCTCACCATCAACTACAAGTACCCTTACTAAGAGAAGCATCATGAAGCTTTTAGCATCCACGATATTGCTGGCATGGCCGCTGGCCCTCATGGCGCAAGGCCCAGAGGGCCAGCGCCCCGACTCCGTCTACAGGCAGTTTGACCTCGACGCAGTGGTGGTGACGGGCACACGCACGCCCAAGTTCCTGAAGGACACGCCCATACAGACACGCGTCATCACGGCGAAGGACATAGCCAGGGTCGACGCCACCAACGTGGAGGACCTCCTGCAGCAAGAGCTGCCCGGCGTGGAGTTCTCGTATGCCATGAACCAACAGACACACCTCAACTTCTCCGGCTTCGGCGGGCAGGGCGTGCTCTTCCTCGTCGACGGCGAGCGGCTGGCCGGCGAGACCATGGACGACGTGGACTTCACGCGCCTCACCATGGACAACGTGGAGCGCATAGAGATCGTGAAGGGCGCCGCCTCGGCACTCTACGGCAGCGCCGCCACGGGTGGCGTCATCAACATCATCACCAAGCGCAACAGGAAGCCGTGGACGCTCAACGTCAACGCGCGCCTCGCCCGGCACAACGAGCAGCGCTACGGCCTCTCCCTCGGACTGGCCGGCAAGCGATGGAGCAACACGATCACCGCCAACCACAACCGCATGGACAACTACGACGTGCATAGCGCCAGCGACCCCGTGACACGCGTCATCGCCACCATCTACGGCGACAAGACCGTGAACGTCAAGGACCAGCTGGTCTGGAAGCCCACGGCCAACATCAGCCTCATGGCGCGCGCCGGATACTTCTTCCGCGAGACGGTGCGCAGCGCGGACATGCCCGAGCGCTACCGCGACTTCACCGGCGGGGTGAAGATGAACTGGGACATCACGGCAGACGACGCCCTGCAAGTCAGCTACGCCTTCGACCAGTATGACAAGTCCGACTACCAGCGCATCACACGGCTCGACATACGCGACTACAGCAACGTGCAGAACACCCTCCGCCTGCTCTACAACCACACCTTCGGACACGGCGACGTGCTGACCTTCGGCGCCGACTGCATGCACGACTATCTCTACAACACCAACCTCGACGGCGACACACGCAAGCAGGACTGCTTCGACGCCTTCGCGCAGTACGACTGGCGCCTGTCAGACAAGTGGGAGATGGTGGGCGCCCTGCGCTACGACCACTTCTCCGACGGAGACATCTCGCGCGTCACCCCGAAGGTCAACGTGTGCTACAAGCCCCTGCACAACCTCGCCCTGAGGGCCGGCTACGGCATGGGCTTCCGCGCGCCATCGCTCAAGGAGAAATACTACAACTTCGACATGTCGGGCATATGGGTCATCGAGGGCAACCCCGACCTGAAGCCTGAGACGAGCCACAACTTCAACATCTCGGCCGAGTACACCCGAGGACGCTACAACCTCACCGCCTCGACCTACTACAACAAGGTGAGGAACAAACTGTCCACATCGGCACCCTACTTCAAGTCGGCCTCCGACAAGCTGCCCTACCTGCCCTACACCAACCTCGACAACTACAGCGTCTGCGGCGGCGAGATCGGGGCGCAGGCACGTTGGGCCAACGGCTTCTCCGCGCGCCTCACCTACGCCTACACCAAGGAGCAGCTGCCCAAGGACAAGGACGGCAACACCATCAACAACCAGTACATCCCGGCACGCGAGCACGCCATCAACGCACGCGTGGACTACGACCACCAGTTCACCAAGCGCTACGGACTGAGCGCCGGCCTCAACGGCCGCTTCCTCTCGGGCGTGGACAACGTGGAATACAAGAACTATTATGACGTCAGCCAAGGCACGCTGACCGTGAGCTACCCGGCCTACACCATCTGGAAGCTCTCGCTCGTGCAGCGTTTCGGAAAGGCCGTCAAGCTGACGACCGCCCTCGACAACATCTTTGGCTACAAGCCTAAATATTACTACCTGAACAGTCCGCTCACCGACGGCGTCAACTTCCAGGTGGGCCTGTCGATAGACATAGACCAGCTGCTCTGAGCGAGCATATATCCCCCAGCCCCGTAGGGGCGACATAATATAGGATAGGGCCTCGGCCCTATCTTTGCGTTTTCAGACTATAGTTTGTCGCATTTTTTGCAGCACCGGGCGACATGCCACATGGGGCATGCCATCAACTGAAAGCCCAATTGAAGTAATCATGCGTACCTGTAAGGTTATCATATGTCAGCCCAATAAAATCAACAATTAACATTGCCATAGTACATAAGACTACCAGTCCGATAACCAATAACAAGCCATAAAGAAAAATCTGCAATAGGTTCATCACAATACTTTTTTAATCGTTAATACTTTCTTGCACGTTCTCATAAGGAGCATGGCCCCACCTTCACGCCCTTGTCGAGCAACCAGCGGCCACCGCCATCACTGACGATGATGGCCCATCCCAGGCTGTTGGTGCCTGTGTCAATGCCCAATATCTTTTTCATGCTAAAATGATCAATAAGGTTAGACACTAAAATTTTCTGTAAAAATACTGGTAATAATTTGGAATTGCAAACAATTAGACTTATATTTGCAATCAAAATAAGATTTCCTACATCTTATCACAATAAGACCCGAAAGGGCCGAAGGTTAAAAAGCCTATACTCCCGCTTCGGTGGGAGTTTTTTTATACCAGACGCCCTTGGGCCAAGAAAGTTTCTCCACCATAACGTAAACTCCACCACATGATGACTGACAACAATATGACGCAAGGTCCCGACGCGCCCCGCCCCCGGGTGAAGGGGAGGTTTGCGCCGTCGCCTACGGGACGCATGCACCTGGGCAACGCGCTGAGCGCCCTGCTGTCGTGGCTCTCGGCCAAGGCGCAGGGCGGTGCGTGGCTGCTGCGCATCGAGGACATCGACCCGCAGCGGTCACACCCGGCCTACGCCGACATGATCATGGACGACCTGGCATGGCTCGGGCTGTCGTGGGACGAGGGGCCCTACTGGCAGAGTCGGCGGGGCGACCTCTACGCCCGCTACCTCGACGCGCTCGCGGCGCGCGGCCTGACCTATCCCTGCCATTGCACGCGGGCCGACATCATGGCCACACAGGCGCCACACGAGAGCGACGGCCGTGTGGTCTACCCCGGCACCTGCCGCCACCTCGCGCCCGGCGCACGCCCCGGGCCCGCCGCGACGCGCCTGATGGTGCCCGGGGAGGGCCAGGGCGTGGTGACCTTCACCGACGGCCACTACGGCACACAGACGGTGGACCTGGCCACACACTGCGGCGACTTCATCGTCAGGCGCAAGGACGGGGCGTGGGCCTACCAGCTCGCAGTGGTCGTCGACGACGCGCTGATGGGCATCACGGAGGTGGTGCGCGGCCGCGACCTGCTGCTCTCCTCGCCCCAGCAGATCTACCTGGCGCGCCTGCTGGGCTTCACGCCGCCGCGCTTCATCCACCTGCCCCTGCTCTGCAACGCCGCCGGCCAGCGCCTCTCCAAGCGCGACCGCGGGCTCGACATGGCATGCCTGCGCCAGCGCTTCACGGCGCCCCAGCTCATCGGACTCCTGGCCCACGCCGCGGGCCTGCAGCCTACGCCCGACGCCGTGGAGGCCCGCACGCTGGTGGACACGTTCCGGTGGGACCGTGTCGCGCTCGACGACATCAAGCTCGAGATGTGAGCCTCTTCCCACCCATGATTTGACGACATCGCCATCTGCGCCCCATCAACATAGGGCAGAATCAGAAAATAATGTGCACGCTCTGTTAACCTTCGCCCTCCCATGGTCATAAAGGATAAAACGAGCAACGCAGACAGCATGAAACCAAACAGAATAGCCTATGTGCCCCCATGGCGGAAAAGCCAAACGGACACATGTCCCCACGCCACCACTTCGACAACATAACAAAATGTTAAAAAACGCAGTGGTCTCATGATTTTTTGAAAAACAAAAATGTAAGTTCAAAGAAAAGTATTACATTTGCCAAGTCAATGCCTGAGTCACGTGTCCCAACGGACAGTGGCAATGGTGAGGACAGACATATGGTATAAGGCGTTTTTGTGCGCTTTGGTTTTGGCGATCGATGAACTTCGCAACTTCAAATGTAAGTCAAAAACAAAGCAATGCAAGACGCCTCATGAGGTGTATTGTATCCCCCCCCTTGGATTCCAGCCAGCCCTGTTGGTTGTGTCCAAAGGAGTGTGCGGCATATCCATACACGGCGTGGGGCTTTCTATGCGTTGCTCGTTTCAGACTTACAGGGCAATGCGAAGGCCTATCGATCGTGGAACGGGTGACAGAATAGGCTCCGCGCTTTTTTCATGTGTTTTAGTGAGATGATATTGTCAACAAGGGGAGCCTGTTGACCCATATATGGATTGGAATGAAGATACTAACCAATAATCCAAACCGCATCCTGGGCGTTTACGCTAACTCGCCCATGAGGGAGAGACTGGCCAACCACACACGCATGAGGGCGTTTCTGAGAGTTGGCAGGCCTGTGGCTTATCCCTTGGATTTGCCACGGTATCTCCCGCCCATCAATCGGACGGAGGAGATGGTGGCTGAGGCCGACGCCCAATTTGCGCGGCCTAAGGACCAATTGCTTTTTTCCCAGTTTTGGTTCATGAAGGCATCAGCCGTGGATGAAGTGGCGTTCAACCACCTTTTTGACGGCGACCTGGAAAAGGCAGAAGAGATTTGGCAAAGGCGGGTATGTTTCTCGTCTTTGCAAAATCGGATTGTTTTAGCGCTTGTGCGGGGAGACTACGCAAAATCCGTCCCGCTTGCGGAAACATTGTATGGCAACACGCAATACGTCGAGCAATTGGCGTCCGCAACGGTGGGAGCAGGTGTTAACGCCGATGCGTCGAGCATGGCTTACGCCTTTCTCGACACATTGTGTGGGGAAGTGGGTGCAAGCGCCCTGCTCCCACACATCACCAATGAAGCATGGAAAAGCCACATAACAGAAAAGGCCACGAAAACTCTTGTCGATAGCATACGTAATGCGATCGACCAAGCAAAAAGATCAAGGGGGCAAGGGGCTATGGAAAGGCTGGTGGCAGGTGAGACATTGAAAAACACGACGAGTGGGCCTCTCTCACAGCTAAAGAGCCTCCTGTCCACAAATGACCTGCAGTATCAAATGACGGCGGACAAGTTGGGGATGGAAATCCTGCAATGTGGCATCGACTACTGCGAAGGAACAGAAGATCTTAATGCGGCCGAGCGAGCATTGGAGTTGCTGCAATATGCCAAAAATGTGGTCGTAGACCAAGTTGAAAAAGACAAATGCGAGAAAGAGATAGGGACCCTTCAGCAAATACCCAAAGACGTGTTCGCAGAGAATAGCGCCATCCGCAGGGAGATACGAAACTATTGCTCATTGCCAGACAAGATATGTCATTCGGTCACTTTGTTGAACAACTCGCGGCCTTACCTTCAAACCATTAAGCGCAAGCATGGCGCATCCAATGACTATTATGCCAAGATTTCGACAGAGGTTGTGCAAATAGCCTTACACAACGTTATAGCCGAAGTAAATGAGGCGCAATCCGCTACCGCTATTAGGGACATTATTGGAAACACTCATTTGAAATATGTGTTGGCGGAAGCGTGGAAAACCATGCAAATCATGGACACATTCGACATGACGGCCAGCTATAAGAGGGAAACCTACAACACCAATCGCGCCACGCTGGAGAACTTGTGTCTCCTATGCGGTGTACCGACATACGTGTCCACCCCTAGGACCTCCTCGCCCACTCCAAAGCCGGGAAGCGCGGGGGGCTCGGCAAAGCCGACCGCGCCTACAGGTAATGGCTGTGGAAATGGACAGCCAATACCCAAACTACCCCCTGACATAAGCCCCAAATCCTTATACGCATTTATTATAATTTCGACAATTGGTTTTATTCTTTTATTCTATATAATGCAATATTTGTGACTTTAGTTATGGGAAAAATATTAATAATAGTATGGCTTGCAGCTGCAAACTTCCTGCAAGTCAGCGCCAAGCCAATAGGTGATTTTGACAAGGTTATGTCATTGGAAGAGAAGTGCTCTGTTCTCCAAAACAAGCAAGCGGACACTGACAATAACTTGCGAAAACTTTCGGAATTGCAGAAAGCGACCGAGAAGAAAATGCGATCTCTCGCAAAGGAAAACAGACTACAGGCTTCAACCATTGACAGCCTACAGAACGTTTGCAATCTCTTGGAGAAAAAGCAGTTGGCTGACAATGAAAGCATAAAAGGAAAGATTGACGCGACAGACAATGACGTTCGCACCAATCAAGATCAGCTTCAAACTCGCACCTTGTGGGGAACGGTGGTCGTGACAATAGTCATTGTCGCGATAATTGGCATAGCCCTTCTGCTGACGAAACGCATCAAGCGGGGAACTTCTGCTGTTGACGAAGTGCGCAGGGCACAAGAGGCATTGCAGGTTGCGCACTACAAAATGCAAGAAGAGGCCATCAGGCTTGATGACAGACTATTGGAACTGCTAGACAGGCAATTGTCGAACACTCCAAAGGTCGTTGGAAATGACGGACCCAGCCATGCGCTTGCGTTGAAGGTGGCCGACCAAGTCGTCAGAATAGAACAGAACATGGCGCGCATGGACTCTTCAGTCAAGGGCTATAGGCAGCTGGCAAGGGCTGTGGAGCGCATAAAGGACAATTTCAATGCCAATGGATACGAAATCGTTGACATGCTGGGCATGCCTTACAATGAAGGCATGAGAGTGTCTGCCAATTTTGTGACAGACGAAGATCTGGAGGAAGGCAAGCAAATCATCACAGGCATAACCAAGCCACAAGTAAACTATAATGGGCAAATGATACAAGCCGCCCAAATAACAGTAAGCCAAAACATCTAAAACTATCATATCATGGCAAGAAACAAGATAGACTATGGCATAGACCTCGGAACCACGAATTCCGCCATCTGCCGCATGGAAAAAGGCAAGCCGGTCGTAATCAAGACAGATGCGCAGATGGATACCATGCCCTCATGCGTATCCGTAAACAGAAGAGGCTCAATCAGGGTAGGACTCACTGCTTTCAGCGTGATGAATCAAGACAAGCGTTGTGCCACAAAGTCATGGCAGAAGGGCGCCTCCAACACATACGTTGAGTTCAAGCGCACGATGGCGACAGACACCCAATATCAATGCGCCAACTTAAACAAGAGCTTCTCCTCAGAAGAATTGTCTGCGGAAGTGTTGAAGACTTTGAGGTCTTTTGTCACAGACGAATCTTTTGCCTCAGTTGTCATTACCGTCCCCGCAAAGTTCACCGTCAACCAGAAGACAGCCACGATGGAGGCGGCGACGATGGCGGGATTCAAGCATTGCGAACTGCTTCAGGAACCCATTGCCGCCTCGATGGCATATGGCATTTCGTCCGAAGAGAAGAACGGGCTGTGGATGGTCTTTGACTTTGGTGGTGGGACATTTGACGCCGCCTTGCTGAAGGTGGAGGATGGCATCATGCAAGTATTTGACACAGAGGGAGACAACTATCTTGGAGGAAAGAACCTGGATTATGCCATCGTGGACAACATCCTTATACCATACTTGCGAGAAAACTACGCCATCGATGGTTACATGCAGGATGAGGAAAAGAAAAAAGTCCTTCGTGACGCCATGAAGACATATGCCGAAGGGGCAAAGAACCAGCTTTCATTCAAAGACCATGAGGAAATCATCTCCAACTTGGGCGAACTTGGCGAGGATGAGGCAGGAGAGGAACTGGAACTTGACTTGACGTTGACACAAGCGCAAGTGTTCGACGTGATGCGCCCGTATTTCCAAAAGGCGGTCGACATTTGCAAGAACCTTATCCAGCGAAACAATCTCAGGGGGACACAAATCAGCAAGCTGATTCTTGTCGGCGGTCCGACACATAGTCCGCTGGTCCGCCAAATGCTGCGAGAACAAGTCACCCCGAATGTGGACACAAGTATAGACCCGATGACCGCCGTGGCAACAGGCGCAGCGCTCTATGCGTCTACGCTGGATGCCGAGGTTGCCGATGACGAGATTAAAGTCGGAACCATTAAACTTGATGTCAACTATGAGCCGACCACGGTTGAAATGACAGAATATGTGCCTGTTCGTCTTGCGGATGGCTCTGCTGCCAATAAAGTCTTCGTCGAATTCGTTAGGGGCGACAAGGCTTGGGCAAGTGGCAAGATGGAAATCAACTCCAATGGTGATGTGGTGGAATTGAACCTTTTGGAGGGCAAAGCCAATTCGTTCAACATCTCATGCTATGATGACATGGGCAACAGTCTCCCCTGTTTCCCCAATGAAATCACAATAATCCAAGGCTCTGTAGTGGGAGCTGCACCATTGCCTTACAATATAGGCATTGCAACTTGGAATGAAGACAAGAGACGCGGAGTGTTTCGAATGGCAAGAGGATTGGAAAAAAGCAAACCCCTACCAGCAACAGGTGTGGTCAACGACTTGAAGACCTCGAGCCAACTGCGCCCTGGACTTTCTTGCGATGTGCTGACTGTGCCTATTTACCAAGTGGATGATTTCACGGAGGCTGAAGGCAAATCGGCTTCACTCTATGAACATGTTGCCGACGTTGTCATCACGGGAGATGATGTCGACACCCTTATAACCGAAGACAGTCTTGTCGACATCACGCTGAAGGTGGATTCTTCTGAGCAGATGAAACTGGAAGCGCATTTCCTCGCCACAGACACCACTGTCGAAAAAATCCTCGACACTGGCAAGAAACATACAATGGCGGATACCAATGAGCAGATCAACAAGGGATTTGGGGAAGCAGAAGCCAGCTTAAACTCTTTGTCAGAGAGTGGCGTGGATGTAAGTGATTTGATGGAAGACCTTTCTGCCATCCGCACCGACAACGAGAATACTACTGAGAAAAAGGAGGTGCTCAACAACTTGCGCGAATTGCTGAGGAAAATAGAGCGGCTTGAAACCGGCACAGAATGGCAACGTGTAGAGAAAGATCTGCGTGACGAATTTGACAGACTGGAGAAAGCGCAAGAAGAATTGGGCGATGAGAAATCGGCAAGATTGGTCGAACAATTGCGGGTGCAAACTGACAACGCTATCCGTGCAAGAGATGTGCAAATCGGTCGTGAGGTTCTAAGTCGGGTGGAAAGCCTTTTCGTCCAGCTCACAATGCTTTACCAGTGTATGAGCATCATCAGATATTGCAATAACAACCTTGCTTCTATACGTTGGAAGGATTCTTCGCGTGCCCGACAGCTTGTCAATAGTGGTATGGAGCAAATTAACAATAACCCCACGAGAGAAGGGCTTCGTCAGATTGCAGCAGAATTGCTGAGACTTATGCCGAAGGAGGATATTAAAAATTCAGGTGGCTTATTAACTAAACCATAGCAAAAACCGGTATATGCGTGTTGTGGCACGCATATACCTATAAATTCTTCCATATGATTATAGATTCTAAAACAAACGCCAAGTCAGATTCGAATAGAATAAATGAAGCGAAAGAGCTATCAAATGTTCTGATTTTATCTATATATGAGGGACACAGTTTCTTTGAATTTGTCCCTCATGATATTGGGCAGATTACTTTCTGCACAACTACAGTGAATAAGGAAAAGCCTGATAGCGTAATGCATAAATTGCGAAAACTTGTGCCATATGGTCTTTTAGCCATTCTACTCTTGCCGGCCTTGTTTTACTTGGGTGAAAGCATTTTTTGTATGGGCTTATTGGTAACTATTGTTGGATTTCCCTATTATATATACAAGGAAATAATAAAATTTGAAAATCTTGATTTCTTTGTAGGGACTAAAGGCTTTTGCTATGTGAAATTCAAAAAGCGAAGGAACAATATCGTTTACAAAAAGATTGTGCTCTTTGATGATGTGACGGATTTCTTTACGCAAGAAATAGATGTCAGCCATAACAATATATATACTGAAACCCAATATTTCATTCAATTTATATCAGTCTTAGAAGACACATATACTGTAAAGTTTTACGAACGGGGCCGGTATAGGAAAGGCGAGATTGATATAAAGAGAATCTTTTATAATGAAGTCATAAAGAATTGGAATGCATATAAAATGAAAGATCTCGGGAAAATCCCCATGAGTTTTCATGCGTATATCATTGAAAAAGGAGCTATCGAAGAAGTCTATCTCAACTTTATAGAGGTTGAAAATGACAGTATCAAGATTGGCGGCAAAGAATATCTGTACAATGAATTGAAAAAAATTTGTATTAATGGTCTTGAATTGATAGTTGAAGGCAAGAACCACCAAATTGTGAAAAAATCATTTTGGAGGAAGGAAGAAACGGGTGATGTTGTGCGCATTGGGCTTGAACATGTATCAAACCTCTCTTTCTTTGAATTATACTTTGTATGGTTGAAGAAAGAGAAAAACCTATAATGGCGATATGCACTCCAAGAGAAACGACAAAACAACTACCTATTAAAAAAAACTATGAGAAAAATACTGTTTCTAATCATAAGCGGTTTGATTACTTTGAGCGTTAGTGCACAGACATTATCGCAGATTTCAGCAATGACCAACAAAAGTTGCCCTATCTCATTTGATTTTTGTTCACTTGATCGGACTACTTTCTCCAACAACACATTCACCTTGTATTATTCCTATGCCAAAGATTATCTCAATTTCGACTCTTTAAATGCCAAACCCACAATGGGTCAAGAAATTGCCAAATTGTATGTTGCGGAAACATACAAAAGAGGCGTGGGAATGTATCTTATCAACAGGATGATTGATAAAAAAGTAAACTTAAGAATGTCCTCTGTTGAGAATGTGAGTGGAAAGAAATGGACAGTGCTGCTTTCACCGGCCCAAGTTAAAGATGCCGTAAGGAAATATACGGACTTGACACCGGGCCAGCTAATGATCCGTAAACTGGTGCTCGTCACAAACATTTGTTGTCCGAAACAGGTAGATGAGTATACGACACTAATAAAATTAGATTTGTCGGATAAATCTTTAGAGTACAAAATTTTAATAGATGACGGTTTTTTGAATATTGATAATGTTTATGAAAATTTGAAGACCAAAATTAAGGACGGTTTGAAATTGCAACTCGGGATAGGCCAAACAACCGCTGCCTTGCTTACCGGTCTCTTTAAAAGCGACATGACTTTGGCATACACCTATATTGGTAAGGAGTCGAAAAAACAAATGACGGTTGTCTTTGATACAGAGGATTTAAGGGATTTATTTACAAAATAAAAGTCGTAAGGTATATCAGCGAATAATTTTTATGCATTTCAAGAAAAACGACAAAATAGCATCATACACAGTAGCGTTTCCGCATAAGCAAGGCTCTTATGCGGAAACATACCGTGTGAAAGACTCAGAAGGCAAGACCCGTTTCCTGAAACTCATCAACTACTCAAAGCTCAACCGCAATCAAATTGACGATAATGGGCGAGTGATAGAGTTGGAGATAGCTAAACTGCTGCATCATCATAATCTTTGCCGGTACATTGATTCTGGCAACATGATGATGAACGGAAGTCAATATGCATGGTTCGTAACCGAATTCGTAAGCGGAGAAACCCTATCGCAGAGAATTATCCGTGACGATGGAATCAGTGTTTACGAGATAAAGGCAATAGGCAAGGCCGTATTGTCGGCGTTGTCATATTTGCATTCGCAGCCAATCCCTGTCATTCATAATGAGGTGACAATACAAAATGTATTTCTTAATCTCGTCGGAGGATTGGAAGATTTGAAACTCATAGATTTCGGGCATGCAAGATTCTTGAACCAGCCGCCCGCCAAGTACGACTTGGATGAATTGAGTCCTTTCTATTTGGCGCCGGAACGATTCTCCGGGGTGTGTTCCGTTCAGACCGACCTCTATTCTGTTGGCGCGATGATGTACCACATCCTTTACGGGGAATTGCCTTGGTTCGTAGATGTCTCTGGGAAACATGGCCAAGACGCAATTGGGTGCATTTTGGCAGAACGAGACAAGGAGCTAAAACTGACTAAAGCAGACAAATATGAACTTGACGACCAACTGCTAAATGTGATAGCCAAGAGCTTAAGCTATGATGCGGAAAAACGGTTCCAAAGTGCTGACGAGTTTATTAAGGCTATTGATGGCGAGACAAGAATAGAACGCCAGTCCATGAGGCGCAAAACGCTCTTGCAACAGGACCCAAAGGATGCACTCGTTTCCACAGGAACAAAGAAGAAAGGCGAAGGCTTTGCGGCAGTTGCCGGCATGGAGGATTTGAAACAACAACTGCGTGAGGAAGTTATCGAACCCCTCCATAATCCCGAAGAATACCACCGCTATGGTGTGACCATACCAAACGGGATGTTGCTATATGGGCCTCCCGGTTGTGGAAAGACATTCTTTGCCAAGCACTTCGCTGAGGAAGTCGACTTCAACTATATGTGCAAAACGCCAGCCTCCCTAAAAAGCCGTTATGTCAATGCCACACAAGAGAACATCGCCAAGATGTTTCAGGAGGCGGAGAGTAAAGCGCCGACTGTCATATTCATTGACGAGATAAATGAACTTGTTCCCAATCGCGACGATAGGGACGTACATGAGATGTCAAGGAGCGCCGTGAATGAGATGCTGGCGCAGATGGACAGGACTGGCGAAAAAGGCATATTCATCATTGGAGCGACCAACTATCCCAACATGATCGATCCTGCGATATTGCGCGCTGGGCGTCTGGACAAGAAATTCTATGTTGGTGTGCCTGACACTGAAGCTAGAATGGCTTTGTTTAAGTTGTATCTTGAAAATCGGCCATACGACTTTGGATTGGACTATCAGGAACTTGCGGACATGAGCCGAGGGTATGTCTCGGCTGACATTCGTTTGATTGTCAATGATGCCTCACGGAGTGCTCTTCGACGACATGGCAAGATAACGATGGACCTGTTGAGGTCAGTCATTTCAAACACGCGTCCTTCTCTCAGTCCCGATGAACTGCGCAAATACGAGCGTATTCGGGATTTGATGAATGGAGATGGGGATAGGAATAATCGCAGGCCTGTTGGTTTTTAACCATTAGCAAGTTGCAGTTGTGATTTCGAGGTTTTCGATCATTAGTCTAATCGCAACTTTGTCCATACTATGCCCTCGTCCCAAGTCTTTTTGACCATGGCTCCACCGCCTTCCCAAAGGCAGGGAGAATGTTGTTTAGTGGGGATTTTGCCTTGATAGGCCAGTCAAAAATAATTTGCACGCCGTGTTAACCTTCGCCCTCCCATAGTCATAAAGGATAAAACGAGCAACGCGGACAGCATGAAACCAAGCGGAATGTGAGGGTGGAGGCAATCAGCGGAAACAACAAACGGAAAAAGAACACATGGTGAGCACAATAAAAAACGTATTGAGCCTTGACACGGAAGAGGCAATGGACTTCTTCCTGGAGACCGAGCAGTATCATGGCTTTGAACTGCCAGAGTATTTTGCCTTCGACGAATTGCTGAAGTTTGTCAAGGAGACCGTCGCGGACACCCCATACGCGGACTGCCTGGCCAAAGACTTTCCGGTAGAGGAATCGTCCGGCGTAAACCTCGACATACTATTGAACAAGGACGGGCGCTACGCTGTCCGACCGATAATCCTGGCCAATCCTTACCTTTATTATTTCCTTGTCCGGGAGATTTGCAATGAGCGGTCGTGGGCAACCGTCAAGAACCTGTTCGGGAAGTTCAAGGTGCCCCACATCACATCGTGCGCCCTGCCCATCATACGGAACGAGAAGAAAGAGAAATTCCATGGGGCGACGGCCATATTCAATTGGTGGAACGCGATGGAGCAACGCAGCATCGAGCTGTCGCTGGAGTACCATTACATGTTTGTGACCGACATCACCAACTGTTATGGCTCGGTCAACCCACAGGCGTTCGACTGGGCGTTCACGCTCAAGGGGACGCAACATGAGACGAAGGCCAAGAGTGACATCTCCGGCAACATCCGCCGCTATCTCCGTGCCCTCCAGCAAGGCCGCAACGTGGGCATACCACAGGGCAGCGCCATATTCGACTTCTTGGGTGAATTGGTCCTCGGCTATTCCGACCTGTTGCTCCACGAGGCCATACAAAGGGAGGGCGTCACGGCCCCATACGAGATCATACGCTACCGCGACGACTATCGCGTCTTCTGCAACGACAAGGCCGCCCTTGAACAGATCTCATACATCTTGCAACATGTGCTGGAGAGCTTGAACTTCCGCATGAACAGCAAGAAAACCAAGGTCAGCGAAAGCATCGTCACGGACGCCGTGAAGCCCGACAAGCTTGCGTACATCTACAACACGCCCATATCAAACAAGCACGGCTGTGACTTCGACAGCTTTGAGAAACAACTGCTCTACATCCTGATGTTTGCCCGGCAATACCCGGACAGCGGATCCGTCAAGACCCTGCTCGCCGACATGGATGAAAGGTTGAAAAGATGGTTCGTGCGCATGGACAAAAAGGCTGAAGACGAAAGCAAATGGGAAGTGGTCGACTTAACCGAATTCGGTCTGCCAAAGCCTGAGAACAGTCCCAGTCGCAATTCCGGCCATTACATTCCGGGCGGCAGCGTTCGTGCCATGTCGGCCATATGCGCACAGATAGCCCTGGAGAATGTGGGCTGCTGCCATTACGCCCTGCGGGTGCTCAGCCGGATGGTGGACTCGCTGAAGGACGGGGACGAGAAAAGCGCCATCATCGGTCTCGTCTATGCCAAGCTCTGCAACCAGCCCAACTCCGACTACAACCAGTTGTGGCTCCAGAACATCACCTACCAACAAGACAAGAAGAACGGGGCCACGCCATATGAAATGAAATTGTGCCGTGTCGCCGCAGGGGACAAGGATGTCGAATTGTGGAACAATGAGTGGCTGAAGCCATCCCTCACCAAAGACTTGCCCTGCCATGAAATCGTGAAGCAGGATGTGCTGGAGAAGGCGACGCCCATCATCGAATTCCGGGAAAGAAGACAGTATGACGCGATTGCCATCCTGTGACACGCCCGCTGCAGTGGCTTCAACATCATGACCTGAGACATCGCGGCAACACGCTAAAGGGTGGTTCCATAAATTAGCTTTGTCAGCTTTCGGCGCTAATTTATGGAACCACCCTATACTTTGGAATATCGTGAACGAGGTCGGGAAGTCAGAAGGGGAAGAGCAAGGGCAGGACGACGGTCATGACCAGGCCCATGATGATCTGCAGGGGCAGGCCCACGCGGATATAGTCGGCAAACGAGTAGCCGCCGGCGTGCATCACCAGGGCATTGGGCGGCGTGGAGAACGGCGAGGCGAAGCACATGCTGGCTCCCAGCGTCACGGCGAAGAGCATGGGCATCGGGCTGACGCCCAGTTCCGCTGAGGCCGTCAGGGCGATGGGTGCCATGAGCACCGCCGTGGCGGTGTTGCTGATGAACATGGTGAGGAGCGACGTGGTGAAGTAGAGGCCGCAGAGCAGCGCCGTCGGACCCACGTGCCCCAGCGAGGCCACCAGGGTGTGGCTCACGGCGGCGGAGATGCCCGTCTTCTCGAGGGCCGTCGCCATGGGCATCATGGCGCCAATGAGCATCACGCTCTCCCAGTTGATGGTCTTGTAGGCTGCCTCGACACTGCGGAAGCACCCCGTCGCCACCATCAGCACAGCCGCCGCGATGACCGCCGTGACGGGTGCCACGGGTATGGCGTCGACAGCCATGGCCACCACCATGGCCAGCATGATGGCCCCGGCCAGGGGCGCCTTGTAGTTGAGCGTCACGCGCTCGGCCATCTGTTGCGGTTGTCCCAGCAACACCCAGTCGGCCTCGTCGCGGTCCAGTCGTGTGATGTTTTCCCAGAGGCCTTGTATGAGGAGTGTGTCGCCGGCGCGCAGGCGGGCCGTGGGCAGGTTGTCGGTGATGTAGGCATTGCCGCGCTTGATGCCCAGCACGTTGATCTGATAGTTTTCGCGGAAGCACGAGTCGCGCAGCATACTGCCTACCAGGCGCGACTCGGGCATGACCACTATCTCGGCCACCCCCAGGTCGTAGAAGTGGAACGAGGCTTTGCGCACCTCCTTCAGTGATACTTCGTCGGCGAAGCGGCGCACATCATCAGGCGCGCCTTGCAGGTAGAGCGTGTCGCCGGCGCAGAGCGTCGTGGTCGGCAGGGGCAGCCGCTGGCTCACATGGCGCATGAGGCCATGGCTCCGCCGCTGCTCGTGGCGTATCTCGAAGATGGTCACCCCATAGCGCGCCCTCAGGTTGAGCTCGGCCACAGTGCTGCCCACGATGGCACTGCGCGCGTCGATGCGGTAGGCGTGGACATCGGCGCCAAGGCGATACTCATCGATGAGCTCATCGAGCTGCTTGCCCTTGCTCCGTCCGTTGGCCGTCGTCTTCTTGTTGAGGAAGCGTGCGCTCAGCGGCATCATCACCGCCGTGCCCACGGCCAGGCAGACCAAGCCCACCGGCAGGAACGAGAAAAACGACAACCCCTCATGTCCGCTCTCGCGCAGCGCCTCGTCGATGACCAGGTTGGGTGGTGTGCCGATGAGCGTCAGCATGCCGCCCATGCTGCTGGCAAAGGCCAGGGGCATGAGCAGCCGGGAGGCGTTGGCGCGTCCGGCAGCGGCCATCGACACCACGATGGGCATCATCAGCGCCACCGTGCCCGTGTTGCTCACAAAGGCGCCGATGACCGCCGTCCCGAGCACCACCAGCAGGAAGAGCCACGTGTCGTTTCCACGTGCCAACACCACTATCTTGCTGCCAGCGGCCTTGGCCAGGCCCGTCTGCAGGATGGCGCCGCCCACAACAAACAGGCCCACCATCATCACGAGCACCGGACTGGAGAAGCCCGCCAGGGCCTCTGTGGGCGTCAGCACGCCTGTGAGGAGCAACGCCGTGAGCGCGCCGAGGGCCACCACGTCGGCACGGGGCTTGCCCACGACAAACAACACGATCGTGGCCAACAAGATGATAATCACGCAAGTCATAATCACAAAGATAAAATGGCTTGGGCCTTATGGCCAAATGATTTAGGAGTTTTTTAGAAATATTATTGTCCTTTTGGAAAAAACGGTCACTCCTCCACTGTCCAGTCGGTGATGTTGCGCTTCTCGATGTCGAAGTTGATGCCG
>CAVBFJ010000024.1:0-40564 GCA_963594895.1 bacterium | reverse complement strand
TATTATATCAACGGAGGGGACTGCTTCCGTTACCCACACGAATCAACATAGACCCCACAAATATGAGTAAGCCAAAATAGAAGTCATAACGTCCAAAAATAGGTTCAAAGGCGAGCAACACCGTGCACGCTATTACTCCCATCTGAGACCGAGACAAATTCTTATCCATACTATCAAGGATTAAGATTTCCTATTTATATTCCCAAAAGTTGAAACTATATAATGCGGTAGGAAGGCCATACCTAATACTTTCTTTTTGCTCAGCAGTCAACTCAAAGTTTTCATGCTAAGATATTTGACAACAAATTACTTGCTGAACTTGGCGCTGCGGTGATGTCCACCCACCGTCCAGCTCACGACATAGACGCCGGCGGGCAGGGTGCTCACGTCACATTTCCCGGAGGCCGGGAAGGAAGCGACCTTGCGGCCAGTCGTGTCGTAGACATTGGCGGTGAAGGTCAGGCACTCGGGAGTCTCGCTGCCAAAGTGGAGATAGCCCAAGCCGCGATTGTAGGCCAGCGCATACTCATCGGGTTCAGCAAGACCAATACCCATCGCATCGGGTGACAATTGCTCACCTCTCGTGAAGTACCACAGGCGGTTCTTACTGGTGCCATTACGCGAATCATTGGTGTAGCTCAAGATGCTTGCAAAGGCATTTGAACTTCCACCGGATAGGTTGGCCACATGGTTGGTGTGGACATTGCGTAGGTTGTAATATCCATCGGTGCCCTGTGGCATGATGTCCCACAACTGACGAGCATCGGTAGTGTCCACCTCGGCCAGACTGAGTTGTGTTCCAACTTTAGCCGTTGGCGACGGATCGCTAAGCGCCTTACCCATGCTCCTGTTGACCAGCGAGAAGTATGAGCCCACGGGCTGGATGGCCCACTCCTCGGCCAGGCGGTCGCTTTGGTTGAAGTAGCTGTAGACAAGGTCAGACGTTCCTCCTTCCATAGCCATGGAGTTGCCAGCATTGAGCACGCGATAGTAATAGTTTTCGGGCGTAAAGGGTGGTGTGGAATCTGCAGGTGTGTCAGGCTGGTCGGGCTGTCCTGGAAGCTTGGAGGCGAAGACCGCAGAGAGGAAGTCGGTGTGGTCACTGACAAACTGCTTGAGATCGGTCACATACTGCTGATAGCTGGAATAGAGCACCATCTCATGGTACATCCTCGTGTTGATGCCCCACTTGCGGTAATTCAACTGCTGCGACTCGTCGAGCAGCGAGGCCAGACTGTCAATCTTCTGATGAAGGAAATCGACCAGTCCGTCGCTGAGCGCCTGTTGGTAGCGGCGATAGACAAGGCGGGCAAACCATGGGTCGGTCCACATGCGCTTCACCCACACCTTCGTTCCACTGTAAGCCACGTCGGCCATCAGCTGGCGTGTGGTGTTGCTGCCGCCACGGTCCGTGCGGTTGTCGTTGTTGTAGGCGATATCGTAGTCCCAAAGCGGTCCCCAATAGAGATGCGGGTCACCTTGCTCCTTATAGAAATACGTGCTGTAGAAGCCGTCCACATTGGCCGACACCTCCGTAGCCACATACCAATTGGCAAGTGACACGGAGTCAACGAAGGGCCTATAGCCCCGTTGTGCTTCACGATAGTCAGACGAGGCCAGGGCCGCCTCAAACTGGTTCACATAGTTGCAGATCCATGACTGTTGCGTGTCGTCAATCTCGTCCTCATCGGGATAGTGTATTCTCACGGGTTGCTGATAGGTGGAACTGTAGAAATAATTGCCGCCAAACGACCGGTCCACCTCAAGCAGGTATCCGCCCGTGATGTCCGACGTGTCGGTGAGCGGATAGTCTTGCTCTGTGAGGTCTACGCGATGGGAACGCATCTCAACTTGGTCGCTGATCTGGTAAGTGCCCAAATAGACATCATTGACCACAAGGTCCACGAACTTTGCGGCGGGATTGAACTCCATGCCCAAGAAATCGCCCATAGCCGATGTGATGGCATTGCGCATCATGGTCTTGTCGGCGGCATTGGCCAGGAGCGTCCAGCTCTTCGCCTTGGCGTGGCCCTTGCCCAGGAATTTCTCCTTGTCACGAAACTTGATCCGATAGGGTTTCTTGCGCAAGTTCCACGTGGAGTTGCCGCGGCCGCGTATCTGCAGGCTATCGTAGGTGGTCTGCGTGTCGTTCTCATCCACATAGATCATGGTGGCATACATGTAAGTGTCTTTGCTCACGACAGCCTTGTGACCCTCAGTGTTGACATAAATGCACGGAAGGTTGGTCTTGCGCACATAAGTCTGTGCACCCAAGACGGTTACCCATGCGGTCAGCAGGAAGAATAATAGGGACTTTTTCATCATCAATGGTTTATAATAAATACGAAAAAGGGTGGAAATTTCCTCAATTTCCACCCATCCATTTCTTAGTTTATCACTCGAAGACATTTTTTCGAATTCGGGTCAGGTAGGCCTTCATACCTTCGGCGTCCTTGTTGTCGATGATGTCCAACAATTCCTTGAGCTCCGTTCGTATCTTCGTCACCTGGTCATGGGTATAGGGATTGAAGAGCACCTCCTGCAACAGGTAGTCGTCTTCCGAGAGCACGCCACGCGCTATGTTCATGTGGCGCTTGAAGGTTGTTCCGGGTGCGTCCTGGTGCTTCATGACAGCCGAGAAGACAAAGGTCGACACGAAAGGGATGCTCAGCGAGTAGGCTACAGTCTTGTCATGCTCCTCGAAGGAATACTCATAGATGTTGAGCCCCAAACGATGATAGATGTCCTTGAAGAAAATGCGACCCATATAGTCACCCTCCTTGATGATGATGGCATTCTCCTCCGACAACTTGTTGAGGTTGGCAAAGGTGGGGCCAAACATGGGGTGTGTGGAGACATAGGGATGCCCCGCCTTCTCATAGAACGCCTTCAGGTCGGTCTTCACCGATGCGATGTCAGATATGATGCAATGCTCGGGCAGGTAGGGCAGCACCTCCTCAAAGGCCGGTATGGTGTATTTCACCGTCACGGCGTTGATGACCAACTCGGGCTCGAAGGCGCGTACCTCGTCGAGCGAAGTGAAACGCTGGCAGTTGTAGGTGAAACGCAGCCGCTTGGCGTCGTGCTCGTAAGCAGCCACCTCATGGTCAAAACTCAGCAGGTCGATGAAAAACGATCCCATCTTCCCCGCTCCCATGATCAGTATTCTCATTGTGACAGGTGTTTACTGGTTGATGATTTCGATCTGCTGGCGCACGCTCTCCTGGTGGATGAGTTCAAAGATCTGGGCGGCACATGTGGGGTCGACACCACACACACTGGCCTGCGCACCGCGTTTCTCGAGGATCTCATTGTAACGGTTGCTTTGGAAGACCGTCATGTTGTGTTCCTTCTTGTACTGTCCGATCTCACGGCACACTCGCATGCGCTTAGCCAAGACATCCATCACCTGGTTGTCGAGCTCATCTATCTGTCGCCGCAGGGCCTGGATGCCTTCGGTCGTCGTCTTCTCGTCGCGCACCACCAGGAGGCTCAGTATGTAGTCGAGGACATCAGGCGTTACCTGCTGCTTGGCGTCGCTCCATGCCTCATCAGGACAGCAATGGCTCTCCACCAAGAGACCGTCGAAGCCCAAGTCCATAGCTTGCTGGCAGAGAGGTGCGATCAGTTCGCGCCTTCCTCCGATGTGGCTGGGGTCGCAGATGATGGGCAGATTGGGGATGCGGCGATGCAATTCCATGGGTATCTGCCACATGGGCAGGTTGCGGTAAATCTTCTTGTCGTAGCTTGAGAAGCCACGGTGGATGGCCGCCATGCGCTTGATTCCAGCCTGGTTGATACGTTCCATGGCTCCTATCCACAACTCCAAGTCTGGATTCACTGGGTTCTTCACAAATACGGGAATGTCCACTCCGCGCAGTGCGTCGGCCAGGTCTTGCATGGCGAAGGGATTGGCAGAGGTGCGCGCTCCCACCCAAAGGATGTCGATGCCATACTTCAGGCAAAGCTCCACGTGCTCGGGCTTGGCCACCTCGGTGGAGGTGAGCATGCCAGTCTCTTCCTTCACGGCCTTCATCCAAGGCAATGCTTTCTCACCATTTCCCTCAAATCCTCCAGGCTTGGTGCGGGGCTTCCACACACCGGCACGGAACATGTGGCATCCCTTCTCGGCCAACTGGCGGGCGGTGGTCATCACTTGCTCCTCGGTCTCGGCGCTACAGGGGCCCGCTATGACAAACGGGCGTTCGTTGTCGCTCGGCAACCGCAACGGCTCGAGCTCTAATTCCAAATTATTATCCATAATGATTAGTTGTTTTATGCTTGGTTGTTATGTTTGATGATATCGGTCCTCACGTCACCACTGGAGGGCTTGTACGCGGCGGAGGGCCTCCTTGATCTTGTCGTCCTTGGCGCATAGCGATATGCGGATGTATCGGCGACCATTGTTTCCAAAGATGAACCCTGGCGTGATAAACACCTTCGCCTCGTGCAACACACGCTCCGTGAGCTGCTCCACGTCAGCATACTTGTCAGGAATGCGCCCCCAAAGGAACATGCCCACCTGCGACGGATCAAAGGTGCATCCCAGCGTCTTCATGATCTGCTCGGCCACCACCCTGCGTCTCCCGTAGTTCTCGATGTTGTTCTCGCGGTGCCATTCGGGCGTGTTGGTATTGTAGGCCTCAGCCGCGGCGAGTTGTATGCCACGGAAGGTACCATTCTCGATGTTGCTCTGAATCTTGAACATCCACTGTGTGTACTGTTTGTTGCTGACCATCATAGCCACACGCCAACCGGGCATGTTGTGGCTCTTCGACATAGAGTTGAGTTCGATGCAACAATCTTTCGCCCCCGGCACTTGCATGATGCTCATGGGATGCTCGTTGAGGATGAGCGAATAGGGGTTGTCGTTGACCACCACGATGTCGTGCCTCTTTGCGAAGTCCACAAGTCCCTCAAGGGTCTCACGACGCGCGTTGCCGCCTGTGGGCATGTTGGGATAGTTAGCCCACATCACCTTGACGCGGCTCAGGTCCATGCGTTCCAACTCGTCGAAGTCAGGCTGCCAACCATTATCTTCCCTAAGATTGTAGTTCACAATCTTGGTGCCGAAAATCTTGTTGATGGCCGTGTAGGTAGGGTATCCCGGGTCGGGCACCAAAACCTCGTCACCAGGGTTGCAGAAGGCGAGGGTCACATACATGATGCCCTCTTTCGAACCAATGATGGGCTGCAACTCACTAGTCCAGTCAACATCCACCCCATAGGTGCGCTTGTAGAAGCCAGCCATTGCCTGTCGCAACTCGGGCAGGCCGGCCGTGGGCTGATAACCATGGGCGTCGGGGCGCCGGGCGGCCGCACATAGCTTGTCGACCGTCTGTTCCGAGGGTGGCATGTCGGGGCTTCCGATGGCCAAAGAGATGATGTCATGGCCCTCGGCATTGAGTTGGGCCACCTCTTTCAACTTCCTACTGAAGTAGTATTCCTGGATGGAGTTTACTCTCTCTGCTGGTTTGATCATATCTGTTCGTTTTTTGCTTCTTGGTATTCACCGATAATCTTGATGTCCTTTGTCAAGGGAGTGATGGCATCGATAGCTTGGCGGTAGCGTATGAGGTCGCTAAAGGTGACGTCCACATAGAAGAGATATTCCCACTCGTGGCCTATGACAGGAAGGCTCTGGATCTTGGTGAGATTGATGTCATAGAAACTAAGAATGGTGAGTACCTTCGACAACGATCCTTCGGCGTGGGGCAACGAGAAGACGATGCTGGCCTTCCTTGACTGGCTTAGGGGTCGCAGGAAGTCAGCCTTGCGCGGGTCGCTGACCACGAGGAATCGCGTGAAGTTGTGCTTGTTGTCCTCAATATGATCCTCCAACACCTTCAGTCCGTACATTCTTGCGGCGTCGGCGTGGCAGATGGCGGCCCACCCGTGGCATTGGTTCTTCTGTATGTAAGCCGCGCTGCCGGCGGTGTCCTCGGCCTCCACGGCCTTCAGGTCGGGATGGTTGGCGAGAAAGGCACGACACTGCATCAGTGCCACTGGGTGGGAGTGAACCTCCTGCAGGGATGCCCAGTCGTCATCGGGTAGGCAGCAGATGCTGTGCCGTATGTGGAGCTTATGCTCACCCACGATGGTCGTCCCACTGGCCCGGAGCAACTCATAGTTGTGCAACAAGCTGCCAGCAATGGTGTTCTCGATGGCCAACATGCCGATGACCGTTGGGTCACGCTTGATGTTCTCAAACACTTCCTCGAAGGTGTCGCAGCAAATCAGCATGATCTGTTCGCCTTCGAAATACTGGTGGGCGGCAATGTCGTGAAATGAGCCCGGTACTCCCTGTATGGCTATTCTCTTCATCTTCTTCGTTTTAGGAGGTCTTTTACAAACAAAATTCCCGTCTCACTTACATGAAACGGGAATTGGATGCAAACCTCTTTTCGGTTTAATATCTTCCTTAAGTTGAACTCTACACGCAACTTCCCGCTTCACATCGTAATGCAAAGTAAAAATAATAAGCGTAAAAAGATGCGTAAGACTTCATGTTTATCTCTTAATGTTATTTGTGATTGCAAAAGTATAACTTTTTATTGAGACCAACAAACATTTTTGAAGAAAACTTCCACATTTTCTTTCAAGCAGAGTCAAGTAGCAAGTGTAAATTGACGGAATTAGTTTGTAAAACACTTGCAGTGAGGTTTGAAAATTCATCCCCCCCCTTGGCCTGCTCAACATTCAGGTTCTTATACACAATATATACGGACAAATGTGACACCCATATATGGGAAGGTTCCATTTTAATCAATTTTAATCAAAACAATAATAAAAAACCATAAACACTAACGGGAGAACCCTGGAGCTTGTGTAAATTTGCAGTCATAGAAATGATTCGCATGAAAAGACTCTTATCTCTTGTCGCCATCTTCGGCATACCCTCTGCGCTCATGGCGCAAAGCGAATTGTCGACGTTCAAGACTCCGTCGGCCATGAAGCCCATAGGCTCCACCTACTCCATGCACACACAACCCATGCGGCCCCAACTGATGGTGTCGCCCTCACTATCCCTGGCACCAGCGGCCAATGTACCGCCCCAGAACCAACAGAAACAGGATGCGGAACAGGACACACACGCCGAGAAGAGCGACAGCACGCTATGGTATCCAACCCCCTACTCCACCTATTATAATTACGGTCCCTTGCACGAAGGCCTCAACGTGAGCCTCGGCCTGAGTGCTTTTGCCACCTTCGGCAAGCACGCCAAGGGCGGTGGTTTCGGCCAACGGCTCACCGCCACATGGTTGCAATCACTGGGCAAGCGCGGTTGGGTGGCCGTAGGCGGATACATCAACCACCTGAACTGGCGGGGCGACAGCTACACCAGCGGAGGGTTGACGGCCGAGGTCGGCTACCAATTTAACGACCATTGGTCGGCGTACATCTACGGGCAGAAGTCGCTGGTCAACCAGGGTGGCCGCTACATGGGTCTCTCGCCCTACGGCCGCGGTTTCTACGGCTGGGGATATTCACCTTACTTGGGTAACGACTTGGGCGACAAACTGGGCGCCGCAGTCAGGTGGACACCCAATCCCACGTTCTCTGTGGAGTTGTCTGTGGAGAAGAATTGGTATCCCAAGGGTACTGCGGATTATTGGGGACAATACAATTATCCCATGCCCCAGAACAACTAAGTGATACCACCGTCGCTGAAGCATGGGATTTATGAAGTGGCAAAACACTGCTTGTCACCAGTCGGCCACCAGCCGCAGGCGCAGTGAGTTGAGCACCACACTGACACTGGAGAAAGCCATAAGGGCAGAGCCCCACACGGGAGTGAGCTGGATGGGTGGCTCAGCATAGAAGAACCACAGCACGCCAGCGGCCAACGGCACACACACCAGGTTGTAAACAAAAGCCCAAAAGAGGTTTTGCCAAATCATGCCCACCGTCTTCCGACTAAGGCGCATGGCATAGGGCAAGGCGCGCAAGTCATCGGTCATGAGGGTCACCTGAGCAACATCCATCGCCACATCGGTTCCGTCGCCCATGGCAACCGACACATCTGCCGAGGCCAAGGCTTGCGCATCGTTGACGCCATCGCCAATCATCGCCACACACTTGCCCTCAGCCTGGAGGCGCCTGACGAGCGCTTCCTTGTCTTGGGGTGTACAACTTGCCTGATAATGGGCGATGCCGACCTTGTCAGCCCAGTGGCTGACGGCTTCTTCCTTGTCACCACTCATCATCCAGACCTCCACACCATGGCTCTGCAACGTCTGCAAAGCCTCACGGACATGAGGTTTCAGCGTCTCACGCTCATCGACGGGCAACTGGTCGGCTTGGGTGAAGTCCACCTGCCGATTGGCAATGGTCAGCGTGCCAGTCTTGTCCGTCACCAACACGTCAACCTGGCGCATGCGTTCCAAGGCCGTGGCATCCTTGATGAGCACGTGTCGCTCGGCGGCCTTGCCGATGCCTACCATGAGGGCCGTTGGAGTGGCCAAGCCCATGGCACACGGGCAAGCCACCACCAACACCGTAACGGCACACACCACGGCGCGGGGCAGCATGGGCAGCCCTCCCGCAACCAACCACAGCAGGAAGGTCAGCAGCGACAGGCCACACACCACGGGCACAAACACCCGTGCGGCCTTGTCGACGATACATTGCACGGGAGCCTTGGAGCCTTCGGCCTCCTGCACCATGCGGATGATATGGGCCAAGGCAGTCTGCTCGCCCACTTGACGGGCGCGCAAGCGCAACTTGCCTTGTGAGGGGATGGTGCCAGCCAACAACCGCGCACCACGGCGCTTCACCACGGGAGTAGGCTCTCCTGTGACCATGCTCTCGTCGACATAGGCGGCGTCAGGGGTCATGAAGCTCTCGGCCGACACCACTTCGCCATCGACAGGAACACGTTCGCCGGGGCGAACCTCCAGCACGTCGCCCACACTGATTGTGGACACAGGAACGTCCTCGACCGTGGGCATTCCACCCTCTCCGTCAAGGCTGACCACATGGGCCGTCTTGGGCGCCAAGCCCATCAGCCGACGGATGCTCATGGCGGTGCCGTCCTTGGCTTTCTCCTCCAGCATGCGGCCAGTGAGCACAAAGGTAATGATCATGCCGCAGGAATCGAAATAGGTCAAGTGGGCATCGCCCCAAAAGGTATTGTAAACAGAGAAGAGAAATGACACCAGGGTGGAAAGTGCCACCAGCACGTCCATGTTAGCCATGGCATGGCGTAACTGGCGGGCGGCACTCACATAGAATGCTCGCCCACAAGCCCACATGTTGGCTAAGGCGAGGAGCAATGACACCTGGTTGGCAAAGGCCGTTCCACCCATGTCCACCCAGCGCATGCTGACGCACATGACACCTATTGAGAGCACCCACGAGAGCAGCACACGGCGACGCAACACCACTTGCTCGCGTCGGCGAATGGCGTCGACCGAGCGGCCTTGTTCGATCACAAGGTCATACCCGATATCGTTAATGGCCTGTTTCATGTCAGCCAGCGATATCTGTGCGGGGTCATAATCAACAAGGGCACTGCGCCCAACAAGGTTGACCGATGCACTATTGATGCCTTTCAGCGAGTTGAGCTTACGCTCCACATTGGCCGAGCACGACGCGCACGCCATGCCTACGACGGGAAGGGCTTGCTTCATCGATTCGTCAAAAGGTCAGTTCGTAACGACCGCTGTTGGCCACTGCCTCCCGCATCTGCCCGATGGTCACCTTTTCAGCATCATAGGCCACGGTGACGGTCTTGCCGGACAGGTTGCCTTCGGCGCTCTCCACGCCATCAAGGGCGCACAACGCACCCTCTACGCGGGCCTTGCAGTGTCCGCACATCATGCCGCTCACGGCAAAAGTCTTCTTTTCCATAACTTGATAATGAGTGAATATGTTTTGCACGTGCAAAGGTATTCACTTTCGCCTTTAAGGCTTTATGGAATGATGGATATAACTTATAAGATTATCCGAGCATGCGGATGAGCGCCATGTAGAGCGCAGTCCCAGCCACGGTGGACCACATCATGCTCTTGCGCCAGGCATGAACAGCCAGCGTGAACATCACGGCCAGGAGGCGCGCCATAGTGTCGAATGGCACACCAAGGAACTCTGCGGAAGGGGCTTCGCCGGGACGAGGGACAAAGGTGATGTCCCTGAGACAATAGACCACAAGCAGGGCAAAGACCGAAGCCGGAAGCACACGGCCGAGATAGAGGACATAGCGAGGGGTAGGCTTGTCAGGACGAAACACGATGAAGGGAACGAAACGGGTGAGCATGGTGGCCACCACACCGGCACCGACGACAAGCACTTGTTGCAGAAGGGTCATGAAGCACCTCCTTTCTCCAGCTTGCGCCTCATAAGGATAAGGAACACGAGGATGACCACCATACTGGGGATGATGAAGCGGTCGGGTCCGAAGATGATGAGGGCTATGCCACAGATGAACAGGCCGGAAAGGCTTCCCATGTGGTTCCGCTCGCGCAACCAGTTGTCAGCAAAGATGGCTGCAAACATGGCCGTGAGCACAAAGTCAAGACCACGCAGGTCGAAGGTGAGCAGGGGCCCGACCAGGCCGCCCACAGTGGCTCCCACCACCCAGTAGGTCTCGTCGAGCCAGGTCAGCCACAGCAAGTACCAACCACGGTCGGCCCCAGTCGGAACAGTCGTGTTGCTGGTCAGCGCAAAGGTCTCGTCGGACATGCCAAAGATAAGGAAAAACGTCTTCCAGCCCAGTCCCTTATAACGCTCAAGCATGGCCAACCCATAGAAAAGGTGACGGGCATTGACCATCAGGATCATGAGAAACGCCTGGAGAGGATGGAAGCTGCCCAACAACATGTTGCCCAGCAGGAACTCGGCACTGCCGGCATAGACCACCATCGCCATGAGCATAGGATAGAGGAAACTGAACCCCAGCTCGTGCATGTAGATGCCATAGGTGATGCCAAGAAAGCCGTAACCGGCCATGATGGGCAACGAGGCACGGAAGGCGTGCCTGAAAGCCACCTGTCTTTTCCCCATAGTTTAGTTTGTGTTGTTTGTGTTGTGGAGAGTGGTCTTGGGCAAATGGGACTGTCCACTGATACGGCCAGCAGCGGGAATGCCTAAATCTGGTCGAGCGCCCTGCGATCCTTGCTCTGGAGGCTCTTATAAGCTGAGGGCGTAATGCCAGTGACCATCTTAAACTGGCTGGAGAGATAGGCCACACTCGAATAGTGGAGCTGGAAAGCAATCTGCGTAAGCGTCAGTTCGCCATAGGTGAGGAGTTCCTTGACGCGCTCGATGCGTTGCTCGATATAGTAACGCTCGATGGTCGTACCCACGACCTCGGAGAAGAGTTTGGAGAGTGAGGAGTATTCCATGTGGAGCTCTTGCTGAAGATAGTCAGAAAGATTGGTCTCCGACCGATTGTCACGATAGTGCACCAGCCGGATGACGGAGGCGCGGATCTGCTCGACCACCTGTCGACGACGATCGGCCAACAACTCAAAGCCAAGCGCTTGCAGGTCGTCGGCCAACTGGGCACGCAAATCATCGTCCACATCGCCCTCAACTTGTGCCACGCCGAGCTGTACGTCGACAGGACGCAGGCCATTGTCGCGCAGCACCTTGTCGACGCTCATGCGACAACGGTCGCAAACCATGTTCTTGATGTAAAGAGCTGTGAGGGTCATCTTTTCAACACGGTTCCTCATTCATGCTCCATCAGTATCTGCACGATGCGCTCAGCCGAACGGCCATCCCAACGGTCGGGTATGCCACCCTCTTTCCACTGGCCTGACACCATGCGGGCCACTTCTTGTGCCAGCAACGTGGCATCTTCGCCCACTAGGACATTGGTGCCCACCTTCACGGTCTCAATGTGCTCAGTGTAGCTGTTGAGCGTGATGCAGGGCACCTGGTCGAACGTTGCCTCCTCTGCCACGTTGCCCGAATCGGTGATAATGCCCGCAGCCTTGCGAAGCATGTCCTCAAATGCCAGGTAGGGCACGGGGGCCACCATGTGGAAAGCGGCACTGCCGCTGATGGTCTCCAGGCACTCGGCCACGGTCTCGCGGGCCAAGCCATGGAGCGGTGCGTAGACAGGCACGTCGCCCACCGAGCCAACAATGGCCTCGAGCATGCCGCGCAACTTGTCGTGATCGGCAATGAGCTGCTTGCGGTTGAGTGTGAACACGATGTAGCGCTCGGGCAAGGTAAAGGGCAGTTGGGACGGCTTACGCCCATCGCACCGGGCTGCAAAGAAGCGGAGATTGTCGATAAGCACATTGCCCACCATGTAAACCTTCGACAGTTCGGCGCCCTCGCGGTTGGCTATGCTGTTGTTGCTGATGCCTGCCGTGAACAGGATGTCGCTCAAGCCGTCGATGACCAGGCGGTTGATCTCCTTGGGCATGGTGATGTCAAAGCTGCGCGTGCCAGCGGCAATGTGGGCCAAGCGCACGCCCTGCTTCTTGGTCACGATGGCCGCAGCCATGGTGGAAGCCAAGTCGTCGACAACAATCACCGTGTCGGTGGGATGGCAATGGAGATACTGTTCGAACTTGGACATGACCTGCCCCGTCAGCTCATTGAGGTTGGAGCAGGTCACGCCGAGGTACTCGTCGGGTTTGGAAATCTGCAGATCGGCAAATATGGATGATTCCACGGTGGGGTCGGCGGCGCTGCCTGTGTAGACCAGGCGGTAGTCGATGGCGCGACCTTGCGCCTTTGCGTTGTTGATGGCGCGTATGACAGGAGCCACCTTGATGAAGTTGGGGCGGGCTCCGCAAACGATGCAAATGTTCATGGTCTTCAATAATTAGGGGTGAGTGGTGTGTATGCGTTACTTGCGACTAGTGGAACGTTTCTTGGAAGATGTCCTTGTGGTGGTCTTGGTGGTAGTCTTTTTGCCAGTCGACTTTGTTGTGCTCTTAGTGGTAGTCTTGATGGCAGCGTTGCCTGCGGCCACAGCTGCGGCATAATACTTCTTGGCCTCGGGCATCTCTTTCTCAAGTGCGGAGATGCGCTTCTCGTCAGAGGGGTGGTCGCTGAAGAAGTCAGAGCTACTGGTGGAGCCTGATGACATGCGCTTCCAGAACGGAATGGCCTCCTCGGGGTTGTAGCCAGCCATGGCGGCAAAGATGAGTCCCATGTAGTCGGCCTCGCTCTCGTTGGAACGGCTATACTTCAGGTTCATCAGGGGGAAAGCGTAGTTGCCGGCCACCGAGGCCCCTGCCTGCACGATGGTGCCGGCCGTTCCGCCCACCATCTGCCCTGCGGTGCCGATGACTTGGGTCAGGACGCTCTGGTTGTTCTGCTTAGTCAGTTGCTCGGCTGAGTGCTTGGCCACGGCGTGGGCAATCTCATGGCCGAGGACGATGGCCAGCGCGGTCTCGTTCTCTGTGTAGGGAAGCAGGCCCTCGTAGACCACAATCTTGCCACCCGGCAAACACCAGGCGTTGGCCTCCTTACTCTGCACGAGGTTGAACTCCCACTGGAAGCTATTTGCATCGTTGGTATATCCGTGTTCCTTCAGGTAGGTGGTGACGGCGTTGGCCAGGCGTTGGCCCACTCGCTGCACCATAGCGGTGTTGGTTGTGTTGGTGCTCTTTTGGGCCGTTGACATGAACTTGGTGTATTCCTGGGTGCCAAGGCTCAACATCTGGGCATTGGAATAGCTTGACGACACTTTGTGCTTGCGCCCCGTGACAGGCACCGTCTCCGTTGTGCCACAGGCTGAGACGAGCAGCAGGCTCGCCATGCTCAACAAGAATAATCTGAAATTTTCCATTGTGATAACCTTTTCGTTGATTGATGCAAAGTTAATATTATTTTCGGAAAAGGCACTTCACCAACAAATACATTTTGTCCCGCCTCATAAAATTTGGGGTAAATAAAAGGCCCGCTTCACAGCGAGCCTTCTACTTATTATACAAAAACATTACAAAATTCTATTTCTATAGCGAACAAGAGTTAGCGTTTCTCTGAGAGCCAAATGGCTTGCCTCATGTCTTAGCACCCCACGCAGCCTCCACCGCGACACTTGCGCTGGCAATAACGTTGACACTGGCGGCGGATGTCGTAGCCCAAGAGCGCACCAAGGATGAAGTCCTCCTCTGGCGACAATTCGTTGAGCGGGCGTGTGACCATCAGCCGGATGGCGTCCATGCACTCCTGGCTTCCGAAGAAGAGGTTGACCGATTCTTGGCCCGCCGGCTGCACCAGGTAACTGATCTGTTGGCGCTGCAAGCGTTGCTCTGCATAGGTCAAGTAACGGCGGTTGAGGGTATAGAGCACCATCTGGCGGACACCTTTTTGGTACTCGTAGATGTGATTCATCAGCACCTTCATCTCTATGGGTTGTGCAGTCATGGGCTTATTGGGGTAAAGGCCCTGCCCAAAGGCAGGGGGTGTAAGGGAATGGATGGATTAAAATCCGAGGGAAGAAATCCAGGCGTCAATGCGCTCCTCGGTCTTGTCAGCCTCGTTGATATCGTCGAGCGCCAGGCCAACAAACTCGCCGTCGACCACTGCGTCGGAATCGTCGAACGTATAACCGTCGGTCGAGACGGCACCCACCACCGTGGCACCAGCGGCGACTGCAGCATCGTAGAGCTCCTTCATGCCGCCACAGAACGTGTCGGAATAACTGGCCGAATCACCACAACCGAAGATGGCCACCTTCTTGCCAGACAGGTCTGCAGACTTCACAAGACTGACACAGTCATACCAATCGTCTTGCAACTCGCCAGCACCCCAGGTGGAGGTGCCCAGCACGAGGTGGTCAGCGGAAGCCAACTCGTCGGCCGTCAGGTCGGAAACATTGATCACGTCGGCGCCCAGTTTCTCGCCAAGAGTCTGTGCGATGCCCTCGCATGTGCCGGTGGTCGAACCGTACACAACTATTGTCTTACTCATAATCGTCATTCGTTTTATTTGGTTTTACGGATGCAAAGATAGGGCGTTTCGGCAAACGTTGCAATACCTAAAAATTGTGGTTTGGGGCAAATACTTAAAAATAGGTACATTCTTTTGGCACCCCATAAGGCGGAAATGGGGAAAAAAGTAGTAACTTTGCAAATATAATATATAAGGTATCATTGACAATGGACAACAAGACAAATCGGCTGATCAGCCTCGCTTACCAACTTTACGACATTACCGACGGCGAACACACACTTGTGGAGCAAACCACCGACGGCCGTCCCTTCACATTCATCAGCGGCATGGGCATCGCCCTCGACGCCTTCGAGCAACAGATGGAGGGACTGACCACAGGCGACAATTTTGACT
Organism: bacterium; assembly: GCA_963594895.1. GTDB lineage: Bacteria > Bacteroidota > Bacteroidia > Bacteroidales > Bacteroidaceae > Prevotella. The sequence goes on along the minus strand of CAVBFJ010000024.1, from coordinate 25,306 downwards.
TTACGCTATCGCCCGAAGAGGCTTACGGAGAGTATGAGGACAGCCATGTCATCGACCTGGACAAGGAGATGTTTGTCATTGATGGGAAGTTTGACGCCGAGCATGTGAGAAAAGGTGCCATCATCCCCCTGCAAAACGAGGACGGAAACCGATTTAACGGTGTGGTGGCCGAGGTGACGGCCGACAAGGTGAAGGTGGACCTCAACCATCCCCTGGCCGGACGGACACTCTGCTTCAAGGGCTCCATACTCGAAGCACACGAGGCCACTAACGAGGAGATACAGGCCTTCGTCGAATCACTGCAAGGAAACGGTGAGGGGTGCGGATGCGGACACTGCGACCATGAGGGCGGATGCAAAGGCCATGAGGATGGTTGCCAGCATGACGGCGGATGCAAAGGCCACGGACACAACCATGAGCATAGGAATGGTGGATGCGGACACTGCCATCATGACAAATAAACAGCAGACAAGGCACAGGACATGAGAAACACCTTTGGCAACATATTTACCCTGACCACCTTTGGCGAGAGCCACGGCGATGCAGTAGGCGGCGTCGTGGATGGCATGCCTGCCGGAATAGACATAGACACCGACTTCGTCCAGCACGAGCTGGACAGAAGAAAACCTGGCCAAAGCCGCATCACAACACAAAGGAAGGAAGCCGACCGAGTGGAATGGCTCAGTGGCATCTTTGAGGGCAAGTCGACAGGAACGCCCATCGGTTTCGTGGTGCACAACACCAACCAGCACTCCAACGACTACAACAACATGCGCCTGCTCTTCCGGCCCTCGCACGCCGACTACACCTACTATAATAAATATGGTGTGCGCGATCACCGGGGTGGAGGTCGATCGTCGGCCCGCATCACCATCAGCCGTTGTGTGGGCGGCGCTTTGGCCAAGTTGGCCCTGCGCTCCCAGGGCATCAGCATACAGGCTTATGTGTCGCAGGTGGGCGACATCACTATTGACCGTGACTACCACCGCTACGACCTGGCCAAGGCAGAGGACAACATCGTCAGGTGTCCGGACCCGGAAAAAGCCAAGGAGATGGAAGAGCTGATCATGAGAGTGAAGGCTGAGGGTGACACCATCGGGGGCGTCGTGACGTGTGTCATCAAGGGATGCCCCACAGGCTTGGGCGAACCGGAGTTTGGCAAATTACACGCACAACTGGGGGCGGCCATGCTGGGCATCAACGCCGTGAAGGGTTTCGAATATGGCGACGGGTTTGACATCGTGACGCATCGTGGATCGGAGGTGAACGACATCTTCCTGCCCAACGACCCCAAGAAGTCACCACACGAGGCAAGACACGCTGCCAACACCAAGACCAATCACAGCGGCGGCATACAGGGAGGCATCAGCAACGGACAGGACATCTGGTTCCGTGTGGCCTTCAAGCCCGTGGCCACGCTACTGATGCCGCAGGACACCATCGACCTGGGAGGCAACCCCACAACCATCGACGCCCGCGGCCGACACGACCCCTGCGTGACACCAAGGGCCGTGCCCATCGTGGAGGACATGGCGGCCATGGTCATCCTGGACAATTGGCTCATGAACAAGACAGTGAAGATGTGACCCCACACTGCTTTCCACAGAGAAAGGGAAAACGAGTGACGGTGGAACGACTGAAGGGAAATGCCCAAACAGTCGTTCCACCGTCACTTTGTTTGTATGCGCATCCTGCGCCAAAGGGCGGCAGGAAGCAGGCGCCAAAAGAAAGTGAGCAGGCGATAACGCCAATCGATGACGCACACATGTCGCTCACTGCTGACGGCCCGCACGATGGCACTTGCCACCCTTTGCGGATTCATCAACATGGGATAAGAGGCACCGTCACCCAGCAGGTCGGTGCGAACAAAGCCCGGCCGGATGTCGGTGAAGCGGATGGGAAGGCGGCGCATGTGGGCTTGCTGCTCCAGGGCCTGCACATAGACATTCTGGAACGCCTTCGTGGCGCTGTAGGCAGGTGCAGCGCCCAACCCCTTTGTTCCTGCTATCGAGGAGATGACGGCAATATGGCCGCCTCCCTGCCTGGCAAAATAGCGATAGGCTTCGCCCACCATACGCGCAAAGCCATCGCCATTGGTGACCAGTGTGGCAAGCTCCTTCGACGCTTCGAGCGTGGGGTTTTGCCACCCCACTCCAGCGGCATGGAAATAAAGATCCATGCCCCCTATCTTTCCGACCAGCCGCATCAGCGCCTGGGGGGCATCGTCATGTGTAACGTCAAGCATCTGCACACACGCCTGGCCAGGATAGCCATCGGCCAAAACTTGCAGCGGCGATTCGCGGCGCGCAGCCAAACCTACCATCCAGCCCTGACGCAAGAGCAGGCGGGCCACTTCACGCCCAATGCCTGAAGAGGCACCCACCACAACGGCTTTCTTCATCAGACGACACCCACTATCTCGCTGGCACTCTTGCAGCCATGGCGCTCCAGCCAGTCGGCCATGCCCCGCTTGACCTTCACGGTAACCGTCGGGTCCACAAAGTTGGCAGTGCCAATCTCAATGGCAGACGCACCGGCCATCATGAACTCGATGGCATCCTCAGCTGTCATGATGCCTCCCAGCCCGATGACGGGAATATGCACAGCATGAAACACCTCATTTACCATTCTCACGGCCACGGGCTTGACGGCCGGACCACTGAGACCACCTGTGCGTATGCTCAGCTTGGGCCGGCGGCGTTCGATGTCGATGGCCATGCCCATCAGCGTGTTGATGAGCGACACGGCGTCAGCTCCCTCGGCTTCGCAAGCACGCGCAATGTCAGCGATGTGGGTGACATTGGGCGAAAGCTTCACGATGAGCGTCTTGTGATAAACCTGCCGCACGGCACTCACCACACTGGCGGCGCCCTCACACGTCACACCGAAGGCCATGCCGCCATCCTTGACATTGGGACACGAGATGTTGAGTTCGATGGCCGGGATGTGATCGAGCACATCGATGCGGGCGGCGCAAGCGGCATAATTGTCGGGCGAAGAGCCACTGACATTGACGATGAAACGGGTGCGGATATCCTTGATTTGGGGATAAATGTGGTCACAAAAATAGTCCACGCCCTTGTTTTGCAGCCCCACACAATTGAGCATTCCCTGAGCCGTCTCCACCATGCGCGGATAGTCGTTGCCCTGGCGCGGAACCTGTGTGGTGCCCTTCACGATGATGGCACCTATCTCTTCCAACGGCACCAGGTCCTGAAACTCCAAACCATAACCAAACGTTCCGCTGGCGGTCATCACCGGGTTGGAAAGGCACAATTGATTTATCTTTACATTTAAGTCTACCATAACAGTCTCTGAATATTAAACACGGGTCCTTCTTTGCACACACATAAATTTCCTTCGGTGGTCTTCTCCACACAACAGAGGCAAGCGCCCAGTCCACAAGCCATCATGTTCTCCAACGAGGCCTCGCAGGTGATGCCCTGCTGCTTGGCGTAGCGAGCCACCGACACCATCATCGGCTTGGGGCCGCAAGTCTGTATGAAGTCAAAACGTTCCTTCTCAAGGACGGAGTGATTGGTGACAAATCCCTTCTCGTCCAACGTTCCATCCTCGGTGGTGACATGCACGTCACCTTCCTTCCGATAGAGCTCCAGCTCCAAGAGGTCACTGGCCGTGCGGCCGCCTAACAAGAAGACAGGCTTGAAGCCGGCTTGGCGAAGGGCCGCCCCCTGATAGAGCAACGGCGCCACGCCAACGCCACCACCAACCAAAAGCACACGAGCAGCCGGCGTCTGGGGCATGGAGAACCCGTTGCCCAAGGGGAGCAGGCAGTTGACAGTGTCGCCTGGTTGCAAGCGTCCCAACTGACGGGTGCCTTCCCCAATGGTGGCCACTAACAACCACAACTCGTTGTGTTCAACATCTACGTAATGAATCGAAATGGGGCGGCGAAGGAAAGTGGAGGGCGAATGGTCCACTCTGACTTCAACAAATTGACCGGGTTGCATGGCTGGAAGAGGAGTAGCCTGGGTCAGTTTGAGCAACACATGCTTTGGGCTCAAACGTTCCACCATGCTGACGCGCAGGTCAAGACAATACTTCTTCATAAGTTATCTTTATGGTGATTAACATTGCAAAGATAACGCATTTATGTGAGACCATAAGGGTTAGCCACCAAAAAGTTGCCGATTTCAACCCTACTCACAACGTTTTATGAGCAATGCTCATCACATTAGAACCATTTCTCCAAAAATTAGGAACAGGCAACCTATTATAACAGCACGGCGCGGCACATAATTTTCCGAACATGTGCATTCTAAACGGGATTATCTTTCTAATAGACAAAACATCATCACTCCAAATGAAAGATAATACTCAAAAAAAAGGACAAGTTGTCGCTGTAGAATCGCGTATTTGCAACTAAGGTAGTAGCTGTGCGCAAATAGGCGCTATTTTCCGCTTTTTATGTAAGTTGCTGAAACATCGAGATTTGCAAAGATACAACGACAAAAGAAAACTCAAAGCGGTCAATAAGTTTCGCGATAAGCCCCTTATCATGTCCCAATAGCTATCGAATCATCATGAGATAGCTATCGAATCATGGCACGATTAGGCATCTATCATACCACGATTAGGCACATTCTTCCATCATTCCGCCCTCCTTTACCTCATTTTTCGACATCTTTCCGCCACTTCATGACCCAAAGGGCACTCCTTCGCACTCTAGATTGTCCGGTCGAGAGGAAGCTGTTTTTTCAGAAAAGAAATGACAAGGGTAACTTCGAGCCAGCAACATCTGGCACACGGTCGCGAAAACTACAACAAGGCTCGAGAGAAGGTTATTCCTTACATTCGCTTCATTTCTTGGGTGAGAAAGTCTCCCAAGTCTGGTCGTCGTAGAACACTCTAATCTCGGTAATCTTTCTTTGAGGTCTGTCAATATATTTGATTTGGTTTTGAAAGCCACCAACAGGATCACACACATTGCGTGGGTCGGCCGACACCTGAGGCGCATCAAAAAGGAGAGGGGAGGCAACAGCCGCATCGACCTGACCAGCCTCAGTTCGCCCAGCCTGAACCTCACCATCTGTAGTGGCTGCAACTTCCTCCATCGAACCGACACCATAAAGAAGCCACTCCAACGACACTTGTGGAAAGTGCTTGTGAATGGCATCCACCATCTGAAGGGTGGGCCGTGTCTTGTTATTGAGAACTCCGCTCAGCGATCCTTCCGAAATTCCAGTGAACTGAGAGAAGATTTTTTGGGTCATATGATTCGACTCCATGATTTTCTTAATTCGATCTTTCATACCATGTGATTTGTGCTTATGGTGATTTTTAGGGCTATTCGTGCCCGCCTGCATTCAATTTGCAAAGTTAAAACATATATTTGAATTCTCCAACTAATGCGGATTGAATTTAATGTGATGAATTTTAAATTCATAGTTCGCGATTTCAAACTTTTAAACTGCATCAATGCTATCTCCTTGATTCGAATATAAAAATCCGAATTTGCACGCAAAATAAGGGGTAAAGCCTATTTGGAGCGGTTTTTTGCAATAAACTGGTCTAAAATGGGATATGTTACATCATTTACCATTCAGAATGGCATTTATACAACTATAATCAGCTAAAAAATGACGAAACACGTCTGATTTAGTTTTCTAAAAGCGGCTAACATACTGATATTCAATATTATATATAATATCTAACTGTCATGTATAATAATCAATGCGAATTTTAAAACGCGATTATTCGTATCATAAAATTATTCGTAATCACACTTCGGGATTTAAAATATACGAATTTTAAAATCCCAAATTACAAAACATTATGTCATGAATCTTGGTTCAGTTTTCCACATTTTGTCTTTTTGAATGTTATCGAATGTTAACCCTGAATTATTAAGAGAGAAAAAGGCACAAATCGAAAATTCAGAGGATATCTCCAACTAGCATGTAAGCGGCTCCGAAATACGCGATTCCTGGGGACACAAAAAGAGGCCAAACTCCCCCATTTCCACGAAGTTAGGCCTCAAAAAAAGTATCGCGGGACTTGCACCTTCTAGAGTGAAAAAGCCCCTTTTGGGTAAGAGATTCAGTGAAGAATGAAGAAAATCAGCTCCTTCATGAGGTCTCCAGCATCAGTGTTTGGGTTATCCAACCCCTTACTTTTGGCATCAATCTCACGTAGTTTGCCCAAAATCTGGAGAGTTTTTGTAGCCGAGTAATTTCTCATCCCCGCAAGAAAGTCTTTGGCACCCCACGCCGAACGCTGCCCAAGATAACTCGCAAGGCTCTGTGGATCGTTCCTGTCGGGCGCATAATATGCGACCATCAAGTTTTGGAAAAAGTTAAAAAGAAGCGGAAGCAACGAATAGAGCGAACCAGCCTTCGGATTGCTGTTAAAATAATTGATTATCTGATTCGCCTTGAAAACATCCTTAGAGATGATGGCGTTGCGCAGCTCAAAGGCGTTGAAGTCCTTACTCACTCCCACATTTTTCTCCACCACGCTCGGCGTCACTCGCCTGTCATCTTCGGGCAGCGAAATCAGCAATTTGTCGAGCTCCGACATCATGCGGTTCAAATCGGCACCAACATGGTCTGCCAACATGCTTGCGCTCTTGTCGTCAATCGAGGCATTCTTCTTTTTCAGATAATCACGGATGAATGACGGAAGTTGGAACTCCTTGAGCTTCTTGCTCTCAAACACCACGCCCGTCCGCTCAACCGTCGACACGAATCTCATGCGCCGGTTCATGGTCCCATTTTTGTAACAAACCACCAAGATGGTAGAAGCCAATGGTTTTTGAGCGTATTTCTCCAGTCGGTCGAACGCCTTCATCCCCTGCGCCTCCTTTACGATCACCACCCGATGGCTGGCCATCATCGGATAAGACATACAGAGATCGGCTATTTTCGCCGCATTGGTGTCCGCTCCAAAAACGACCGTCTGGTTGAAAGCTTGCTCGTCGGGGCTCAACACATGCTCTTGGATGTAGTCACTGATTTGGTCGATGTAGTACGATTCCTCACCCATTAATATATAAATAGGTGCGTAATGTCCCGTCTTCATGTCTTTCATGATGGCGTCGAACGTGACGGATGGCCTCTTTTCTGGCATAATTCTTTCTCTTGATTATTGACGTATCTCGTAGCAAATGTCTATCTTTGCACACGAACCACATGCAAAGATAGTAAAATGATTCCGTTAAATCTCCCCTCCTTCGACATAAAATTGCAAGGCTCTCGCGAACGTCCTCGCATCCTCGACGTGTTGCGCCGCCGCTTCGTGGCACTTACCCCCGAAGAATGGGTGCGCCAAAATTTCGTCCACTACCTCATCGAACACATGGGCTATCCGCAGGCGCTCCTTGCCAACGAAGTCCCCCTGCGGGTGGGCGACAAACACCTACGGGCCGACAGCGTACTCTACGACCGAGACCTTCGACCTAGAATGATCATTGAATACAAAGCACCAACAGTGGCCATCACACGACACGTATTTGACCAGATAGCCGCCTACAACACGCTGTTGCACGTCGACTATCTTGTGGTCTCCAATGGGCTCGCCCACTATTGCTGCAAAATGGATTATCAAGGTAAAGGATATTTATATTTAGACCATATCCCGAAATACGAAGAATTATGACAAAATTCCAAAAGAAAGAAGCGCAAAGCCATAATATACGAAAAGCCGTCCCTATCCGAAGACAGGGACGGCTTTTCGCATTTTTGCGCGTCACTTCTTACAGTGATCTTATCCTACAGCATCGTAACCGCGAGTGCTATTTTCGCGCATGATATCGCGCACATTGAGCTCCTTGTGAGGGCCTTTCGTAGCCGTTGGATCAGGGTGATGTGGCTTGTCTTCCTCATAGTGGAAATCCTTGTAATGAGCCTCGGCAATGCCCCAAACCAACAAGGCCGCCACCAAAAACAGGATAAAAGCAAATGCTATATTCATTGTGATTGCTTGTATAAGAATAATTAATTTGGCACAAAGGTAGTGAAAATTCGCCAAACCATGGCCCACGCACAAGGATTTTTTGCTAAATTTGCATCGATTAACGCGTCTGCGCGATGACACGCGCTGCATCAACGTTACACAGGGGGCAATTTGCACACCAATGCGTCAAAACGCCCCACACAGCAAGAGACGCAAGAAAAAGCCCTCTGGGCGCATTTTAAGGCCCTTGGGAGGCCGTTAACAATCAATCAGCAATACAGAACATCATGGGATTCACCAAATGGATAGGAGGCTTTTTAGGACTCCAAATAGGCGGCCCGCTGGGTGCACTCGCAGGCTTTGTACTCGGCGCGATCTTCGACGGTCTTCAGTCAGACGGTTCTAACAACGGGAAAGTATATGACGGCGACGGCACTTATGGTGACGGCAGGTCACAACAGGAGCAATATCGCAAGCATCAAGAGCGCTCGGCAGAAGGCGAGCGCAACACTTTCCGTTTTTCCTTGCTTGTATTGGCATCCTACATCATCAGCGCCGACGGTAAGATCATGCACTCAGAGATGAATCTTGTGAGGCAATGGTTGCGCTCCAACTTTGGCGAAGCCGCCGTGCGGGATGGCGAGCAGATACTACTGCGACTCTTTGAGCAACAAAAAGTTATGGGGTCGGCAACATATGGGGAAACCGTGATGAAATGCTGCGAACAACTGCGTGGCATGATGACCTACGAGCAGCGATTGCAACTACTCCACTTTCTTTCGATGATTGCCCAAGCCGACGGCGTGTTGGCCCCCGAAGAGGTCGACGCTCTAAAGCGATGCGCTGCGGGCCTAGGCCTCAGCCCTGAAGAAGTCGACAGGATGCTCAACCTGCATGATGCAGGCACCAACCTGGACGCAGCCTACAAGGTTTTGGGCGTGAGTGCAAGCGCCACAGACGACGAGCTGAAGCGCACCTACCGCCGCCTGGCCTTGCAGAACCACCCAGATCGGGTGGCCTCATTGGGAGAAGAAGTGCGCCGCGCGGCCGAAAAGAAACTCCAGGAAATCAATGCAGCCAAGGAAACCATCTGGAAGGCAAGGGGTATCCGATAAGGCCTCTTTCAACGGCGCGCTCCCACAGAAATTCAATATAAGATATATCGTAATATATACATCAAAATAGAACATTAACCCGTAACGCCATATCTTATAGCTCGACACAATATACCCCATAAGAAACTTACACTATATACCATACGCACAACACCAAGATACGCCGCATATTCGCCACAGACCATCGCGTAACTAAGCCACAAGTTTTATCCCATCGCAATACATGTTATATCACATAAAATACCACATGTTACATCACGCAGTATACGCACGCATTATATCATAATCCTCTCCGTGCGCATATGTTGATAATATTACGAGGAATCACACACTATATAATATAAACCTATCCACAACATCCCATTACGGCACAAGAAGCCAAGCAAGCAGGAAAAGCGTTGAGCTTTTATGGTATTGACAACAGAATAGCCTACACGATATAATATAAAACCATCATAGCGGAGCCGACATAGCCAGTGGGATATCTTGCAATTTGAAATCTAAATAACCAGCCCCACACACAAGATAGCTTGTGTTCAATCTTATCAAATCGGCAGAATATAATTTACGGAATATAGCGTCATACACTTATTCTACAACAAGCACCGCCATTAGCAAACAAAGGGGCCCGGCAACTCTCAAACGAGTCATCGGGCCCCTTTCCTCATGTTTGCTTACATCCTTGCCTTTTCCCAGCAAGCCACAAGCGGCATTTATTCGCCTACGGCGTCATCTGTTTTCTTGGCACGGCGCGTGGTGCGTGTCTTGCGTTTCGGTTTTTCCTCCGTCAGAGCCTCAGTCCTCACGCCGGCCAATTCGGGATCAATAAGAATACGGCCGCAATACTCGCAGACGATAATCTTCTTATGCATCTTAATGTCGAGTTGGCGCTGAGGCGGAATCTTGTTGAAGCAACCGCCACAGGCGTCACGTTGCACATAGACAATACCCAGACCATTGCGCGCACCCTTACGGATACGTTTAAAACTGCTAAGCAGGCGGGCATCGACAGCCGTCATCTGCGCCTCCAGTTCCTTGGCCTTGGCCTTCAGTTTCTCTTCCTCCTCGCGCGTCTCCTGCATGATCTCATCGAGTTCGCTGCGCTTCAGTTCCAAGTCTTTCTGGCGTTCAGAGATCGCCTCCTGCGTCTTCTCCAACTCCTCTTGGCGTTCAGTCACCTTTTGGCTAGCCTCACGGATTTTTTTGTTGCAGAGTTCAATCTCGAGCTCTTGGAACTCGATCTCCTTATTCAGCGTGTCATATTCGCGATTGTTGCGCACATCATCAAGCTGACTCTTGTAGCGTTCCACACTTGCTTGAGCCTGCTCAATCTCATTGCGCTTCGTAGCCACGGCGCTTTGGAAATCGCTGATTTCGCCCTCAATCTTCGCAAGACGAGTCTTCAATCCCTCGATATCATCCTCCAAGTCGCTCACTTCGAGAGGCAGTTCGCCGCGAAGGGCGCGCTTCTCGTCAATGCCTGACAGTGTGGCCTGGAGCTGGAACAAAGTCTTCAGTTTCTGCTCCACGGTCATCTCTGCGGATTGTTCTTTCTTTACGGTCATAATATTTTACAGGTATATGATTGGATTTGTTTTTGTCCTTGTCAAGAAGCACTTCACGCCCGGGCATTCCCTCTCGATGATGTCGCGAAAGATTTCGTTGGTGAATTGCTCACTTTGGTAATGGCCAATGACGGCGATTTGAATCTGCTGTTCATGACCAAAATACTGATGATAGTGCATCTCTCCCGTCACAAAAGCATCGGCACCTTGCTGGATGGCCTCATCGAGCAGGAAATCCCCCGCCCCGCCACAGAGAGCCACCTTGCGTATGGGTCGGCGCAACAGTTGGTTGGCCATGACACATTCCACATCGAACGTGCGCTTCAACATGACAACCAAGTCGTCGGCCGCCATTGGAGTGGGCATTTCTCCGATGACACCTTCGCCACCATCCACGCCGTCCACGGTCTGTTGCTTGCCGAAGAAACGCAGTTGGCCAAGTCCCATCTTCTCAGCAATCTTATAGTTCACGCCGCCTCGCGCACTGTCCATGTTGGTGTGCATGGAGACGATGCAGATGTTGTTTTGGATGGCCTTTATCACCGTACGCTGCACTAGGTCCTCACCCGTGATGCGCCTCAACTTTCGGAAGATCAGCGGATGATGCGACACTACAAGATTGCATCCCAATGCAATAGCCTCGTCAACGATGTCCTCAGTAACGTCAAGACACAATAAAGCCCCTGAGACTTCCGCCTCTGTTAATCCGATCTGCAAGCCGGCATTATCAAAGTCTTCTTGCAGTGGCAGAGGCGCGAATTGTTCAAGGGCATTAAGCACTTTTACTATTTTCACGCTATTAATACGTTTTGGGTTACAAAGGTAACAACTTTCTCTATAATATAAAAAGGTGGACCACTATATTTTAGATGTTTTAACCTTTTATTCATCCCGCAAGCATTTCCGTCCCATTTTCACTTGACTGACCACCCACAGCCTTCTAACGCAAACCCCGCCCTTCCATGCGCTCGCACATCATTTCTGCGGACGCATGGAGTGGCGGAGCACTCAAGGGGGGGGATGAACTCAACGGTGTCCCGATGTTTCATCCAAAACATTCAGAGTCAGTGTTTTCCTTCTTTATCCATGTGCCTGGCAATGTCATCTGACAAATCCTTGAAGAAGTCACGGTGCAAGATTCTCGAAATGTTAGCCAGGACCTCTGTGTCCAGGCTATTATTCGCAACAAACCGATAGACGACAGAACGGCTTCTCCCCAACTGTTTAGCCAGCCAGCCCACAGAGTGTCCTTGCCGTTCCAGCTCTTCTTTTATGATTTGTCCTATATTTACCATGATACATTCCTTGCTTTGGCATCCCGGCGTGTTCCACGCCGTCCTTTTAAGTTAGAAACTCACACCCACACCTATCGACAACCGTTGTTGCCCAATAAAGTCTTTCAGTTTTGTATCCATGGCAAAACGATACTGGTAAGAGAATCGCAAGGCAAAATACGAATACTTCACCGCGACGCCCACCACAGGCGATATGGCCCACCCCAGGTTAATCTTGCTGTCATCGTTTGTGTAAACACTACCTTCCTTTTGGCTGTCCCCGACGACCAGCTTGTGGTCAGGGTCAATGGGGAAGCCGTCCTTGCCTGGATAGACCTTCTCGTCCAAGCCATTGGGCTTGTAATCGCCATAGTAACACTTGAACGTAGCACCCGGACCGAAGAATATCCAGACGGGGCTTGCTATCTTGATGGTCCATCCGAAGCTTATGTTCGCCTCAGGCATGTCGCCCACCCCACAGTCATTGCGCATCATGTCAAAGACATTTTTGTTGAGGCTCATGCCAAAGAAGCCACCCACCTTGTGCATATTGTACTTGCCATACGAGAAGCCGATGGGCGTGTCCTTGGTGTACTCGTAGGTGAACACGCGCGAATGGTTCTTGCGCTGGTTAAGCAATAGCTCTATGCGGTTAATCTGTTGTTGCGCCAACAACTTGGACGGGCAGTCGCTTTCCATGACCTTCCGATAAAGGGGCAACGCCTGATCATATTGCTTTTCCTCATCATAGTATTGCGCCTGCTCCATCGTCACATTGCACTCGTCCACGTACTTCACCGAACATTCTCCCTGTCGGTCATTGGCATACGAGTCGTATGGGTTGAGCACAGACACCTTCTTATAGTAAGTGCCGGCCTCATAGTATTTGTGCATTTTGTACGCCATCTCAGCCTTGTCACGATAGAAGAGTATCGTATCCACCAAAGCCAGGTTGGCATTGTTTTCCGCCGAATCCACGTCACTACATTCAGTTGCCACATCAAACTGCATGCGCGCCTCATTGTAGTTCATGTTCTTCAACTCTTCCATACCCTTGTTGCGGTGTCCACGGTAGCATCCCGCATCCACCATGCTGTTGGGATCGATGGCCATGAGTGTCACCACCTGTTTTGGCTTGAGGTCATCCAATTCCACAGTCACGACATTATATCCCGGCGACTTGATGGAGAGCTGGCGTCCCCGATAGCGCGTACCCGTTGAGAATTCTATGTAATAGATGGAGTCGTTCCCATCAATCTGCGTGTTGTAGGGCTCTGCCGACTTATCCATCGTCGACTCAAACGAGAGTGGAATCGTCTTGTTACACTTCACGACAACAACCGCCTTGCCGTCTTCGCTCGAATACACATCGTTGGGCTGCGACACGTCGGTCACTTCCAACACGTTTTGCGCAGAGGCAAAAGACGCCATGAGGCAGGCCACTGCAATAAGAAAGAGATGTTTCATCATTTTCAAATTTGTTATGATATTCTTTATATATGTGATTGTCTTGGCATGTTATTTCCCCACACGTTCTTATATCAAGTGTCGTTGTCAGCGCACTATGCGGAAAGAACCCAGGTGGAACACGTCCTTTTTCTTTGTGACGATGTTACCCGCCATATCCTTGTATGGTTGCCAAGTGCGCACTTGTATGAGCGGATTGTCTGTGTCTCGGAAGTCCACCATGAGGAAGAGGTATCCCTCGTCTTGGTATCTGTTTGTCTTCCACAATTGCTTCAATGTCACTCCGTAGATGTTGTCGTACTTGGGATGCTCCGTTATCTCGATATCAGAGAACTTCACATTGATGTACTTCACGGTTTTGAAGACCTGTGCCAACTTGGAGAGATACTCCTGTTTGGTCTGTTTGATGTATACCACCTTGTTGTTTGTCAGCGTCATCTTGGTCATGTCACTGTTGGGCTTTTCTTTCACCACCCTTCCCGTGATGATGAGCGCCCTGTCACTGAACACGCTGTTGAGCAAGGCGTTGTCCTTTCGGTTGTATGCCGTGCGAAAGTTCTCTATGAAGTCCACTATGATTTGCCGCCTTGCATAGTCCAGCTCCGACTCTTTCTCGGCCATCAGCTCTTCATATCGGTTCATCTCTATGGCAATGGCCACATTGGTGATGAGTCCCTGCGGGTCGAAGCTGATGGTCAGCTCCTGTCGGGCTTCGTCCTCGTCGGCCTCCACCATGTCCACGGGTATTCCTCTCACCTGGTAGCCGTCCTTCGTCTTCAGGCATCGGCAACTCAAGTTTATGGGTGGGCAACTCATGGCGCTGCTTCTCCACATTTCCTTGACCTCGTCAATGGCTCCTTTCGTCGCGTTGTCTTTCGACAGCCGAATGTTTTTTTCTCCTTTCTCGGCAGCTTCACGAAAAGCCTCGATCAGCGCCGTGACGTTGGTTTCCATCGCATCTTTCACTTTCTCATCCACCACGCCTTCTGTAATCTTGAACGACGTGTCAGCAATCGCACTTACGACAGCCACAAAAAGAAAAGCCACGCTTGTCGCCATGCGAATGATAGTCTGTCTCTTCATTTTCTCTTTTTCTTATCTTTCGTGCTAAAAATCGATTTTATGTTATCTTGGGGAATGTTGGCATAGAGCTGGGCCGTGAACTTTCCGTCAGCCTTAAACAGCTCATCCATGTCTATGCGCAACGTGAAGAGGTGAATGTTGTTGCGCCCTTTATGGTACATCACCAGGTCTGCCTCCATGCCGTCCTTGTCTATCTTGGTGACATTACAGAAGACGCTCCTGTCTGCTGCCAGCACCTGGTAGATAGCCCTCATGGGCAGGGTTATGGTCTTTTTGACATTTCCATACATGTGTTGTGTGACATGCAGTGTGTGTTGGTTGTCCGCCAAGACGTTCATGAGCAGGTTGACCGCACTCTCCATGGGGTATCTCTTGCTGAAGATTGGCTTTTGCATGGCGGCATCGATGTAAATGTCCGACCTCAACGTCTCCACCTGGAAAGCGGTACCCCGCAGCACCTTGACGCCTTGTTCTCTTGTGGGCGAGAGCAAGCTGTCAGCCACAATCAGCGGGCGCATGATGAGTTGCCCGCCCTTGTAGTTGGCCAATTGCTGAAACACCTGGCGGTCAGCCTCCGCCTTGTCGGCCATCACCTTTTGCGCCACAGGTTGCTTGACCTGCACCCGTGGTGCGTCCATTGCGGACAGCGGCAAGAGCATGACGGCCATAAGCACATTCATCCTTGTCTTATTTTTCATACAACATATCATATTATATAAGGTAAAGTCACTGTTTCGTATTAAGGCTAGCGCGTGCCACGCCCACCTTGACACCCGTTCCGTCAGCGTGTCCTGATGTGATGTCGTTCATGAGAATGCTGAAATTGACCGGGGATTCCGTGGCTATCAGCACGAAGGAGTCAACTGACGGACTGTCGGAGGTAATAAACGGGTCCGCCTTAAAGCCCACCGTGGCCTTGGCCGGAACGAGCAGGTTGGCGCAAGTGGCGTCTTCGTCCATGGGCAGCACCAGGTACTTGTTTCCATGTGCGTCTATATTCAGCACATTGACGTATAAGGTCTCTGTAGTGTTGTTCCTCACACGCACATAGCACGCCGTGTTAGGGCCAACGGAGTTTTCAAGAAGCCGCCCCGTCTGCATGTCGACCAACTCCAGTTGCACGTCCATGTCTGAAGCCATGAGATTGGCGGGGCTGAACAATTGCTGCTCCGTGGAGCCTTCCGGCGCTGTGCCCTCAGCGGCTATCCTCACGATGCGCGCCGCCATGAGCGAGTCGGTCGCCTCAGCTCGGTAACTGGTGCCCGTCACCTGCATATAGGCATCCGGGTGAACCATTTTCTTGCTGCCACTGGCGAACAGTTGCTTGACCAGGAAGCCCATGTATTGTCTCGTCAGGTTCTTGGTGCGATTAGCCGAGAGGGCCACAAGACTCCCCACCGTGTTCTCCCCTATTCGCGTGAAGGAGAACATCTTCTGCTTAGCCTCGTCTATGACGGTGACCGCGCTCTCATCCGTTATCTTCAAGCGGGTCTTCGGCGTGACATACCTGCGTGCGGTCAGCGGCTCATATTTCTCACCTCGCTGCACGTAGGCTTTACCCACCACCGAGTAGACCACGTATTTCTGCGCCATGACTTCCGCCGAGGCCAGCGCCAAGCATGCCGCCAACGACAACACGCGAAGGGTTCTCTTGTTAAAGTACCTATTTCTCATAGTTGAAAAGATTGAAATGTTCTATTCCACTGGGATTGATGAAGATGGGCGTCTGCTTATAGTTGGTGGTCTTGCGCACCTCCTTATACAAGTAATGCTCCAGCTCTTGCGTAGACAGCCCTTCGCTGTGCTCCTCGCGCGCCGCACCGTTGAACGCCTCGAGCAGGGCCTTGGTGAAAGCTCCATTGCCCCAAGTCTCATCCTCCTGCGACTTGGTGTCGCTCGAGCTGGAGGCATAGAGCAGCATGCCATTCTTCGAGCGTTTCAGCTGCTCTATGAAATGGGCGGTTGCCGCTGAGCGCGTCCCTCCAAGGAGGCCTCCCGAATAGCATGCGTCGACAAAGGCAATGAACTTGCCGTTGATGTCTTCAGCCTCGTTACGGAAGTCGGAGGCCGAGAAGCAATCATAGAGCTTGTCGGAGCTGCATCCGTAGGGGATGAAGAAGTAACGGTCCTTCTCATCGCGCAGGCCATGGCCCGCATAGAAGAAGACGCTCACGTCACTGGGTGAGGCCTCCTGCTTGAGCCATTCCATGGCCTCGAAGATGTCAGCGCGCGTGGCCTCACCGTCGCAGAGCACTTTCACCTGCACGTCCTCGTAGGGCATACCTTTCTTGGTGGCGATGATGCGCGCAAAGTCCTGTGCGTCCTTGGCGGCAAGCTTCAACTTGGGCAACTTGGGGTCTTGGTATTCGCCCACGCCAATGACCACAGCGAAGAGCTTGGGCAGCTCGTATGCGGAGGCCTCTCGGATGAGGCGTATGGTGGAAGGCTCACTGTTGCCATACTTGTTCTGCGCATACATCATCAGGGTGCAGTCGTGATGCGGCAGGTCCACGTCGATGGTGTTGGCTGCTCGCACGGCACGCGTCTGTGGTTGTCGTTGTCCGTCCACCGTCACTACGACACGTGTGCTGTCGGCCGCCTTGCCTGCGATGAGTTGGTATTTCACCTTCACCTGGTCAGTGTGGAACATCGACTGGTCTTCTGGATACAAGATGCGGAGGACGGGCGCGGCCGCCGTCTGTTTCGCCATCGTCTGAGGCTGCTGCGTTGCCTTCATCTGCTTGGGGCCCAGGATGATGTTTGGCTTTGGGGCGTCAAGGGCAGTCGGTTTGGGCAGTTCTCCTTTCTCCTCCTTTCCCGGCGTGTCACTGACAGGAGCCGCAGCCCCCTCATCGGGCAACGTGACCTCCACAGAATATTCGCCTTTCAAGGCCTCCTTCTTTTCCTTTGCGCCCTGCGGCTTGCCGGCAACCGTCTCTGCAGGTGTCTCTGGCATGGCCGCAACAGCGGGTCTATCGCCCTTGTTGGCATCGGCGCGCTCTTGCCATCGCCGGCTTTCACCCTCGTCTTGCTCGACAAGGATGCCCTTGGCATAACAGTCGGCCAAGGTCTGCTGCGCCCGTTGGTAATTATTCTCGGCCGAGCGATGCAGCAAGTTGGACGCCTTGTCATAATCGCGCGGCACGCCACGTCCGTTCATATAGCAATAGGCCAAATTATATTGTGCCTTGGCAAACTGCTGCCTTGCCGAGCGCTTGAACCACATGGCCGCCGTCGTGTAGTCGCGTTCGGTCCCCTCACCTTTATAATAAGCGTAGCCCAGGTCAAACTGGGCTTCTGCATTGCCCAACAGGGCCGCTTGCTGGTAGACGGGCACCGCCTTGTCAAAGTGTCCAAGCCGGTAGAGCGAGTCGGCATGGGCCAAAAGGGCCTTCCCCTCATCCTTGACAGGAATTGCAGTGACTCGCAAAGACAACAGGGCCACCAACAGCACGAGTGTGAACTTATGGTTTGACATAATATATTGACTTTTTGATGAATTTCAAACGAGTGTGCTTCGCCATCATCGTGACGATCCACCTGTACTGCAATCGCGCCGTCTCCACCAGCGCCAAGCCCACCAAGGGAAGCAGCAGGCTGACGTAATAGTTGAAGCGAGTGAAGAGCCAAAAGCTGACGCCCACCAGGACGGCGGTCAAGACAAAGTAGTACAACTTAATCCAGTAGATGTAAGTGTCACGATAGCGGCGCGTCAGCCACGCCCCCACCCAAGCTGACAGGTAACACAGCAGGAAGGTCAGCAAGAAGCAGAAGACACCGCTGGCGGAACACACACTGTGGTGCGCCATGCTTGAGAGCATAGCATACGCCTGTATCTTCATGCCCGGCATCTTGCCGAGCGGAGTGATATGGGTGTCGGCTTCCTCATTGATGGTGCCGAGCACCACTATCTTACCCTTGATGACGTGGCTGAACTTCGCCACGTCACGATGCGAGATCGTGAAGAAGTCGGTGTGCGAATATTCGATGTTGCGTTGCTTGGGTGTTTGCTCTGTCGGGCGCGTTCCCGTGTAGCGGCACACTGTCAGGTAAGGTAACGAATAGACCGTGGCGCCCATGAGACGCTCATTCTGCGAATACTTGCGTATGCAGCCATAGCCTTCACCAGAAATGACATTGCTGAAACCCCAACTGAAATTACCCCCCCCAATTTCTTCGAAAAAGGAACGGCGCGCCCCCCTGAAGCAGTCATGCTCACTGTCATAATTGATCAGCTTGCACGACACGACGCCGTTCTTTATCTCTGCCATGGCGTTGATGAGACTTTCGTTCTCCTCCTCGTCATAACTGGGACGCTCGAAGATGAGGTCTATCACAAACACCTTGGGCTGGCAATGGGCTATGTCACGAATGCACTGGGCTATCTCGCGCCGGTCATAAAGCTCTGTCATGTCAACCAAGACGATGTCCTTATTAAACTCCTTCACACCACTGCTGTTCTGTATCTCGTAGAAGATGTCGGTCATGGAGAAGTCTGCAAAAGCTTTCTTGACGGGATCGAACACAGTGAGGTTGATTGAGGCGAAGGTCAACAGCCACCCCATCAGCAACACCAATAGGGTGACACAGAGATGATCCACCTTGACCAGCCCTACCAATTTGCGAAAAAACATGGCACACACCTTCTTCATCCGAGTGTCATCATTAATGAAAAATAATGCAAAACGCAATAAGTTCGTAGTCCCCCCAATGCGTGCAAATCCAACTTGTTAGTTTCAAGAAGCGCACAATATCCGTGTGGAAATTATATAATTTCCCTTAATATTTGCAAAAGTAATGACTATTTACGTTCCCGCAATGAAAAAAGTGTTGCAAAAATGGGACACCATCACATTTTTGACTTTATTCAAGAATTTGAAAGTAAATACGAGACGCCACAGGGCCAGCGCCCCCCCTTAAGCATCCGCGGCACCGCTCCAGTTGCTCCTTTTTAGGCAAACATTTCACAATCTGCATGTTATGCGCAAAACACCTTTGGGTGCGTGGCCGACCCCTACAATCTCTTTTCAGCCTTGCGGCTCAAGTCGGGCTCGGCAGCCATGCCCATGTCCTCTTCCTCCTCCAGCGAGGGGTAGCGCATGGCGTGGTCGACAAGATAGAGCCGATTGAGCGTGAAAGCCAGCGATGACAACGTCTGTTCCCTAGTGGCCTTGTCCAACTGACATTCCCACACCGTGATGCAGTGCCAGCCCATGGCGGCCAACTGCCGTTGCACTTCCTTGTCGCGACGCTTGTTGCGCGCTATCTTCGTTTGCCAAAAGGCGGTGTGCGTCTTGGGCAAGCGGAAGGCGCCACAGTCGTGGCCATGCCAGAAACATCCATTGACAAAGATACACGTGCGATACTTTCTCAACACGATGTCGGGGTGGCCTGGCAGGCGCCGGTGGTTGACCCGGTAGCGGAACCCTTGGCGCCAGAGATAGTGGCGCACCACCACCTCCGGCCGTGTGCCACCTGAGCGGATGGCGGCCATGATCTTGCTTCGTTGTTGGGGAGAAAACTTGTCCATCGGTTGTCTTTTCTTTCAGGCAGGCCACGCCTCCATGTGGCCCTGTGGGTTCGCCCGCAAACTTCGAGGCATCGCCTACTTTCTGCAAAAGTACAAACTATTGGCCAAACACATGGCTTCTCGTCCACACATTCACACTGGTTTTTGCCTGCCAAGCAGAAAAACGCCCATTTGTTTCTTGATTTCATCAGAAAACATTATTTTTGCAGCGATGCGCCGCTTGCCATCAACCTATTACCCATACCACACGCCATGTCACTCATCGACCTCATCTTTGGCCGCAAGTCGTCACAAGGTGCGACGCCCCTGACGCGCGACGCCTCCAAGTATGCTTTTGTCGACGTGGAGGTGAGTCTGCGCGACCACAAGGTGCACGACATCGGCGCCTTGCGCCATGACGGCGCCACCTTCCACGGTAGCGACCAGCAGGCCCTGGCCGACTTTCTGGCAGGCGTCGATTATGTCTGCGGCCACAACATCATACACCACGACGCCCACTACCTTGGTCACACCCCAGCCCAAGCACAGGGCGACGGCAAGCGCAGGAACACCTCAGCGAGCAAGGGGCCATGGCTGTGGGTGGACACACTCTACCTGTCGCCACTACTCTTTCCCGAGCGGCCCTATCATAGGCTGGTGAAAGACGACAAGTTGCTGACCGACCAACTGAACAATCCCGTGAACGACTGCGAGAAGGCACGGCAACTGCTGTTCGACGAGATGTCACGGTGGCGCACCCTGCCCGAGCGCCTGCAGACCATCTACTCCGGCCTACTAGGCGACACGCCCGAGTTTGAGGGTTTCCTCCAAATGATGGGCGCCCGTCCGACGTCCACCGAGCCCCACCAGCTGGCGAGCATCATCTTCACCGAGTTTGAGGGACGCATCTGCAGCCATGCCAACGTGGCCTCACTCACTGCCCAGCAGCCAGTGGCACTGGCTTACGCCCTGGCGCTCATCGCCACAGGCGACCGCCACTCGGCCACGCCCGGCTGGGTGCTCCACCATTATCCGGAGGTGGAACACATCATCTATCTCCTTCGCCACGTGGCGTGTAGACAGGGTTGCAGCTATTGCAACCAGGCACACGACGCCCTGCACCATCTTCACAAGTTCTTTGGCTACGACGCATTCCGCACCTACGACGGCGAGCCCCTGCAGGAGCACGCCGTCCAGGCCGCCGTCAGCGGGCGGTCGTTGCTGGCCGTGTTCCCAACGGGGGGAGGCAAGTCGCTCACCTTTCAGCTGCCCGCCCTGATGGACGGCAACGCCTGTCACGGCCTCACCGTGGTCATCTCTCCCCTGCAGTCGCTCATGAAGGACCAGGTGGACAACCTCTCCAACCGGGGCATCACCGACGCCGTGACCATCAACGGACTGCTCAACCCCATCGAGCGGGCCGACGCCATCGAACGCGTGGCCAGCGGCGAAGCCTCTCTCCTCTACATTGCCCCTGAGATGCTGCGCTCCAAGACCATCGAGCGCATCCTACTGGGCCGCCATGTGGTACGGTTTGTCATCGACGAGGCTCACTGCTTCTCCGCATGGGGACAAGACTTCCGGGTTGACTACCTTTACATCGGCAAGTTTATCCGCGAGTACCAGGAACAAAAGGGCGGGCAGGAACGGGTTCGTGTGTCGTGCTTCACGGCCACGGCCAAGCAAAAGGTGATACAGGACATCTGCGACTACTTCAAGCACTGGCTTGACATCGACCTCGAGCTCTTTGCCTCGAAGGCCACACGCACCAACCTGCGCTACTCGGTCATACATGTCGACACGGATGAAGACAAGTACGCCCGACTGCGTTCGCTGGTCATCGAGGCCGCATGCCCCACCATCATCTACGTGTCGCGCACCAAGCGGTCACGACAGTTGGCCGAGCGTCTGACGCGCGACGGGCTGCCCGCCCTACCCTACTACGGCAAGATGTCGGCGGAGGAGAAGACGCAGAACCAAGACGCCTTCATGAGCGGCAACATCGACATCATCGTGGCCACGTCCGCCTTCGGCATGGGAGTGGACAAGAGCGATGTGGGACTGGTGGTCCACTACGACATCTCCGACTCGCTGGAGAACTATGTGCAAGAGGCCGGACGCGCCGGGCGCGATCCACACATCCATGCGCGCTGCTATGTGCTCTATGGCGACAACGACCTTGACAAGCACTTCATCTTGCTCAACCAGACCAAGCTAAGCATCAGCGAGATCCAACAGGTGTGGCGCGCCATCAAGGACCTCACGAAGGCCAGGCCACGCGTGTGCTGCTCAGCCCTGGAGATTGCGCGACGCGCAGGATGGGACGATTCGGTGTCCGACATCGAGACACGGGTGCGCACGGCCATCGCCACGCTGGAGCAGAGCGGGTATGTGGCGCGTGGCAACAACGTGCCACACGTCTACGCCACAGGCATCACCGTGAACAACATGGACGAAGCCCGAAAGCGCCTCAACAGTTCACCCCTCTTCTCCGACGACGAGACGGAAGAGGCTGCGCGCATCATCAAGTCGCTCATCTCGCAAAAGCACACTGCCAAGGCGCGCAACGCCGAGGCTGAGTCGCGCGTCGACTACCTGGCCGACATCCTCGGTCTCAGCAAGCAGACTGTCATCTCCGTCGTGCAGCGCATGAGGCAAGACGGCATACTGGCCGACACAAGGGACATGTCGGCACATCTGAAAGACCTGGGCGGCAACGAACGGAAGACGCAAACCACACTTGAACGGTTTGGCAAGCTCGAGAGATATGTCATCGAGCACATCCCCGAAGAGAGCACATGCCTGTCCTACAAGCAACTCAACGACAACGCCATCAAGGACGGCATATCAACCGCCACGGAGAAGAACATCCGGACACTGCTCTACTTCCTGATGGTGAAAGGCTACACCCGAAAGACCGAGAGTGGAGCGCACAACGTCGTCATCCGGCGCAGCGCCAGCCTGGACACGGCCCTCAGACGCTATGAACGACGGATGGCCATCTGTCAGTTTACCATCAGTTGGCTCTACAGGCTGGCCGAGCAGGAGGCGGCCGCCACACCACCCCGCAACAACGAAACCGAGGGGGTAGAGGCCAAGGGAGGCAACGTGCAGTTCTCGGTCGTGGAACTGGTCAACGAAATGAAACGCAACGGGCTGCAGCTCTTCGGCCTCACAGACGATGTGACGCTCGAAGAGGTGGAAGAGGCCTTGCTCTATCTCTCCAAAATTGGCGCACTCAAGCTCGAGGGAGGCTTCCTGGTGCTCTACAATGCCATGGACATACGACGCCTGAAAGATAACAGGCTGCGCTACAAGCAAGACGACTACCGCACACTCAACGAGTTCTACAAGCAGAAAATCCAGCAAATACACATCGTCGGCGAATACGCCAACCTGATGGTGAAGGACTACGACGCCGCCCTCCAGTTTGTGAAAGACTACTTCCAAATGGACTACCAACGCTTCATGAAGAAGCATTTCCAAGGCGAACGGGAACGGGAGATCGAGCGCAACATCACGCCAGCCCACTACCGAAAGCTCTTCGGAACGCTCTCGGAACGGCAGATGGAGATCATCAGTGACAAGGAGTCGCACTGCATCGTGGTGGCAGCAGGCCCCGGCAGCGGCAAGACAAGGGTGCTGGTCCACAAGCTAGCCTCGATGCTCCTGCTGGAAGACGTGAAGCACGAGCAACTCCTCATGCTCACCTTCTCACGAGCGGCGGCCACAGAGTTCAAGCAACGGCTCATCGCACTCATCGGCAATGCGGCCCACTTCGTGGAGATCAAGACCTTCCACTCCTATTGCTTCGACCTGTTGGGGCGATTGGGCAACATCGAGGATGCCGACCACGTGGTGGGCACGGCAGCCCACCTGATAGCACAGGGCGAGGTGGAGGCCAACAAGATCAAGAAGACAGTACTGGTCATTGACGAGGCGCAAGACATGGACGTTGACGAATATGCGCTCGTGCTGGCGCTGATGGAAGCCAACGACAACATGCG
This sequence comes from bacterium, assembly GCA_963594895.1. Lineage (GTDB taxonomy): Bacteria > Bacteroidota > Bacteroidia > Bacteroidales > Bacteroidaceae > Prevotella. The sequence continues at coordinate 1,372 of CAVBFJ010000024.1, read as the reverse complement.
GGTCATTGCCGTCGGCGACGACGACCAAAACATCTATGAGTTTCGAGGTTCCGACGCTCGATACATGCGGCAACTGAGCGCCCGGCCCGGCGCTCGGCTCATTGAGATGACCGACAACTACCGCAGCGCACCCGACATCGTGGCGGCCGCAAACGATTGGGCAAAACTCCTCAACAATCGCATCAAGAAAACGCCGCTCACGGCTGTTAGGCAAGAGGGCGGACAGGTAAAGGTGGTGTTCCACCCTGTGGCAAACAGTGCGGACAACACGGGAGTACAAGAACAAAACACCCTCTACCTCCCCTTATTGGAGGACGTGAAACGACGGGGGAAAGGCTCCACATGCGTGTTGACCCAGACTAACAGGGAGGCGGCCATCATGGTGGCCTTGCTCAACAAGCATGGCATCAGCAGCAAACTCATCCAGTCGATGGGCGGACTGCGCTTCTGCAATGTCGCCGAGACACGCCACTTCCTAAAATACCTTTTGCAACGGCAAAAGGCACCCACCATCCCCGACACGCTATGGGACGAGGCCAAACGGTACACCACTGAGAGATACAAGACAAGCATGGCACTTCCTTATCTCAAGCGATGCTGGCAACTGTTTGAGCAGACAAACCCCGCCAAATACTACAATGACTTTTGGGATTTCATCTTCGAGTCGTCTGTGGAAGACTTCTGCGCAGCCGCTGAGAATGAGGTCATCGTGTCGACCATCCATAAGGCCAAGGGCAGAGAGTTTGACCATGTGTTCTTGCTCTTCACAGAACCTGATCTCATCACCGAGTCGGTGGCACGACACCTCTATGTTGGCATCACACGCGCTAAGCGCAGCCTGGTCGTGCACACCGACAGTCACTTGTTCAGTCACATGCACGCCACGGAGCGCTTGTGTGACACCTCCCACTATGACTTTCCCAACGAGCTCGTGTTCCAACTGACCCATCGAGATGTCCATCTCGGTTTCTTCAAGGACCACAAACAACAGATCTTGGCCCTGCAGAGCGGCAATCGCCTGTCATATAGAAGCAACTATCTTTTCACGGCCACAAACAATGCGGTGGCCAAGTTGTCGAAAGACATGCAAAAAAGACTGCAAGAATGGGAAGCGCGGGGCTATTGCGCCGACTATGCCACCATACGTTTCATCGTGGCATGGAAGCCCAAAGACGCTCCCAAGCAGGAGCCAGAAACAGCCGTCTTGCTCGTAGACCTGCACGCAAAGAGGCAGGAATCCCAAGCTAACCATGACTGAAGGTTAGCAGTAGAAATGTAACCATCCGAAAACGGACGCCTTGCCTATCAAAAAACTCGCAAGTTCTTCACTCGCGAGTTTTTTGATAATAATAGGGAAGCATTTGCTTCAGTT
>CAVBFJ010000023.1:0-42939 GCA_963594895.1 bacterium | reverse complement strand
CAAATTTCGCCCTCTTCGAGGACGCCGGTCCCGACACCATTTGGAAACCGCAGGTTCCCGTTGGTCACCCGCGGTTATGCACAGTTGGCCCCCTTCGGGGACCTACCACGAGCGGAAGTCTATAAATACGAAATCCACAAGAACTACAAAATCGCAAGAACTACAAATACGAGAACCACAATATTCTGCGACGGAATTGTGTTGGATTTTGAAACTGTTTTTGAACACCAGCCCCATAGCCCCGTAGGGGCGGCATAATATAGCGTAGGGGCTCGCCCCTACGTCTGAGACGTTGTGTTTTAGCAGTGCCCCTGTAGGGGGCGCATAATTAAATTGACAGATGAACTATGCGCCCCTTACAGGGGCAGAGGGTGTTCAAAATCCGAATATTTTTCGGACATGACTTTTGCTAAATTTCACGACTTAAGTTGTTGTGAATATGTTTTTTATATTTTGCAAGTTATAGCCCTGCACTTATTTCTTCTTGCTCTTGCTCTCCTTGGCGTCGAAGCGATAGCTGAACTTCAGGTAGGCATAGTGGTGCATGTAGTCGGACGACGACTCGGAGCGCTGGTAGGACGTGTAATCGCTTGCGTATTCGACATCCTTGTTGAAGAGGTCCTGGCCATAGAGCATCAGGCTGCACTTGTTCTTGCAGAAACTGTACTGAACGTAGGCGTTGGCCAGGATGCGGTGGCCGTTCATGGCCGTGGTCTGGTAGCCCGCGCGGAACTTGTCGTAGACGTTGAACCAGAATTCGAAGTTGCCAAGCGTGATGCTGCCGTACATGCCCACCCTGTTGGTGAGCGGATGGCTGTCGTAGGCCGACGCGTCGTAGCGGTAGCGGTTCCACTCCAGCCTGTCGTAAAGCGTCAGCTCCACCTTCTCCACCGAATAGGAGAACTCAAGGTTGTTGTTCAGGCCAAAGCGCTTCTGATGGTTCAGCGCGGGCATCTCATTGCTGTCGAGAAGCGTGAGATAGCCATAGGCCTGCGAGGACGTGAGGTCGAGCTTGTCCATCAGTCGGAAGTCCACGCCGATGCCCTGGTCATAGTTGACGCTGACCTTCCATTGGTCTCCGCCCTTCACGTTGACCGGCTTCGAGGTGTAGACGCCCGAGAGGCTGTTGTAGCTGAAGAGGGATCCGATCGGGTTGATGTTCTTGGTGTAGGAGGCCGTAAGGCCCAGCACGATCTGCTTGCGGAGCCACATGCGGTGGTAGCCGAAGGTGGTGGTGTGGCTGTGTGTGTTGCTGAGGTGTGTGTTGCCCGTTTCGATGTTGAGCGGGTCGATGGTGTTGCGATAGCCGAAGGTGCTGACCAGCTCGGGCACCGTGGTGTTGTAGACAAACTGCAGGTCCATGCTGCGCTTGCGGTTGAGCTTCCACTTCAGCATGAGCGCCGGGGCGAGCGTGTGGCTGTTGCGCACGGCCGTGGTGTCGAGCTGCCCGTATTGGTAGTCGGCGTTCTCGTGGCGCGCCGTCCAATCAAACCTGGGCATGATCATGACTTGCTTGTTGGGCGAGATGGTCGACTTCAGCGTGAGCTGGTTGGTCCAGGAGTTGACGGTGGCGTCCATGTGGTTGGCGGCGTCGGGCGTGGTGGCCGCTCCGTCATCCGTCTTCGCCGCGTAGGTGTCGGCAGCGACGTTGCGCCTTGATCGGTTGCGGCCATAGGTCACATTGTCGCTCACGTTGAAGAAAAGCGTCTTGGTCGGCCAGTAGTTGAACGCGGCGCCCAGGGTCGACTGCAGCGAGTGCTGCTTGTAGTCGAGATGTTGCCACTGGTACTCCTGCCGTCCCTCGCGCAGGTACTCCAGCTCGCGGTTGTTGTATGTGTCGTTGTTCTCACCGCTCGCCGCCGTGTTTCCGCTGACATAGACAGACCCTTTCTTGCCCAGGAAATGCGTCCACGAGTATTTGAGCGAGAGGTTGCCGTTCTGGCCGTCACGCGTCTGGTGGTTGCGGTTGCGCGTCACAAGATGCTCGTAGAGCGCGTCGCCTGGCTGGGCGCCCATGGCCTCGGCCAACGGGTAATACTGGAACTGGTCGGGCTGGAAGCTGTAGGAGGCGCTCTCGTCCTTGTTCACGCCGCGCGTCTTGTCGTATCCGGCGACGAGGCTCACCTGGAAGGAGTTGACCGAGTCGGCATAGGCGAAGAGATTGCCCGTCAGCCGCGGACTGAGCGTGTGGTTGTTGTGATAGGCCTTGGACAGCGACATCGTGCGGTCCTCATTGGGGAAGAAGGTCTCGGTGGAGCTCCAGCTGGTGCCCCATCCGTCGCGGTGGCTCAGGTTGGCGCTCACGTCCACACTGTTGTTGGAAAAGTTCTCGGTGCCCTTCGGCTGCCAGTTGTGCTGGTAGTTGTAGGATCCATACTGGCTCTTGCCGTCGTTGTCGATGTTGCTGTCCATCGACATGCGCATGGACTTGTCGATGTATCGGTTGCGGTTGTTGGCCTGTGCGAAGACCATCTGCGGGTCGTGGTCGCTGAGCTTGTTGGCCGTCAGGTCAAACTGGTAACGGGCCTTCGTCTGGTAGAAGGCGTCGAAGACGCCATACCACTTGTCGAGGAAGCCCGGCTTCACCTGTATGTCGAGCACGTTGTCCTCCTCGCCATCATCCTTGCCCGTGTGTCGCGCCAGCTCCGACTTGCGATTGTAGAGCTTGAGCTTCTGCGCCACCTCGGCCGGCAACTCATTGACGATCTGGTCGCCTCCGAAGAGATCCTTGCCGTTCATCATCAGGCGGATGGGCTTGTTGTTCCAGTAGAGCTTGCCGTCACGGTTCTCCACGCCGGGCAGTTTCTTGATGAGCTCATCGAGGCGCGCGCCATCCTTGAGCTTGAAAGCCTCGGGGTTGAAGACGATGGTGTCGCCCGACATGGTGAAGCGCGGTATCTTGGCCGTCACCTGCACCTCCTGCAACATCAGCGCCGTGGGTGGCAACTTGATGGTTCCGAGGTCGATGGTGTCTTTCACGTCATTGCCGTAGGTGTAGTCCACCTTGCGGACTTTCTTGTAACCGATCATGCTGAAGGTGAACAGGATGCGGCCTTCCCAGCCACTGCCGATGACGAAAGCGCCCGTGCTGTCGGCCGAGGTTGAGCTTCTCATCGACCAGCCGGGCTGAGGGTTGACCTCACTGTAGATGCTGGCACCCGCGAGCGGCTCGCCCGTCTCGGCGCTGACCACCTTGCCCTTGAACCAGTCGGCATGGCATGCCACGACGTGCAGCATGCAAAAAGCCAACAACAACACTACTCTCCTTACTACATGATTCATAAGCCTAATTTCTTTATGCGATGACACGCACCGCACTTTAACAATGGCAAAAGTATAGTTTTTTTTTATAGGAAGCAAACGTTTCGCTACATTTTCTTGTTACAAAGTTGCTAAAATGTTCATTTCCACACTTTTGGTAGCAACAATGCGTCACTCCAACAGTCGCGGCAACGCCATGCGGATGTCCTCGTAAGTCTTCTCGAAATTGTCGGTGTACCACGGGTCGGCCACGTCGTGCTGCTCGCCGACGAGCGACATGAGCAGGCTCACCTTGTGGTCCACGTCGCGGATGCCCAGCATCTGCAACCAGCGTAGGTTGTTGCGGTCCATGACGAAGATGCGGTCATAGTGGTCATAGTCGGCCTGCGTGATCTGCCGGGCACGGCGGCGCTCGAAGGGCACGCCATGCCCCCGCAGGCACCGGCGTGCCGGCGGGTACATGTCGTTGCCGATCTCCTCGGTCGAGGTGGCCACACTGTCTATCTCAAAATCGGCCTCACGGCCGGCGTCGTTCACGAGTTTCTTCATCATGAATTCGGCCATCGGGCTACGGCAGATGTTGCCGTGGCACACAAAGAGTATTCTCTTCTTCATGGTTGTCTGTACCATTCCTTGATATACATGTAATGTTCGGCGTAGGCGGCAGCCTGCTCGGGCCGCGTGGTCTTCACCCTGCGCGCCGGCACGCCCGCCCATACCTCGCACGGTCCCACCCGTGTCCCGGCGAGCACCACGGCGCCCGCCGCGACGATGGCATGGTCGCCGATGACGGCCCCGTCGAGCACCACGGCGTTCATGCCGATGAGCGCCCCCTGCCTCACGGTGCAGGCGTGCACCACGGCGCCGTGTCCCACCGACACGTCGTCGCCCAGCACCACGGGCGCTCCGGCGGTCTGGTGGATGCAGGCGCAGTCTTGCACGTTGACACGGTTGCCGATGACCACGGCGTCGACATCCGCCCGGATGACGGCGCCAAACCACACGGAGCAGTCGTCGCCAAGGATGATGTCGCCCGCCAAGGTGGCGTTGTCGGCAAGGAAGCAACGCTCACCCCACCGGGGCGTCTTGCCCTTTACGGTATGAAGAAATGGCATGGATTATATAAATAAGTAGGTGTAACTCGTCACTTCACGGCCCCTGCCGAGAGGTTGGTGACATGGCTGCGGAACTGTCCGGCCTGCTTGAGGGGGAAGACCAGCGTGCGGATGTAGTACATCGTGCCACGCTGGCCGAAGCTCAGCTGCTTCACGCCGAGCGTCTCCACAGCCTTGCCGTTGATGAGCAGCGTCGTCCGCTCCCTGTCGCCACGTATGGCGACGTGCGCCTTCTCGCCGGGATAGAACTGGTAGTTGAAGTGGTGCAGGTATCCGTCGCGGCTGTAGCCCATCAGGCCCGACACGGGGTCGGCAAGATAGAACGTGGTGGCGCCGTCGGTGAAGAGCACGGTGCCCTTCGCCTCGGGCAGCGCCTCGATGTCGAAGCTCACCTCATAGTCCCAACCGATGTTGTCGATGGGCATCGTGTCACCGGGCTTCACCTCGGCCACCTGCAGCTTGCCCTCGGGATGGTAACCGGCATAGTTGATGCCGGGCGCCTCGCGCACATCCTGCGACAGGCGCTCGAAGTCGGCCCAGGGCAGCTTGGTGGCCGAGGCCGTCCACATCTTCGTGGCCATGGTGCGGATGGCGGGCATGCAACGGTAGTGGATGTCCTGGTCGGTGATGCCGTTGCCCACGATGTCGTTCCACACGGCAAACGAGCCGCCCTTGATCTGCGGGAGGCGCTCAGGGAACTGCTTGCCGTTGACGTTGGCAGGCGTCCAGTTCTCATAGAGCCACTGGCTGTTGAGGTAGTCGTAGTAGTAGCCGGCCTTCGGCACGATGTAGACATAGCCGTCGGGGATGGACACCACGTCGTAGCCCAGCCTCACCATGGAGTCGGGGTCGGCATATCCGTTGCTCCAGAGATCCATCAGCACGTCCTTCACCTTGACGGGCGTCGTGCCCTTGGCGTGGGTCAGCGAGCCCCATATCTTGGCCTTCTTGCCATAGCCCTCGACGGTGCGGATGTAACGGTCGGTCAGGGCGCGGAACTTCTCGACCACCTCCGGGTCGGCATTGGAATACTCGTCGGTGCCTATGTGCACATACTTGCCGCGGAAGACGGGATTGGGACCATCGAGATACTCCTTGAAGAGGCCGTCGAGGAACGTGTAGGTCTCGGGGTTGAAGAGGTCGAGGTGGTCCATGCCGTACTTCTCGCTGCCGATCTCGGGCTTGTAGTGCGTGAAGGCCAGTACGTGGGCCGGCATGTCAATCTCCGGGATGATGTTGACGCCGAGGCTGTCGGCGAGCTCCTGCAACTGTATGAACTCACGCTTGGTGTAGTAGCCATCGCGGGCCGCGAGGCCGGGATAGGTGTCACACTCCATGCGGAAGGCGGCATAGGTCTTGTCCCACGACCCATCGAAGAACTGCTTGAAGCCGTTGTCGTTGAGGTGGATCTGCAGGGTGTTCATCTTATAATAGGAGAGGATGCGCACATAGTCGCGCAGCATGGACATGGGCAGGAACTTGCGCCCCGCGTCGAGGAAGGCACCGCGGTAACTGTAGTCGGGCCAGTCGCGCACGGTGCCCTTGGGCAGGCTCTTGCCCTTCGAGCGGTCGAGCATCTGCAGGAGGGTGCGCGTGCCCCAGTAGAGGCCCTTGGCCGTGGGTGCGGTGATGGTGACGCGGTCGGTCACGGTGAGCGTGTATCCCTCATCGCCAAGGGCCTTGTCCTTCTTGATCTCGAGACAGATGTCACCGGCCTGCGCCTTGCTGCGCTGGGACAGGATCGCCTCGACGCCCAGCGACTTCCTCAGGTCGCTGGCCAGCATCCTGGCCACCTCGAGCACCTTGGCGCTGTTGGCATCCTTCTTGACGACGAGGCAGGGCTTGAGCGTGGCCACCTGGTCATCGGCCGTGGCGAAGGTCAGGAGGCCCTCGCCTCCCTTCCACTCCTTGAGCTCGGGAATGACAAACGGCTTGTCGTTGGCCGCTGCGACGCGATGCGGCGCAAGCGATGCCAAGAGGCAGCACGCCGCGATAATGGTTTTCTTCATCATGTATCAGGTGTTAGTGTGTGTTCTCATTTGACCTGCAACCGGCCGTCCTGTAGGCGGACGACCGCCGTCTGGCCTTTCTCCAGCGCGACGGAGAGCGTCTGCTGCCGATAGCGCAGGAGGCAGGGCGCTCCGCCATGTGAGCGGATGCGTGCCTCGGCGAGCATGCCGCCGCGCCACGTGATGTCGACCTCGAAGTTGCCGCGGGCACGCAGCCCCCTCACCTGTCCGTCGGCCCACGCGTCGGGCAAGGCCGGCAGGAGATGGACGCATCCGTCCTGGCTCTGCAGCAGCATCTCCGTGACGCCCGCCGTGCCGCCGAAGTTGCCGTCGATCTGGAAGGGCGGGTGCAGGTCCCAGAGGTTGTCGGCCGTGCCGTTCTTGAGCAGGTTGCCGTAGAGCTTGTAGGCATGGTTGCCGTCGAGCAGCCGCGCCCAGAGGTTGAGCTTCCACCCCATGCTCCATCCCGTGGCGCCATCGCCGCGATGCTCCAGCACCACCCTGGCGGCCTCAGCCAGATCGGGCGTGTGCGCCCAGCTGACCGTGTGTCCCGGGTGCAGTCCGAAGAGGTGGTTGACATGTCGGTGCTCGTCCGTGGGGTCGTCGATGTCGCGGCTCCACTCCATGAGCTGGCCGTAGCGTCCTATGCGGTATGGGGGCATGTGGCGCAGGATCTCCTGCCACTGGCACGCCTCGTCGGCGTCCACGCCGAGCGTCGTGGCGGCCTCCACGGCATCGGTGAGCAGCTCGCGCACCACGGCCTGGCAGAACGTCGCGCCGTCGTCGACCGTGCCATGCTCGGGCGAGGTGCCGGGCGCCACGGTGTAGGACCCGTCGGCCTTGTGCCAGAGGAAGTCCTGGCAGAAGAGCGCCGCACCCCTGATGATGGGGTATGCCTCCCGTCGGAGCCATGTCGTGTCGCGGCTGAAGGCGTAGAGGTCATAGACCTGTGCGGCCAGCCACGGGCCGGCCACGGGCGACAGGTTCCACGACATGTCGCGGTCGCGCAGGGGTGCGGTGAAGCCGAAGGGGTTGGCCGAGATGGAGGCCGTCCAGCCCCGTGCGCCGTAGTAGGAGCGCGCGGTGACGGCACCGGGCTTCATGAGCGAGCGCACATAGTCGACAAAGGGCTGCGCACACTCCTGCAGCCCGTCTTGCATCACGGGCCAGTAGTTCATCTGTATGTTGATGTTGTTGTGGTAGTCGGCATGCCATGGGGCATCCATATTGGCCAGCCACAGTCCCTGCAGGTTGGCCGGCAGGTTGCCCGCCCTCGACGAGGCGATGAGCAGGTATCGCCCAAACTGGAAGTAGAGCGCCTCGAGATAGGGGTCGGCCTTGCCCTCGCGGTAGTCGGCGAGCCGTTGGGGCGTGGTCTTGCTGTCCACGGATGGGGCCGCGGCGGCATGGGCATCGTCGCCCAGCACGAGGCCGACGCGCGAGAAGATGGGCTGGTAGTCGGCGAGATGGCGCGCCAGCAGCCGCTTGTAATCCATGCCCTTGGCAGCCTTCAGCCAGCCGGCCGTGGTCTGTGACGGGTCTTCGCCCACATAGGCCTTCGGGTCGGAGAAGTCGGGGTCGAAGTTCATCTTATAATCGGTGTCAGCCGTGAGGACGAACTCCACCTCGTCGGCGCCCTCCACCCGCAGGTAGGGCTCGCCGTCGCGCACCACGCGTCCGCCCTTGTGGCGCATGGCCACGCGCACCGCCAGCCTCATGCCGTTGTTGAAGAGCTCGCCCAGGTAGAGCAGCTCATCGCCCTCGACGCGCACCGTGGGGCCATAGCCCTCCCATGTGGGCAGGTATCTGAGGGTGAGGTTTTGCCGGCCTTTCTTGTTGGCCGTGAAGCGCATGACAAGCACATTGTCGGGATGGGAGCAGAACGCCTCGCGCACGTAGCGCACGCCACCCGACGTGAACGCCACCCTGGTCAGGGCCGAGTCGAGCGACAGCGTGCGGCTGTAGCTGCCCGCGTCGCACCCCGTGAGGCCCGTGGCCACACGCAGCTCGCCCAGCGTGGTGTAGTTGCCGAAGCGCCACTCGGCCTCGTCGCCGCGCTCATACGACGCCACGCCGTTCATGTTGTCGGCGGTGAGCCGTGCCGCCTGCGCGGTGTCGCCGTGGGCGAAGGCGTCGCGTATCTGCCTGAGGGCGCCAGCCGACTGCTTGTTGACGTCCCAATAGTGGGCGGCGCCCTTCTTCGTGCCCGGCCCGCCGTTCCAGAGCGATATCTCGTTGAGCGAGAGGCGCTCGGTGGCGACGCTGCCGAAGACGGACGCCCCGATGCTGCCGTTGCCGAGGGGCAGGGAGCGGCGTTCCCACTGGGCGTCGGCAGCACGGTCGGGACGGTACTCACCCGGTTCTGGCGCGGGCTGGCTGAAGCGCACGCGCAGTGGGCGCTGGGCCTGTGCGCCAAGGGCACCGGCAAGGAGCGCGAGCATAAGAATGAATTTGCGCATGGTGGGATGGGGGTTGATTGACAGATGGATTTTCTTGATGTTGCAAAGATATGAAATAAGATTTGAACGGTGCCGCATTTGGCAGTATTTTTTCGGAGAAAATGTAAACGGGCTCCCGGACAAGTCGCCCCACCCCATCGCTCTCGCATTTCGTTTCGTCAGGCAAGACGACCTTTTGGTGACATTTTGCACCGTTATGCGGTACAATAATATAATATTGTCGCGACAAATGCCACCATTTAGACATTTATGTAATCTACAATTTGCACGAGAATTACAATTTGTTAAGTTCGGATGGCACACATGTTACAATTTGATAGCATAACGACTGTTAACGCAAACAACCCGAAACTTCACACGTTTTAATATATCAAAAGGAAAGCTAATTATTGTTTCCACTTTCTTTTTGTTGTAATTTTGCAGTCGTAATAAGACATTATGTAAGTCTTAACGAGAACAAAGAGACGAAATGTCGAAAATGCTTTCAACCGGCAATCAGCCGGCAGAGATAGAGAGAACAACATAGTATTCACAATTAATAAGGAGAGATTGAACATGAAAAAGATTGAAGCCATCATCCGCAAGACAAAGTTCGAGGATGTGAAGGAGGCTCTTTTAGCCGCTGACATCGAGTGGTTCTCTTACTATGAGGTGAGAGGCGAGGGCAAGATGCGACAGGCTCGAATCTACCGCGGTGTGATGTACGACACAAGCAGCATTGAGCGCATGCTGATCAACGTGGTGGTGCGCGACAAGAACGTGGAGAAGACCATCACCGCCATCCAGGGTGCCGCCAGCACCGGCGAGATTGGCGACGGCCGCATCTTCGTCATCCCCGTGGAGGACACGGTGCGCATCCGCACCGGCGAGCGTGGCGACATCGCGCTTTACAACGCCGAACTTGAGAAGTAGTATCCCTGAAAGTTGAACATTTAAGGTAAAAATTATGAGTGTACAGGATTTATCTCTATCAGTAGATACCGTATGGATGTTGCTTGCCGCCATGCTGGTTTTCTTCATGCAGCCGGGCTTCGCCCTCTGCGAGGCGGGCTTCACACGCAGCAAGAACACGGCCAACATCTTGTTCAAGAACTTCGTCGACTTCATGATCGGCTCCGTCCTGTTTTGGTTTGTGGGCTTCGGTTTCATGTGGGGCAGTGACGGCCAGGGCTTCATCGGCATGCCCAACTTCGGCGACCTGTCGTTCTACAAGGGCGACCTCCCCACCGAGGGCTTCCTGATGTTCCAGACTGTGTTCTGCGCCACCAGCGCCACCATCGTGTCAGGTGCCATGGCAGAGCGCACCAAGTTCTCCATGTACTGCGTCTACTCATTCTTCATCTCTCTGATCATCTATCCCGTCGAGGGTCACTGGACATGGGGCGGCGGCTGGCTGACCAACGCCGAGGAGGGTTCGTTCATGATGAACACCTTCGGTGCTGCCTTCCATGACTTCGCTGGCTCTGCCATCGTTCACAGTGTGGGTGGTGTCTTGGCCCTGGTGGGTGCCATCTGCCTTGGCCCGCGTCTCGGCAAGTATCGCAACGGCAAGAGTGTCGCCATCCCCGGCCACAACCTGATGGCTGCCGCCCTGGGTGTGTTCGTCCTTTGGTTCGGCTGGTTCGGCTTCAACCCCGGCTCTCAGCTCGCCGCCTCTGGTGAAGTGAACCGTGTGGCCATCAGCCACGTGTTCCTGACAACCAACCTCGCCGCTGTGGCAGGTGGCCTCGGAACCATGTTCACCTCTTGGATCAAGTATGGCAAGCCCTCATTCTCACTGACGCTCAACGGCATCCTGGCCGGCCTGGTGGCCATCACCGCTGGCTGTGACCTCGTGAGCCCACTCGGAGCCGTGATCATCGGCCTGCTGGCCGGCATCATCCTGGTGTTCTCCATCGAGTTCATCGACGTCAAGCTCCACATCGACGACCCTGTGGGCGCCAGCTCAGTGCACGGTGTGTGCGGCATCTTCGGTACCCTCATGACGGGTCTGCTGGCTGTCGACTCAGGTGCCTTCTACGGCCACGGATGGGGCTTCTTCGGAGCTGAGGCGCTCGGCATCGTCTGCATCGACATCTGGGCCGCCGCCACAGGTTTCATCCTCTTCTACGGCATCAAGAAGATCGCTGGTCTCCGCGTCGACAAGCGCATTGAGGAGGAAGGCCTCGACATCTACGAGCACGGAGAGAGCTGCTACAACTAATCGGGTGACTGAGAGTAATGTCCAGAGGCCACAACGCTGGTCTCCCCCGCGAGACAGGCAGTCTCTGGACATCACTTACCCATATTGTCAAACCATAAACAACAGGATTATGAAAGATTTGAAATCATTGATTGGCAAGATGAACATCAGACGTGTGGGTGCCGTGGCACTCGGCTTGGCGGCCTTCGCACCGTCGGCCCTGGCACAGGACAAGGTGGAGACGACGATCGCCGCCGACATCGTCAGCCAGTACTACTGGCGCGGCCAGGACTTGGGAGCCATCTCGCTGCAGCCCACACTGGGCATAGGATACAAGGGCTTCTCGCTGACAGCCTGGGGAAGCGTGGGCATCTCAGAGCCGAAGGACACCAAGGAGTTTGACCTCACGTTGGCCTATGAGAACAGCGGCTTCCATGTGGGCATCACCGACTACTGGTTCAACTCGCCCAACACGCGCTACTTCGTCTACGACTCACACAAGACATCGCACCTCTTCGAGGCCAACGTGGGCTATGACTTCGGTCCGGTCGCCCTCAACTGGTACACCAACTTCGCTGGCAACGACGGCCTCAACAAGGACGGCAAGCGCGCCTACTCCTCCTACGTGGAGGCCACAGCGCCCTTCAAGCTGGGCGGATGCGACTGGGAGGCTGCCATCGGCGCCGTGCCCTACGCGACAACCTCCTACAGCGACGCCAATGGTTTCGCAGTGACCAACGTCAGCCTCAAGGCCACCAAGGAGCTGAAGGTGAGCAGCACGTTCAGCGTGCCCGTCTTCGCACAGGTGGCTGCCAACCCAAGCACCGAGAAGGCTTATCTCGTGGTGGGCTTCACACTGCAACCCTAACGAGAACTATCATACGCAATAAAAGGTAAGAAGATTGTGAATAACACATCAGGTTTTTAAGTCTACTTTGTTCTCATGCGGCCGGTTGCCCTCGACGGGTGGCCGGCCTTTTTGTGGCCGCATGGCTGGCCGCACGACTTTAGGAAAGCATCGCCCGCCCTCATATTGTAAATGATTTTATAGGAAAAACACACTCCTCCGCGACACTCCTTCTAGAGAGCGAAATCGGGCAAAAACAGCTTTCGACCGACCACAAGACGACGGGCACCTCGACATTCGATACCTATCGTCACACGATTAGGCACATATTGAGTCATGATTTGGCATCTATCGCACCATGATTTGGGGCATATCTCACATAGATTCGGTACTTATCGTTATGAAAATAACCGACAATTGAAGGCGAATAAAAGACAGGATTTTGTAACCACTTGTAAATCTGCAAGTTACAAAAACCTCTCATTTTTCGCATATTTCCGCCAAATATTTTCGTGGTGGATAAAAACGCAAAATACAGCATGTAGTTTGTTACCTTTTTTCCACAGCGCACATACCTCACTGCCAAGCGACAACATCATCCGCTTTTGAGCACCCAGCCCTGCGGGGGCTGGGAGTTCAAAATCTGCTTCAAAATCGGACACGATTCTGCAGCAAAATATAGCGGTTCTCGTATTTATAGTCTTCCGCTCGTGGTATGTCCCCGAAGGGGGCCAACCCTGCATAACCGCGGGTGACCAACGGGAACCTGCGGTTTCCAAATGGTGTCGGGACCAGCGTCCTCGAAGAGGGCGAAATTTGCAGAAGACTCCCTGACCGACAGGAAGTAACGCTCTCAATGGCCCTTCTTGATATGTATTAGCGTGTTCGCCCTCTTCGAGGACGCTTTAAGCAGTATCGTATAACCGCAGGTTCCCTTCGGTCACCCGCGGTTATGCACATTTGCCCCCTTCGGGGACATGCAACAAACGTGATGCATTTTCGTATGTAAATTAGTTCGGATTTTGAGCACCCAGCCCTGCGAGGGCTGGGTGTACCAAAAGTAAAAACAGAGCATTTCGAGCAAGGCAATTTCTGAACGTCCTAGACGTTCCAAAACGTTTACTACGAGAGGCAAGTGGCAATGCCGTCGCACCGCTATCGCATCACGGTAAAATCCTCCTTCAACCCACACAAATCGACACCGACCCTAAATTTTCAAACCCCACTGCAAGTGTTTTACAAACTAATTCCGTAAATTTGCACTTGATACTTGACTCTGCCCTCAAGAAAAAATACAGATATGCAAGCAATAATATTAGCCGCAGGCATGGGTAAGCGTTTGGGAGACCTTACCAAGAACAACACCAAATGTATGGTGGAGGTGAACGGTGTTCGCCTGATTGACCGTTTCATATCCCAACTATCCAAGTTTCAACTGAACAGACTGGTCATCGTTGTTGGCTATGAGGGACAGAAACTGATAGACTACATAGGTCATCGGTATGACAATGTCTTAAAGATAGAGTTCATCCGCAATCCCATCTACGACAAGACCAACAACATTTACTCCTTGGCACTGGCAAAGGACGCACTGTGCGAGGACGACACCATCCTGCTGGAGTCCGACCTCATCTTTGAGGACAGGATGCTGGAGAAGCTCATCAGTCATCCAGACAAGAACTTGGCTCTTGTGGCAAAATACGAGTCATGGATGGACGGCACGATGGTCCGCATCGATGAAGATAGGAACATCCTCAATTTCATCCCCAAGCAGGCGTTCCGCTATGAGGATGTGGACATCTACTACAAAACGGTGAACATCTACAAGTTCAGCAAGGACTTCTGCAAGAACCAATATGTGCCGTTCTTGGAAGCCTACTGTAAGGTGATGGGCGACAACGAGTATTATGAGCAGGTGCTTCGCGTGATGACCTACCTTCACAATTCGCAGTTGAAGGCATTGCCCGTCAACGATGAGAAATGGTACGAGATAGATGACGTGCAGGATTTGGACATCGCGTCGTGCCTGTTCTCCGACGGTGAGGTCAAGTACCAGGAATACCATCGGCGGTATGGAGGTTATTGGAGATTTCCCAAGTTGCTGGATTACTGTTATTTGGTGAACCCATTCTTCCCGACCAAGCGCATGAAGGACGAGCTGAAAGCCAACTTTGACACGCTTCTTGAAAATTACCCGTCGGGAATGTATGTCAACTCCTTGCTTGCCGGCAAATACTTTGGAATACGCCAAGACGTGGTGGTGGTGGGCAATGGTGCCGCCGAGCTTATCAAGATAATGATGGAAGAGCATGCCGGCGGCAAGGTCGGCGTCATCTATCCCACGTTTGACGAATATCCCAACAGGTTGAAGGAAGAGCAGCTCGTGCCTTACGTTTGCCAAAACGATGACTACTCCTATACGGCTGACGACTTGATGAAGTTCTATGCCGACAAGGACATTTCACTCTTGCTGTTGATCAACCCCGACAACCCTTCCGGACATTTCATGCCCAAGGCTGATGTCTTGCGACTTGTGGAATGGTGCGGAGCGCATGGCATCAAGATATTGGTGGATGAGAGCTTTGTGGATTTTACAGACAATTTCAAAGACAACAGTCTCTTGCACAATGAGATACTGGATGCCCACAAGAACCTGATGGTCATGAAGTCAATCTCCAAGTCATACGGCGTGCCAGGACTAAGGTTGGGCGTTTTCGCCACATCCAACACCGAGATGATTGCACGAATGAAAAAAGAGGTCAGCATATGGAACATCAACTCTTTCGGTGAATTCTACATGCAGATTTTTGGCAAGTATGAGAAAGACTATGAGAGGGCTTGCGTGAAATTTGTTGAGGAGCGAAACCGTTTCTATGGTTTATTGCAAGAGATCCCTTACCTGAGGGTCATTCCTTCGCAAGCCAACTATTTCCTTTGCGAGGTGACGGACAAGTTCACGTCCGCGGAACTGACACAGAAACTGATAGAGCGGGATGTCATCATCTCCAACTGTGGCAGAAAGCACAACATGGAAGGGCGCAACCTGATCCGTCTGGCAGTGAGAAGCAAGGAAGACAATGACCGTTTGATCAAAATCCTAAAAGAGTTGAGCGATGTTTAAGAATATTTGCATCTGCGGTGGCGGTTCCGTGGGACATGTTGTCGCAGGGTGGCTAAGGAGCAAGGGGGCAAACGTGAGCATCCTCACAAGGAGTCCCCAAAGATGGGACAACCACCTGGTGGTCAACACATGTGACGGCAAACGGTTGGACGCGGTCCTAAACAAGATTTCCGATGATGCAGGAGAAGTCATACCTGACGCTGACTTGGTGTTGTTTTGCCTTCCTGGCTTCGCCAACGAGAGCGAGCTGAGGAAAATCAAGCCCTTTCTGAGAACGGACACATACGTTGGCACCGTGTTCTCCTCCACGGGGTTCTTCTTCAAGGCAATGGACATCCTTGACAAGGAACAACCCCTTTTTGGCTTCCAGCGCGTCCCTTTCATCAGCAGGGTGGAGGCATACGGGCACAGCGCCAATCTCCTTGGCTATAGGGACAGTTACCACATGGCTGTGGAGCATGTCGACAACGAGGAGAAGGTGCGTTTTGCGGCATGGTGGCAGACGGTTCTTTGCCGCCCCGTTCATTTGCTAAGCACCTATTATGAGGCAAGCATAACCAACAGCAATCCCATTCTTCATACAGCACGGTTATACAGCATGTTTGGAGATTGGACGCCAGGGAAAGGCACCTTTGACCACAACTTCTTCTTCTATTCCGAATGGACCGACAAGGCTTCCGAATATTTGATAAGGATGGATGAAGAGTTGTTCCGCTTGCTGGATGTCTTGCCTGTAAGGAAGGGTTATCTTCATCCACTGCTGGAATACTATGAGAGCCATGACGCAAAATCATTGACCGCAAAGATTTCCTCATTAACTGCCTTGAGCGGCATCACATCCCCAATGAAGGAAAGCGATGGCGGGTGGATTCCCGATTTCACAAGTAGGTATTTCACGGAGGATTTTCCCTTTGGCTTGCATTTCATCTGGCTGCTTGCCCACCAACATCACATAGACACACCCATGATTGACAAAGTGTATAACTGGGGCATAACCAAGACCTAAATAGCATTTGTCATGAGTTCCCTTTGCACACCCAGCCCCGTAGGGTAGGGTGTGCAAAATCTGTTTCAAAATCGGACACGGTTCTGCAGCAAAATATAGCGCTTCTCTTATTTATTGTCTTCCGCTCGTGGCATGTCCCCGAAGGGGGCCAACTGTGCATAACCGCGGGCGACCAAAGGGAACCTGCGGTTTCCAAATGGTGTCGGGATCGGCGTCCTCGAAGAGGGCGAAATTTGCAGAAGACTCCCTGATCAACAGGAAGTAACGCTCTCAATGGCCCTTCTTGATATATTTAGCGTGTTCGCCCTCTTCGAGGACGCTTTAAGCAGTACCATATAACCGCAGGTTCCCTTTGGTCACCCGCGGTTATGCACAGTTGGCCCCCTTCGGGGACATACAACAAGCGTGACGCTTTTTCGTATGTACATTGAAACGGGCGTATTCTGCTATAACTTTCAAAATTTAAATATCCTATTCACGACAACTTAAGTCGTAAGATTTAGCAAAAGTCATGCCCGAAAAACATTCGAATTTTGCACACCCAGCCCCGTAGGAGCCGTTCGACTTTGTCGCTTGCGTCAGCAAGAAACCCTACGCTGTATTATGCGCCCCTTACAGGGGCAGAGTGTGCGATTGTGACAAAGGATGAGCGATTTATTTCACAAAAGGCCACAAGCGTTTGGAATATCGTGAAAAAAGTGTTAGATTTGCATCTGAATTGACTATAACCAAAACGACGACAGGAATGAAAGACTTCATCAAATCGGTATCGGCTACCCTCGTGGGCTTGCTGATCTTCACAGTCATCATCGGTGCCCTGACGCTCATGAGCGTCGTGGGCATGGTGGCCTCATCACAGTCCACACTCAGCGTGGACGACAACTCCGTGCTTGTCATCAAGCTCGACGGCAACCTGCAGGAATATGCCGCAAACAACATCATGGACAAGCTGAGCGGAACGGAGACGGCCAACCTGCAGGAAACGCTGGAGGCCATCGCCAAGGCCAAGGACAACGACAACGTGAAAGGCATCTACCTGGAGGGAGGGGCCGTGGGGGCCGACATGGCGCAGCTGCAGGAACTGCGCGACGCGCTGGTGGACTTCAAGGCGTCCAAGAAATGGATCGTCGCCTACGGCCAAGAATATTCGCTCGGATCATACTATGTGGCCACGGTGGCCGACAAGATATACCTCAATCCGCAAGGAGCAGTGAACTGGCACGGCATCGGCGGACAGATGATGTTCCTGAAAGACGCGCTGGCCAAGCTGGGCGTGAAGATGGTGGCCTTCAAGTGCGGCAAGTACAAGAGCGCCACGGAGATGTACACCGAGGAGCACATGAGCGAGCCAAGCCGACAGCAGGCCGAGCGATACCTGGGCGGATGGTGGCAGACCATCTGCCAAGCCGTGGCCAAGAGCCGATCCATCAACGCCGACTCGCTGCAGGCGTACGCCGACAGGATGGTCACGCTTGAGGACGCCAAGAACCTCATGCGCTACAAGATGATCGACGGACTGCTCTACAACGACCAGGTGAAGGGCGTGGTGAAGAGCCGCCTCGGCATCGGCGCCGACGACGAGCTGCATCAGGTGTCGGTGGCCGACATGGCCAAGGCGCCCACCAAGAGCGGCGGAGAGCAGATAGCCGTCTACTACGCCTGGGGCGACATCGTGGACGAGAAACCCGCACAAAGCGCATGGAAGGGCGACCACTACATCGTGGGCGACGACATGTGCGAGGACCTCAGGAAACTCGCCGACGACAACGACGTGAAGGCCGTCGTCATACGCGTCAACTCAGGAGGCGGCTCGGCCTATGCCTCCGAGCAGATATGGCACCAGATAGAGACGCTCCGCGCCAAGAAACCCGTCGTGATCTCGATGGGTGGAGCGGCAGCCTCGGGCGGATACTACATCAGCGCAGCGGCCGACTACATCGTCGCGGAGCCCACCACCATCACCGGCTCCATCGGCATCTTCGGCCTCATCACCGACAAGTCGCAACTGCTCACCGAGAAGCTCGGACTGCGCTACGACGAGGTGAAGACCAACCGCAACGCCACCTTCGGCGGCATGATGACGCCCATGACGCCCGAACAGATGAACATCATGCAGGCCACCATCAACCGCGGGTACAAGCTCTTCAAGAGCCGCGTGGCACGCGGACGCAGGCTCCACATGGACCAGGTGGAGGAGCGCGCGCAGGGACACGTGTTCCTCGGTGAGGACGCCCTCAAGCTGCACCTCGTCGACGAGCTGGGCGGCCTCGACAAGGCCGTGGCCAAGGCAGCCAAGCTGGCCAAGATCGACGAATACCACACCACGCCCTACCCCGCCCCTGAGGACCTCATGACACAGCTCCTCAACACGGGCAAGGACAAGCAGACCATGCTCGACGAGCAGATGCGACTGGCGCTGGGCGAGTTCTACGAGCCGGTGCTCCTGCTGCGCTCCGTGCAGTATCTCAGCCCGCTGCAGGCCCGCTGCCCCTTCTTCGTCACCAATCTCTGACCCCCGGCCGATGGAAGGTGACCTCATTAAAATCAACGATTGGCTGCGGCCGCTGAGCTGGCTCTACGGGATCGGCGTGGGCCTGCGCAACCACCTCTTCGACCTGGGCGTGCTGCCACAGCGGGAGTTCTCGATACCCGTCATCGACGTGGGCAACATCACCGTGGGAGGATCGGGCAAGACGCCACACGTGGAGTATCTCGTGCGCCTACTGAGGGACAAGATGAAGGTGGCCGTGCTCTCACGCGGATACAAGCGCAAGAGCCGCGGATACGTGCTCGCCGGCGACGACACGCCCATGCAGGCCATCGGCGACGAACCGTTTCAGATGAAGCGCAAGTTCCCCGATGTCTACGTGGCCGTCGACAAGAACCGCAGGCAGGGCATCGCACATCTCACGGACGACGAGCCCACACGCGACGTCGACGTCATACTCCTCGACGACGCCTACCAGCACCGATACGTCAAACCGGGCATCAACATACTGCTGGTCGACTACCACCGACTCATCATCTACGACAAGCTCCTGCCGGCGGGCCGCCTGCGCGAGCCGATGAAGGGCAAGAACCGCGCCGACATCGTCATCGTCACGAAGTGTCCCAAGGACCTGAAGCCCATGGAGTTTCGCGTGCTGACAAAGGCGCTCAACCTCTATCCCTACCAGGCGCTCTTCTTCACACGCATCGACTACGACGACCTGCAGCCGGTCTTCGCCGAGGCCAAGGGACTGCCCAGCCTGAAGGCGACCAACGTGCTGCTGCTCACGGGCATCGCATCGCCACGGCAGATGGAGCTCGACCTGAAGGGCCGCTGCCGGTCGATCACGCCGCTGGCCTTCGGCGACCACCACCAGTTCACCGAGCGCGACGCGGCACGCATCAGCGAGGCCTTCGCCCGACTACCCGAGCCACGCGCCATCATCACCACGGAGAAGGACGCCTCACGACTGCAGACCACGCCGGCACTCACCAGCGAGGTGCGACGGGCGCTCTACGCACTGCCCATCCGCATACGCTTCATGCTCGACCAAGAAGAAATATTCAACCATAAAATCATAAGCTATGTACGCAAAAATTCAAGAAACAGCATCTTGGCTAAAAGAAAGGATGACGGGAAATCCAAAGACGGCCATCATCCTGGGAACAGGCCTGGGACAATTAGCTTCAGAGATAACTGACACCACTGAGATACCCTACAGCGAGATACCCAACTTCCCCGTGTCGACCGTCGAGGGACACGCCGGAAAGCTCATCTTCGGCAAGCTCGGGGGAAAGGACATCATGGCCATGGACGGACGCTTCCACTTCTACGAGGGCTACTCGATGAAGGAGGTGACGTTCCCCGAGCGCGTCATGTATGAGCTCGGCATCGAGACGCTCTTCGTCAGCAACGCGGCAGGGGGCATGAACCCCGAGTTCCACATCGGAGACCTCATGGTCATCACCGACCACCTCAACCTCTTCCCCGAGCACCCGCTGCGCGGCAAGAACGTGCCCACGGGACCGCGCTTCCCCGACATGCACGAGCCTTACGACCTCAAGCTCATCGCGCTGGCCGACCAAATCGCCGAAGAGAAGGGCATCGCCCTGCGCCACGGCGTCTATGCGGGCGTGCAGGGGCCGACCTTCGAGACACCGTCCGAGTACAGGATGTACCACATCTTGGGCGGCGACGCCGTGGGCATGTCCACCGTGCCCGAGGTCATCGTAGCGCGCCACTGCGGCATACGCGTCTTCGGCATGAGCATCATCACTGACCTGGGAGGCTTCGACAACCCCGTCGAGGTCAGCCACGAGGAGGTGCAACAGGCAGCAGCAAAGGCCGAGCCGCAGATGACGGAGATCATGAGGGACATGATCGCACGATCATGAGACACACCCCTTTCTTATTAGCATCAACAGACCACGCATGGAAATATCCAAACTGGGCGAGTTTGGCCTCATCGACCGGCTCACCAACAACATCAAACTGAAAAACGACAGCTCACGGCGAGGCGTGGGTGACGACTGCGCCGTGCTCCACTACCCTGACGCGGAGGTGCTCGTCACGTCGGACATGCTCATGGAGGGCATACACTTCGACCTCACCTACGTGTCGCTCACGCAACTGGGCTACAAGGCGGCCATGGAGAACATCTCCGACATCTTCGCCATGAACGGCACACCACGGCAGATGGTCATCGCCATAGCCCTCGACAAGCGCTTCGACGTCGAGGCCATCGAGCAGATCTACGACGGCCTGCGACGGGCCTGCGACAAGTGGGGCATCGACATCGTCGGCGGCGACACCACATCATCGCTCACCGGACTGGCCATCAACATCACCTGCATCGGGGAGGCCAAGAGCCAAGACATCGTCTACCGCAACGGAGCAAGGGAGACAGACCTCATCTGCGTCAGCGGCGACCTCGGCGCAGCCTACATGGGACTGCAACTGCTGGAACGTGAGAAGATGGTCTACTACCAGCAGCTCGACGACATCAACAAGAAGATCGCCGAGGCCAAGAAGGCCGGCAACGACGCACTCGTCAAGCACCTCAGGGAACAGGGCGCCAAGGCCAGCGACTTCCAGCCCGACTTCGCCGGACACGAGTACCTGCTCGAGAGACAACTGCAACCCGAGGCGCGCGGTGACATCATCAAGCTCCTCAAGGACAACAACATCAGGCCGACGGCCATGATGGACATCAGCGACGGACTGTCGTCGGAGATCCTGCACATCTGCAAGCAGAGCCAGTGCGGATGCCGCATCTACGAGAAGAACATACCCATCGACTACCAGACGGCCGTGCAGGCGGAGGAGTTCAACATGAACGTCACCACATGCGCCATGAACGGCGGCGAGGACTACGAACTGCTCTTCACCGTGCCCATCGGCGATCACGACAAGCTCAACGCCCTCGAGAGCCAGGGCATACGACAGATCGGATACATCACCAAACCGGAACTGGGCACCAAGCTCATCAGCCGCGACAACCAGGAGTTTGACATCACGGCGCAGGGCTGGAACCCGCTGAAGGACTAAACACATGACACCACAATCATGCACATGAACGCAAGAAGCATCATACTCACAGTGCTCGCCGCTTACGCCTCACTCGCACAGGCGGCCGACCGCGTGACCATCACCGTGGCCAACACGCTCGCCACACCACGCTCGGAGGTGGTCGAGACACCGCTCGACGCCGTGCAGCGCAAGCTCGGCGAGGGACAGGGCATCGTCGTCACCGACCAGGACGGCAAGGAGGTGGCCTCGCAGCTGACCTACGACGGCAAGCTCGTCTTCCTGGCCAACGTGCCCGCCAAGGGACGCACGGTCTATTACGCCACCAAGGGCACGCCACAGCAATACGCTGCCAAGGTGGCCGGACGCCTCTTCACCGAGCGTCAGGATGAGTTCGGATGGGAGAACGACAAGGTGGCCTACCGCATCTACGGACACGGGGGCGCCGTCGGATACGACCTCTTCAACAAGAACACCGCCGACCTCATGCTCGACTACTGGTACGCCAGCGAGCAGGACGCCTCCATGCGCCGCACCATCAAGGACCTCGCACAACGCGGCTACAAGGACCTGGCAGACCAGGTGTACAACGCCTACTGCTACCACATCAACCACGGCAAGGGCATGGACTGCTACACCGTCGGGCCAACGCTGGGCGGCGGCGCCAACGCCCTCCTCAACGACAAGGGCGACCTGCTGCTGCCCCAGTGCTACAAGACCTACAAGATCCTCGACAAGGGTCCCGTGCGCTTCACCGTCGAGCTGACCTATCCCGAGAGACAGGTCGACGGCAAGCCGGTGACGGAGAAACGCATCATCACACTCGATGAGGGCACCCACTTCAACCGCGTCAAGGTGACCTACGACAGCCTCGACAAGGCGGTCAGCGTGGCGGCGGGCACCGTCGTCCACCAGTCGAACCCCACGGCCTACGTCATGGACGCCCGCAACGGATACATGGGCTACGACGACCTCGGCGACGCCAGCGTCTACAACCCCAAGTACCGCGACCAACTGGCCAAGGAGATGGGACACATCTTCATCGGACTGCTCTTCCCGCAGAAGGACATCACCACCTACTTCCAGGAGCGCCCCAACGGCATCGCCACGGGGCACATCCTCGCCAAGACGACCTTGAAGCCGGGAGCATCGTTCACCTATTACTTCGGTTCGGGATGGGACCACAACCAGGCGGAAGGCCTGCACGACTTCGAGGCATGGAAAACGCTGCTCAGCCAGCAGGCGCAAGCCGTCAGGACACCCATGAAGGTGAGTGTCAAGTGACCATCCTGCGCCCAGGGAAACCAGCGGAACGGAAAAACAACGGCCAGGAAAACCATCGGTCAGGAAAACCATCATCCCCACAAGGATTGCACCCTGCACAGGGCAACCCTTGTGGGGATTTTTTAGTGTCCCCTTCTCTCCATGGGGAAGCAGGCTGCAGGGCAGCATTGCCCATGCGCATTGCAACTTTTCAGCGATAGGCACGACACGCATTTTTATACCGTTAATTTTCCATAAATAATCAAGCCGCCTGCAGCGTAATCAGAAAAGAAACGCTAATTTTGCAAAAAACACAACAAAGATTGTATTGCTGGTCTAATATTCCTTTATTACTCACTAAAATAGTTTTTATCATGATTAAGACTTTACGCTTCGCCCTGTTGGCGGCGCTGATGCTGGTCTGCGGCCATATTGCCGCACAGCAGGTCACGCTCGACTTCTCCACCAACGGCTGGAACTTGCCCACCGACTTGCATGTGGACAAAGGATCGTTCACCTACAAAGGTTACACCATCACCTTACAAAGTGGTGTCGAAGATGAGACCGACGGCTACTATCGGTATAACACAAAACAACAGTGCCTGGTGCTCGGATCAAAGGGCGCGACCCTCACGCTGCCGGCCTTCGACTTCCCTGTCTCCAAGATTGAGATCGTCGGTGGATATAACAACGGTAACAGCTTGGTACAAAACATCTTCGTGGGCAGCGTTCCCGTGAGCCAGCAGACGACCGGCTACGGCGCCAACCTCATCAACACCTACGACATCGATGAGAACTACCAGGTGGCTGGCACGACGTTTACGCTGAAAGTGCTGAACGCCAGACACACCACCATCAATAAGATCAACATCTACAAGGCCGACGGCACCAAGAAGTCTCCCGCACTGCAGTTCTCTGCCAAGACGGTCGACTACACTCTGGGCGACGTCTTCAACGCACCCACATTCACCAAGCAAACAACAGCTAAAGTGACGTTCTCCTCCGACAATGAGGAGGTGGCCACCGTCGACGCCAACGGCATCATCAGCGTGACAGGCAAGGCCACCGGCACCGCCATCATCACCGCCAAGGCTGAGGCCAACGCCGAGTATAAGGCAGGCACGGCCACCTGCACCATCAACGTGGCCGCCAAGCCGGAAACCGCTACATACAAGAAGGTAACGACCGTCGTGCCTGGCAAGAAATACCTCATCGTGGCACAGACCGACAACAAGACATACTACGCAAAGTATATGGAAAAGACCCACGATGCAGGAAATGGCGTGATACCCACCGAGTATGTTGACGGGTATGTCGACGAACTGAAGGTGGACCCGGCCTATACCGGCACCTACACCATCGAGACCACGGCCAAAGGCTACTCCATCAAGGACACGCAGAACCGCTACCTGAGCCTCGAAGGCAACAGCACCCAAATCACCGCCTTGCCCGACGTCAAATATTCCTTCACGATAGAGCCACAAGCTGACGGAACGTTCAAGATTGCCATGTACGGCCAGTTCATCATCCTGGGCCCCTCAGCAAGAAATCCCGAGGTGTTCGGAGCCACCTCAAACTTGAAAGACTATAACACGATGCCCATGCTCTACATGCTCAGCGAGCAAACTGCCGGCGTCGACAACGTCTCTGTCAGCAAGAAGGCCGCCAACAATGCCATCTACAACCTCGCCGGCCAGCGTGTGGGCAAGGACTACAAGGGCATCGTGATCATTAACGGCAAGAAGATGCTGCAGAAGTAGAAAACAGTAGCCGAAAGCCACAACAGTAGCCGAAAGCTACGAAACAGACAACACCGACGCAAATAGAAGTCAACGACGCGCCCGTTGCGCAAACTCTATTTGCACGGCACCATATCCAAGGGGAGGGCTGACATCAGCCCTCCCCCTTATTTTTTTTACGCGGACTGTGCGCCGCTTGCCCAAAACGACACGCTCCGCTCAGCCGCTTACGCATCACACCCGGGCCTGTCCCCGAAGGGGGCAAACTCAGCATAACCGCGGGTGACCGAAGGGAACCTGCGGATATGCTGACACAAAAGGCGTCCTCGAAGAGGGCGAAATTTGTGGCGTATAGGTCAAATTTGCGGAAGTAAGACCTTATACTAAAAGCTATGACATCAAGGCAAACATTTGATCTTGACTTTAAATTTTAACGGACACCAATAGTTTTCTTTTAACGGACACCAATAATTGACGAGCAGGTTGCGCGAAAGACCAAAGCGCAAGGGACCAAAGCGCAGGAGGCCAAGACGCAGGAGGCCAAGACGCAGGAAGCCCCATGCAGGGCACGTGATGACGCGTCGCTGCACGGGGCTTCGCCGTGGATGTATGCTCGTGAGAGAGGTTACTTCACTGAATACTTCTTCTCGCCGTTGCCGGTGATCTCCATCTCGCCGAAACCGGTGATGACGCTCTTGGCGTCCTTATTGTCCACCCAAGAACTGCTTTGGTAGTTTTCACCCCATGTGCCGAAGTCAGGATAGGCGGTGGTGATGCGTGTCTGCTCTGTGGGCCACTGCCAGTCGTAGGGCAGGATGAGCATTTGGGGAGCCTCGCCTTTCTTGGGGCCGACCACAGAGACTACGCTGCCGTCGGCACGTGTCACCCGGATGCTGAGGCCGTTTGCGTTGTTGCCAAACTGGGTGATGCTCCAGTCTTCATCCATGTCACTCAAATGGATCATCTTCATGGCATGCTCCTCGGGGCCCTTGCCAGTGTTGATCATCACGTTTGGCTCGTGTCCCTTGCCGAAGTGGCTGTGCCACTCTTCAGAGATGGGCTTATCGTTGAAGAAGAGCTGCGCAGACAACGTGCCGCCAGCTGCCACGGGGAAGATGTGAGCGACATCCTTGCCCGCAGTGTGGGTCATGCGGAACACGAGGTCGTTGAAGTCATAGTCGTATGCGCCGCCGAGGTCCTCGCAGGCGATGGTCCACTCCACCTCCTTGTTGCTGGTGTGCGTCAACTCCTGCGGGATGTAGATGACCAGGTCGTTGAAGTCCCTGTCTCCCTCGTTGCAACTGTCATCGGGGTCATCGAAGCAGATATAGGAGTAGGCCGTTTTATCGGTGCCATCGCCATCCTTGACCACATGATCGGCAAAGAATTTCTTTCCGTCGTTGAGCTTCGGGTCAGAATAGTAATAGTTTCCGTCCACCTCCACGTAGATGCCAGCCCATAGGGAGGCTTTAGTCGTGACGGTGTATCCGCGGCTGGAGAATTGGAATTTTTTGTTATCAATGAATTTCACATTCCATTTGCTATCCCAGCCAGTAATTGCCCCAGGTGTATTTGTGTGCGTGTATGCCCAGCAGTCTTCCGCATCCGTTTCGGCAGGGTAAGCCTTCGGCGCATAGCCCCACACTCTATCTAAAAGTGCAGGATAGAAGCTCAGGTCGTCCTGGCTGTCACCCTCCTTGTCGACATATACGGGTACGCGTGTGAGGTTGAAACCCTCGTAGTAATAGATGCCCACCACATGCTTCTTCTTGGAGTTCCAGTACATGGGATAGAGCGTGAAGGGCTTGTTCGGGCTGATTATTCCAGCACTGCCTGAGGGGACCGTCTCGACAACGCCTTGCTCCACCAAGTTCTGGCCGTTGCCCTCCGCCAGCTTCTTCATGGTCTCGTCTGTTGATGACAACACAATCTTTGTCTGATCTTTGGCGCGCGTAATCCAATCGGTGCCATCGGGAATCTTGCTGGTGCGCTTGGCGCCGCTCAAGGCGTCAGAGCTGATGGCGAGCGTGCCACCGTTGTCCACGGCAAACTTCGCGTCGTCAACATACACGATGAACGGTGTGTCGTCACCCTCCAAGCCATCAAAAGTGATGGTCTTCTTCGTCACACCCTCGTAGTCGGCGGCCAGACGGAACTCGTCGCCCTGCTTCTCGAAGATCTGCACATGCGAAGCCTTGGGCAGGTCCACGGTGATGCTCTTCTGCTCCGCCACACTCCAGTCCTGGTTGGGGTTGATGGTGCCAAACTGCTTGATGAACTCACGGGTGTAGTTCTCCTTCACACTGTCGGCAGAACTCTCGTTGTCCTCGACCGAGCAGGAAGCAAGGCTTCCGACAGCCAAGGCAATGCCAAGAATCGTCTTGATTTTCATGTTTTTGTATTTTTGGGTTACCTATATTATAATAAGGAGCATGCTTCTTCCGTTTCATCGCGGCACGGCGGCACGGTTTGTGACGTTAAAGTAGCACCTCCGCCCCCCCCTGTTGCGTCCAAACCCCATTGGCAACTTGGACCATGCGACAGAGCGTCTGTGATGTTCGGTTTCCTCCATAGAACACCTAACGCATGCAAAGGTAATACATCTTTCTGAAATAGAGCATGTAGCGACGACTTTTTTAGCCGAAGGCCGCAAAGTTTTTTATGACGACTACTTGTTGTCGGTTCAATCGGCGCGCACCACCTCATAAGTCTTGCCGGCCTTGGTACGGATGTCGTACTCATAGACTCTGCGCACGGCGAGGGTCTCGAAGTCCCGCAACTTGTCCGAGCGCAGGGGTTCCTTCACCAGCGCCGGCTCATAGAGCGCATTGGGGCAAGCGCCCTTGGCCAGCTTCAGTCCCTTGCCCTTGAGGGGCACGTAGGAACGCAGGCGCAACACGCCGCCAATGGTGGAACGGACAGACGCCTTGGTGAGACGGCCACCCGCCCAATCCATGTCCACCTCGAAGCCGCCACGCGCACGCAGTCCTTTCACCGCGCCTTGCGCCCACACGGACGGCAGGGCCGGCAGCAGCTGTACGGCACCGTCGTGGCTCTGGAGCAACATCTCGGCCACACCCGCCGCACATCCGAAGTTGCCATCGATCTGGAAAGGCGGATGGGCGTCGAAGAGGTTAGGGTACATGCGCCCATTGGGATATTGTCCCTGGTGGGCATCGTCGGGCAATATCTGCAGCAGGTTGCTCAAGATGCGATAGGCGTGCTCGCCGTCCTGCATGCGCGCCCAGAAGTTGACCTTCCACGCCAGGCTCCACCCAGTGGCCATGTCGCCGCGCTCGAGGAGCGTGGTCTTGGCTGCGCTGAAGAGGTCGGGGTGCGTGTAGGGCGAGATCTGGTTGGAGGGATAGAGGCCATAGAGGTGCGAGATGTGTCGGTGGTCGTCGTGTGGGTTGTCGGCATCGTCAAGCCACTCCTGCAACTGGCCGTGCTGGCCGATCTGCATCGGCGGCAACTGCGCCAAAGCCTGGGTGATGGTGTCCTGCAGCGCCTTGTCCACGCCCAGTATGCGTGCGGCGTGTAGCGTGTTGGACAAGGCGTCGAACACGATCTGGTTGTCCATCGTGCACCCGGCGATGACGGGCGACTGCTTGCCCATGGGCGCATGCTCGGGCGACACCGAGGGTGTCACGACCAGCCACCCCTTCGTGGGATGGGGCACCATGTAAGTGAGGTAGAACAGTGCCGTGCCCTTCATGGCCTCATAGTGGCGGCGCAGAAACTGCTTGTCGCCCGTGAAGAGGTAGTGTTGCCACAGGTGCGTGGCCAGCCAAGCGCCGCCACTGGGATACATGCCCCAGTAGGCGCCGTCGACGATGCCTGTGGTGCGCCAGATGTCGGTGTTGTGATGGGCCACCCATCCACGGCAGCCATACATGTCGCGCGCCGTGGCCTGCCCCGTGTGGCTGAGGTCCTCGATGAGGTCGAAGAGCGGCTCCTCACACTCCTCGATGTTGCCCACATTGGCAATCCAGTAGTTCATCTCGGCGTTGATATTGATGGTGTACTTGCTGTCCCACGCCGCATAGGGTTCCTTGTTCCACACGCCTTGCAGGTTGGCGGGCTGTCCGCCGGGCTGCGACGAGGAGATGAGCAGGTAGCGGCCATACTGGAAGAGGAGTGCGATGAGGTCTTGGTCTTGGTTCTCGGCAAAATGGGCCAGGCGCTGGTCGGTGGGCAGCGCCGCGCAGGCGGAGGCAGGCAAGCGGAGTGCCACGCGGGCGTATTGCTCGCGGTATCGTGCCACATGGTCGGCGAGCAGCCGGTCATAGCTGGCCGTGGTCACGCCAGCGAGCGACGCCAGGTTGCGCGCCGTGGCGTCGCCGTCGATGCGATTGTAGTCTACGAAGTTGGTGGCGGCGACGATATAGACGCAAGCCACGGTGGCGTCGCTCACAAAGAGCGAGTCGTGGCGCGTCGTGACATGCCCGTCGGTCTTGGCCACGATGCGCATCTCGGCGTCGAGCCCGGCTTCGACGCCCTCCTGCGCCTCACCTTTCACCCGGACCACAAGGGAGCTGTCGTTGCCCTCCCGCGAGCACTTGAGTGGCCCTTGGTGCGACACGGCGAAGTTGAGCTTGCGCTGGCCGTCCGCCTCCAGGCGCACGACGATGGCGTTGTGGGTCATCGAGGCGAAGGCCGTCCGGCGGTAGGCGGTTGCGCCGGCGGAGTAGCGGGTGTGGGCCGTGGCGCTGTCGAGGCAGAGGTCGCGGCGGTAGCCCTCTACGGTGTGGCCGTCTCCGGCATCCTTGTAGTCGAAGAACACGCTGCCCAGCGTCAGGTAGCGCATGCCATGGGGCCCTTTCACAAAATGCTGGTTGACCATCCGCTCGGCCTCGCTCTCCTGTCCGTCGAAGATGAGGCGGCGCACCTCGTCGAGCTTCGCCAGCGAGGTCGTGGAGTGGTTGGTGTGTGGACGCCCCGCCCAAAAGGTCTCCTCATTGAGTTGTATCTCATCGCGCTGGACGCCGCCATAGAGCATCGCCCCAAGGTGTGAGTTGCCGATGGGCAGGACCTCCCACCACGTTGAGGCAGGCTTGTCATACCACAGTTGGCGCGCAGTTGGCGCGTCCTGTGCGGAGCACACGGTGGCCACGGCCGCCCAGAGCGACAACAGGCAGGTGGTCAGCTTCATCATGTTCATAGGTCTACGCATGGTTTCTGTCATTATGATGTTGTTCTTGTTGTTGCCAAAGAATGCTTTCCTTGTTCGCCAACAAAGTTACGACATTCCGTTGTGCGACGTTTTTCGCCACGTCTCATAAGTGTTGGCCGATGGAACCACGCGCCAGCGGCGCCAAGAAAAGGCGAGGGCGACCGGAAGCCTTATCGTTCCAGTCGCCCTCATCGGTAAGCGGCATGGCGATGGTGAGGCGTCGCCATGCGTATGGCAGTCTACAGCTTCACCACCAGGTACTTGCTGACACTCCAGAAGAGCTGCGTGTCCTTGATGCGCAGCGTGGTGGTGCCGTCGCCGTTGTCGCTCAGCTCATAGGAGCCGCCCGGCATCTGCGTCATGATCTTGGGGCTACTGGAGTTGAGGCGCACAGAGGTGTAGTTGCGTATGTCCACGCGTGTGAAGTTGCTGGTGTTGAGGTCAGAGACGTTCACTTTCTTCTTGGCCAGGAAGCCCCCCTTGATGATGCCCTTTGCCTTCAGGTCCTTGGAACTGCCGATGGCCACGAAGCCGGTGTGGAGCGAGGCGTCCTGCTCGGCGATGGTGGTCTTCTGCGCCTCCATGGTCTTGCTCTGGCTCTCGACGGTTCCCTTGAGCTGGTTGTTGCTCGTCGTGAGGTTGCTCACGTTCTCCGTGAGCTTGGCGATGTTGGTGTCCTTCTCGTTGAGCTGCGCCTCGAGGTCGGCGATCTTCTTGTCCTTCTCGTCGAGCTGCGCCTTGTAGTAGGCAATGAGCTTGTTGATGCGCTGTCCGTAGGCCGACTTGTTCTCCTTGGCGGCCTCCTCAAGCTCTGCGAGGCGCTGGCGCTGGTTTTGCAGCGTCTGTGCGAGCTGCTGCAGCTGGTTCTTCATCTTGTTCTTGTCGATGGCTCCTCCCTCGCCGTTGCCCATCTGCTGGAGCACGCCCTCCTGTGCGGAGATGCTGTCGAGGCCCGCCGACATCACGTTGACGAAATCGGCCATCTGCTTGATGTCCTCTTGGTGGAGGCTATCCATTGCATTCAACGAGTCGATTTGCGATTGCAAAGCTTCTGTTTTTCCGTTGCCGCAACTGCTGGCGGTTGCGACGATGGCAAGGCCGAAGAGACCCGAGATGATGATGTTTCTTGTTTTCATGTTTGTTACCTTTTATGGTTCAACGGTGCAAAAATAGAAATTATTCGCGCTAATAGTTCCATTCCACCATTTTTTTGATGTATTTTAAGATTTATCCGCATTTTGTAACTATCCCGGCGGCTCCCCGCCTTACATTTATGGCAAAATGTTTGTGTATTCGCTTGATACGTCTTACTTTTGCAGTGGAATAAACCTGTTTAGCCCATGAGTGAACACGTGATGCTGTCGGTCATCATCCCCGCCTATAATGTGGAGCGCACGCTCGCCCGTTGTGTCGACAGTGTGCTCCTGCAGGAGGTGGAGGGCATGGAGGTCATCGTGGTTGACGACGGGTCGACGGACGCCACGCCTGCCGTGGCCGACCGCTATGCGGCCCGTCCCGGCACGCTCGTCGTGCACAAGTCCAACGGCGGCCTTTCCGACGCGCGCAACGAGGGCTTGCGGCACGCCCATGGACGCTACGTCACCTTTGTCGACTCAGACGACTACCTCATGCCGGGCACCTACGCGCCGCTTCTGGAGATCCTCTGCAGCCATCCCGGCTATGACGTCGTGGAGTATTCGTTTGAGCGCGACACGCCGCAGGGTCGCGTCACCAAGCGGTTGTCCGAGCGCGAATACACGGACATGGCCGACTATTGGCTTCGCGGCGAGGGCTTCCAGCATGCCTACGCCTGGAACAAGATCTACCGCCGCCATCTCTTCGATGACGTCGCCTTTGCCAAGGGGCGCCTCTTCGAGGACGTCTATGCCATGGGCGACCTGTGGCCACACGTCAGGACGCTGCGCACCACCAGCCGCGGCACCTACCGCTACACCTACAATCCGTCGGGCATCACCGTCAGGGCCGACGTCCGTGGGTGGCGTGACCTGTTGCGGGGCCACCTGCGCCTCGTGCGGGACCACCACCTGGCGCGTCATCCCGCCTTTCCCAATTATTACGCCCACCTACTCAACATCCAACTGATGACCTACTGCTGCTCGGCCGACCCTCGTGACGTGGTGTTGCCCAAGAGGGCATACCGCCACACCTGGAAGCTCTGCCTCCTGCAGCTCGTGGGCATGAGGCGCCTCTGCCAGATGGTGCGCCTGTTGAGGTTGTTGCGGGAAAGGCTGATGGAGCTGTGGTAAGCGGGGCACTGGCCAAAGAGAGGAAAGGATGAGAATTTGCCGTTTTTTATAAGGTAACGCTTGCCAAAACGTCAAAAAGATGTTATCTTTGCAAACAATCAGCCTATATCACACAACAACATGACTATAAGAAAACTAATCCTGAACATGGCGGCCTCCACCGTGGTCGCACTTGCGTCAATGCCTTGCTTGGCCCAGAAAATGACGGTCTACACCTCAGTCGACAACCATTGCATGCAGCGCTCATCCGTGAGCCTGAGCAGCAAGGCGGCCGAGACGCCTGTGGTCAACGTCGACGCGACGACGACGCCCATCGTGACCTATCGCGCATGGGGCACCACCTTCAACGAGCAGCACTGGCGTGCGCTCAACATCCTCTCCGCGGCCGACCGCGAGGAGGTGATGCGCCGCTTCTGGTCGCCAGCCGGTGACCTGCACCTCACGCGAGGCCGCGTGGCCATGAACGGCAACGACCTCGACATGGGATGGTACAGTTGCGACTCGGTGGACGGCGACTTCCAACTGAAGCACTTCAACATCGAGCATGACAAGCAGACGAAGCTGCCCTTCATCCACCTGGCACAGAAATACTATCCGCAGCTCACCCTGTGGGTGTCGCCCTGGTGCCCGCCCACCTGGATGAAGATCAACCACCACTACGCCGTGCAGAGCAACCCCACCAACGACCTCGACCCGCGCAAGGACTACCTGCTCTTCGGCGACGGCGACCGCTCGGACAATGAGCAGATGAAGCCCGACAAGACCAAGTTCCCGCGGCGCCTCACCTGCCAGGACTTCTTCATCCAAGACCCGCGTTACCTGCAGGCCTACGCCAACATGTTCGCGCGGTTCATCGACCTCTACAAGGCCGAGGGAGCGCCCATCGACATGGTGATGTTCCAAAACGAGTCGTACAGCTACACACCCTACCCCGGCTGCCCATGGACGCCGCAGGGCACCATCCGCTTCAACATGGAGTATCTCGCGCCCACGCTCCAGAAGACCCATCCCGAGGTGGCCCTCTACATGGGCACGTTCAACACCAACCGCTACGACAACGCCGACGAGATCCTGAGCGACCCGCGCATGAAGGACCAGGTCAAGGGCGTCGGCCTGCAATGGGAGGGGCGCGAGCTCCTCGCCCGCTTGCGCCAGAAGTTCCCGGCGTGGAGCTACATCTGCTCGGAGTGTGAGTGTGGCGGCGGCACGTTCGACTGGAAAGCCGGCGAGCACGTCTTCGAACTGATCAACCACTATCTCGGCAACGGCTGCAACGAGTTCTTCAACTGGAACGGCGTGCTGGCCGACGACGGCAAGACGCTCTGGGGATGGCCGCAGAACGCGCTCGTCCGCGTCAGCTCGAAGACACGCAGCTACACCCTCACCCCGGAGTACTACGCCTTCATGCACTACAGCCACTTCATCGAGCCGGGAGCCGACATCGTGGGCTACGCGCCACAGGGCAAGGGACAGACACCCGTGCTGGTGGCCAGGCACAAGAACGGCAAGTATGTCGTCGTGGCCGCCAACGTCGGCAACGAGCCGCGCACCGTGGCGGTCAAGCTGGGCAAGAAGTACCTCAACATGACGCTGAAAGCCCACTCCATGAACACCTTTGACATGAAATAACCCCAAAGAAACCAAGAAGAAGACATGACACAACGACCATTTTTGCTTGCGTTGTTGGCAGTGCTGCTATGGGCCGCACCCGCCTCCGCAACCCGCGACAAGACCAAGTTCGCCGGCTACCTATTCGCCTACTTTGAGGGCACGGGTGACGCCAAGCAGCAAGAGCACCTGCGCTTTGCCATCAGCAGGGACGCGCGCGACTGGTATGCGCTCAACGGCAACCGCCCCGTCGTGGGCAGCGACACCATCTCCACCAGCGGCGGCATACGCGACCCGCACATCCTGCGGGGCGAGGACGGATGCTACTACATCGTGGCCACCGACATGAACACCGCGGCCAACGGGTGGAAGGACAACCCCGGCATCGTGATGATGAAGTCGAAGGACCTCATCAACTGGACACACGCCAAGATTGTGCTCAAGGAGGCATACCAGAACTTCGCCGACGCCTACTGGGTGTGGGCGCCCCAGACCATCTACGACCGCAAGGCGAAGAAGTACATGGTCTACTTCACCCTCCAGCGCACGGGCGACGGGCGCAAGAGCCTCATCACCTATTACGCCTACGCCAACCGTGACTTCACGGCGTTCGAGAGTGAGCCCAAGGTGCTCTTCTCGGCCAAGTATGGCAGCATCGACAACGACATCATCGAGCGCAACGGCGTCTATCACCTCTTCTACAAGGGCAACATCAAGAACGCCGAGGGCAAGGAGGTGCAGAACGGCATCCAGCAGGCTACGGCCAAGAACCTCAAGGGCCCATGGAAGGAAGACTTCAAGTTTGTCGACGCCTATGCCAACCAGAAGACGGGCGTCGAAGGGTCGGGCGTGTTTCCGCTCAACGACGGCAGCGGCTATGTGCTGATGTACGACCTCTTCGGGTCGGGGCGATACGAGTACCAGACCTCTGCCGACCTGAAGACCTTCACGCAGAAGCCACAGTCGTTCCGCAAGGACTTCTTCCCCCGCCACGGCACCGTCATCCCCGTCACGGCCGACGAGCTGGAGAGCCTCCAGCAGCATTGGGGCCATGTGCTGGGACACGAGTACACGGCCAACGGCAACCCGCTCTTCACCCATGAGCACACGGCCGACCCCGCGGCGCTCGTCCACAACGACACGCTGTGGCTCTTCACCGGCGTTGACGAGCCGGGCAACCATGGCAGCTATGCCATGACGAAGTGGGCCGTGTTCTCCACCACCGACCTGCGCCACTGGACGGAATACCCCACCCCACTGCGCGTCACCGACTTCAAGTGGGCCAACAGCAAGCAGGCCTACGCCGGACACGTGGTGGAGCGCAACGGGAAGTTCTATTGGTACGTGTCGACCAACTGGTGCGGCATCGGCGTGGCCGTGGCCGACAACATCACGGGGCCTTACCATGACGCCCTCGGCAAGCCGCTGCTCACCAACCAGGACTGCTTCGCCTCGAAGCACTCATGGGCGTGCATCGACCCGGCGGTGTTCATCGACGACGACGGCACGCCCTACATCATCTGGGGCAACAAGCAGTGCTACATCGCCAAGCTGAAGGACTCCATGACCGAGATCGTGCCAGGCACCATCCGCCAGATCGAGCTGGGCGACGACTACCCGTTCACGGAGGCGCCCTGGGTGCACAAGTTCAACGGCAAGTACTACCTCACCTACGCCACGGGATGGCCCGAGAAGATCGCCTATGCCATGGCCGACCGCATCGACGGCGCCTGGCAGCCTAAGGGCGTCATCTCGGAGATGGCCGGCAACAGCAACACCACCCATCCGGCCATCGTGAACCTGAGAGACCAGTGGCTCTTCATCTCCCACAACGGCGCGCTGCCCGACGGCGACAGCTATCGCCGCAGTGTCATCATCGAGAACATGGCCTATCGCCCCGACGGCACCATCAAGCCCATCGCCCCGACGGCCAAGGGCGTCAGCGGGTCGGGCAACCCCATCCTCAAT
Organism: bacterium; assembly: GCA_963594895.1. Taxonomy (GTDB): domain Bacteria; phylum Bacteroidota; class Bacteroidia; order Bacteroidales; family Bacteroidaceae; genus Prevotella. Next base: position 7,406 of record CAVBFJ010000023.1, on the reverse strand, counting down.
GGGTACCACGCCGACCCCGAGATACTCTATTCCAACAAGACCCACCGCTACTACATCTACTCCACCACCGACGGCAAGCCCGGCTGGGGCGGATGGCAATACTACGCCTACTCGTCAGCCGACCTGAAGGACTGGCGCTGCGAGGGCGTGGTGCTCGACGCCAAGAACGGGCAGATACCCTGGGCCGACGGCAACCTGTGGGCTCCCGCGGCCGAGGAGGTGAAGACCAAGAATGGCTACAAGTATTTCCTCTACTACAGCGCGCAGCCCAAGGAGGGCGGCCGCAAGCAGATGGGCGTGGCCGTGGCCGACGCCCCTACGGGCCCGTTTGTCGACCTGGGCCATCCGCTGCTGGCCAAGGAGCCCGAGGGCTTCCATGGCCAGCTCATCGACGTGGACGTGTTCACCGACCCTGTGTCGAAGAAGCCATACCTCTACTGGGGCAACGGCATGATGGCGGGGGCTGAGCTCAACGCCGACATGACCAGCATCAAGGAGGAGACCATCACGCTCATGACGCCGCAGGGTGGCACGCTCCGCGACTATGCCTACCGCGAGGCGCCTTACGTGTTCTATCGCAATGGCCTCTACTACTTCATGTGGTCGGTCGACGACACGGGGTCGCCCAACTACCATGTGGCCTACGGCACGGCCACGTCGCCGCTGGGCCCCATCAAGGTGGCCGACAAGCCCATCGTGCTCCAGCAGGACCCCCAGCGCGAGATCTACGGCACGGCCCACAACTCCGTCGTGCAGGTGCCGGGAACCGATGAGTGGTACATCGTCTACCATCGCATCAACAAGGACTGGCTGCGCCATCAGCCGGGCGTGCACCGCGAGACGTGCATCGACCGCCTCTACTTCAATGACGACGGGACGATACGCCCCGTCGTGCCCACGGAGTAGCGGCGACAAGACGCGCCAAGAGACAAACAGGGCAGGCAAACCACGCCAATCGCGTTGGGTTTGCCTGCCCTTCTCTTATGCTTGGACCGTCACCAAGCACAAGCCTTGCCTAACCACATCTGGCTGCTGAAGTCGCCAGCCAAGTGTCCTGACGGGCCGAAGCCTCACTTGACCTCGATCTTCTTCACCTCGTCTTTCTTCTCCTCCTTGACCACCTTCGGTATCTCAATCTTCAAGACGCCATTGTTGACCTCGGCCTTGATCTTTTCCTGGTCAGCGTCCTCGGGCAGGGCGTAGCTCTGTGAGTAGTTGGAGTAGGAGAACTCGCGGCGCAGGTAGTGCTCGTCTTTCTTGTCCTCTTTCTTTTCATCCTGGTGCTCGATGGAGACGTTGAGATAACCGTCGTTGTCTATGTTCATCTTCACCATCTCTTTCTTCAGTCCGGGAGCGGCCACCTCCATGGTGTATTCCGTGGCGCTCTCCTTGACATTGACGGCGGGTGCGGTGGCGTTCACGCGCTGCATCAGACCAGTGTCAAACAAATTGTCGTCAAACCAACTGTTCAACCAATTGGAAATGTTGTTGTTGTTTCTACGGGCTAATAACATAATGCTTACCTCCGATTTTGTTTTTCTCGTCCTCTCCTTGCCGTTGCCGGCTCGGTCGGGATTTCTGTTTGTTAATTGTTTTTCTGTTTGGGCTCCTCACTCGCTTTCCGCAAGGTCGGGGCGAAGCGTCGGGGTCGGGGTTCGGGTGGGTTCAGAAGTCATAGTGTCAATGTTTTTGGCTTCTTGCCATCCTTGCCTTTCGGCTTTCGCTTTCACTTGTCATCATGCAACAGTCGTGCCAAAGCCCACTTATAATTGGCACTGCCAATTCATGCCAACAATGGCACGAAAAGCTTGACGCTTTGGCAGTGATGTTTAAAATTTTTAATCATTTCTGCCAATCCCGCTCCGTCCTGCCACCCTCTCCCTGAAGAAAACGACATCCCCACCTCCGACCGGCGATGACCGGTGGCGGAGGTGGGGATGCGGTTTCTGTTTTCGGATGCGTGCGCGGGGTCGGACGCGTGCGCGGGGTCGTCACTCGCCCTGCATCTTCTTGGGCAAGGCGAGGTTGAGCACCACGGCGAGCAGGAACACCACGGCCACGCAGTTCTCCGCGAAGACCGTGCGCACAATCTTGGGGAAGATGGCAAACATGCCCGTGGCCTGCGTGAAGCCCAGGCCCACGCTGAGCGAGAGGCTCACGATGACCATGTTGCGCTGGGAGAAGCCGGCCCGCGCCATCATGCCGAAGCCGGCAAAGAGGATGCTGCCAAACATCATGATGGTGCATCCGCCGAGCACCGCCTGCGGGATGGTGGTGAGCAGGTGGCCGACGACGGGGAACACGCCGCCGATGATCATCACCAGGGCGCCGAGGCCGATGGTGAAGCGGTTGACCACTCCCGAGATGGCCGCCAGGCCCACGTTCTGGCTGAACGACGTGATGGGCGTGCAGCCGAAGAGACCCGACAGCGTGCTCACGAAGCCGTCGCAGCAGATGGCCGACCCCATCTCGCGCGTCTCGGGCTCACGCTTCAGCGCGCCGTTGCAGAGCGCCGACGTGTCGCCGATGGTCTCCGTGGCCGACACGAGGTAGACGGCGACAACCGACAGGATGGCTCCAAGGTTGAACTCGGGCGTGAAGGGGAGGAGGCGGGGGCACGTCACCACCGACAGGTCCGCGAGGGCGCTGAGGTCGACCATGCCCATGCAGCAGGCCAGGATGTAGCCCGCCACGAGACCCAACAGCAGCCCTTACTCATCCGCCACACTGAGGGGCATGCCCTCCTTGGAGAGATAGAAGACGATGACCTCGGTGGCCTCGTCACCGCGGTTCTCGCCATGGTGCACCGTGCCCACGGTCTCCACGACCGCCTCGCCCTGGCGCACCGTCTTCTCCTTGCCGTCGGCCTCGCGCACAAGGGTGAGCTGCCCCTTGTTGACCACGCCGTACGACATGACATCGTGATGATGCTTGGGCAGGGCGCTATGGGGCGGTATCACCACTCTGAGGACACGCAGCTCGGGTTTCCCCTCCAGGTAGTCGGGCAGCTCCGCGCCGTCCCAACTTTGTGAGGTCTTGAGCAGTTCGACGCTCTCCACTTTGGCCGTCTCGTTGTTCGCCTTGGAGCAGAACGAGAAAAAGGCCACCAACAGGGTCAATGTCGCCAATGCGACGAGTCTGTTCTTTCTTGATTTCATATCTTTATGTGTTTCTGATTGTCATCCGCATATCGGCGTTGGAATTTTCTTTTCACCGCAAAAATAACAAAACTATGGGAGAAAAGGGCCATTGGGCATGATTTTTTGCGTAACTTTGCACGCATGATTTATCCCAGCAATTTCGAGAACAAGATACAGTTTGGCGAGATTCGCACCTTGCTCAAGGGCCGTTGCCTCAGCCAGCTCGGCAAGGACAAGGTGGACGCGATGGCCTTCAGCGACGACGTGGCGGCCATCAACACCCTGCTCAGCCAGACACGCGAGTTTCGGCGCTTGCAGACTGAGACCGACGACTTTCCCCTGCAACACTTCTTCGACATGCGCCTGGCCATCAAGCGCATCCGCCTGGAGGGCACCCACCTCGAGGAGAACGAGATGTTTGACCTCCGGCGCTCGCTCGAGACGATAGGTGCCATCGTGGCCTTCCTCAACCGCGGCGACGACGAGGGCGCCTACGACTACCCCACCCTGCACGAGCTGACCGACGGCGTGCTGACCTTCCCCGACCTTGTGCGCCGCATCGACGAGATCCTCGACAAGTATGGCCGGGTGAAGGACACGGCGTCGCCCACGCTGGCCGGCATCCGCTCGGAGCTGCGCCGCTCGGAGGGCAGCGTGTCGCGCACGCTCAACAGCATCCTGCGCGCCGCACAGAGCGAGGGGCTGGTCGACAAGGACGTCACGCCGACGCTGCGCGACGGCCGCCTCGTGGTGCCCATCGCGCCAGGCCTGAAGCGCAAGATCAAGGGCATCGTCCACGACGAGTCGGCCACAGGCAAGACGGTCTTCGTGGAGCCCGCCGAGGTGGTGGAGGCCAACAACCGCATCCGTGAGCTGGAGGCCGAGGAGCGCCGCGAGGTGGTGCGCATCCTCGTCGCGTTCACCAAGCTGGTGCGCCCCCATGTGCGCGAGTTGGCCTACTCCTACCAGCTCCTGGCCGAGGTCGACTTCATCCGCGCACGCGCCGAGGTGGCCACACTCATGGGAGCCATCGAGCCACAGGTGGAGGCGGGGCCTGTCATCGACTGGATACAGTCGCGCCACCCCCTGCTCTCGCTCGCCCTGCAGAAGCAGGACAAGACGGTGGTGCCGCTCGACATCACGCTGACAGCACAGCGCCACATACTCATCATCTCGGGCCCCAACGCCGGCGGCAAGTCGGTGTGCCTGAAGACCGTCGGCCTGCTGCAGTACATGGTGCAATGTGGCCTGTCGGTGCCCATGAGCGAACGGTCGACGGTGGGGGCCTTCCAAAACCTCATGATCGACATCGGCGACGAGCAGAGCATCGAGAACGACCTCTCCACCTATTCCTCACACCTGCTCAACATGAAGATCATGATGCGCCAGGCCAACGACCGCACGCTCTTGCTCATCGACGAGTTTGGCACAGGCACCGAGCCGCAGATCGGCGGCGCCATGGCCGAGGCCGTGCTCAACCAGTTTGTGAGGCGGCAGGCATGGGGCGTCATCACCACCCACTACCAGAACCTCAAGCACTACGCCGACTCACACGAGGGCATCGCCAACGGCGCCATGCTCTACGACCGCCACGAGATGCGGCCCCTCTTCCAGCTTGCCATAGGGCAGCCCGGCAGCTCGTTTGCCATCGAGATAGCGCGCAAGACGGGCATCCCCGAGGAGGTGATACGCGAGGCTTCCGAGATTGTGGGCTCCGACTACATACAGAGTGACAAGTACCTGCAGGACATCGTGCGCGACAAGCGCTACTGGGAGCAGAAGCGCCAGACCATCCATCAGCAGGAGAAACGGCTGCAGGAGCAGATAGACCACTATGAGCACGACATCACGGCCGTGGAGCGCGAGCGCCGCGACATCCTGGCCAAGGCCAAGCAAGAGGCCGAGGACCTGCTGAAGGAGAGCAACCGCAAGATCGAGAACACCATACGCGAGATACGCGAGCAGCAGGCCGAGCGCGAGTCGACGCGCCGCATACGCCAGGAGCTCGAGGGCTTCAAGCAGGACGTGGAGACCTTCGACGCCAAGGCCGAGGACGACAAGATAGCGCGCAAGATCGAGCAGATCAAGGCGCGCAAGGCACGCCACGAGGAGCGCCGCAAGAAGAAGAAGGACGACGAGCAGCGCGCCGCCGAGGCCCTGCGGACGGCCGCCGCGCGCGAGCAGAAGGTGCGCGACAACGTCATCGCAGCGGGCGACAACGTGCGCATGCGCGGATCCAAGACCGAGGGGCGCGTCGAGAGCCTCAGCGGCAAGATGGCCACCGTCATCTTCGGCGACATGCGCACGAAGGTACCCGTCGACCGGCTGATCGTGGCCGCGGCACCCTCGGCCGCCACAGGGGCGGCACCCACCAAGATGGACGAGCTGCGCGACGGGCTGCAGAGCTACAAGATGTCGCACATGACCCAAGACACCATCGACAACCACCGCAAGAACTTCAGGCAAGACCTCGACGTGCGGGGCATGCGGGGCGACGAGGCCCTGCAGGCCGTGCAATACTTTGTCGACGACGCCATCCTCGTGGGCATGCCCCGCGTGCGTATCCTCCACGGCAAGGGGAACGGCATCCTCCGCCAACTCATCCGCCAGTATCTCGCCTCGGAGCCCAACGTCACCCACGTGCGCGACGAGCACGTGCAGTTTGGCGGCGCAGGCATCACAGTCGTCGACCTGGGGTGATGGGCCTGGACCGCACGGCGGCCATAAGCATTGTCACGATTTTTTGCCAAAAAGTTTGTTCGAGATTTCAAGCGAAATAGAGAGCGAAAATGGCGTTTGCGCCCCAATTTGGGGGCACATGCGACCCGCCGGCTGCAAGAATGTGCCTAATCTCATTGCGATATGTGCCTAATCTCACCATGATTGATGCCTAATCGCAGTGAGATTAGGCACATATCTCAAGTAGATTAGGCACATATCGTTATGAAAAGGATTTACATTTAAGGCAAAATAAAAGACAATATTTTATAAGTCACACATTGTCAGCGAGTTATGAAAACCGCTCTATTTTCGCGTATTTCCGCCAAAATATTTCTTCGTCGAAAATAACGCACGTTTTAATCTATAGTTTGTCACCATTTTTGTCCGAGTCTCTACCTTAACCCAACTTTGACCCCTATTCCATGTTTTTCTTGCTGCATCAGCGACTTAGCGGTTGGCGTTTGCATTACTGTGTACTACAGATTTTGTCTATCCGGATTTTTCTGAAAGGCGTCTTCTTGTAATGTAAGCGTTCATATATGTCGTTGGCTGCTTTGGTCGGTTCGCTGCATTGCCGCAGGTGGATTTTGTTCCCGAGGGTGTTTGTGGCTTCCGTTGTTATGGCTTTCTGCGTTGACATCACCCTCACGATTTCCGTCCAGTAGTGCGTCATGCCTGTCTGCTTCAGCCTGTAGCGGATGGTGTTGACGACCCAGTAGGCGAGCAGGCCGAGGAAGAGGTGCGCGTCGGAGCGGTCGTCCACCTGGTGGTGTATGGGCCGCAGGTTGAGGTCTGTCTTCAGCTGGCGGTTGGTGCATTCTATCTCGCGTGTCAGGTTGTAGTAGTCCCACGTTGTCTTCTCGTCAAAGTCGGGCACGTTGGTTCGGAGAAAATACACGCCGCTGTCCTTGTCGACATTCTCCGGCACGGCTATCCGCCAGGTGATGTCCGCCATGTTCTTCGGGTTCTCACAGTTGTCGGGGGTGTATTCCATCACGTAGTATTGGGATATGGACGGGTACTTCTGCCTCGCCCTCCCTACGCGCTCGATGACTTTTGTGTAGGCCTTTGTGCCGTGCTTCTTCCCCAGCGAGGCCTTGATCTTTTCCATTTCATCCTCGAAGCGTCGCTTGAAGTTCCTGTTCATGGACTCTTCCTTGAGCCGCTTGGCCGGTGAGTTGATTTCGAGGTAATAGTCGCCGCCAGCGTCGTGCTTCACCTGCGTGAGGCTTATCGGTTGCTTCTTGCAGTCTCGCACCGTGACGGTCTTGGCGGCGGGAGACAGTTCGTAGTCGGCCAGCCGGCGGCGGCTGACGCACAGGTAGTTGTACCCTTTCTCCTTTATCTTCCGCAGGTTGTCCTCCGTGGCGATGCCGGCGTCGAGGCAGACCAGGACCTTGTCCTTTGGGTCGTTCGGCACGCGGGTCTTGGCGTGCAGCGTGTCCACCATGTCGGGCAGGGAGTTGGGGTCGGCGGTGTTGCCGGCGAGCACGGACGAGTAGCGTATGAAGCCCTCGCGGTTGATGCACAGGGCGAGCACCAGCA
>CAVBFJ010000022.1:0-44777 GCA_963594895.1 bacterium | reverse complement strand
GTGTTCAACGTCACCAGCAAGGAGCAGGTCATCATCAACACATGGTACGGCGGCGAGATGAAGAAGGGAATGTTCTCAATGATGAACTACTTCCTCCCCCTGAAGGGCATGGCCTCCATGCACTGCTCTGCCAACACCGACATGAACGGCGAGAACACCGCCATCTTCTTCGGCCTCTCAGGCACCGGCAAGACCACACTGTCCACCGACCCGAAGCGTAAGCTCATCGGCGACGACGAGCACGGATGGGACGACGAGGGCGTGTTCAACTTCGAGGGCGGCTGCTACGCCAAGGTCATCAACCTCGACAAGGAGTCGGAGCCTGACATCTACAACGCCATCCGCCGCGACGCCCTGCTCGAGAACGTCACCGTCGACAAGGACGGCAAGATCGACTTCGCCGACAAGAGCGTCACCGAGAACACTCGCGTGAGCTACCCCATCTACCACATCAAGAACATCCAGCGCCCCGCCTCACAGGGCCCCGCTGCCAAGCAGGTCATCTTCCTCTCTGCCGACGCCTTCGGCGTGCTGCCTCCCGTCAGCATCCTGAACGCTGAGCAGACGAAGTACTACTTCCTCTCTGGCTTCACAGCCAAGCTGGCTGGCACAGAGCGCGGCATCACTGAGCCCACGCCCACCTTCTCTGCCTGCTTCGGCCAGGCCTTCCTGGAGCTGCACCCCACCAAGTATGCTGAGGAGCTCGTCAAGAAGATGGAGAAGAGCGGCGCCAAGGCTTACCTCGTGAACACCGGATGGAACGGCACAGGCAAGCGCATCTCTATCCGCGACACTCGTGGCATCATCGACGCCATCCTCGACCATAGCATCGACGCTGCACCCACCAAGGAGATCCCCTACTTCAACTTCGTGGTGCCCACACAGCTCGAGGGCGTCGACCCCGCCATCCTCGATCCTCGCGACACCTACGCTGACGCCGCTCAGTGGGAGGAGAAGGCCAAGGACCTCGCAGCACGCTTCATCAAGAACTTCAAGAAGTATGAGACCAACGAGGCCGGCAAGGCTCTCGTGGCCGCTGGTCCCCAGCTCTAATCGACCACAGCGCCTCGTGGCGGACTGACCACCACAAGGACTGACAGATAACCGCAGGCCCGCCCTCCGCAAGGAGGACGGGCCTGCCTCGTTCACGACAACGAATTCTTACGACGACTGTAGCGTTGTTAGGACGACAATAGCTTTTGTTAAGACGACAACAGTCTTGTTAAAACGACAATAGAGACAACAAGCCTACGGCCTTTATAACTTGACGCCGGTTTGTGACGACAACAGTTGTTTTTAAGACAACCGAGACAACTCGGACAACATTGACAACTTTATACAACCTTCCATTGCTTTCGCCAACGGGGCGGCAACAGGGACAACCTTTTGTTGGGCCGCCGGCCCAATTGCTGATGAGGAAGGCTTCTGTTAAAGACAACTTGGACAACAATGACAACTTATACAACTTTTGCAAACTTTGCAACTTTTGCACATGTGCAACTTTGCACCTTTGCAACATTTACAACCTTACAATTTGCCCTATAGCCCCATAGGGACGGCATAATATAGCGTAGGGGCGCGCCCCCAACGTTTTCATGGTTGTCTTTTGGCCTTTGCCCCTGTAAGGGGCGCATAATTAAATGGCATACGGATGAATTATGCGCCCCCTACAGGGGCACGTCTATCGGCAAATGTCCAAAGATAGGGCCGAGGCCCTATCCTATACTATGTCGCCCCTACGGGGCTATGGGGACACCGCATATTCCACCTCGCTCAAAATGTCTATTTTGAACACCCTACCCTACGGGTGGCACCAATCAACAGTGAGGGTTGTAAAAAGTTGTCTGAGTTGTCCGAGTTGTCTTCAATAAAAGCCTTCCTCATCAGCAATTGGGCCGGCGGCCCAACAAAAGGTTGTCCCCGTTGCCGCCCCGTTGGGGAAAGCAATGAGGGTTGTAAAAAGTTGTCTCTGTTGTCGTCTTAAAAAAATACTGGTTTGTTGTCTCAAAAACAACTATTGCCATCCCATTCAGGAAGCATCATCCATTCATGGCACAGAAGCGCCATTTTGTAACATCAGCGCAAAATTTCATCAAAATGCAAACGTTTTTTCTAAATTATTGCTAAAAAGTTTGGCGTGAACGAACACATTGCGTATCTTTGCAGCGTCTTCGTGAGAAGATACACATTTACAAAGTTTCATTAGGTTAGTAGTTTGATAGATTTTTTAAGGTAAAGGTGAGGATATTGTTATAGATTTGAGTCAATCACAGCATCCGTGGAAAGCCGCTGCGGCGACAGTGCCAAATTGTTTTTTTGATTTGGACCAAGCAGATTGCTGTTAGCAATATTCTTACGAAAAAGGCAGTGCGAGTGATCGTATTGCCTTTTTTTGTGCCCGCGCGGAGGGAGCGGGCACAAACAGAAGGGCCGTCCCAACCATTTCGCCGCGCCCCAGCCTCACCGTGCCGCCCATTCACAACAAAACTTAAAAAAAGGGCGACAATTCGATAATTTACATAATAAAGCCACGTTTTTGCCCTAATTTAAAGAAAACTCTGTAAATTTGCACATAAAATCATAAATACGCGCGCAAAAAATGATGAAAAGGTTATACTCGCTACTCATCATCGCCTCGGCCGTGGTCTCGCTGACCTCCTGCCTAAGCAACACTGATGACGAGGTGACATATTACGACGACACAGCCATCACAGCCTTCTCGCTGGGAACTATCAACCGCTATATCCACACCAAAACAAAAGACGGCGCCAGTGACAGCGTCTACGTCACGAAGATCACCGGCAGCAACTACACCTGCTACATCGACCAGGTCAACGCACTGATCTACAACCCCGACTCACTGCCCAAGGACTGCGACCTCAAGCACGTGGTGTGCTCGTTCTCAACGAAGAACGGCGGTGTGGTGATGCTCACGGAGAAGAACATGTGGGGCGGCGACTCGCTGGCCTACTACTCGTCGACAGACTCGCTGGACCTCTCATCGCCCATGCCCGTCAGGGTCTACAGCAACCGCGGCGACGTCTACAAGCTCTACACGCTGAAGATCAGCGCCCACCAGCAGACAGGCAATGAGTTTGCCTGGGGCACCGACCACGCCGAGGGCGCCGACACGCTGGGCGCACGACGCTTCGCGCAGCTCGGCGGTGACCAGTGGCTCTTCTGCCAGGGCACGACGCAGACCATCGGCTACCGCCTCACCAACGGCACGTGGCAGAAAGCCACCGCCATCGACGACCGCGACGCCTATAAGAACATGGTGGCGCTCGACGGATACCTCTACACCTTCGCAGGCGGACACCTGCGACGCTCGGCCGACGGCATGGCATGGAGCACCCTCGCCACACCCAACAACCTCAAGCAGCTCATCGGCGCGTCAAGCGACCGCGTCTACGCACTGACCACCAACGGACTGGCACACTTCGACAACAACCTCAGCTGGAGCGAGGACCAGCTGGACAGCAACGCCGACTCACTGCCCACAAGCGACATCAACCTGGTCTCGCTGCCCTCGAAGGTCAACAAGGCCACCAACAACATCACGCTCATCGGCAACCGCGACGGCAAGACCGTGGTGTGGACACGCGTCGAGGAGAACGGCACCGACGACAACAACGCCTGGGCACTGCTCCCCGATGACAGCTACAACCAGAAGACCCTGCCCCACCTCACAGGCTTGCAGGTGGTGGGCTACGACGGCGGACTGCTCGCCACGGGCGGCGACATGAGCCAGTTCCACAAGAGCCTCGACCACGGACTGACATGGAGCGCCACCGACATCTACGTCTTGCCCCTCGGCCAGGCCACCGGCACGCCCTTCGCCCTCTTCTGCGACAGCGAGAACGTGCTCCGCTACAGCCAGGCGCAGCAGGCCACCGTGCTCTCAGGCCGACTGGCACGACTGGGCTGGAAGCAGCAGCAGACATCCTACACGGAATGAAACAGGCGCTGCTCACACTGGCTCTCCTCGTGGCGCCCTGCGGCGCGCTCAAGGCGCAGGACGACCCACAGTACCGCATGGAGATTGGCGGCGGCGTGGGCCTCATGGGCTATCTCGGCGACTTCAACGGCAACCTCACCAAGGACCTGCAACCCATGGCCACGGTGCTCGCGCGATACATCTTCAACCCCTACATGGCCCTGAAGATGAGCGTCAGCTACGGCACGATGAAAGGCTCGTCGGCCGACGTGGAGACCTACTACCCCGACTACGCCGAGACACCCTACACATTCAAGAACAAGCTCTTCGACGTCGGCGTGGCCTATGAGTACAACTTCTTGCCCTACGGCACCGGACGCGACTACCGCGGCGCCAAGCGCCTCGCACCCTACGTGTGGGGCGGCATCGGAGCCACCTACGCCGACACCAGCGACAAGGGGCAGCTCACCTTCAACATACCCATCGGCGTGGGCGTGAAATACAAGGTGGCCGAACGCCTCAACATCGGGCTGGAGTGGGCCGTGCACTTCTCGCAGAGCGACAAGCTCGACGGCGTGAAAGACCCCTACCACATAGAGAGCACGGGACTGTTCAAGAACACCGACTGCTACTCCACCCTACAACTGACGCTCACCTACAGCTTCATGCCCAAGTGCGTGACCTGCAATAAAGAATAACAATATGGACATGACACGGATACCACAACACATAGCCATCATCATGGACGGCAACGGCCGATGGGCCACCGAGCGCGGCAAGGACCGCAGCTACGGGCACCAGGCCGGCGTGGACACCGTCAGGCGCATCACGTCGGAGTGCACAAGGCTCGGCGTGAAATACCTCACGCTCTACACCTTCTCGACAGAGAACTGGAACCGACCGGCCACGGAGATACACGCCCTCATGGGACTGGTGCTCACCTCGCTCGAGGACGAGATCTTCATGAAGAACAACGTGCGCTTCCGCGTCATCGGAGACGTGGGGCGGCTACCAGCCGAGGTCAGGCAGAAACTGCGCGAGACCGAGGAGCACACCGCCACCAACAACGCCATGACCATGGTGGTGGCACTGAGCTACTCATCGCGATGGGAAATCACCGACGCCGTGAGGCAGATCGTGGACAAGGCCAACAGCCAGACGGGAGCCGTGAAGCCCGAGGACATCACCGAGGACTACATCGCCACACACCTGCAGACCACCTTCATGCCCGACCCCGACCTGCTGATACGCACCGGCGGTGAGTGCCGCGTGAGCAACTTCCTGCTCTGGCAGATCGCCTACTCGGAGCTCTACTTCTGCGACACCTACTGGCCCGACTTCTCCGAGGCCGACCTGCGGAAGGCCATCGAGAGCTACCAGGGACGGCAGCGCCGATACGGAAAGACCGAGGCGCAAGTGGAAAACGAACAGTGACAAGACTAAGCACATAGCAAACACACAGGATGTACAATATCAAACATAAAGCTCTGTTGAGCCTCGCCCTGCTGGCCTGCTGCACCGTCGGCAACGCACAGTACCGCATCGTCCACCCCGACATCACCTACGCCGGGTCGCCACGCGACGTGGTCATCGGCGGCATCAGCGTGTCGGGCATGGAAGGCTACGAGGACTACATGCTCACCGGAATATCAGGACTGTCGGTGGGACAACACATCGAACTGCCGGGAACGGCCATCACCGACGCCGTGAAGCGCTACTGGAACCACGGCCTGTTCTCCGACGTGCAGATCGCGGCCGACTCCATCGTCGGCGACAAGGTATACCTGCACATCGCGCTCAAAGCACGCCCACGCGTCTCAGAGATCAACTACATCGGACTGAAGAAGAGCGAGAAGCAGGACATGGAGCAGAAGCTCGGCATCCTCAAGGGCGGACAGATCACACCCAACATGATCGACCGCGCCAAGATCCTCGCCAAGAAATACTTCGACGACAAGGGCTACAAGAACGCCGACGTCGAGATACAGCAGCGCGACGACGTCGCCTCCAAGAACCAGGTGATCCTCGACGTCATCATCGACAAGAAGGAGAAGATGCGCGTCAGGCAAATCATCATCGAGGGCAACGAGAAGCTGTCCGCACAGAAGATCAAGGGCGGACTGCTGCGCAAGGGCGCCTTCGCCAAGACACACGAGGCCGGCAAGCTCGCCACCTTCCTCAAGTCGAAGAAGTTCACGCCCGAGCGATGGAAGGCCGACAAGGAGAAGCTCATCGAGAAATACAACGAGCTGGGCTACCGCGACGCCGTCATCCTCAGCGACAGCGTGTGGAACGTCGACCCCAAGCACGTCAGCGTGATGGTGAAGGTCGACGAGGGACAGAAATACCACGTGCGCAACATACAGTGGGTGGGCAACACCGTCTACAACTCCGACGCCCTGGCACGCCTGCTCACCCTGCACAAGGGAAGCGTCTACAACCAGAAGCTGCTGGAGAAGCGACTGACCACGGACGACGACGCCGTGAGCAACCTCTATTACAACAACGGCTACGTGTTCTCACAGATCAACGCCACCGAGGTCAACGTCGTGGGCGACTCCATCGACCTGGAGATGCGCGTCTACGAGGGACCGCAAGCACACCTGAGCCACGTGCGCATCACTGGCAACACACGCCTGTATGAGAATGTGGTCAGGCGCGAGCTGCGCACCAAGCCCGGCGACCTCTTCTCGCGCGAGGCGCTGATGCGCTCGGCACGCGAGATGGCGTCGATGGGACACTTCGACCAAGAGAAGTGCATACCCGACGTACACCCCAACACCGACGACGGCACCGTCGACGTCAACTGGAACCTGGAGCAGAAGTCCAACGACCAGGTGGAGTTCTCACTGGGATGGGGACAGACCGGCATCATCGGCCGCGTGGGCCTCACGCTCAACAACTTCTCCATGGCCAACCTCTTCGGCAAGAACAAGGCACACCGCGGCGTCCTGCCCGTGGGCGACGGCGAGAAGCTCTCGCTCGGCGTGCAGACCAACGCGTCCTACTACCAAAGCTACAACATGAGCTACTCCACCAACTGGTTTGGCGGAAAGCGACCCATACAGTTCTCCGTCGGCGCCTACTACTCCAAGTCGACCGACGTGTCGAGCAACTACTACAACACCGCCTGGCAGAACAGCTACATGAACTACCTGTACGGCTACAACAGCTACGGCTACAACTACTCCAACTACGAGAACTACTACGACCCCGACAAGTATGTCAAGATGCTCGGCGTCAACGTCGGATGGGGTAAGCGCCTGCGCTGGCCCGACGACTACTTCACACTCTCCGTGCAGCTGTCCTACACACGCTACATGCTGAAGAACTGGCGCTACTTCCTCCTCACCAACGGCAACTCCAACAACCTGAACCTGAGCATCGCCGTCAACCGCTCGTCGACCGACAACCAGCTGTTCCCACGCCGCGGCTCCGAGTTCACAGCCAGCGTCACCGTCACGCCGCCCTGGTCGTTGTGGGACGGCAAGGACTACAAGAACCTCGCCAACGACACCCACTCGTCAAGCTACGTGAAGGAGCAGCAGGACAAGTATCGCTGGATCGAGTACCACAAGTGGAAGTTCAAGGCACGCACCTTCACCGCCCTCACCTCAGCCCAGAAGACCTTCGTGCTGATGACGCGCGTGGAGATGGGCCTGCTGGGAAGTTTCAACAAGTACAAGAAGAGCCCGTTTGAGACCTACTACATGGGTGGCGACGGCATGAGCGGCTACTCCTACGGCTACGCCACCGAGACCGTCGGCCTGCGCGGTTACGACAACGGAAACCTCACGCCCTACGGCTACGAGGGCTACGCCTACGACCGCTTCACCCTGGAGCTCCGCTACCCGTTCATGCTGGGCAACACCACCATCTACGGCCTGACCTTCCTCGAGGGCGGCAACGCATGGAACGACACCAAGAAGTTCAACCCCTTCGACATGAAGCGCTCCGCCGGTGTGGGTGTGCGCATCTTCCTGCCCATGGTCGGACTGATGGGTATCGACTGGGCCTATGGTTTCGACAAGTACTTCCTCGGACAGAAACAAGGCGGAAGCCAGTTCCACTTCATCCTCGGACAGGAGTTCTAAGCGGCTGAAAGGCAACACGTCATCTGAAAGGCGCCACCAAAGGCGCCCCATCGGAAGAACAGGGCTTGTAACAAATGAGAAGATGAAACGTCTATCATTCACAGGCCCCACCAATCACAGCAAACTAACAAAACAGAAAAGAACATGAAAACCATCAACCATAACAAGAGGTGTGGCCGGCTGGCAAGCCTGCTCCTCCTGTGCCTCTTCGCCCTCATGCCCCTCGGCAAGGCCCAAGCGCAAAAGTTCGCACTGGTCGACATGGAATATGTGCTGAAAAACATCCCAGCCTACGAGCGCGCCAATGAGCAGCTCAACCAGGTGTCAAAGAAATGGCAGGCTGAGGTGGAGGCCCTCAACACCGAAGCCTCAACGATGTACAAGAACTACCAGAACGAGGTGGTGTTCCTCTCGCAAGAGCAAAAGAAGGCCAAGCAAGAGCAGATCATGTCCAAGGAGAAGGAGGCCGCTGACCTCAAGAAGAAGTATTTCGGCCCCGAGGGCGAGTTGTTCAAGAAGCGCGAGAGCCTCATGACACCCATCCAGGAGGAGATCTACAACGCCGTGAAGGAGATCGCTGACCTCCGCGGCTACTCGCTGGTCATCGACCGCGCGTCCGACACGGGCATCATCTACGGTTCGCCCAAGATCGACATCTCGCAGGAAGTGCTGCAGAAGTTGGGCTACTAAGAAACAAACAAAACAAGAAAAATCATATCAATCAAAGACAAAAACATGAAAAAGCTTTTATTAATGATCATGCTGATGGCTCCGCTGGCCACGTTCGCACAGAAGTTTGGCAAGGTCGACTCACAGACCATCTTCAACGCCCTGCCCGAGGTGGCCAAGGCCAATGGTGAGTTCCAGGCCCTGCAGAAGCAGAAGCAGAACGAGCTCGAGACCATGCAGAAGGAGTTTCAGCGCCAGCTCGACGACTACCAGCAGCACAAGAGCACGATGAACCAGACGCAGCAGGAGCAGAAGGAGACTGAGCTGACCAACCTCAGCCAGAAGATTCAGCAGGCCGGACAGGACGCGCAGAACGAGCTGCAGAAGAAGCAGCAGGAGCTGATGCAGCCCATCCAGACCAAGATCATGAACGCCATCACCAATGTCGGCAAGGCCGGTGGCTACACCTTCATCTTCGAGGATGGCAGCGCACCCTACATGGGCACGGCCGTCGAGGACGTCACCAGCAAGGTGCAGGCCGAGATCGGCAAGATGAAGTAAACGCACCCGCACAACACCCATCAACCATCCGCCCGCAGGAATAGGTGCTCACCTGCTCCTGCGGGCGGTTGCCTTTTCCCATCACTTAAACATGACACGATGAAACGACTTCTCCTCTCTTTACTCATCGCCACAGCCGCCACACAGGCCTTTGCGCAAGGCAACACCATGGTGTCCGCCGCCGCGGAGCAAGCGCCTGATGGCACCGACAGTCCCTCGCCCGCTACCGGCGCCCACGTGCAGCCCTTCCGTTTCGGCTATTTCAGCTACCAAAAGACATTGGAGACGATGCCCGACCACACCATTGCGCAGCGCACCATGGAAGACCTCAAGGCCAAATACGACAAGGAGATGAAGCGCGTGGAAGAGGAATTCAACCAGAAATACGAGCTGTTCCTTGACGGGCAACGCGACTTCGCGCCTTCCATCCGCCACAAGCGCCAAGCCGAGCTGCAAGAACTCATGGAGAAGAACATGGCCTTCAAGGCCGAGGCCCAGCGCCTGCTGAAGGAAGCGCAGGACAACGCCTACAAGCCCCTGCGCGAGAAGATCGCGGCCGCCCTGCAAAAGGTGGGCAAGGAGAAGGGACTCGCCTTCATCCTCAACACCGACAACGACGCCGCACCGTTCATCGACCCCGCCACAGGATTCGACGTGCAGGCCGACATCGACGCCGCCGTGCGCTAACGCACGCCCACGGACACCTATTATCACATGACCGGCAACCAACCAATAAGCGCGAGAAAGATGAACAACAACCCAGCAAAAGGCGCCATCGGCGTGTTCGACTCAGGCTACGGCGGACTGACCATCCTGCATGGCATCCGCCACTTGTTGCCCGAATACGACTACATCTACATCGGTGACAACGCCCGCGCGCCCTACGGGCCACGCTCGTTCGACGTGGTCTATGAGTTCACGCGGCAAGCGGTGGGCAAACTGTTTGAGATGGGTTGCCGCCTGGTCATCCTCGGATGCAACACCGCCTCGGCAAAAGCCCTGCGGACCATCCAGCAAAACGACCTGCCGCAATGGGACCCCACACGCCGCGTGCTGGGCGTCATACGCCCCACGGCAGAGGTCATCGGCACGCTCACACGCAACGGGCATGTGGGCCTCCTCGCCACGGAGGGCACGGTGAAGAGCCAAAGCTACAGCATGGAGATAGCCAAGCTGTGGCCCAACATCCAGGTGACGGGGCAGGCATGCCCATTCTGGGTGCCCCTGATCGAATACAACGAGGCCGACTCCCCCGGCGCCGACTACTTCGTGAAGAAGCGCATCGACCAGCTCATGGGCAAGGACCCGCTGATCGACACCATCATCCTCGGCTGCACCCACTACCCCATCCTAATGCCCAAGATCCTCAAGTACACCAAGCCCGGCGTGACCATCGTGCCACAAAGCGACTACGTGGCGAGCAGCCTCAAGCAATACCTGCACCGGCATGCCGACATGGAAGCCACGATCACACGGGGCGCCTCATGCCACTACTACACCACGGAGAACCCCGACCGCTTCAAGGAGACCGCCTCCATCTTCCTCCATGACGACATCCACGTGGAGCACGTGGACCTCGACACACACTGAGAAAACACTGGCAATTAGCAAATACACAACAACCCAACAACAACAGACAACATGCAAGAGACAAGACAAAACCGCATATCAAGGCTGCTGCAAAAGGAGCTGGCCGAGATCTTCCAGAGCCAGACACGCAGCATGCACGGCGTGCTCGTCAGCGTGACCCGCGTGCGCATCTCGCCCGACCTGAGCATCTGCACGGCTTACCTCAGCATCTTCCCCTCCAACCGGGGCGAGGAGCTGCTGAAGAACATCACCAACAACGAGAAGAGCATCCGCTACGAGCTGGGGCGCCGCGTCCACAACCAGCTGCGCATCATCCCGGAGCTGCGCTTCTTCATCGACGACAGCCTCGACTACATCGACCACATCGACGAACTGCTGAAGAAATAAGAACCACGACCGTTTAGCGACATGAACTTCCCTTTCTTCATTGCCCGTCGTTACCTCTTCTCAAAGAAGAAGACCCATGCCATCAACGTCATCTCGCTGATATCGGTCATCGGCGTGGCCGTCGCCACCATGGCGCTGGTCATCGTGCTGAGTGTCTTCAACGGCTTCCACGACCTGGTGGCCAGCTTCTTCACCAACTTCGACCCGCAGATCAAGGTTGTCCCCGTGCAGGGGAAGACCGTTCCCGCCGACGACCCCGTGCTGACCAAGATGCGCCGCCTGCCTGAGGTGGAGGTGGCCACAGAGACGCTTGCGGACATGGCGCTGGCCGTCTATGGCGGCAAGCAGGCCATGGTGACGGTGAAAGGCGTGGACGACAACTTCGCCGACCTGACGCACATCACGGAAATCCTCTACGGGCAAGGTGAGTTTGACCTGCACACGGCCAACCTGCAATTTGGCGTGGCGGGCATCCGGCTGGCGCAGACGCTGGGGTGCGACACGCAGTGGCAAGGATACCTGCATGTCTACGCGCCGCGCCGCGAGGGCCAGCTCGACATGAGCAACGCGCAGGATGGCTTCGTCGTCGACTCGCTGCTCTCGCCAGGCGTGGTGTTCGCCGTCAACCAAGGCAAGTACGACAAGAGCTACCTCCTCACCAGCCTGAGCTTCGCCCAAAACCTTTTCGGCCAGCAGGGCATGGTCTCCGCGCTGGAGTTTCGGCTGAAGCCCGGCTCGGACCTCGACGCCGTGAAGCGCGAGATGCAGGAGATTGGCGGCAGCCGATACCTTGTGGAAGACCGCTACGAGCAACAACACGACACGTTCAAGATCATGCAGATCGAGAAGCTCATGGCCTACATCTTCCTCACGTTCATCCTCATTGTGGCGTGCTTCAACATCATCGGGTCGCTCTCGATGCTCATCATCGACAAGCGCGACGACGTGGAGACCCTTCGCAACCTGGGCGCCTCCGACCGCCAGGTGCGCCGCGTGTTCCTTTTCGAGGGCCGCCTGATCAGCGTCTTCGGCGCGCTCATCGGCATCGCGCTGGGCTTGGCGCTATGCGCCCTGCAACAACAGTATGGCTTTGTGCGCATGGGCGGCTCCGACGGCAGCTATGTCGTGAACGCCTATCCCGTGAGCGTCCACTACCTGGATGTGCTTGCGGTCTTTGCCACCGTCATCGTGGCGGGCTGGAGCGCCGTGTGGTACACCGTGCGGTCGGCCACCAAGCGCTTCGGCCTACAAGGTGAAAGGGGATGAAACCTCCCAAGAGAAAGGGCTTCAAAAACACTTTGGCCTTTGCCTTTGACAGACAACTGTCAGCGGCAAAGGCCTTTTTCATGGTTTACAAAGAAGATATTGGGTAATATTGGTATCCGAACATAGCAAACAACAAGTCACGTAGTGACGATATAATATAGCGCAGGGTTCTGGGTTCACGCCCGAACGTCACGCTCCTCCGTCGCGCGACGCTCGGGCATGACGATGATGAACGTCACGGCGTAGCCCGGCAACTGCCTTCGTGACAACCGCAAGTCGCCGCCCTGCCTGACCATCAGCTGCCGCGAGAGCGACAGGCCGATGCCACTGCCATGCCTCTTCGTGGTGAAGAAGGGGACAAACAACTCGCGCTCCACCTCACTGCTGATGGGCCGTCCGTTGTTGCTGACCACCAGTCCGTCGCCCCACCTGACATCCACGTCCTTCGCTCCCGCCTCAATGGCATTTTTCAGGAGGTTGACCATCACCTGCCTCAACATGCCCGGATCGGCCATCACCCGGCGCCCCCGTTGCAGTCGGGTGTGCCACCGGAGCTGGGGATAGAGCGGCTCGACACTTGCCACGAAGTCGGCCAAGTCGACCTCCACGGGCTCCGGACATTCCAGGCAGCTCAACTTGCGATAGTTGGAGACAAAGGCCGAGAGGCCGGCGCTGGTGTCGTGGATGGCGCGCAGCCCCTCCTCATAGGGCGACGCCTCCCGGCTCGCCTGTGCCAAGTAGGCCTGGCTGATGCTGGCGATGGGTGCCATGGCGTTCATGATCTCATGCGTGAGCACACGGGTGAGCCGCTGCCACGCGTCGACCTCCCTGTCGACCCCCATGTGCCCCATGCGGTGGCACATGTCGTTGAGCGCCTGTTGCAGCGCCCTCTCGCCCGGCAACAAGCCACGCACGGGCAGGGCGAACATGAAGTCCTCATTGCGCACCGCCTCGCGCATGAGGTGGGCGCGGTCCTTGAGCACCTTCTGATGGTGCAGGAAGGCGGCGGCCACCACCACGGCCACAAGGGCCAACACGATCCAGAGCATCATCCTTTTCTCATCTTAGCGTACAACGTCTGCCGCGTGATGCCCAGCAGCGTGGCCGCGCGGCTCACGTTGCCATGGCAGCGGTTGACCACCTTGCGCACATGCTCGGTCTCCACCTCCTCGAGCGACGACACCTCGCGGCTGGCATCGACGGCGTCCTTGAGCGTGCGCGCCAGGTCATCATTGTCCCAGGGCTTGGTCACAAAGTCGGCCGCACCCTCCTTCAGTCCCTTCACGGCGAGCTGTATGTCGGCGTAGGCCGTCATCAGCACCACGGGCACGTCAGGGTGGCGCTTGCGCAGGGTGCGCAGCCAGAAGAGCCCGTCCTGCCCCGTGTTGGCGCCAAGCGAGAAGTTCATGTCGAGCAACACCACGTCGGGGCTCTCCTCGGCCAGCGTGGCGAGCAGCCTGTCGGGGCTTTGCAGGGTCACCACGCGCCCAAACACCGCGGCCATGCAGATCTTCAGCGCCGTGAGGATGGCGGGGTTGTCATCCACCACGAGCAACGTTCCGTAATTGTCCATACGCTTGTCCTTTCAATGCTTGTTACCTTGCAAAGGTAATCGGTTTCTGTCTAATAATCATACAAGGGTGTGTATGATTTTCATCCAATCGGCATTTTCGGCTCCCTCTTGCGGCACGCGCCCCCTGCCGAAAGCGTAACTTTGCAGTGGCAAAAGGGACGGAAGCCCCCGACACACGCAAAGCAAACAAACAAGACAGATTATGATAAAAGTAGAAAACATCACCAAGACCTTTAGCACCGACGAGGTGCAGACACTGGCTCTCAACGGCGTGAGCCTCGAAGTGGCTGACGGCGAGTTTGTCGCCATCATGGGTCCCTCAGGCTGTGGCAAGTCAACGCTGCTCAGCATCCTGGGCCTGCTCGACAACCCCGACGACGGCCAATACTATCTCGACGGCGAGGAGGTGGGGCATCTCAAGGAGCGCGAGCGCACGAAGTACCGCAAGGGGCGCATCGGCTTTGTCTTCCAGAGCTTCAACCTCATCGACGAGCTGACCGTGGAGGAGAACATCGACCTGCAACTGAAATACATCGGCGTGCCCCGCAAGGAACGTGCCGAGCAGGTGCTCGACGTGCTGCGCAAGGTGAAGCTCAGCCACCGCGCCAAGCACTACCCCCAGCAGCTCTCCGGCGGCCAGCAGCAGCGCACGGCCATCGCCCGCGCCGTGGTGGGGCGCCCGAAGCTGCTGCTGGCCGACGAACCCACCGGCAACCTCGACTCGAAAAACGGCCAGGAGGTGATGGACCTCCTCAAGCAGCTCAACGCCGAGGGCACCACCATCGTCATGGTGACCCACTCGCTCCACGACGCCAAGATGGCCAACCGCATCATCAACCTCTTCGACGGACAAGTCGTCGACAACCCTGAAGACGTTTTCTGACCATGAAATCACTCCTTTACCTCTTTCGCCGCTACAAGCTCCCGACACTGCTCAACGTGCTCGGCCTGGCCGTGGCCGTGGCGGCCTTCTACCTGTTCATGACACAGGTGAAGTTCAACAAGACCTACAACAGCAACATAACGGCCTCCGACCGCACCTACCGCCTGGAGCTGCAGATCAAGCAGCTCAACAATGGCAACTGGTGCGCCATGGCGCCGCGGCCCGTCGAGGCGGCCTTGTGCAAAGACCCGCACGTCGAGCGGGTGCAGAGCATAAGGGCTTGGGACGAATCCATGGACGTGCTGGTCAATGAGCACCCGTTCCAGGTGGCGCGCACCGCGATGGGCCAGCCAGGCCCGCAGTTCTTCGGCGCCAAGCTGGTCTGCGGCAGCATGGAACAGTGGGCCGACTGCCAGCACGCAGTCCTCTCCAGGAGTGTCGCCGAGCGCCTCTTCGGCAATGCGGCGAACGCCTTGGGCCAACCACTCAAGGACAAGAACAGCACCACCAACAGCACACCGCTGACCGTGTGCGCCGTGTGCGAGGACTTTCCCGACAACTGCACCGTGAGGAACGGCATCTTCGAATGCTACGGCCAGTCGAACATGGACAACATCTCGAATTGGGGCTACTCCATCTACGTGCGCCTCGACAGGGCCGAGAGCCGCGAGGCGGTGGAGAAGTCGGTCATCCACGGGCTTGCCAACATCTTCGCCCCAGGCAAGCCCGACGCTGAGGTTGCCAAGGAGAGGGGGCTCGCCGCCCGCCTGACACCCGTGTCCGACGTCTACTTCACCCAGCTCCTGCCCGGGGACAAGGGCAACAGCAACCTCGTGGACGTGCTGCTGGCCGGAGCGTTCTTCGTGCTCATCGTGGCCCTGCTCAACATGACCAACTTCACCCTGGCCGAGACGCCATTCCGCATGCGCGGCATCAACACGCGCAAGGTGATGGGCGCCAGCGTGGCCAGCCTCCGGTGGGGCCTGGTGGCCGAGAACATGGCGCTGGGCGCCGTGGCCGTGGCCATGGCCCTGCTGCTGGTGCTCGCCTTCGAGCGGTCGAGCTTCTGCATGAGCCTGGTGTCAGGCGACATACGCCTGCTCTCCCAGTGGCCCCTGGCCGTGGCCAGCGCCGCGCTGGGCCTCGCCATCAGCGCCGCGGCGGCCGTCTTCCCGGCGTTCTACGCCACGTCGTTCGCCCCGGCCCTGGTGCTCAAGGGGTCCTTCGGCCTCACGCCGCGGGGGCGCCAGCTGCGCGCCACGCTGCTCTTCGCGCAGTTTGTCATCGCCTTCGTGCTGGTCATCTACGTGGGCGTGATGAACAGCCAGTCGCACTACATCTACCACGCCGACTACGGCTTCGACAAGGACCAGGTGGTCTTCGCCAGCCTGTCGGCGGAGGCCATGGGGCAGAAGGAGGCCATCGGCGACGAGCTGAAGCAGCTGGCCTGCGTCAAGAGCGTGGCCTTCGGCAGCGCGGAACTGGGCGACAACGACCAGTTCATGGTATGGGCCCGCGGCAGTGACCAGTACACCATAAGCGTCACCGTGGTGCCTGTCGACAAGGACTACCTGCGCACCATGGGCCTCACCATCACCCGCGGCCGCGACTTCAACATCCACGACGACCAGGGCGCCTACATCCTCAACGAGGCGGCCATGCGCAAGTACAAGTGGCTGCAGGTGGGCAAGCCCATCGGCGTCAAGGGCAACTGGGGCGACATGAACTACGACATTGTGGGCGTGTGCCGCAACTTCAAGCTATGCTCCATGCGACAGGACAACAACTCGATGCCCGTGGCCTTCATCATCATGCCGCCCGAGACGCGGGAGGATTGGGGCGACAGGTGTGGCAAGGTGTTCGTGCGCATCGACAAGAACTTCGACAAGTGGGAGGCGCGCCAGCAGATAGCCAGCGCCATGGCCCGCATCGACAAGCAGGGCACGTGCGACTTCCGCTTCCTCGACGATGCGCTGCAGGAGACCTATGAGCAGGAGTTCCAGTTCATCAACCAGATCAAGGGCTTCGCCATCGTCTGCATCTTCATCACGCTCATCGGCGTGTTCTGCCTCACGATGTTCGACACCGAGTACCGGCGCAAGGAGATGGCCATCCGCAAGGTCATGGGCAGCTCCGTGGCCCAGGTGCTCGCGCTCTTCGCCCGCAAGCAGGTGGCGCCGCTCATCGGCGCCTTCGCCATCGCCGCGCCCATCGGCTACATGCTCAGCGCGTCATGGCTCCAGAGCTTTGCCGACCACACCAGCATCCTGTGGTGGATCTTCCCCGTGGCCTTCGCGCTGGTGGCGGCGGTGGTCCTGCTGACCGTCGTGGCGCAGAGCTGGCGCGTGGCAACGATGAACCCGGCCAGCAGCCTCAAGACCGAGTGACCGCCACCTGGCGGCGCGGCCAACAGCGGCCGCCAGGTGTAAATGGTCAACGGAAAGGCCAAATAATCGATAATATCGTCACATAAAGGGCCGATGGCTTGTCACTTTAACAAAAACTCCGTAAATTTGCAGCATATATATTAACTAATATATTCTTTTATGAAAATCAGAAATGCAATCATCGCGCTGATGCTGCTGGTCTGCGGAATGGCCCACGCACAGATGCCGATGATGTCCATCCCTGCCGACACGGCTTTCCGCGTCGGCAAGCTGGCCAACGGACTGACCTACTACATCCGTTACAACAACTGGCCAGAGCACCGCGCCAACTTCTACATCGCCCAGAAAGTGGGCTCGCTTGAGGAGGAGGAAAGCCAACGCGGACTGGCCCACTTCCTGGAGCACATGGCCTTCAACGGCAGTGACAACTTCAAGGGCAACGACCTCATAGAGTGGTGCCGATCGAAGGGCATCGAGTTTGGCGGCGACCTCAACGCCTACACCGCTATCGACCAGACGGTCTACAACATCAACAACGTGCCCACCAACAACCAGGGCACCGTCGACTCCTGCCTGCTCATCCTGCGCGACTGGTCGTGCGGGCTGCTGCTCGAGCAAGACGAGATCGACAAGGAGCGTGGCGTCATCCACGAGGAGTGGCGCCTGCGCTCGTCGGCCTCAAGCCGCATGCTGGAGCGCAACCTCGAGAAGCTCTACCCAGGCTCGAAGTACGGCAAGCGCTTCCCCATCGGACTGATGGAGGTCGTCGACAACTTCAAGCGCAAGGAGCTGGTGGACTACTACCACAAGTGGTATCACCCTGACCACCAGGGCCTCATCATCATCGGCGACATCGACGTCAACAAGGTGGAGGCCGAGATCAAGCGGCTCTTCGGCGGCATCAAGAACCCCGACAACGAGGCGCCACTGGTCGACGAGCAGGTGCCCGACAACGACAAGCCCATCGTCATCATCGACAAGGACAAGGAGCAACGCTATCCCGGCGTGGAGATCATGTTCAAGCACGACGTGTTCCCCGACTCGCTGAAGCAGACACCCGCCTACATCCTTACCGAGTATTGCAAGCGCGCCGTGAGCTACATGCTCAACGACCGCCTGAAGGAGGTGTCGCAGAAAGCCGACTGCCCCTTCGTGGACGCCGGCGTGTCTGACCAGAACTACATCTACTCGAAGACCAAGGACGCCTTCGACCTCAACGCCACACCGAAGACCCTGGAGCAGACGGCCGACGCGCTCAAGGCAGCCTTCGTGGAGGTGCTCCGCGCAAGGCAGCACGGCTTCACCGCCACCGAGTACGCCCGTTTCCAGCAAGACTACATGAGCTCGCTCGACAAGGACTACTCCAACAAGGACAAGCGCCGCAACGGCACCTTCTACCGCCAGGCGCTGGGCAACTTCCTCGACAATGAGGCCATGCCCAGCATCGAGACCACCTACATGCTCATGAAGCAGCTGGCGCCCGCCATCCCCGTGGAGGCCATCAACGAGCTGCTGCCCGAGCTCGTCAACGAGAGCGACACCAACATGGTCATCGTGAGCTTCAACCCCGAGAAGGAGGGCAACGTCTATCCCACCGAGGAACAGCTGCTCAAGGCCGTCAGCGACGCCCGCGCCACACAGGTCGAGGCGTACGTGGACAACGTGAAGAACGAACCGCTCATCTCCACCCTGCCCAAGGCCGGAACCATCAAGAAGGAGGTGAAGAGCAAGAAGTTCGGATACTCCGTGCTCACCCTCTCCAACGGTGTCACCGTGCTCCTGAAGAAGACCGACCTCAAGAAGGACCAGGTCATCATGAACGGCTTCGGTGGCACGGGCGAGGCCAGCTACGGTGAGGCAGACGCCGCCAACCTCAAGGCCTTCGACGACGTGATCGGCGCCAGCGGACTGGGCAACTTCTCCAACAACGAACTGCAGAAGGCCCTTGCCGGAAAGATCGCCAACGCCAACCTCACCATGGGACGCCGCATGAGCCTCGACGGATCGTCGACACCCACCGACGTGGAGACCATGCTGCAGCTCGGATACCTCTACCTCACCAACATCAAGAAGGACGCCGACTCATACAACAACCTCATCCAGCAGTACAACATCATGCTGAAGAACGTCGAGAAGGACCCCGACCACGCCTTCGCCGACTCGCTCACCGCCAGCCTCTACGACCATAGCTGGCGCAAGGCGTCCATGAAGCTCGCCGATGTGCAGAACATCAGCTACGACCGCATCCTGCAGATGGCCAAGGAGCGCACGGCCAACGCCGCCGGCTGGACCTTCGAGATCATCGGCAACTACGACGAGGCCACCATCCGACCCCTCATCTGCCAGTATCTCGGCGCCCTCCCCGCCAGCGGAAAGGCTCCCAAGGCACAGCGCGTGGGCATCGCCACCAAGAAGAACGTGGACTGCACCTTCGAGCGCAAGCAGGAGACACCCAAGGCCACAGCCTACAAGATATGGCTCAACCACAACCTCCCCTACACCCTTGAGAACGCCATCCGCGCTGACATCGCCGGACAGGTGCTCTCCATGATCTACCTCAAGCAGATCCGCGAGGAGGCCAGCGCAGCCTACACCTGCGGCTCGAAGGCCGCCGTGGTGTCAGCCGACGACGGCTATCACGTGGCGCAGATCATCGCCTATTGCCCGATGAAGCCCGAGAAGAAGGACGTGGCGCTCAACATCATGGACAAGGCCGTCAGCGACCTCGCCGTGAGCTGCGACAAGGACATGCTCGACAAGGTGAAGACGCTCATGCTGAAGCAGTTTGACGACAACTCCAAGACCAACAACTTCTGGTTGAACATCATGCACACCGACTACACCCAGCACCTCGACGACTACACCGACTACAAGAGCCTGGTGGAGAAGCAGACGCCCGAGACCATCGCCGCCTTCATGAAGCAGATGCTCAAGGGAGCCAACAAGGTCAACGTGGTCATGTTGCCCGAAGAGTAAACCACACACGGCAGCCGCCCTACGGCGGCACCACACACCATCCGGAAGATCAGCGCAAGGCTGGCCTTCCGGATTTTTTGTGCGTCTGTGTTGATTCCTGTGGGTTAAATCTTCCGCTCGTGGCATGTCCCCGAAGGGGGCCAACTGTGCATAACCGCGGGTGACCGAAGGGAACCTGCGGTTATACGATACTGCTTAAAGCGTCCTCGAAGAGGGCGAACACGCTAATACATATCAAGAAGGGCCATTGAGAGCGTTACTTCCTGTTGGTCAGGGAGTCTTCTGCAAATTTCGCCCTCTTCGAGGACGCCAGTTCCGACACTA
This sequence comes from bacterium, assembly GCA_963594895.1. Lineage (GTDB taxonomy): Bacteria > Bacteroidota > Bacteroidia > Bacteroidales > Bacteroidaceae > Prevotella. The sequence continues at coordinate 24,130 of CAVBFJ010000022.1, read as the reverse complement.
TTTGGAAACCGCAGGTTCCCTTTGGTCACCCGCGGTTATGCACAGTTAGCCCCCTTCGGGGACATGCCACAAGCGGAAGACTGTAAATTCGAAAACCGCAATATTTTGCGTCAGAATCGTGTCAGATTTTGAAACTGATTTTGAACACCCTACCCTACGGGGCTTTTTGTCTGCGATATTTTACCGGACACTAATATTTATAAAAGAAACCTACCTTTTGCGTGATTTTTCTTACTAAGAAGTTTGTGCAATCAACGATTATTCATTTCTTTGCAACGTCAGTCCTCGCCAAGCCTCTTAACATTACACGGTCTTCCCATTTCCTCACATTCGACCATCGGACAAGCCTCCAAAAAATCGGACAAAACATCGCTGGAGAATCGCGTATTTGCAACGAAGGGTATGGTTGGCCGCAAATACGCGCTGTTTTTCGATATTTTCACAATCCGCTGACAAACAACGCGTTGCAAGAAAATGAGGCAAAGAGAAAACCCGAGACACGCTCCGAGTTTTGCAATATGTGCCTTATCGCGTCATGATTAGGCACATATCGCGTCATGATTAGGCACATATCGCATCATGATTAGGCACATATCTCGTCATGATTAGGCACCTTTTCCGCGATGCGCGTGTCGTTTCCCACCATTTTCCAGTGCCGGGACACCCTTTCATGGGGCAAAATGGCTCCCGCCGCTCTCTAGAAGGCACATGCCGGAGAGCCCTGTTTTTTCAGAAAATAACAGACACTCCCTCGCCATCAATCCCCTCGCACATCGCCCCTTCATCCCCCCTCCCTCGCAAGCGGGAGCAGGACGCCCGCAAGCTGGTTTCGGCATTTTTAACCATCTTTTCCTTTGCCAGTACGACAAAAACACGTAACTTTGCACCCGCTTTAAAACATTTGTTTAACGTTGTGGAAGAATTTGGCTGCTTGCAACCACAGTAAAAAATGCTAAAACTGCAAAATCCCCTCAGATTTTACGGTTACTCGCATGCGTTTCCACGTAAAAGAAAGTAATGTAAAATGAGTTATCTATTCTCATCCGAATCCGTGTCGGAAGGACATCCCGACAAAGTCGCCGACCAGGTGTCCGACGCCCTGCTCGACCAGTTTCTGGCCTACGACCCCGAGGCCCACTGCGCCATCGAGACCTTCAACACCACCGGCCAGGTCATCATCATGGGCGAGGTGCGCTCCTCGCAGTACATCGACCTGCAGACGGTGACGCGCAAGACCATCAACCGCATCGGCTACACCAAGGCCGACTACCAGTTTGACGGCAACTCGTGCGGCATCCTCACCGCCATCCACGAGCAGAGCGACGACATCAACCAGGGCGTCAGCCGCGAGCGCGAGGAAGACCAGGGCGCAGGCGACCAGGGCATGATGTTCGGCTACGCCTGCAACGAGACCGACAACTACATGCCCGCCACGCTCGACCTGGCGCACCTCATCATGCGCACCCTGGCCGACATCCGCAAGGAGGGCAAGGCCATGACCTACCTGCGCCCCGACTCCAAGAGCCAGGTGACCATCGAGTACAGCGACGAGGGCGTGCCCCAGCGCATCGACACCATCGTCGTCTCCACCCAGCACGACGACTTCATCCGGCCGGCCGACGACACGCCCGAGGCACAGCGCGAGGCCGACGAGCAGATGCTCGCCACCATCCGCCAGGACGTCATCGGCATCCTCATGCCGCGCGTCAAGCGGCAGCTCAGTGACAAGGTGCTGGCCCTCTTCGACGGTCAGGAGAAATACTTCGTCAACCCCACGGGCAAGTTTGTCATCGGAGGCCCCCACGGCGACACGGGCCTCACGGGCCGCAAGATCATCGTCGACACCTACGGCGGGCGCGGCGCACACGGTGGCGGCGCCTTCTCGGGCAAGGACCCGTCGAAGGTGGACCGCTCAGCAGCCTATGCCGCGCGCCACATCGCCAAGAACATGGTGGCCGCCGGCGTCAGCGACGAGATGCTCGTGCAGCTGGCCTACGCCATCGGCGTGGCCAAGCCCGTCAGCGTCTATGTCAACACCTACGGCAAGAAGCACGTCGACATGACCGACGGCGAGATCGCACGCAAGGTCAGCGAGCTCTTCGAGCTCACACCCAACGCCATCGAGCGCACCCTCAACCTCCGCCAGCCCATCTACCTCGAGACGGCGGCCTACGGACACATGGGACGCAAGAACGAAGTGGTGAAGAAGGTCTTCACCAGCCGCTACCATGAACGGAAAGAGATGACCGTGGAGCTCTTCACCTGGGAGAAGCTCGACCAGGTGGACCGCATCCGCAAGGCTTTCGGCCTGTAACACTATTCGCTTTGCACATGTCACTCACGCTTACGCCAGACTCTGTCGTGACCAACGACACGGCGCAACACGCCGCCGCGACACCCCACAAGACCGAGGGATTGCGCACACCGAGGCAGATCCTCAACCTGCTGCCCAAGGACGCCACGCCCTGGCAACAAGACTCGGCCGTCAGGGCCAACATCCTGATACCCAACGTCGACTGGAGCAAGCGCCCCAACCCGATGCGCACGCCGACCACACAGGCCGACGCGCCATCGGACTTCTCCCTCAGCAAGCCGCTGTACCACAGCCGCTCGCTCGTACAGCCCGACTCGGTCTACCGTCCCGAGTATGCCACCTACCGACAGGGCGTGGCCGGCGACCCCGTGCCCTACACCATCGCCGGCGACAACCTCATCACATCGGTGCTGCTCGGCTGCTTCATCCTCGCAACACTCTCCATCGCCAAGTCGGGCAACTTCATCAGCCGGCAGGTCAAGAACTTCTTCCGGCCCAGGAACGAAGGCACCACCGTCATCACAGAGACCAGCTCCGAGCTGCGCTTCCAGATCTTCCTCGTCCTGCAGACCTGCCTGCTCTGCTCACTGCTGTTCTTCCTCTGGAGGCAGACGTCCTTCCACGAGACCTTCATCCTGCCACACTACCAGATCATAGGCATCTACACCGGCATCTTCGCACTCTACTTCCTCCTGAAGGCGTGTCTCAGCGCCGCGGTGGGATGGGTGTTCTTTGATAAGAAAAAAAATGAACAATGGATGAAGTCAAGCCTCTTCCTCGTCTCCACCGAGGGCATCCTCATCTTCCCCGCCGTCATGCTCCTGGCCTACTTCAACCTGTCCATCGAAAGCATGGTGTCTTATGCCCTTTTGATAGTCGTCTTGGGCAAATTGCTCACTTTTTATAAGACCTGCCTTATCTTTTTCCAAAGAAACAAGACCGCTTTGCAAAATATTTTGTACTTTTGCACCCTTGAAATTATGCCACTGGGTGCCTTGTGGGGTATTCTGGTGTTGCTGGATGAACTTTTAAAAACGAATTTTTAGTACAGATGATTAAGAAGATTTTGATTTCACAGCCCAAGCCGGCCAGTGAGAAATCTCCCTACTTCGACATAGAAAAGAACTATGGCGTGGAAATAGTCTTCCGGCCCTTCATCAAGGTGGAAGGACTGACTGCCAAGGAGTTTCGCCAGCAGAAGATCGACATTCTCTCCTACTCCGCCATTGTTTTCACCTCAAGACACGCCATCGACAACTTCTTCTTGATCGCCAAGGAGATGCGCCTCAACATCCCTGAGACCATGAAATACTTCTGCGTGACAGAGACCATCTCGCTCTACATTCAGAAATACGTGCAGTACCGCAAGCGCAAAGTGTTCTTCGGCACTTCCGGAAAGGTCGACGACCTGCTGCCCATCATGCTCAAGCACAAGGGCGAGAAGTATCTCGTGCCGCAAAGCAGCGCACACACCGACGAGCTGTCCAAGCTCTTCGACGCCAAGGGCATCAACCACAAGGAGTGCATCATGTACCGCACCGTCAGCAACAACTTCACCGAAGAGGAAATCAAGGAGTTCGACTGCGACATGCTCATCTTCTCCACACCCACCGGCGTGCACTACCTCGGCGACTCGCTTCCCGGCATCAAGGACGGCAAATACAAGATCGGCGTCTTCGGACCCGCCACAGCCAAGGCCGTGGAAAGCGCCGGACTGAGACTCGACCTCATGGCCGGAACACCCGAATACCCGTCGATGGTGGCCGCGCTCAAGGCTTACCTTGAGAAGGAAAACAGCAAATAAGACCAGGCGGGGCACCCGCCACAACCCACAATCATGAGCGTCACGTATCCAGCCACACTACACAAGGAGGAGCGCATCTGCAGCCACAAGCTCATCGATGCCATCTTCTCGGGCAACAGGAGCCGGTCGATGTCGGCCTTCCCCCTGCGTGTGGTCTACATGCCCTTGGACGACGACGGGGACGGCGGCAACGAAGGCGGCAGCCAACCGGCGCGCCCCCTGCCCAAGGCCAAGATGCTCATCAGCGTGCCGAAGAAGCACTTCAAGCGCGCCGTGAAGCGCAACAGGGTCAAGCGGCAGGTGCGCGAGGCATACCGCAAGAACAAGGGCATCATCGCCGACAAGGCCGTGGCGCTCGCGTTCATCTGGACCGACGGGCATCTCTACGAGACCCGGCAGGTGGAGGAGAAAGTCATCAACCTACTGACAAGGGTCCGCGAGAAACTGGAGAGGCGCACGGAAACCAAGCGCCACGACGCACCCTGAGGGCCAACCAGGAAGACCTATGGAAAAATCCAAAAACTCATTGTCGCATGCCATCGCGCTGCTGCTGGTGATGCCCATCAGGTTTTACCAAAAGTTCATCACACCCTACACACCACCCTCCTGCCGCTTCACACCCACCTGCTCCGAGTATGCGCGCCAAGCCCTGCTCAAGCACGGTCCCGTGAAGGGACTGCTGCTGGCCACGTGGCGCATATGCAGGTGCAACCCCTGGGGCGGCAGCGGCTACGACCCCGTGCCCGAGACCTTCACCTTCCGCAGGGCGGCCACAAGGCCGCAAGGCACACGCCGCGCGGACGACAAGACAGGGCGCACAACCCATGAGAGCTAACAGAAATCACGCCGACAGGCATTAAATGATAAACCAATATGAAAAACTTCGTTGAAGAACTGAAATGGCGCGGTATGCTGGCGCAAATAACGCCCGGCACCGAGGAATTCTTGAAGGAAAACATGGTGTCTGCCTACCTAGGCACCGATCCCACCGCCGACTCCCTGCACATCGGACATCTCTGCGGTATCATGATGCTTCGCCACCTGCAGCGTTGCGGCCACAAGCCTTACCTGCTCGTGGGCGGCGCCACGGGCATGATCGGCGACCCCTCAGGAAAGAGCCAGGAGCGCAACCTGCTCGACGCGGCGACACTCTACCACAACCAGGAGGCCATCAAGAAGCAGGTCTCCAAGTTCCTCGACTTCGATGGGACGGAGCCCAACAAGGCCGAGCTCGTCAACAACTACGACTGGATGAAGGAGTTCACCTTCCTCGACTTCGCGCGCGAGGTGGGCAAGCACATCACCGTCAACTACATGATGGCCAAGGAGAGCGTGCAGCAACGCCTCAACGGCACATCGCGCGACGGCCTGTCGTTCACCGAGTTCACCTACCAGCTCCTGCAGGGCTACGACTTCCTCTACCAGTACCAGAAATATGGTGTCCGCCTGCAGCTCGGCGGCAACGACCAGTGGGGCAACATGACCACCGGCATCGAGCTCATCCGACGCACGCTGGGAAGCGAGGCGCAGGCCTACTGCCTCACCTGCCCGCTCATCACCAAGGCTGACGGCAAGAAGTTTGGCAAGACGGAGAGCGGCAACGTGTGGCTCGACCGCAACCGCACCACGCCCTACCAGTTCTACCAGTTCTGGCTCAACGTGTCGGACGACGAGGCTGAGAAATACATCAAGATCTTCACCGACCTCGACAAGGAGACCATCGACGCCCTCATCGCCGAGCACAGGCAAGACCCCGGACGCCGCACGCTCCAGAAGCGCCTGGCCGAGGAGGTGACCGTCATGGTACACTCCAAGGAAGACCTGGACATGGCCATCTCTGCCAGCAACATCCTCTTCGGCAAGGCCACCAAGGACCAGCTCGCCAAGCTCGACGAGGCCACGCTCAACGACGTCTTCAAGGACGTGCCCCACTACGAGATGCCCAAGGAGCTGCTCGGCGGCAACGCCATCGACCTCTTCTGCCAGGACGGATGGGACATCTTCCCCTCCAAGGGCGAGATGCGCAAGATGGTGAAGGGCAACGGCGTGAGCCTCAACAAGGAGAAGCTCGCCGCCTTCGACAAGCCCATCACAAGCGAAGACCTCATCGACGGCAAGTATCTGCTGGTGCAGCGCGGCAAGAAAAACTACTACTTGATCACCGTGAAGTGACGCGCTGTCACATGGCTGGAGACATGCGCCACGGCAAGAAGACGGGCCGGCCGCACAACGCCGGAGCACACGCCCCGCGGAAAAGCTTGGCCCTTTCTTTCGGCTCACGACGCAAATAAGTGATAAAAAATTTGGTGGTGGCACAAAAAACCACTACCTTTGCAACACTAATCCATAAGAAAGATTGTCGTATGGTGTAATGGTAGCACAACAGGTTTTGGTTCTGTTTGTCGTGGTTCGAGTCCGCGTACGACAACTTTCAGAAATGCCAAACGCTTGATATCAGGCGTTTGGCATTTTCTTTTTGCCCACGTCGCACCTTGTCCCTTTGGGCAGGGCGCACACTTGTCCCGGGTCAGATCACCACGGCCGTGCCGCAGACAGTCACCATGAGCATGGAGCCGTTGGCGCCAATGCCCTCCACATCGAAGGCGATGCCCACCACGGCATTGGCCCCCATGCCACGCGCACGGCCCTCCAGCTCGCGTAGGGCCGTCTCGTGCCCCTCCTGGAGCACACGCTCATAGGAGTCGGTGCGACCGCCGATGACATCGCGGATGGAAGCCATGAAGTCCTTGAACACGTTGGCGCCGATGACGACTTCGCCTGTCACCACGCCCTTGTAGTCTAAAATCTTGCGACCTTCTATGGTCGGAGTGGTTGTCAATATCATATCCATTGGTTTAAAGTTATGTGTCTTGAACGGAAAGACAGGAAAACGGCAGGCGGACCGCCATGCTACGCCAGCTCTTCCCAAAAGCATTGGGGCAGGTCAGACAGGGTAGGCGATGCGGCAGGTGTCATAAAAATAGTCGCACGTCAACTGGGCGTCGTGGTGGCGCAGGGCCTCAACGACGACGGCGTCGGTGAGCGCGGCGGTAGGCTTGGGATTGTTCATTGTCGCAAAAATAGTGATTTTTTTTGAAAAGAATGGGGTGATGCACTTATTTTTTTTCTTCCTCATTCTTCTAATGGTCAAACGCACCCCCCTTTTCCGCGAAGAACACGGTAGACAAGTTTTAGGGCGGTTCCATAAATCACCACCCTTTAAGTTATTTAAGTCTTCCAAGCCAAAGAAAGGACGCTTTATTAGGAGGTGAACCAAATAAAATTATTATCTTTGCAATCGTATAATCGACTTATTAACTTAAAACTATAGGTTATGACTAGTTTGAAAGACTTTTCATTGGAAGGTAAGAACGCTTGGATCACAGGCGCCACTTACGGTATCGGTTTCAACATCGCAAAGGCTTTCCACGCCGCCGGTGTGAAGAACATCATCTTCAACGACATCGACCAGGAGCATGTGGACCGCGGCTTGGCTTCCTACAAGGAGGAAGGCATCGAGAACGTGCACGGATATGTCTGCAACGTCACCGACGAGAACGCCGTCGAAGCGCTTGTGAAGCAGGTTCACGAGGAGATTGGACAGATCGACATCCTGGTCAACAACGCCGGCATCATCAAGCGCATCCCCATGGTGGAGATGAGCCGCAAGGAATTCCAGCAGGTCATCGACATCGACCTCGTCGGCCCGTTCATCTGCGCCAAGGCCGTGCTGCCCGAGATGATCGAGCGCAAGGAGGGCAAGATCATCAACATGTGCTCCATGATGTCGGAGCTCGGACGCGAGACCGTCTCGGCCTACGCCGCCGCCAAGGGTGGCCTGAAGATGCTCACACGCAACATCTGCTCTGAGTATGGCCCGTACAACATCCAGTGCAACGCCATCGGCCCGGGCTACATCGCCACACCGCAGACCGCTCCCCTGCGCGAGCGCCAGGCGGACGGTAGCCGCCACCCGTTCGACAAGTTCATCTGCGCCAAGACGCCCGCCGGACGCTGGCTCGACCCCTCTGAGCTGGGTGGCCCCGCCGTGTTCCTGGCCTCACACGCCTCAGACGCTGTCAACGGCCACGTGCTCTACGTCGACGGTGGCATCCTGGCCTACATTGGCAAGGACCCCTCACAGTTCGAGGGATAAGCCATCCCTACCAAAACACACTCAGGGTGGTTCTATAAATTACCACCGAATAATGAACAGGATCGGTTCAGTAGCGTTTTGTCATCTTTCGGGCTCTTTTCCGCCCAAATTGCTTGTTCTCTCAGTCGCATAGCCCGCTATGCTCCTTCGTTCACAAACAATTTGGACGAAAAATAGCACCGAAAGCTGACAAAGCTAATTTATAGAACCACCCTGCAATAAAAAAGCCCACGGCATGCCGTGGGCTTTTTTACTAATTATCTTTACAATTACTTATTGACTGCATCGGCAAACTGGGCACCGGCGACAAACTTCACAACCGTCTTGGCTGCGAGATCCACCTTCTCTCCCGTGCGGGGATTCACACCCTGACGAGCAGGACGCTCCTTCGCAGCAAATGTGCCGAAGCCGACCAGCTGAACCTTTTCACCAGCTACCAAAGCATCCTTGATGGCCTCTGTCGTAGCGTCCAATGCTGCCTTGGCCTGTGTGGAGGTGATGCCCGCTGCCTCAGCAATCTTCTTTACTAAATCTGTCTTGTTCATAATTTTGGGTTATTTTGTGAATATAAATGGTTGTTTTGGCAATTTGTGACGACAAATATAGGTCTTTAGTTTCATAATCCAAACAAAAATAAAAAAAAAGTGATGTAAAAACCTAAAAATCACCGCAAATCCACTGTTTCATAGCCATTTAACCGACTTTTTTCGTAAATTTGCACCGATTTTCAAGACCATATCAACCAACAGGATCACATCATGCCAAAAATACCGACCATCACCAAGAACCTGCTCATCATCAACGTGCTGCTCTTCTTGGCCACCGAGGTGCTTGGACAGACCATGGGCGAGAGCCTCACGTCACTCCTGGGCCTCCATTTCTTCATGGCTCCCGACTTCCACGTCTACCAGCTCTTCACCTACATGTTCATGCACGGTGGCTTCACACACATCTTCTTCAACATGTTCATGCTATGGATGTTCGGAGCCGTCATGGAAAGGGTGTGGGGACCTAAAAAATATCTTTTTTATTACATTTTCTGCGGCGTGGGCGCCGGCCTCTGCCAGGAGCTTGCGCAGTATATCCAGTATGTGGGCGACAATTTGGCCGACTACCAGATGGTCAACATAGGGTCGGGCCTCATCCCCACCAGCCAGTATCTCAACCAGTGGACCACCGTGGGTGCCTCGGGCTCCCTCTACGCGTTGCTGCTGGCCTTCGGCATGATGTTCCCCAACGAGCGGATGTTCATCATACCCATCCCCTTCCCCATCAAGGCCAAGTGGATGGTCATCGGATCCATCGTAGTGGAGTTCCTGCTGGGACAAGTGAACGGAGGCGACGGCGTGGCGCACATGGCACACCTCGGAGGCATGGCCTTCGGCTTCCTGCTCATCCTCTACTGGCGGCGACAGGCCGGCGGAGGATACCAGCGGAGCAGCGGCACGCAGTTTTTCAACAACTTGCAAGCTCGATGGCGCAACAGACAGGCCGGACGGAGCGGCCAATGGGACCGCCAGACAGGCAACGCCGACTGGGACTACAACTCCCACAAGCGCGCCACACAGGAAGAGATAGACCGCATACTCGACAAAATCAGGAAAAGCGGATACGACAGCCTCACAAGGGCCGAGAAGCAAACGCTTTTCGACCAAAGCAAACATGATCGCTAAAATCAAGAAATTCTCACTCCAGGTCATCGCCGGGGCCAACGCCGTGACCATCCTGCTCATGCTCCTCGTGGGCTACAGCGGACACATCAACCCCGCCAACCATCCCCTGCTGGCCAACGCCGGCCTCGTCTTCCCAGCGTTCATCGCCATCAACGCAGCCTTCCTCGTCTTTTGGGTCTTCTTCAAGCTCAAGGGCGCCATCATTCCCTTCGTGGGCTACATCCTTTGCTATGGGCCCATGAGGACCTACATGCCCGTCAACATCCCGCACGAACCGCCCACGGGAGCCATCAAGGTGCTGTCCTACAACACACAGGGCTACCATGGCATGCACGCCGCCACCGACTCCACATTCGCCGATGACACCATCGCCGCATACATCCTCCACAGCGGCGCCGACATCGTGTGCGTGCAAGAGGGGGCCCACACCCTGCCCTTCGACAGCACCTTCCGCAAACGCTATCCCTACATCGTGGAAGAGACCAAGCCGGCGAGCGGCGACGTCATCGCCCTCTACAGCCGCTTCCCCATCCGCCGTTCGCAAGTCATCGACTACACATCGGGGGGCAACATGAGCGTGGCCTTCTACCTCAACGTCAACGGGCAGAAGGTGCTCGTCGTCAACAACCACCTGGAAACCAACGCCCTCGACACAGACGACAAGACAGGCTTCGGAAACCTCATCAAGGGCGACCTCGACAAGGACATGGCGCGCGCCGAGTCGACACGCCTCATCGACAAGCTCGGACAGGCGTCGCGCAAGCGGGCACCGCAAGCCGAAGCCGTCGCACGATACATAGCCAACCACCGCACGGGGCACCGCGTCATCGTCTGCGGCGACTTCAACGAGAACCCGCTCGGCTACGCCCACACACGCATCGGCGAAGACCTCACCGACTGCTATGCGGCCACCGCCAACGGCATCGGACGGTCCTACAACCAAAGCCACATGTACGTGCGCATAGACCACATGTTCTGCTCAGACGACATCACACCCTACGCCTGCGCCGTCGACAGCCGCATCAAGGCCAGCGACCACTACCCCATCTATTGCTGGCTCAAATTTGGAAGGAAAATCTAAAAATGGAATAATAAACACCTATAAATTTTTCAAAAAGAAGGAATTTTAGTATCTTTGCACATCTTATAGATGTTAATTAGATTGAAATAATAAATAAACAAATAACTAACAAAATGCGAAACAAAGGAATTGTAATTGTAACAGCCGTCTTACTGACGCTTACATGCCTCTTCTATTTGTCGTTCCCGATTGCCACAAACTACTACGACAATCAGGCTGCCAAACTCAAGGATCCCATTGACCAGCAGAACTACAAGGATTCCGTGAAGTACCTTGGCATCTACGACTACCAGAAGTGTCTGCAAACGCAGATCGGTCTCGGACTTGACTTGAAAGGCGGAATGAACGTGGTGCTGGAAATCTCAGTGCCCGACGTGGTCGACATGCTCGCTGACCACAAGACCGACCCGGCATTCGTCAAGTCGATGAACGAGGCACGGAAGGAGATGGAAGCCGGCAAGAGCGACTTCATCTCTCTCTTCATCAACGCTTACCACAAGAACGCCCCCGGGCACAACCTCGCCGAAGTCTTCGCCACACAGCAGCTGCAAGGCAAGGTGTCGCCCACCAGCACAGACAGCGAGGTGGAGAAAGCCCTGCGCGCTGAGGTGAGCTCGGCCATCGACAACTCCTTCAATGTCGTTCGCACACGTATCGACCAGTTCGGCGTCGTGCAGCCCAACATCCAGCGCATCCAAGGCGCTGAGGGCCGCATCATGGTGGAGATGCCCGGCATCAAGGAGCCCGAGCGCATGCGCAAGCTCCTGCAGGGCAGCGCCAACCTCGAGTTCTGGGAGACCTACAACGCCGACGAGATCATACCCTACCTGCAACAGCTCGACCAGCGCATGGCCAACAACGACCAGGAGCAGACTGCCAAGAAAGACTCCACCAGCGCCAAGGTAGACTCCACCAGCGGCAACGACGAGCAGAAGGCCGAGCCCGCCAAGAAGCAGGCACAGCACAAGTTCATGATCAACAACGGCAAGAAGAGCGCCAACATCAAGACCACTCCCGACAGTGAGCTGGAGCAGGCCAAGAAGCAGCACCCGCTGCTCGCCATGCTGCAGACCACCGGACAGGGAAGCCTGAGCCTCGTGGGCTACGCCAGCGCACGCGACACCGCCGCCATCAACAAGATCATCTACGGAGAAGAGGCCAAGCAGGTGATGCCCACCGACCTCCGCCTGATGTGGAGCGCCAAGCCCACCGACAACATCCAGGCCAAGAACATCTATGAGCTTCACGCCCTGAAGGTCACGACCACCAACGGACGCGCTCCGCTGGAGGGCGACGTCATCACCGACGCAAGCGACCAATTCAACCACATCTCCGGCGCCCCCGAGGTCTCCATGTCCATGAACTCTGAGGGCGCTCGCCGCTGGTCAGAGCTGACCAAGGCCAACATCGGCAAGGCCATCGCCATCGTGCTCGACGGTGTGGTCTACACCTCACCCCGCATCCTCAGCCAGATTGACGGCGGACAGAGCTCCATCACCGGCAACTTCACCATCGAGGACACCAAGGACCTCGCCAACACCTTGAAGTCCGGACGCATGCCCGCACCCGCACACATCGTGCAGGAGGAGATTGTCGGTCCCACACTCGGCGCACAGTCCATCCAGCAGGGTGTCATCTCGTTCGCCATCGCCTTCGGCCTCCTGATCGTCTACATGCTCGTGGTCTACAACATCATCCCCGGCTCACTGGCCGTGCTGGCTCTCTTGCTCAACGTGTTCTTCACGCTCGGCATCCTGACCTCGTTCCAGGCCGCCCTCACCATGAGCGGTATCGCCGGTATGGTGCTCTCGCTCGGTACGGCCGTCGACGCCAACGTGCTGATCTACGAGCGCATCAAGGAGGAGCTTCGCGCCGGAAAGGACATGCGACTGGCCATCAACGCCGGTTACAGCAACGCCTTCTCTGCCATCTTCGACTCCAACCTGACTTCCGTCATCACGGGTGTCATCCTCTACCTCTTCGGCACAGGCCCCATCCGCGGCTTTGCCACGACGTGGATCATCGGCATCGTCTGCTCGTTCTTCACCGCCGTCTACCTGACCCGCCTGGTCTACGACTACAAGATCAACCACGGCAAGTGGATGCACCTCAAGCTGTGGACCAATGTCTCGAAGAACTTGATGCAGGGCACCAACTTCAAATTCATGGCCTCTTACAAGAAGAGCTTCACGTTCGCCATCGTCGCGCTCGTGGTCTTCGTCATCAGCTTCGGCACACGCCACCTCGCACAGAGCATCGACTTCACGGGTGGCCGCAACTATGTGGTCCAGTTTGAGAAGGCCACCGAGCCTGAGCAGGTGCGCGTCGTACTGGAGAAGACCTTCCCCGGCTACACCACCAACGCCATCTCGCTGGGCAACGACGGCCGCACCATCCGCATCTCGACCAACTACAAGATCGAGTCGACCGACACCAAGGTTGACGGCCAGGTGGAGACCATGCTCTTCAACGGCTTGAAGGAGGCTGGCCTCGTCAGCCAGAAGGATGTGAACACCTTCAAGAACCCGGACATCCGCCAGGGTGGCTCCATCATCAGCTCATCCAAGGTGGGACCGTCCATCGCCAAGGACGTGACACGCAGCGCTGTCATCAGCGTCATCATCGCCCTCGTGGCCATCTTCCTCTACATCCTGCTTCGTTTCCGCAATGTGGCCTTCTCATTGGGTTCCACCATTGCCTTGGCATTCGACGCAGTGACCGTCATCGGCTTCTTCTCGCTGCTGCAGGGCCTGCTGCCCTTCTCGCTCGAGGTTGACCAGACGTTCATCGGTGCCGTGCTGACCGTCATCGGCTACTCCATCAACGACAAGGTGGTGGTGTTCGACCGTATCCGTGAGAACATGAAACTGCACCCGAAGGAGGACCTGCAGAAGTTGTTCAACGACTCCATCAACCAGACGTTGGCCCGTACCATCAACACCTCTGCCACCACGCTCGTCGTGTTGCTCTGCATCCTGTTCTTGGGCGGAAAGAGCATCCAGCCGTTCGCCTTCGCCATGACGCTGGGTGTGGTCTTCGGTACCCTGAGCTCCATCTTCCTCGCATCGCCCATCGCCTACCTCGTGATGGGTCGCAAGATCAAGGAGCACACTGTCCCCGCCGTTGAGCAAGCCTAACAGGCACACCAACATCCAAGGGAAAGCCTCCCTGTGAGGCTCTCCCATAATCACAAAAAAGAGAGCCATCCACGTTCGGCAACCGAACATGGATGGCTCTCTTTTTTGCGACAAGGCCACTATGATTTGGGATAGCGAGAAAGCCCAACCGTCACTTTCTCGAATGCAACTATACCTTTGCCATTCCAAGGCGCAAGCTCACGCCACGTTTTTATCTGGGCTCAAAAGGCTTCGGCCACGTGGTTGCGCTTGACGCCATCCTTTCCGCGCCTGAGGAAGAGGACGAGGCGGACGCGCTGGTCCGGGACGAGGGCAACCTGTCGAGCTTCGGGCAGGAGGTCGAGCTTGGCAAAGCCTTCGCAGGACAAGGTCTCCGCCGTTTGTGCCGGCTGCCGGGAAGACGGGGCATCGGCCAAGGCATACTTCCAGTAGCGCTCCGCACGATTGACCGACACCACTGTGGCCTCGTGGGTTCCGAAAGCCGCGAGGCCCGCCTCATGGGGCAGCACATCGATGATGGCCGCCGACTTGAAAGGGTCGTCCTGGGCGATGATGGGGCAGAAGCGGACAAAGCAGCCCTTGTCCAGCCGTTGCTGGCGGATGGTGGTGCGGTCGGCAACAAAGTGGCGCGATCGCGCGTCGAACACATGCACATGGCCGTGCTTCAGGTCGATGCCGTCGACATAGCCGGCCTCTGAGGCAAAAGCCTCATCCACCCGCTTGCCTGAGACGACGATTTCCTCGGCACGCCCATGGCCCTGCTTGGACACGCGCGTCAGGACATCAAACAGGCGTCCGACGATCTCCCAGGGCTTGCAGGGGAACTGGTGGCTGTCGGCAATCATCGACTGGCCATCGGGCGCCACCAGCTTCACGAAGCGGCGCTTGCGTCCCTGCTGCTCCTTCTCAAAGATTTTCACGGCATACATGTGTGAGATGGCGTCGCAGTCGCCCTGCGCCTCCTGCGGGTGATGAAGCAGATAGGAGGCACGGGCGCGCTCCACCCTTTCACGGAGCGACAGGTATCGTCGCCCGTCCTTTCCCGTTTGGGGCTGTCGGTCCTCCTCACGCAAGCAATCATCATAACCCCACACCTGCAAGAATTGCGGCAGGCGGAAGTCGGCATAAGCCTCATGGATCTTCAGGGCGAGGCCCAACATGCACGAGTTGATGAGCGACGGGCGCCGCTCATGCAGCTTGACGTAGGCCGCTAACAACGTGCGCGCCTCGACCGACCCCATCGCCGCATAGTGCGCCTTGAGGTATCGGTAGATGGTCCATTGCGTCTCCTCTGGATGCAGTTGGCCTGTTGCCAAGGCGTCCTCCAGTTGCTGCCGCGTGATGGCAGGGGTCTTGTCGCCAGTGGGTTCCATAGGCATGGTGGTTTTGGGAAAGGGTGTCAGTCGCTGACCTCGTTTTGCACATGCTCGCAAAACTGCACGACAACATCGAGCATGTCGTGTTCCAGGTAAGCGCACGCCTTGTCATAGAAATGGTCGGGTATGTCGTAGTAGGCCTCGGCGATGGCGCCGCAGATGCAGGCCTTGGTGTCGGTGTCGCCCCGCGCCATGACAGCCTTGCGGATGGCATCCTCGAAGCAGTCACTGTCGAGGAAGCAGCGCAGCGCCCAAGGCACCGTCTCCTGGCACGACGAGTCGAAATGTCCCTCAGAGCCTATCTTGTAGATGTCTCTGAGCGGCGGCAGCTCGTAGCCAAAGCTCCGCTTGACGGCACTCTCCAGCTCCTCCTTGGTGATGCGTCCCGTTCGCAGCCAATAGATGACCGCCGCCACGCACTGCGCGCCACGGATGGCCTCCTTGTGCATGTGACTGCCGATGGTGCAGAGCTGGGCCTGCCGCAACACCTCGTTGTAGTCGTCGAAGAGCCATCCCACGGGCGATATGCGCATGGCGGCCCCGTTGCCCCATGAGTTCTGTGGCTTGGGGTGGTCGTCGAGCAGCCATTGGCTGAACATTCCCCCATAGGCGCCCTTGGGGTTCGGGTAGCGCCGTCCCCACTCGTGGAGCTTGTCCTGATAGGGCTTGCCGTTGAGGATGGCATCGGCCACGGCGATGGTCATCACCGTGTCGTCGGTGTAGTCACACTGGGGCTTGGGGCGAAACAGCTCAAAACCGGCTGTCGGTTTCTCATCGAACTCGAAACGCGAGCCTACGATGTCTCCTATGATGGCGCCAATCATAACAATATAATAATAAGGTGGGAAAGATGGTTAGTTAGACTGTGTACTTCCACCGGGAATCGAACCCGGATCAAAGGTTTAGGAAACCTCCGTTCTATCCATTGAACTATAGAAGCCCATTGTTTGTTTTGCAAAGATAAAGGAATTTATCCGTTCCGCAAAGGAAAAACGCAAGAATATTGCAGGCGCCGCGGAGATTGTCCGCGTGGCGGGGGCATGCCCATACGATGGCCGTCCTGCGTCTCCGGGCAGTCCGGGTGTCGGGATGGGCCGACATTTTAACCACTCCTTGATGTTTTTTAAAGCCAATCGCTTTGCCGTTGCGAAAATAGGTAGTAATTTTGTAGCATAGATGAAGTCGACTCTCATAATCATTCTGCTGGGCCTGTTGCCCATATCGTCGTGGGCGCAAGACGACCAGCGCACCCGCGTCAACCCCGAAGACACGGAGGTTGACATGGACAGCCCCACCTTCGTGCCCATGGTGAAGGTGGGCAAGGTGCTCCTTGGGAACGACTCCATACAGTATATGGAGCTCAACGACGTGTGGGTCTACCCCGAGCCGACTTTCAAGAGCGCGCGCCAGCGCGCCGCCTACAACCGCCTGGTATACAACGTGAAGAAGGTGCTTCCCATCGCCAAGGAGGTCAACAAGATCATCGTGGAGACGGGTGACTACCTCAACACGCTTCCCAACAAGAAAGCTCGCGACGAGCACATGAAGCGCGTGGAGACCGACATCAAGAAGGAGTACACGCCCCGCATGAAGAAGCTCACCTATTCGCAGGGCAAGCTGCTCATCAAGCTGGTCTACCGCGAGTGCAACAGTTCCAGCTACCAGCTCATCCAGGCTTTCCTCGGCCCCGTGAAGGCCGGTTTCTACCAGGCCTTTGCCTGGGTGTTCGGCGCGTCGCTCACCAAGCAGTATGACGCCGGGGGTGTGGACCGCCTCACCGAGCGCGTTGTTCGGCAGGTGGAGGCCGGGCAGCTCTGAGCCTCCCATGTTGGGGGAGAAGGGGCTTGCCGCTTCTTGGCATGGAGGCCGACATCCGCAGGGGCAAGAGCAAGAGCAAGATACGATATCCTGCACTTGCATATTCGTACAATTTTGTACTTTCGTAATATTAAGACATGAGTAAGAAAGATCAGATTATTTCATTTTTGTGGCAACATGTGTTGCTTTTCATTTCATTGTGTGTGATGACCCTCGGTGTGGCAGTTTGCGTAAGGAGCATGTTGGGATCAAGCGTGATTTCCACCTTGCCATACGTGTTTGAGACGGCAGGAAAGCGTGGCCTGGGTGTCCCCGAGTTCACCATCGGCCAATATACTTATATCATGAACGCCCTCTTGGTGTTGGGGCAGATCATCGTCTTGCGCAGCAAGTTCGAGCCCGTGCAGCTGTTTCAGCTCCTGGTGGGTTTCGTCTTTGGCTCGCTCATCGACCTCAACATGATGCTCACCACCTGGCTGGTGCCCGTCGACTTGTGGCAGAAGGTGGTGTCACAGGTGTTGGGCTGCACCGTCCTGGGCATCGGCATAGCCCTGGAGGTGCGATGCGGGTCGGTCACGATGCCTGGCGAGGGCCTGCCTGTTGCCGTGAGCCAAGTGACGGGCGTTGAGTTTCCGAAGGTCAAGATATGCGTGGACTGCTCGTTGGTCATCTTGGCCGTCATCTTCAGCTTTGTGTTCTTCGGTGCCTGGCAGTGGTACATCGTGGGCATCGGCACCCTCTTCGCCATGGTGTATGTGGGCATGGTGGTGCGCATCTCCGGGAATCACATCGGATGGTTCGAACACGTCCTGGCCTATCAGCCAGGCTTCAGGCGATACGTCTATGGCCTGGCACGGTTTATCTTCAAGCAGAAATGACAAGGCTTAATTTTCTAAAGCCAGAGAGACAAAATGACATATCAATAAACGTTTGCGACTATGACTGAGTGGGACAAAATGCAAAGCGGCAAGATCTACAACGATTTTGACCAGGACCTGTTCAACCGCAGGGTTGAGGCAAAGAGGTTGTTCAAGGAGTTCAACCGCACCGAGGATGAGGAGACCGACAGGCGACAGGCCATATTGCGCACGTTGCTCAAGGGCATCGGAGAGCGTGTGTGGATAGAGCCCGATTTCCGTTGTGAGTTCGGCAAGAACATCACGATTGGCAACGATGTCTACATCAATTTTGGTTGCGTCATACTCGACTGCGGCCAAGTGACCATCGGCGACAACACGCTCATCGGCCCTAATGTTGGCATCTACAACGCCAACCATGTGCTCGACGCCGAGGAGCGTGTGGCAGGTGGCCTGATACCCGGCCAGGTGCATATCGGCAATCGTGTGTGGATTGGCGGCAACACCATCGTGCTGCCCAATGTCACGATAGGCGATGACACGGTGATTGGCGCCGGCAGCATCGTGACCCGCGACATTCCCTCAGGAGTGGTGGCCGCGGGCAATCCCTGCCGTGTGTTGCGCAAGATCACTGACAAGGACAAGGTGGGCTACAAAAGAGACTGATGGGAAGAAACATGCAGAACAACAAGAGCTTCGTCATTCGGCTGCTGTCGCTCGCGGTCGTCATCCTCGTGCTTGCGGCCTGCGCCATCTTGCGCAATGGCAAGATACTCGGTCATGACCTGCGCCATGCGGCACCAGCGGCACCAGCGGCACCAGCGGCCATGCAGGTGGGCGACACCCTCAGCCGCCTGCCGGACGGGAGCGTCGTCATCAACACCAAGACATTGGCCAAGGACGTGATGGGATATGGCGGAGCGGTCCCCCTGCGCATCCATGTCGACAAGAACGGGATGGTCAGCGACATCGAGACCCTGCCCAATGCGGAGACACCCGAGTTTTTCGACCGCGCCAAGTCTTGCCTTGCCGCATGGCAAGGCAAGACGGTGGACGAGGCCCTCGACCAGAAGGTCGACGGCGTGTCGGGGGCGACATTCTCCTCCAAGGCCATCATCGAGAACATGCGGCGCGGGCTGGCCTATGCCCAACAGGACGCCAACAAGAAGCGCTCTTCCACCGCCGCAACACAAGCGATGGGCTGGACGGCAGGCGGCATCGCCTCCCTCCTGGTGGTGCTGCTCGGCGCCATCGTGCCCCTGCGCTCCCACCATCGCCGTTGGCGCCACGTGCAGCTTGCGCTCAACGTGTTGGTCCTTGGCCTATGGACGGGCACCTTTGTGTCCTACGCACTCCTTGTGCGGTTGTTTGCCGAGGGCGTGAGCCTCACGATGATGGGTGCGCTCGCCGCTCCGCTCGCCGCCACGCTTGTCGCACTGTTCTATCCGCTTGCCGGCAAGCCAGGGCACTACTGCGCACACATCTGCCCGTTTGGCTCGGCACAGGAGCTTGCCGGGATGCTCTCCAAGCGCAAGCCCCGCATTTCCCCACGCCTGAACAAGGCGCTCACCATGTTTCGCAGCGTGCTTTGGGCCGTGCTGATGGCACTCATGCTCACGGGCACGTGGACGGCATGGGTGGACTACGAGTTGTTCACGGCTTTCCTTTACTCGTCGGCCTCCACATGGGTCGTGGTCGTGGCAGTGCTTTTCCTTGTGGCATCCGTGTGGATACCGAGGCCCTACTGCCGTTTTGTGTGCCCCACGGGCATGATAATCCGAAATTAACCCTTTAACTTCAGAACGATGAACTTTCAGAACAAGTCAATAGTGCTCAATGTGGTGCTCGCCATCGCCGTGGTGGTGCTTGGCGTGCGCCTGGCGTCGGGCGAGGCGCACGAGGCAGCGTCCGCCTTGCCAACCGGGGACAGCACCCAGGTGACCGGAAGCCAGGAGGCCGACGCCGACGGCTTCACGCCGTTCGATTTCACGGAAGCGTTCCAGGGCAACCCCTTCTCATTCTTCATGGGCGACAGCGGCCATGGCACCCTGCTCTGCGCCGGCGACAAGTCGGGGGCCAACGCCATGGCCATCGGCTGGGGCGCGCTGGGCACCCTGTGGGGGAAGCACACCGCCACGGTGTATGTGCGCAGCGACCGCCACACCCACCAGTTTCTTGAGAAGTGCCCATACTTCACCATCATGACGTTTGCCGACGACAACGTGTTGGACTACATGGGCACCCACTCCGGGCGAGACGGCGACAAGGCTGCCGCCCTGGGCCTGCACATCGCCTACACCAAGCACGGCGCACCTTATTACAAGGAAGCGACCCAGGTGATAGAGTGCCGCACGATGTTCGCGCGCCCGTTCATGAAGGAGGGCTACCGCGACGCCGTCCCGCGCGACTTCTACGCCGACCCCTCCACCGACGGCCATGTGCACACGGAGTTTATCGGCGAAATCGTTGGAGCGATGAAAAAACAAACCAAATAACCAAAAACAACAACCATGACAAAAAAGAACCTTCTGTTTTGTGCCGTGTTGCTTGCAGCGCTGGGCATGGCCACACAGGTCGAGGCAAAGAAAAGCGCCAAGATGACCAACTATCTCTTCGCCTACTTCACAGGGAACGCCCCTCAGGAAGAGCAGATCCACTTCGCGGTGAGCGACGACGGTTTCAACTACACGCCCCTCAACGGCGGCGACCCCATCATCGCCAGCGACACGATAGCCTTGGCGAAGGCAGTGCGCGACCCCCACATCTTGCGCGGAGAGGACGGCACCTACTACATGGTCATGACCGACATGCGCTCTTCGCTCGGCTGGGCGAGCAACAGGGGCATCATCCTGCTCCACTCCAAGGACTTGGTGCACTGGACCCACCACACCGTGCATTTCCCGGAAAAGTACAAGGGCACTCATTTTGCCAACGTGACCCGCGTGTGGGCACCGCAGACCATCTACGACAAGAGCACAGGCAAGTACATGGTGTATTTCTCGCTCCTGACAAACGACGGCTCCATCCCCTACGACCGCGTGTATTACTGCTACGCCAACGCAGACTTCACCGACCTGGAGGGCGAGCCGCAGGTGCTCTTCGACTACAAGCAGCCAGCCATCGACACCGACATCGTGCAGGACGCCAAGGGCATCTACCACCTCTTCTTCAAGACCGAGGGCGACAGCCACAAGGGCATCAAGCAATACACCTTCACCGACCTCCACAAGCCAGAGACCTGGACCCTGCGCCCAGGATACTGCGAACAGACCAAGGAGGCCGTGGAGGGCGCCGGCGTCTTCCCACTGATAGACGGTGGCTGGTGCCTGATGTACGACTGCTACATGAACGGGCACTACCAGTTTGTCAAGAGCACCGACGACCTCAACACCTTCACCTACGTGCAGGACACCAAGACGCAGGGCAAGTTCACCCCGCGCCACGGTACCACAATACAGGTAACCAAGAAGGAATACAAACGGCTGCTCAAGGCTTTCCCGACAGAGAAGAAATAGCCATGCAGCGAGCCAAGACCGCAAGCGACCCGTAACACTATGAGGAAAGCCTTACTCCTGACTTCCACGGGCATTTTCTTCATGCCCCTGCCGCTCTCTTCCCTGTCCGCAAAGACACAGAAAGGCGGCACGCCACGTCCGAACATACTGTTTATCCTGTGTGACGACATGGGGTACGGCGACCTTGCCTGCTACGGCCAGCCGTTCATATCCACACCCAACATCGACCGCCTGGCACAGGAGGGCATGCGCTTCACCCAAGCCTATGCCGGGTCTCCTGTGTCGGCGCCGTCGCGCGCGTCCATCATGACCGGGCAACACTCCGGCCACTCGCATGTGCGGGGCAACAGGGAATACTGGTCGTATGACAAGACCGTCACCTATGGCGACAATGTCGACTTTGCCGTCGTGGGGCAGGAGCCCTACGACCCCGCCCACAAGCTCCTTCCCGAGATGCTGAAAGAGCGGGGCTACCGCACCGGCTTGTTCGGCAAGTGGGCCGGCGGCTACGAGGGGTCGGCGTCGACACCCGACAAGCGCGGCATCGACGAGTTCTACGGTTACATCTGCCAGTTCCAGGCCCACCTGTACTACCCCAACTTCCTCAACCGCTTCTCACGATCGCTTGGCGACACCGCCGTCGTGCGCGAGGTGATGGAGGACAACATCAAGTACCCGATGTTCGGGCGCGACTACTTCAAGCGCCCGCAATATTCAGCGCGCATCATCCACGACAAGGCCCTGGAATGGATTGGGAGGCAGGACGCGCAGCACCCCTTCATCGGCTTCCTCACATACACCCTGCCCCACGCCGAGCTGGCGCAGCCCGACGACCAGATAGTGGAAGGCTACAAGAGGAAGTTCTTCGTCGACAAGACATGGGGCGGGCAGGAGGCGTCGCGCTACAACGCCGTGGAGCACACCCATGCGCAGTTTGCCGGGATGATCACCCGCCTCGACGCCTATGTGGGGGAGGTGATGGCCAAGCTCAGGGAGAAGGGGCTTGACCAGAACACCATCGTCATCTTCACCTCCGACAACGGGCCGCATGAGGAGGGCGGCGCCGACCCCGAGTATTTCGGGCGCGACGGCAAGCTCCGCGGGCTGAAGCGCCAGTGCTACGAGGGCGGCATACGCATCCCGTTCATCGCATGGTGGCCGGGGCACATCAAGGCGGGGACCGTGAGCGACTTGCAGTTTGCGTTCTACGACCTCATGCCAACCTTCTGCGACCTTGCGGGAGTCGGCGACTTCCGCAAGCGCTACACCAACCGCTCACTGCCCGGCGACGGCTTCGACGGCCTGTCCATTGTGCCGACATTGCTTGGCGACAGCGCCAGGCAGCAACAACACGACCACCTGTACTGGGAGTTTCACGAGACCGACCAGATAGGGGTGCGCCGCGGCGACTGGAAACTTGTCGTCGTGAAGGGCAAGCCCCACCTTTACGACCTCTCCACCGACATCCATGAGGACCACGACGTGGCCGGCGAGCACGCCGACATCGTGGGCGAGCTCATTGGGGTCATCAAGAGAGAGCACACGGACAACCCGATGTTCAGGGTGACATTGCCCTACTAAGCGAACCCCAAAAAATCCACAATCGCACACCATCTGCCCCTGTAAGGGGCGCCTAATTCATCCGCATCCAATTGAATTATGCGCCCCCTACAGGGGCACGTTCATCGGCAAACGTCCAAAGATAGGGCCCGCTCGACTTTGTCGCTTGCGTCAGCCAGAAGGCCCTATCCTATACTATGTCGCACCTACGGGTAGGGTGTTCAAAATCAGTTTCAAAATCGGACACGATTCTGATGCAAAATATTGCGATTTTCGAATTTACACCCTTCCGCCCTTGGAATGTCCCCGAAGGGGGCTAACTGTGCATAACCGCGGGTGACCAACGGGAACCTGCGGTTTCCAAATGGTGTCGGGACCAGCGTCCTCGAAGAGGGCGAAATTTGCAGAAGACTCCCTGACCGACAGGAAGTAACGCTCTCAATGGCCCTTCTTGATATGTATTAGCGTGTTCGCCCTCTTCCACTTGCCACTGGCTGTCCGCCTCGTTGAATGACGCCAAGTCGACAGGGCCGCGAATATCCGATGTGGTGCGAAACTTATGCCAAATTGCCTTGCCGACAGGGATAAAACGGTGAGACTTTTTTCAGAATGGTGCCAAATCCTTCATCCATCGCTTTTCTTCCATCGCCCCACGGCAGGCGGCAGGCCCTGCGCGCTGCGTGGAGTGACTGGAGGCGACGCTCCGTTGTCATGATTTTTGGTGGAAAAGTTTGTTCGCGATTTCCGTTGAAATAGCGGCTCAGGGGAGATAGTCCGTGGATGCCCCCCCCTAGCCAAATATCGTGGACATGCGATACATGAAGAATGGCATGTCTGCG
>CAVBFJ010000021.1:0-45877 GCA_963594895.1 bacterium | reverse complement strand
ACGTTTCAGGTGCGTGTGTTTCACGACGTGCAGGTTCGAGTCCTGTTCTGGGCACTATTATTCAGAATGTTTACATTTGGAGGGGTGGCGGAATTGGTAGACGCGCTACTTTGAGGGGGTAGTGACAATTATGTCGTGGGAGTTCGAGTCTCCTCCTCTTCACATGTATTTTATCTTATTTTGATGATTGCGGCAATAGCTCAGTTGGTAGAGCGCGACCTTGCCAAGGTCGAGGTCGCGGGTTCGAGCCCCGTTTGCCGCTCATCTTTTTTCTGAAAACACACAACCTTTCGATGAATTTATATTTAAGATATTTTGATCGCGAAACGCTTGTCTCCAATGTTGATGAGGCTCTTGATTTCTTGCGGTCTATAGATGAAATACATGTAACGCCTGAGATGGAATCTGACCTGCGGGACTATGTGCAGGGAGATGTGTTTTTCCCAAAGCGTTATAAGGTGCGTTCGCACGTATATTTCATAATTATCAAGACTGCCGCCGAGACCATGCTCGACTTCAAGCAGAAAAAAGCTTTGCGCCCCGGTGGCAACCAAGCGGGTGCTGAAGGACGTGGCGCTGCCGACTTGGCAGTCTGTCGCCTGGCGGAAGAGAAAGACGGATGGTATGAGGGCGAGCTCAACTTCAAGCGTGTTGTGATGGTGCCCACCACGGGCAAGCATGAGTATCGCGACACATTGTTTGTGGCACGCTGCAAGGCTAACTCGGGCCAAGACTGCTACAACCGCATCGTGGAACACTTGCGTGACCGTGTTGACTATCGGAGTCAGTTCCCATCAGCCAAGGGCAAGAACTTCAAGTTTAAGTATCTCGGTCAGTGGAAGTGAAGATCCTTGACATGACGTTTGATTTGGAGGCGCGATTATGAATAAGGTGATGTTGATAGGCAACGTGGGCAAAGATCCAGACGTTCGCTATTATGACGCAGACCAGGCGGTGGCCAAGGTGACGCTTGCCACGACGGAGCGCGGGTACACATTGAAGAATGGCACCCAAGTTCCCGACCGGACCGATTGGCACAACCTGTTGTTCTATCGACAGTTGGCCAAGATCGTGGAGCAATATGTCCACAAGGGGGATAAGTTGTATGTTGAGGGGCGCTTGCGTTACACCACTTTCGATGACGCTATGGGAAAGCGTCGCTCTGTTACGGAGATTCTTGTGGAGAACATGGAGATGCTGACACCGAAGCAACGCACGGACACCCCGGGCAAGGCCGATGGCCATCCTTCAGCCAAGCAGGACCCATCTGCGACTAATGACGATAAGCTACCCTTCTGACGCATAGGGCTCTACTCCTTGGCGAGCGAGGGCTTCCATTCTGATTAACAAAAGATATTTTGGACACACTTCTATTATTCCAATTAACTGATTGGCTGGAGTTGAGGCCTTTGACTCCAGGCATTGTCATAGCAGCTGTGTTGGCTGCTATGTTGCTTTTGTTGTCTGGCTTCGCAAGCGGCTCCGAAATCGCATTTTTCAGTCTCTCACCCCAGGACATCGATGAGCTGGCCCCGGAGAGAAGCAGCAAGGACCGCGACATACAGAAGTTGCGCGACGACTCGGAGCGCACGTTGGCCACAGTTCTCATCTTGAACAATTTCGTGAATGTCACGATCATCATGCTTTGCAACTATGTCTTTGGTTCACTGATTGATTTCAAGGTGGGATGGCTTGAGTTTGTGTGCATCACGGTGTTGCTCACGTTCCTCCTGTTGCTTTATGGTGAGATTATGCCCAAGGTCTATAGTCGCCAGAACCCATTGGCGTTCTGCCGGAGGGCTGTAGGCGGCGTCATGTTGTTCCGCAAGCTTTTCTGGCCCATTGAGACGGTGCTGATCACCAGTGGTGTCATTGCCGAGAAGGCGGTGCCGAAGGAGAAGCGCCAACTCTCTGTTGACGACTTGGAACAGGCTCTTGAACTGACAGACAAGGATGACATAAAGGACGAGAAGAGCATCCTCCAAGGCATCATCCGCTTTGGCGATGAGACGGCCAAGGAGGTTATGACCAGCCGTCAAGACATTGTCTCGATTGACATCCGCAGCAGTTTCCAGGATGTCTTGACCAGCATAGCGGAGAATAACTACAGCCGCATACCCATCTGCCAGGACAACGATGACAACATCCGGGGCATCTTGTACATCAAGGACTTGTTGCCTCATCTGTCCAAGCCGGCCAACTTCAGGTGGCAGAGTCTTATTCGCCCTCCTTATTTTGTGCCAGAGACCAAAAAGATTGACGCCTTGCTCCGCGAGTTCCAGGACAACAAGATCCATATCGCCATTGTTGTCGATGAGTTTGGCGGAACATGTGGCCTTGTCACCCTCGAGGACATATTGGAGGAAATCGTGGGAGAGATCAATGATGAGTATGACGAGGAGGAGAAAGTTTACTCCAAGTTGAACTATAACACCTATCTTTTTGAGGGGAAGACGTTGTTGAGCGACTTCTGCAAGATTCTCCAGATTGATGACGACGAGTTTGACGACGTGGCCGGTGACGCCGACACCTTGGCAGGCCTGTTGCTCGAACTGAAAGGCGACTTCTTGAGTATTCACGAGAAATGCGAGTACAAGCGATACTCTTTCGAAGTGATGGCCGTGGAAGGCCGTCGCATCAGTCGAGTGAAGGTGACTGTGCACAACAAATCCCAAGATGCCCCTGCTAAGGATTGACGAGCTGAAGGAAGGCGTGCGCTTGGGCCTTTGGCGCATTACGGAGCAGACGTGTGAACTGCCGAGGCCTTGTGTGGCTGACCTCTCGTCCTACCATGGTGGCAGGCTCTTGGAGAAGTTGGTCACTTATGCCCTGCTCCACAGGATGAGCGGACATAATGACTTGACCATTGGTCACCTGCCTTCAGGAAAACCTTTCCTGCCGCAAATGCACATCAGTGTGAGTCACACCAAGGGTTGGGCGGCCCTGATACTGAGCGCAAAAGGAGAGGTGGCGGTCGACATCGAGTATGTGTCTACACGCGTGAGTCGTGTCGTCAGTCGTTTCATGCGAGAGGATGAGGTTAGCCATAGCTTGCGTTCCCAACTCATTTGCTGGAGCGCGAAGGAAACCACTTATAAGTTTTTTTCGGACGAGCGGCTGGCTTTCTTTGATATGCGCATGGCCCCCTTGGATTCTTCAGATTCTGGCGTGCTGACCATGGAAAACCTGCCGCGCCAGCAGTTGTTGCCCGTTCATTATGAATTGACGCCTGATTATGTGTTGACGTGGGCTGTGGGAGAAGAAAAAGAGGAGGTGCTGAGCTAGCAGGCGTAACAAAGTCTATCTCAAATCTTCATTTGTCTTATCTCTATTTGTCCCGCATGCATTACCTTTGCAATTGAAATCAATGAACTTCAATTTTAAACCTAATAACAGAAAAGGTATGCTAAAGAATTTGTTTACGATGGTCCTCTTGGGCGTAGCCATGGCTGGCGTTTCTTCCGAAACTTATGCAAAAGGCACAAAGGTGGTGAAAGTCCCATCCCAGGCTACCCATTCTTCCGTCACCCGTCAGGTGGCTAACCAAACAGTTACCGTAGAATTTTATTCTCCCTCTATCGTCCGTGTCGTCAAGTCGGCCACGCCTGATGACGCTAAACAGAAGAAGAGTTATTCTGTCATCCTGAATCCGCGGCAAGTGAAAGGTGTGAGCGTGCAGGAAGAAGGTGATGTTATCCATTTGGGGTCGGCCTTTCTCACCGTGACATTCAATCAGCGTACGGGCGAAATCGCTTTCCTCTCTAAAGAAGACCAACTGCTCTTACGTGACACGAAGACAATCCTCGACACTCGCCAGGATGTGGCCAACAAAGGCAAGTATCGTGTCAAGCAAAGCTTTCGACTGGAGGATGATGAGGCGGTCTATGGCTTGGGGCAGCTTCGCGATACCCACATGAACCAGCGTGGTCGCCATGTGGAGCTTTGGAACCACAACACTTACATCGCCATTCCATACTTTACGAGCGAGAAGGGTTATGGTGTCTATTGGGACAATGCCGGGAAAACTTACTTTGATGACGACAAAGACACGACATCCTTTACCAGCGAGGTGGGCACGTGTGCCGATTATTATTTCCTGTACAAGGATGGCACGCAGGATGGCGTCATCGCAAGCATCAGGGAGTTGACAGGCCAGGCCACCCTGTTTCCCCGATGGGCGATGGGCTTCTGGCAGTGCCGTGAACGATACAAGACCAGCGATGAGTTGGCTGGCGTGCTCGACAAGTATCGAGAGCTGAAAATACCGACAGACGCCATTGTGCAGGACTGGCAGTACTGGGGGTGCGACTCCAACTGGAACGCTATGAAATTCCAAAACCCTTATTATATAAATAAGGTGGGCGCTCCTGCTTGGAACAAGTATTTGCCCAAGGACATGAGAAACTTGAAGGCCCAGGGCGAGCCTCGCTTGAAAACGCCGGAGGAGATGGTGAAGTATGTGCATCAGAATCATGCGCATCTGATGATAACCATTTGGACTACCTTCGGTCCGTGGACTGCCCAATACAAGGATCTCCAGAAAATCAACGCCCTATTGCCATTCAATACCTGGCCACAAAACTGTGGGGCCAGGCCCTATGATGCCTTTCACCCGAAAGCGCGTGACATCTATTGGAAATATCTCACCCATCTCTATGACATGGGGTTCGATGCGTGGTGGACAGACTCTACCGAGCCCGACCACTTCGAGAAAGAGGGCGATCAGGATTACCAGACTTATGACGGATCATGGCTCAGTGTGAAAAATGCTTATCCTCTGGTCCACAACAAGAGCATTTATGAGCATCAGCGCGCGATGAAGGGCAATGAGAAACGATCGTTGCAGATGACGCGAAGCGGAGCCTTTGGCATTCAGCACTATGGAACCTTCTCTTGGAGTGGTGACATCTTGGCTTCTTGGCAAGAGATGAAACAACAGATACCGTCAGGCTTGAACTACTCGCTCTGCGGCATTCCGTTTTGGAATACCGATCTTGGTGGCTTCTTCTATTGGGAGTATGAGCAGAGGGCTACCAATCCGGCCATCCAGGAGTTGCAGACCCGATGGATGCAGTGGGGCACCTTTATGCCGCTGATGCGCAACCATTGCTCTTCGCCCATGGTGAGCGAGTTTTATGAGTTTGGCGAGCCTGGCGATTGGTGCTACGACGCCATGGTGAATGCCGTGAAGTTGCGTTATCGGCTCTTGCCTTATATCTACAGCACGGCTGGAGATTGCACACAGAACAGTGGCACGATGATGCGCGCATTGGTAATGGACTATGCGGCCGACAAGAAGGCTTCGCGCCTCAACGATGAGTATCTGTTTGGTCGCAATCTCTTGGTGAAGCCCGTTACCGAACCACTCTATACTTATAAGGATAAGGAGAAAAAAGGACACACGATATATCCGGATGTGAGAAAGGCGGCCGCTCCTGTTGACGTCTATCTGCCGCGAGGCAACAAGTGGTATGATTTCTGGGACAATTCCTTGTATGAAGGTGGCCAAAACATCCAGCGTCCGTGTCCGATCGATGTCATGCCTGTATTTGTGAAGGCTGGCACCATTTTGCCATTTGGCCCCGAGGTGCAGTATAGTTCGGAGAAACCCTGGGATGATTTGGAGATTCGCGTTTACCCTGGAGCCAATGGTGAGTTCTCCTTCTATGAGGATGAGGGAGACAACTACAATTATGAAAAGGGAAAGTTCTCGATCATTCAGTTCTCCTGGGATGAGACTACCCATACCTTGACCATCGCTCCTCGCAAGGGAGACTTCAAGGGAATGCTTGTGAAGCGCAAGTTCCGTGTTGTCTTGGTGGGGGCAGGCAGTGGCGTTGGCAACCTTCCGATGAAGCCAACCAAGACTGTGGAATACAATGGAAAGGCTATGAAGGTGATCTTATAAGTAGGATTTGTGGAAAGAGATAAGAACGAATCTACACTTCGATCAAACTATGGTGAGTCCTCATGAAGTCTGCGGTCTTAAATAGAGAAGCAGACATCGTGTGGAACTCACCTTAGTTGTCGCTTGACGTGAATGGATGTTACGGTTCCATGTTGACCTTGACGGGATGCGTCAGGCGCTTTTTCCAATTCTTCATGAAGGCAAACCAAGCCTTGGCGTTGTGATAACCGAAGTCCTCGTTGGCACTGGTGTAGGCCAGGTAATAATGCAATTGGGCGCCGTCGGGCTTGACGGTGAACAGATAATTGTCTTTATTGGCAGACCACTCCTTGTCCCTGTGTTTCCTGGGGATGTAGATGCCCAGTCCCACTGTCTCGCGTTTCCAATTGATTGTGTCGGTTGCGGGCCAGTCGGTTCCCCAGCATCCGCGCAGGCCATCCTTGTCCGAATATTCCTCAGAGCCTTTCACGTTGATGATGCCCGTGGAGAAGAGCGTGGACGAGAGGTCTTGGCTGAAGGTCGCCTGCACTTCCATGTCCCTGTGGCCAGCATAGAGTATGTAACGTTGGGTCATGTCTATGGTGGCACCGTTGGGGCCGTAAGGCCATCCCTTGTCGGTCATTTCCACGATGGTGCGCACGGGGCCCATGCAGACGATGCGTTGGGAGCGCTGCCTCACTGGGCTGATCATGGTCGGCTTGGATCCGTCCCAACCGCGCAGGGCGCCGAGCCCGAATGTGTTGCCCACCCATAGCACGTCATCGCCGTAGCCTTGTGCCTTTTGTGTGGCGGATGTGTAAAACTGTGTGTCGTGAAGCTCCAGACCCTTGTGAAACTTGCCGTAAAGGTCGATGGTTTGGCGTTCGTCCATGTAGATGCGCATGGCTACCAGTTCATTCTCAAATGCCACCCCATGATGGTGGAGCACCAGGAAGGGATCCTTCGTGGCGGCGTCTACGGTGATGGCTGACAGGTAGATGTCGTGCTTGTTCTTCTCTTTCACTTTAGGATTGCGCAACACGATTTCCGCAAAAGTGCGTGTGGGGTAGGGCATTGGGCGCTCTTCGGTGGATAAGCGCACGACCACTTGCTGTTTCTCGCCCTTTCCGATGTCGGTCAAGAAGGCCAGTTCGTCATATTGACCATCTCCATCTAAGTCGTCCATTTGGCACGGCACCTCCTTTCCGTTGATGAGTACCGTGGCACTCTTGGCAGATGTATGCGACTGCAGACCAAGCGTGACGGGCGCTTGTTCTTGCTCCACCTCACTGGTGACAGACATGTGGATATATTCTTGCCCCAGTGCATGGAGACAAGAGAAGATGAACATGAAAAGGACTACTGCGTGTTTCATGGGGCATGGCTTTTGCTTATACAAGACAAATTTACCAATTATTCGTTTATGAGTTGAGAGCTCGTAACTTTTCTTATGATTATTTTCAGAAAAATAAACGTATCATGTTGTTTTTTCTAGTATTTTTTAATATTTTTAGCTTAATGCATGTAGTTTTGAAATATTTTTTAGTAATTTTGCTCAAAAAAAGAGAGGATAGCGTGCGAAAAATCAGCTACATAATGTTGATGATGCTCTTCTTGTGCTCGGCATGCGGGTTCAAGTTGAAGTCCAACAACGATGAACAAGACGCCAGTCATATCAGCGTGGAGCGATATGACCGGTTGCAGAGCCGTTATCTGATCACGGGCGACTTCTCGGCCTTGCAGCAAATGAACACGGAGTATCCCATTGAGACGCGCACACTGGTGGAGAAAATGCTGCAGATCGGTGACGTGAGCGACCACAACATCAATGAGAAGTTTCTTCGGTTTTATCAAGATTCCACCCTGCAGACGCTCATTAGCGACGCCGAGTCGGAATATGCCAACATGGATGACCTCAATGCGGGGTTCCGTAAGGCCTTCGGGCAGTTGAAAAAGTGGTTGCCCAACATGCCTCTGCCCCGCATCTATGCGCAGATAGGCGCATTGGACCAGAGCATTGTTGTGGGCGAGAGGGAAATCGGCATATCTCTCGACAAGTACATGGGGCCAAAATATCCGCTCTACCGGCGTTATGGTTATTCGCAGGAGCAGTTGAACACCATGGGGCGAAACTATATTGTGCCGGAAGCTACCATCTTCTATCTGTTGAGCCTTTATCCCATGTCGGGCTATGACCACCGCACGCAAAAGGAAAAGGACCTACACATGGGAAAGGTGATGTGGGTGGTCAATAAGGCTTTGGGTGAGAGGCGCTTTGATACCGATTTTGTGAGGATCATTGACCGTTACATGCGGCGCAACCCCAAGGTTACGGTGGCTTCGTTGTTGTCCTCCGACGATTACAGCAAGATTTATTGATTGTCTCGTGTGAGACCCAATTCCCGGATGTGTTTGTTGAGCAGGTCGGTGAACTCGTGATTCTTCAGTCCCCATTTGGGCGCAAGCACCATGTCAGGTGGGCTTTGGCTCACAAAACGTTCCAGGATGATGTCGTTTCGCAATTGCGAAACATACCTTATCACCAAGTCCACGTACTCTTCAGCCGACAGGATGTGGAAGGGGTGTGCCTCGTATTCCCTGGCCAGGGATGTGCCCTTGATGACTTGCAGTTGATGGAGCTTGAGGATGTCGAGTGGCAGGTCAGAGATGATTTTGGCTTGTCGCAACATCTCGTGCTCATCCTCCCCTGGCAGGCCGAGGATAATGTGGCCGCAAGTGATGATGCCCTTTTGGTGCGCCTTGATGATGGCTTGCCTTGAGCAGGCGAATGTGTGCTGCCGGTTGATGCGCCGCAGCGTGTTGTCATTGGCCGATTCGATGCCATATTCCACAATTAGGAACGTCCGGCGGCTCAACGTCTCCAGGTAGTCGAGCACCTCGTCGCTCACGCAGTCGGGGCGCGTCCCGATGACCAGCCCCACCACGTCGTCAACCGCTAATGCTTCCTCATACATTGCTTTCAGTTCCGCCAGTGGCCCATAGGTGTTGGAGTAGGCCTGGAAATACGCGAGATATTTCATCGCTGGGTATTTCTTGGCGAAGAATGCCTTCCCCTCCTCCAATTGTCTCGTGATGGATTTTCTGTTGTCACAATAGGTGGGGTTGAAAGTCCTGTTGTTGCAAAATGCGCATCCGCCCAGCGAGAGGCGTCCGTCCCGATTGGGACAGCTGAATCCCGCATCAATGGAAATCTTCTGCACGCGATAAGGAAACTTCTCGCGTATCCAGTGGCTGTAATCTTTGTAGAACATCTATGGTTGCCGAATGTCCGAATGAATTATATTCGCAAAAATTATGAAAACACCGTGCAAATTTATCAAAATATGGTTAACTTTGCAACAAAATGACAATAAAATCAATAGGAAAATGAAGAAAATCATGATGATGTGTTTGGTGGCCCTGCTTGCGGTGACAGGCTCATGGGCCTCTGGCAAGATTGACTTGAAGCGCTTGACGCAGGGCGAATTCTCCGCCCGTCGCATCAGTGGCATTGACCCCCTGGCTGGAACAGACCAGTATGCGCAGATCTCTCAAGACGGCAAGCAGATTGTGCAGTACTCCTTTAAGACAGGAAAGAAGACGGGTGTGCTCTTTGATGTCGACAACACGCAAGGTGAGAAAATCAAGGCTTTTGACGGCTACATGATGGCTCCCGATGGCAAGCGCATGCTCATTCGCACCAACACGCAGATGATTTACCGTCGTTCCTACAAGGCCGAGTTCTACATTTATACGGTTGGAACGCGCAAGTTGGAGCAGCTGTCCACGGGCGGCCCGCAGGAGATGCCCGTTTGGTCCCCCGACGGCACGCAGGTGGCGTTCATGCGCGACAACAACATCTTCCTGGTGAAGTTGCTCTATGACAACAGTGAGAGCCAGGTCACCAAGGACGGCAAGTTCAATGAGGTCATCAATGGCGTGCCCGACTGGGTCAACGAGGAGGAGTTCTCATTCAACAGCGCACTGACCTTCAACGCCGACGGCACGATGCTCTGCTGGCTCAAGTACGACGAGTCGAAGGTCAAGGAGTATTCCCTGCAGTTGTTCAAGGGCTTGAGCCCCGAGCGTAAGGAGTATGAGGTCTATCCCGGCAGCTACAGCTACAAATACCCGAAGGCCGGCGAGGACAACTCGAAGGTGTCGGCTTGGAGCTATGACATCAAGAGCCACAAGACCCAGCAGTTGCAGGTTCCGCTCGACGCTGACGGCTACATGCCCCGCATCTTGCCCACCGACAACGCCGACAAGATCCTTGTCTATACCATGAACCGCCACCAGGATGTTCTCAATATCTACACTGTCAATCCCCGCAGCACCCTTTCCCAGCTCCTGGTCAAGGAAAGTGTACCCAGGTATGTCAAGGAAGAGGCCATGGAAGCCATCCTCGTTGGCAAAGATTATGTCTTGATGCCCTCTGATCGCGATGGCTACATGCACCTCTATCTCTATGACCAAAACGGCAAGCTGCTCCGCAAGATTGGTGACGGCAACTATGACATCACCAACGTCTATGGCTATGACGAGAAGACTGGCGACGTGTATTATCAGGCCGCCTCGCTCAATCCCCACGACCGCCAGGTCCTCGTGACCCACAAGAACGGCAAGACGGTGAGGCTGACCGACCAAGAAGGATGGAACGATGCCATTTTCTCCGGCGATTACAAGTACTTCGTCAACACCTGGAGCGATATCAACAATCCCTACGTCTACACCACGCGCAATAACCAGGGTAAGGTGATCGCCACCCATCTCGACAACAAGGAACTGAAGGACAAGACTAACCAGTACGGTTGGACGAAGAAGGAGATGTTCTCCTTCACCACTTCCGAGGGCGTGAAATTGGACGGCTGGATGGTCAAGCCCGCTGATTTTGATCCCAACAAGAAGTATCCTGTCGTTATGTTCCAATATAGCGGCCCCGGCAACCAGCAAGTGGTCAACTCATGGAACGCTGGCTCCATGGGACAGGGATGCGCCTATGACCAGTATCTCGCCCAGCAGGGCTTCATTGTGGCCTGCGTGGACGGGCGAGGCACGGGAGGCCGTGGCGCCGAGTTTGAGAAGTGCACCTACCAGCACCTGGGCAATCTTGAAGCCAAGGACCAAGTGGAGACGGCTCTCTACCTGGGCTCGCTGCCCTATGTGGACAAGGCCAACATCGGCATTTGGGGATGGTCGTACGGCGGCTACTGCACACTGATGAGCATGAGCGAAGGCCGTCCAGTCTTCAAGGCTGGTGTGGCTGTGGCACCCCCGACAAGCTACCGTTTCTACGACACGGTCTACACCGAGCGCTACATGCGCACGCCGAAGGAAAATCCCAGTGGCTATGCCGACTGTGCCATCTCGCGTGCCGACAAGCTCAGTGGTTCGTTGCTCATCTGCCATGGGGCCGCTGACGACAATGTGCATCCGCAGAACACATTTGAATATTCTGAGGCTTTGGTCCAGGCTGACAAGGATTTCAAGGAGATCCTTTATACCAACCGCAACCATAGCATCTATGGCGGCAACACACGCAACCACCTTCTCCGTCAGATCACCAACTGGTTTGTGGAGCACTTGAAGAAGTAAGAAACACACCTTCGACACATGGCCGTGAAAAGAGCAATTCCTTTCACGGCCTTTTTATGTTTGCCTTTTTCTGCCGACGATGTGGCCGCCAAGGCGGAAGCTTGTAGATGGACGTGGGGAAGAAGCAAAAAGAGAAGCGTCGCAATTGCGACGCTTCTCTTGTGGAGGTACCTGGCGGAGTCGAACCGCCTTGAACGGTTTTGCAGACCGTTACCTGACCGTTCGGACAAGGTACCCTAGCCTGCTTTTGTAAGCGGTTGCAAAGGTAAGCATTATTCCCCTTTCCACCAAACTTTTGCCCTGCTTTTTATTGTCTTTTTGCGAAAATGTATCATTTTTCAGTGTTGGTGGCACCGAAGAGGGACTGCGATACCTTCAAAGCGCCCCTTCGTGTCAGCGAATGAAGCTGCCGAAGCAGTCGTCGCGTTCAAATTTCTTGATGATGGCCTCCTCGGTTGCCGTGGTCTTCACAATCTTGTTGTTTAAAATCAAGTTCTAAGTGTTAAAACTAAATTTGTTTTTGCACTCTTATTGAAAATTCTATTTGGTGGAGTTGGAGCTAGAAGTTGTAAAGGATCATTCCAACCTTGGCGTTCCGTTACCCTTCAAGGTGAAGCTTGTGCCAAGCCTCTCGTGATGATGTCCAAAATGAAGAAATGTTTATCAAAAAAGGAATAAAATGTCGATATTACCCTGATTTTTATTTTCTTTGCATGAAGAAATTAGCATGAGCAATGAAGAATACGGCAATACTTACCATCACGGGTAGCGACAGCACGGGCGAGTCGGGCGTGCAGGCCGATATCACCACGATTTCGGCGCTGGGCGCCAAGGCCGTGTCGGTCATCACGTCGGTGACCATGCAGAACACCTTGGGCATCCAGCACTTCTATGACCTGCCGACGTCCATCGTCAGCGGGCAGCTCGACGCCATCGTCAACGACGTGATGCCCGAGACGGTCAAGATTGGCATGGTGCGTAGTGCGGAGGTCGTGCGGGCCGTGGTGGGTGCGCTGAAGCGATATAAGCCCAAGGCAGTGGTCTACGCGCCGGTGTTGTTCTCCAGTCACGGCGACCGTCTGATGGGCACGGAGACTATCGACGTGATTCGCCAAAAGTTGTTCCCCCTGTGCAACATGATCGTTATGCGGCGGCGCGAAAGTGACCTGTTGTTGCGCGATTACATCGGCGACAACGTGCGCTTCCTCGACGATGCGGTCGGTCACGGCAGTGTCAACATGTTCACGTCGGCCCTTGTCGTCTATCTCAACCAGGGCAACAGCATGGAAGATGCCATCAGCAAGGCGCATTTCTTTGCCAACAGTCACACCTCGAATAGCGCCCGATTGACGGGCCGCAGTGGTGAACTTTATGCCGACTTCATCAGCTTGGTGAAACAGGCGTCGTCGACCAAGACCGACATTGCGCATTATGCCGATGTGCTCAACGTCAGTGGACGCTACCTGGCACAGGTCTGCCGGCTTGTCGCGGGCAAGTCGCCCAAGAGCATCGTCGACGCGTATCTCGTCGAAGACATCAAGGCCCACCTGGCCGCAACGCACGACACCATTCAGCAGACGGCCGTGGCCTTCAGTTTTGCTAATCAAGCCCACTTGTCCAAGTTCTTCAAGAAACTCACGGGCATGACGCCCACGGAGTATAGGAGCCATGGCCATGGGCTAGAGCCAGGCGCGCAGGAATAAGCAGCAAACACATTAATAAACATAAAGAAATGGAAAACAGACAAGAACTGAACCGCAACCTGGCGCAGATGCTGAAGGGCGGCGTGATTATGGATGTGACAACGCCTGAGCAGGCCAAGATTGCCGAGCAGGCAGGCGCTTGCGCTGTCATGGCGCTAGAGCGTATCCCCGCTGACATCCGTGCGGCGGGTGGTGTGGCCCGCATGAGTGACCCGAAGATGATCAAGGGTATCCAGGCCGCAGTCTCCATCCCCGTCATGGCGAAGTGCCGTATTGGCCACATCGCTGAGGCCCAAATCCTGGAGGCCATAGAGATTGACTATATTGATGAGAGCGAGGTGCTCTCTCCTGCTGACAATGTGTATCACATCGACAAGACCCAGTTTAGGGTGCCGTTTGTCTGCGGTGCCAAGAACCTGGGTGAGGCCTTGCGCCGCATTGCTGAGGGTGCATCGATGATTCGCACCAAGGGCGAGCCGGGAACGGGCGATGTCGTGCAGGCCGTGCAGCACATGCGCATGATGCAGAGCGAGATTCGGCGGCTGGTGAGCATGTCTGAGGATGAGCTCTTTGAGGCTGCCAAGCAGTTGCAGGCTCCCTATGACCTGGTGAAGTTTGTGCATGACAATGGCAAGTTGCCCGTGGTGAACTTTGCCGCTGGTGGCGTGGCCACACCCGCTGACGCGGCGCTGATGATGCAGTTGGGTGCCGAGGGGGTCTTCGTTGGTTCTGGCATTTTCAAGAGTGGCAACCCCGCCAAGCGTGCCGCGGCCATTGTGCAGGCCGTCACCAATTACAACGACCCGAAGAAGATTGCCGAACTGAGTGAGGATCTCGGCCCTGCCATGGTTGGCATCAATGAGGATGAGATCAAGACCTTGATGGCTGAGAGAGGAAAGTAAGCGTATGAGAATAGCTGTGCTTGCCCTGCAAGGGGCTTTCGTGGAGCACGAGGCGATGCTTCAGCGGCTGGGTGTGGATAGCTTTGAGATTCGCCAGTTGGCAGACTGGGAGCAGCCGAAGGACGGGCTGATTATTCCTGGCGGCGAGTCGACCACCCAGTCGAAACTTCTCCATGACCTCCAATTGCTCCGGCCCATCCGTGAGGCCATCGTAGGCGGCCTACCCGTGTTTGGCACCTGCGCTGGTTTGATTCTGTTGGCCAAGACGGTGGAAGGCGAGAAACGTGAGCGGTTGGCGACCATGGACATCGCTGTCAAGCGCAATGCCTATGGCCGCCAGCTTGGCAGCTTCGCTACAGTGGCGCCGTTTGGCTCGGTGGGCGACATCCCCATGACCTTCATCCGTGCGCCTTACATAGCTAAGGTGGAGGGTGACGCCAAGGTCTTGGCCGAGGTCGACGGTCACATCGTGGCCGCCCAACAGGGTAACCAACTGGTCACGGCGTTCCACCCGGAGCTCAACGATGACCTCCGGGTACACCAGTATTTCTTGTCAATGATCAAGGGTGAGTGATTGTTGGCAACCCTATCCAAGAGACATCTCTCACAATGTCCCCTTCGTGCTGGGGAGCTCAAAGTGATAGATGTCTCTTTTCACTGCCATCTTCAAACTGCGTGCCAAGGCCTTGAAGATGCCTTCTATCTTGTGGTGCTCGTTTTTCCCTTCCGCCTTGATGTTGAGGTTCATGAGCGCAGCGTCGCTGAGGCTCTTGAAGAAATGGAAGAACATCTCTGTGGGCATCTCGCCAATTTTTTCGCGTTCGAACGTGGCATCCCACACCAGCCAGGGCCTTCCGCCGAAGTCGAGGGCCACCTGGCAGAGACAGTCATCCATTGGGAGACAATAGCCGTAGCGCTCTATGCCACGCTTGTCGCCTAGGGCCTTGCGCAAGCATTCGCCCAGGGCGATGCCCGTGTCCTCGATGGTGTGGTGCTCATCCACCCAGAGGTCTCCCTTGGTGTGGATCGTGAGGTCCATCATGCCGTGCTTGCCAATCTGCTCCAACATATGGTCAAAGAAACCGATGCCCGTTGCGATGTCAGTCTTGCCCGATCCGTCGAGGTTGATCTTCACGTGGATTTGCGTCTCCTTGGTGTTGCGCTCCACTTCCGCTGTGCGCTCGCTGGCAAAGAGAATTTCGGCTATCTTGTCCCAGGTCATGCCGTCCTTGCCCAGGATGAGCGCCTTGCAGCCCAAGTTGTGGGCCAGTTGGGCGTCGCTTTCTCGATCGCCGATGACCCAAGAGTGGGCGAGGTCATAGTCGTTGTTGTCCAAGTATTTCGTCAGCATGCCCGTTCCGGGCTTTCGCATGGGTGAGTGGTCTTCTGGAAAGTGGCGGTCTATCAGTTGGTCATCAAAGATGATACCCTCGCTCTCCAGCGTCTGGAGGATAAAGTTGTGGACAGGCCAAAAGGTGTCTTCGGGGAATGAGGTCGTGCCCAGCCCGTCTTGGTTGCTGACCATGACGAGCTTGAAGTCGAGGTGCTTGGCGATGAATCCCAAGTTGCGGAACACGCCCTGTGTGAATTTCAACTTGCTGAACGCGTCGACCTGCTCATCGTATGGCTCCTCCACGAGGGTGCCGTCACGGTCGATGAAGAGTAGTTGTTGTGCCATGTGTCTATACTGTAACTTGTGTTGTTTCTTTGATTTTTGACTCTATGCTGCCGTAGGCGTAGTAGTACACCATGACGACCCAAATGATGAGTTGGCACCACACGAATGTGCATAGCGTGTTGATGACATAATACGTTGGAAGGAAATGGGAGGGCAGTCCGGATGGGTCTCCGATGGCCTCTCCGCCTCTGCTGATCATCAGTGCGAGCAACATGATGTAGGAGGGAATCTGTGTGAGGATGCCGCCAATCCACGAGATGATGCACACGAGGAATGCGCAGATGAAGAGAAATCCCCAGTGACGCCACCCCAGCCGGTAGGGTTTTCCGAGTATGCTTCCCACTTTTCGGGCAGGTTCCATTAAGTATTTCATGCAGGAGTAGGTTGTTGGTATGGCAAAGATCCCCCACACGATAACAAGGAGAAAGGCGACCACGTAAGCTCTTACCATGGGGATTGGTACCCGTTCGCTGGGCTGGTTCAGTGATATTGTTGCCGCAAGTCCAGCAATCAATAAGGTGACAATTGAAAGCGCTGCGAGCAGGGCCAAGTAGAGCAAGACGGCGCGTAGTACGCGCTTGCCATTCTCTTTCTTCTTCCGTCCGTTGAGCAAACTCATGATGGTCGTATAGAACCATATGGATGCGGCTAAACAGGCTATTGCTGCCACGATGATCGTTATGATGGAGACCACGATCTCTTGCATGCTGCGGAGACCTGTTGACAGGCTTGCACTGCTGTTTGCAAGGACTGTCTGGTATAGACTCATCAGTGCCGACATCATCAATGCTGGCTTCCACGTCTTCTTGATGATGGTCTTTATGTTTGATGTGAACAAGTCGTAGGCCGCGCGGAAGCAAGCCTGGACACCTCTGATTTTATATAGTTCTGTTTCCATGACACATGGTGCTTTAAGATTCGTTTGATGTGCGGCGCCTAAACTCGGCGCAGGTGATGGCTGTGGCGATAGCCACGTTGAGACTGTCGGCTGTTGGCCTGCCTTCGGGATAGTTGGGGATGAGCAACTTGTGGGTGATGAGGGGCCTGACGGTAGGCGAGATGCCATTGCCCTCATTGCCCATGACGATGACCCCGCTGGGCGAGAGCGCCTGCCCGTAGATGGATGTCCCTTCCAATAGGGTCCCGTAAACAGGACAGTCCGCTGGCAACGAACGGAGCCATTGTGGCAAGTCAACGGTGTGAAGTCTGACACGGGCGATGCTGCCCATGGTGGCCTGCACCACCTTGGGATTCCATGCGTCTGCAGTCTCCTGCGAGCAAAAGATGTCGGTGATGCCAAACCAGTCGGCTATGCGGATGATGGTGCCCAGGTTGCCAGGGTCTTGCACGCCGTCGAGCGCCAGCACCAGGCCTTGGGGCTGGCAGGCTTCGGCTTGCGTGGAAACAAGGGGCATGCGAAACACGCCCAACACCTGCTGCGGATGTTGCAAGAATGAGACCTTGCGCAACTCGTCGTCGGTCACGGTGATGATCTCCGAAGTGTTGCCCACTGCTTGCACGTTGGTGGCGTTGTCGAGCCATTGCGTGGTGGCCACGATGAGCAGGGGCTCCATCGTCTCCAGCAGGTCGCCCACCACTTTGGGCCCCTCGGCCACGAAGAGACCTTGCTCTTGGCGGTGCTTCTTGTGTCCCAAGGATGCTATAAACTTAATTTTGTTTTTGCTTATCACATTGCAAATATAGTTTTTTTCCAAAAGAATTCATGTTTTTTCGCAAACATTTTTTTCTTTCTTCAAGATATTTATTAATTTTGCAACACTTTTAAACATTTGCTAAAAGCTAAAAACATGAAGAAACAGATAGTGGCAGCGCTTATGCTTGCATCCAC
The DNA here is from genome assembly GCA_963594895.1 of bacterium. GTDB lineage: Bacteria > Bacteroidota > Bacteroidia > Bacteroidales > Bacteroidaceae > Prevotella. The sequence continues at coordinate 28,263 of CAVBFJ010000021.1, read as the reverse complement.
CATGACCACAAACGCCCAAGTCAAGTTGCCCTCGTGGTTGTCTCAAGTGCGGCTCTCGGGCTACGCTCTCACGCAATACCAATACTCTGGACAGGAGAATGCGAAGGCCAACTCGTTCAACTTACGCTTGGTGCGTGCCATGCTCGATGGCCGCATTGCCAATGACTTTTATTGGAGAATGCAGGTGCAGCTCAATGGCAACACGACCACCAACACGCTTTCGCCTCGCTTGGTCGACCTCTTCGCAGAGTGGCAAAAGTACGAATTCTTTAAGGTGAAAGTCGGACAGTTTAAGTGTCCGTTCACTTTCGAGAATCCCATGAATCCCATCGACCAAGGGTTTATGTCGTATAGCCAGCCCATCAACAAACTGGCGGGTTTCTCCGACCGCGACGGCAAGCATGCGTCCAATGGCCGTGACATCGGTGTTCAACTGCAAGGTGACTTCCTCAAAGTGAACGGTCGCAACTGGTTGCACTATCAGGTGGGCGTGTTCAACGGGCAGGGCATCAACACCAAGGATGTCGACCAGCAGAAGGACGTTATTGGAGGCTTTTGGGTGATGCCTGTCAAAGGCATGCGCATCGGTTTCTTTGGTAGTGATGGTTCCTATAGCCGCAAAGGAACATGGACTAACGAGCAAGGGGTGGAGCAGACGGGAATCCGTCGGTTGCCCCAGCACCGCTATGCCATCTCGGGCGAGTACAAAGTTGACGATTGGACATTCCGCTCTGAATATGTTCACGCCATTGGCAAGGCGTTTGCCAAGACCTATGAGAAGTCGGAAGACTTGAGCAATTGTGCGGTCAACGAGGCTCTTGGGAGCAAGGCCGACGGCGTGTATGCCTTGGCCATTGCGCCTATCATCAAGGAAAAGTTGCATGTCAAGGCTCGCTATGATCTTTATCGCCCCACGGCCGACTGGAGCCGTGCCAAGACCTACTATGAGGTCGGTGCAGACTATCTCTTCACCAAGAACATACAGGTCAATGCCGAGTTCGCGCGCGTCAACGACCGCTCATTGGACAAACATAATTATAATATGGTGGATGTGGAAGTGGATTTCCGCTTCTGAAACCTGCATCGACCGGTAACCTGACTAAGTAGTATCCGCAAAACTTAAACGCCATGGAAGAAAATCACAAGCATAGCCATCACCACCACCATCATCATCACAATGCTTCGCACCACATGGACGAATCGGAAATTTACAAACGTAGGACGTTGAGCGCCAGCAAGAGACGCAAGATTTTTGGCAAGGTACTCTTTGCTATGATGTCAGTCCTTGCTGTGGTCATCGTCTTGTTTGTGATGTGGATTTATACCCACGAGTGAGTGGGTGAATGGCAATAACCGAAAAACCCCGGCTTCTCACAAGGAAGAGAAGCCGGGGCTTTTCGGCATGAAACGTCTGCTGGATGTGCTTGTTTGTTGCTAAAAGTGTTTTCGGGCTGACAATTTGTTATGTAAAACGTTGGGAAAAACAATTATTATTGTTACTTTTGCAGCCAAGTTTTGCCACAGCCCTGTTCGTTTCAGGGGTGGCAGGATATTACAACTAACGCACAGTGACATGAAAGTTTTAAAGTTTGGCGGAACATCTGTAGGTTCCGTGAAGAGCATTTTGAGTCTGAAACACATTGTGGAGAGCGAGGCGCGGCGACAGCCGATTGTAGTGGTCGTCAGTGCGCTCGGTGGCATCACCGACAAGCTCATCGCCACGGCGCAACAGGCAGTGGCGGGCAATGAGGCCTGGAAGACATCGTTCGAAGAGATGGTGGATCGCCATCACAAGATGATTGACACCATCATCACTAACACCATAGACCGCGAAAATTTGTTCAATAAGGTCGACGCCTTGTTTGAGCAGCTGCGTTCCATCTATTTCGGCGTGTTCCTCATTCGCGACTTGAGCCGCAAGACCCAAGACGCCATTGTCAGCTATGGTGAGCGCTTGAGCTCCAATATCGTGTCATCGTTGGTGCGCGGTTCGGCGTGGAAGGACTCCCGTGAGTTTATCAAGACCGAGTGCTCCCACGGCAAGAACACCCTTGACAGTGTGGTCACCGGAAATTTGGTGCGCGCCGCCTTTGTCGAGATGCCCCGTGTGACCGTCTTGCCCGGCTTCATCTCTTGCGACCGCGACACGGGCGAGACCACCAATCTCGGACGCGGCGGATCTGATTACACCGCCGCCATCATTGCCGCCTCGCTCGACGCCGAGGTTCTTGAGATATGGACCGACGTAGACGGGTTCATGACCGCCGACCCCAAGGTCATCCGTTCCGCTTACACCATCGATGAGCTCAGTTATGTGGAGGCTATGGAACTTTGCAATTTCGGAGCCAAGGTCATCTATCCGCCCACCATATATCCGGTGTGCATCAAGAATATCCCCATTTGGGTGAAAAACACGTTCAATCCCGAAGGCCGGGGGACCATCATCAAGGGAAAGGTGGAAAACGACTGCAAGGCCATCAAGGGCATCTCCTCAATCAAGGGCACCACGCTCATCACGGTGTCGGGCCTTTCGATGGTGGGTGTCATTGGCGTGAACCGCCGCATTTTCACAGCCCTGGCCGACCATGGTATCAGTGTGTTCCTTGTGTCGCAGGCGTCATCGGAGAACAGTACGTCCATCGGCGTGCGCGATGAGGATGCCGACAAGGCGGTGAGTGTGCTCAACAAGGAGTTTGAGAATGAGATAGAGGACGGAGCTATGTTCCCCATGCACGCCGAGAGCCAGTTGGCCACCATTGCCATTGTGGGAGAGAACATGAAGCATACGCCAGGCATTGCAGGGAAGTTGTTTGGCACACTGGGGCGAAGCGGCATATCGGTCATCGCCTGTGCGCAGGGAGCCTCGGAGACCAACATCTCGTTTGTCGTCGATTCGCGTTACCTGCGCAAGTCGCTCAACGTCATCCACGACTCGTTCTTCCTTTCCGAATACAAGGTGCTCAATCTCTTCATCTGTGGTGTGGGCACCGTGGGAGGCAAGCTCATCGAGCAAATCAAAAAGCAATATGAACAACTGAAAGAGCACAACCGGCTGAAGTTGAACGTGGTGGGTATAGCCAGCAGCAAGAACGCCATTTTCGCGCGCGACGGCATTGACCTCAACAACTATCGTGAACAGTTGAGGACGTCTGACCCCAGCACGCCCGAGAAATTGCGAGACAATATTCTCGGCATGAACATCTTCAACTCTGTCTTTGTGGATTGCACTGCCTCAAAAGACATTGCTGCCCTCTATCCTTCCTTCTTGGAGCATAACGTCAGTGTGGTGGCGGCCAATAAGATAGCGGCCAGTTCCCGTTACGAGAACTATGCCTACCTCAAGGAGACGGCCATGCGGCGCGGTGTGAAGTTCCTGTTTGAGACCAATGTGGGAGCAGGACTTCCCATCATCGGCACCATCAACGACCTGCGCAACTCGGGTGACAAGATCCTGAAGATTGAGGCAGTGCTCAGCGGCACACTCAACTTCATCTTCAATGCCATTGCGGCCGATGTGCCATTCTCAGAGACCGTTCGCTTGGCTAAGGTCAAGGGCTACTCTGAGCCCGATCCACGTGTGGACCTGAGCGGCACCGACGTCATACGCAAGCTCGTTATCCTGACACGCGAGGCGGGCTATCGGGTGGAGCAGGCCGATGTGGAGAAACACCTCTTCGTTCCCGATGAGTATTTCAGGGGAACGCTTGACGAGTTTTGGAAGCGGCTGCCACAGCTCGACGCCGACTTTGAGAGACAACGCCGACAATTGGAGGCCGAGGGCAAGCGTTGGCGTTTTGTGGCCACTATGGATGGTGGCAAGACCAGTGTGGAACTGAAAGCTGTGGGTAACACCCATCCGTTCTACAACCTCGAAGGTAGCAACAACATCATCCTTCTCACCACCGAACGCTATAAGGATTACCCCATGCAGATACAGGGATATGGAGCCGGTGCCAGTGTCACCGCCGCCGGCGTGTTTGCCAACATTATGTCAATTGCCAACGTTTAGCACATGAAACACATCATCATCTTGGGCGATGGCATGGCAGACCATGCGGTTGCCCGCTTAGGCGGAAAAACCTTGTTGCAATATGCCGACACGCCCTACATGGACATGTTGGCGCGAAAGGGCCGGACGGGCCGGTTGATGACCATCCCTGATGGTTTCCTGCCGGGGTCGGAGGTGGCCAACAGTACCATCTTGGGCTATGACCAACAACTGGTCTACGAAGGTCGTGGCCCACTCGAAGCTGCGAGTATCGGCTATGACCTGCGCCCTGACGACTTTGCCTTGCGCTGTAACATCATCGAATTGGAGAACGGGGTAATCAAGAACCATCATGGTGGACACTTGACAACTGATGAGGGAGACGTGCTCATACGTTACCTGAATGACAAACTGGGCGACGACAGGGTGCGTTTCGTCACTGGCATCCAGTACCGCCATCTGCTCATTGTTCGCGGTGGCAACAAGCACATCGTGTGCGCGCCACCCCATGACCATCCCAATGAGCCATGGGCTGACCTCTTGGTGAAGCCTGAACGGGAGTGGGCCGACCGCAAAGATGACAGTCATGGATGTACCGACGGACTGACGGCGCAACAGACAGCCGACTTGCTCAATGAACTGATAATCAAGAGCCAAGAGCTCCTTGCTGCCCATCCCTTCAACCAAAACCGCGCAGAGAAGGCCAATAGCATCTGGCCATGGGGTGGGGGATACCGCCCGTCGATGAAGACCCTGCAAGAGACATATCCGCAGATACACACCGGCTCCTGCATCTCTGCCGTCGACTTGATACGCGGCATTGGTAGTTATGCTGGACTGGACGTGGTGGAAGTGCCGGGAGCCACAGGCCTGTCCGACACCAACTACGAAGGAAAGGCTGAGGCTGCCATCGACGCTTTGTCCAAGCAAGACTTTGTGTTTCTTCACCTTGAGGCCAGTGATGAGGCTGGCCATGATGGTGACCTTGACTTGAAGTTGCGCACCATCGAGTATCTGGACCATCGCATCGTGGAACCCATTTACAATGAGGTGAAGGGATGGGACGAGCCGGTCTGCCTCGCCGTGATGCCCGACCATCCCACGCCCGTGGAGGTCCGCACCCATGTGAAGGAGCCAGTGCCGTTCCTCATTTGGCATCCAGGCATCGAACCCGATGACGTGCAAGTCTACGATGAGGTGTCATGTGTCAACGGGGCCTATGGCTTGCTGCACCTGACTGAGTTTATGAAAAAGTTTATGGAAATAGGATAAAACACGATAACCATGATGTACTATAGTACCAATGGCCAAGCCCCCAAGGCCACACTGCGTGAGGCCGTGGAACGAGGGCTCGCCCCCGACAAGGGTTTGTATATGCCCGAAAACATCCGGCAGTTGCCCAACGATTTTTTTGAACGTATAGACCAACTGTCGTTTCAGGAACTTGCGCTTGAGGTGGCTCGCGCTTTCTTTGGCGACGATGTGGATGATGCGTCGCTGCGGCGTATTGTCTTTGACACTCTCGCTTTTGAGACGCCCCTACGTCCAGTGGAAGATGGCATATATAGCCTGGAACTCTTCCATGGCCCCACGCTGGCGTTCAAGGATGTAGGCGCCCGTTTCATGGCCCGCCTCCTCCAATATTTCATCGATAAGGACCGCAAAGGCCTGCCTGCAGCCGCCACGGGTGACGTCAATGTGCTTGTGGCAACCAGTGGCGACACGGGGTCGGCGGTGGCCAATGGCTTCTTGGGTGTGAAGGGTATCCATGTGTATGTGCTCTATCCCAAAGGCAAGGTGAGCAAGATACAGGAAAGCCAGTTCACCACGTTGGGCCAGAACATCACGGCATTGGAGGTGGATGGTGTGTTCGATGACTGTCAGGCACTTGTGAAGCAGGCGTTTATGGACAGTGAACTCAATGCTCACATGACGCTCACCTCGGCCAATTCCATCAATGTGGCCCGCTTCCTTCCGCAGGCTTTCTATTATTTCAACGCATATGCCCAACTGAAACGGCAGAAGGTGGTCAGCGAACCGTCGAATATGGTGGTGTGCGTGCCTAGTGGTAACTTCGGCAACATCACGGCGGGCCTGTTTGCCAAGCGTATGGGCTTGCTGGTGAAGCATTTCGTGGCGGCCAACAATGCCAATGACATCTTCTACCAATACTTGCAGACAGGCGAATACCATCCGCAGCCCAGCCGTCAGACACTGGCCAACGCGATGGATGTGGGCGCCCCTAGCAACTTTGCGCGCATATTGGACCTCTATTCCAATAGTTGGACGGATATCAAGGCGGACATCTCGGGCGCCACTTATACCGACGACCTTATCCGAGAGGCCATGCGCCAGTGCTACGAGGCCACGGGCTATGTGCTCGACCCCCATGGCGCATGCGGATGGCGTGCCCTCAAGGAACAACTGAAGCCCGGTGAGGTGGGTGTGTTCCTGGAGACGGCCCACCCGGCAAAGTTCAAGGAGAAGGTCGACGACATCCTTGGTGCGGAAATAGCCATTCCTGAGCGCTTGCAGGCTTTCATGTGTGGAAAGAAACAGAGTGTGCCGATGGCCAATGATTTTGAGACGTTCAAGTCGTACTTGATGGCGCAGCAGGCGTAGGCTAATCAAATAGTCGGCCGTATTCAACCGGAAAAGCCTTTTGGCTGGCATCACAACTCAGCCAAAAGGCTTTTTACGTAGTCACGCTGCCAGTCGTCCTCGTGATACCGTTGGTCGTCGAGACAGAGGATGTCTATGTCGATCCGTACGATACCTTGCTGTCGTTCGGAGGGGGTGGAATGGAAACTGTGTTCTAAGTCTTTTAGTGCCTTGTGCAGGGTGGGGTAGTCCATGCTGGTTTCCCCTTCAGCCAGGCAGTTGAGGTATAGGAGGCCAGTTTGCTTGTCCCCAATGGGCTTTGTCCATAGCGATGATGTGAAGCGGATGCCGCTCAGTGTGAGACGCAATTGGTCTTTCGCTGCGTCAATATGGCGCAGAGGATCCTTGTTGCTGCCTAAACAGAGTATTACTTTTGGCATGATTCGCTATATCTAAAGGCTTTCCGAATTTTCTAAGGAGTTTGATGAGTGCTCAGTTCCTGTTATTCCTTTGGTCTCATTCCCAAATCCTAATGCTCAGGGGCACTTTGTGAGCGCAAAATTAAGGAAAAAAAACAATATGAGCTCCTTTTGTCCACAAAAAAAATGGTTCTTCCGTCATGTTTCTGATTCGCAGGGGTGGGCAGGGCCTGCGCACGTCCTTCTTGTCGCGGCAAGTAGGGAAGTGCGGAAAAGAGCCCGAAAGATGACAAAACGCTACAGAACCGAACATATTCATTATTCAGTGGTAATTTATAGAACCACCCATAAGCAAGAACCTTTCTGTATAGGCAACCATTGTCGTGATTTTTTGCCAAAAAGTTTGTTCGCAAATTCAATTGAAATAGAGCGCGAAAACAGCGTTTTCGCCACACTTTGTGAACGTTTGCTGTTCACCATCTCAAAGAATGTGCCTAATCTAGTTGCGATAAGTACCGAATCATGGTGAGATTGATGCCGAATCGTAGTGAGATTAGGCACATATCACAAGTAGATTAGGCACATATCGTTATGAAAAGAATTTACGTTTAAGACAAAATAAAAGATGACTTTTCATAAGTCGCTTGTTGACAAGCAGTTACGAAAACCGCTCTATTTTCGCGTATTTGCGCCCAAATATTTTCTCGTTGGAAATAACGCACGTTTTAGTCTATAGTTTGTCTTCTTTTTTTATATGCCTCCTCTCGTCCCACGCCAGCCACTTAGGGCTTTTCATGGGCTATGTCGGGTGCCTCCAATAGCTAACCCGAGGTCGCACAGTTTGAGGCTTTCCCAACACAAAAGGCCATTCCCCGAAAGCGGAGAATGGCCTACAGATATGTTGGATGCGCTTAGCGCAAATCGGCTTACAAGCCGAGGCTCTTCTTGATGGCCTCAACCTTGGCGGTTCCCTGGCGGTCGAGCTCCTCATATTGGGCGGCATCTGTCATGGTGCCCTTCACCTCGATGTAGAACTTGATCTTGGGCTCGGTGCCTGATGGGCGCACACTGACCTTCGTGTCATCGTCACAGAACCACTGCAGCACATTGCTTGTCTCGGGCATGTCGAGCTTGGTCGTGTTGCCCTCTGCGTCGGTGGCCTGCAGTGTCTTGTAGTCCTTCCACAGCACCACGCGTGAGCCTCCCAGCTCCTTCGGCGGGTTGGAGCGGAAGCCTGCCATCATGGCCTGGATCTCTTCGGCGCCAGTCTTGCCCGGACGTTCCACGTTGACGGTGAATTCCTTGGAGAAGCCATACTCCTTGTAGACATCCATGAGGATGTCGTAGAGTGTTTTGCCCTTATCCTTGGCATAGGCGCAAATCTCAGCGAGCAGTGAGCAAGCGGAGACTGCGTCCTTGTCGCGCACGAAGTCCTCGGCCAGGAAGCCGTAACTCTCCTCGCCACCGCCGATATACTGTTGCTTGCCTTCTGAGAGGCGTATTTCGCGCGCTATCCACTTGAAGCCCGTGTAGCAGTCGCGCATCTCCACGCCCTGCTTGTCGGCTATCTTCTTGATGAGCTCCGTGGTGACGATGGTCTTCACGATGAAGTCGCTGGGTTTCAGTTTGCCTGTTGCCTTACGGTTGGCGATGATGTACCACAAGAAAATCATGCACGTCTGGTTGCCGTTGATCAGCACCCACTCACCCTTGTCGTTCTTGCAGGCCATGCCCACGCGGTCGGCGTCGGGGTCTGAGGCCATCAGGATGTCAGCGTCGAGCGCTTTGGCGTCGCGCAGGCCGAGCGTCAGAGCCTCGGCGAACTCGGGATTGGGGCGGTCTACGGTGGGGAAGTTGCCATCCTTGATCATCTGCTCAGGCACACAGTGCACATTGTCGAAGCCCCAGTAGGCCAGTGAACGTGGGATGATCACGCGTCCTGCGCCGTGCAGTGGCGTGTAGACAATCTTCAAGTCGTGCTGGCGGTGGATGACCTCCGGGTCGATGCTGATGGTACGGATCTGGCGGAGATACGGCTCGTCGATGTCCTCGCCAATGACCTGGATGAGATCCTTGTTGGGCGTGAACTTCACGTCGTCGATGGTCACCTTGTTCACCTCGTCGATGATGCCTGTGTCGTGTGGGGCAAGCACCTGCGCACCATCCTCCCAGTAGGCTTTGTAGCCATTGTATTCGCGGGGGTTGTGGCTGGCCGTGATGTTCACGCCGACTTGTGCTTTCAGGTAACGGATGGCGAAAGAGCACTCGGGCGTAGGACGCAGGTCGTCGAAGATGTAAGCCTTGATGCCGTTGGCCGAGAAGATGTTGGCCACGGTCTCAGCGTAGAGACGGCTGTTGTTGCGGCAGTCGTGGCACACCACGGCGCTGATCTCCTTGCGGTCCTTATAGAACTTTTTCAGGTAGTTGGCAAAGCCCTGTGTGGCCATGCCCACAATGTAGATATTCATGCGGTTGGTTCCGGCACCCATGATGCCACGAAGGCCACCGGTACCAAACTCCAAGTTCTTGTAGAAAGCCTCGATGAGACTGGTCTTGTCGGGGTTGTCGAGCATGGCTTGAACCTCTTGGCGGGTCTCCTCATCAAACGAAGGCGAAAGCCACTGCTTGGCCTTGGCCTCGCACTGGGCTATCAATTCTGCATTATTTTCCATGATAACTTAAAATTTACTTGTGTTCTTTTTCATCGCAAAGTTACCATAAAAAATCTGATTATGGCCTATCTATTCAGCATTTTTTAGTAAATTTGCAAATCATAACGATAGTAAAAGATTTCACAACGTCCAATTAAATAACCTTGTTGTTTATGTATTTCACAGGTCTGATTATCGCAGTCTGTACGTTTCTTATCATAGGCTTTTGCCACCCGCTGGTCATCAAGGCGGAGTACTATTATGGAACGCGCCCCTGGATTGTTTTCCTTGTGGTGGGTTGCGCATGTGTCATCGGGTCTCTCTGCATCGAGCAGACCATAGCCTCCTCGCTCATCGGGGTGTTGGGGGCCAGCCTGCTGTGGTCCATCGGTGAACTGTTCTCACAGAAAAAACGTGTGGAGAAAGGATGGTTTCCCATGAACCCGAAGCGTATGGACGAATACGAGAAGATTGACGCTGGTGACGCGTTGTGACCCTGTCAGGAAAGGAAATACCATCCACAACGAGCGCCCATGAAAACACTTTTATTGCTGGTGGGGAAGACCCAGGACAAGCATTTCGTAGCTGGCATCAATGACTATGCGGAACGCATTGGCCACTACATGCCGTTCGAGATCAGGGTCGTTCCCGAGCTCCGTAATACCAAAAGCTTGACAGAACAGCAACAGAAGACCCAAGAGGGAGAGCTGTTGCTCAAGCAACTGCAACCCTCCGACACAGTGGTGCTCCTCGACGAGCACGGCACGGAGCATCGTAGCGTGGAGTTTGCTGCCTGGTTGCAGAAGAAGCAGAACACAGCCCGACGATTGGTCTTCATCATCGGTGGCCCCTATGGTTTCTCAGAGGCAGTCTACAAGCGCGCCAATGAGATGGTGTCGCTCTCGCGGATGACGTTCAGCCATCAGATGGTGCGCCTCGTTTTCACCGAACAAGTCTACCGGGCATGCACCATCATCAAGGGCGAGCCGTACCACCACGAATGAGCAGTCAATGCACGTGCCATCTTATGCCCCAAGCGCTCTTGGCCACGAATATGCCTCTTCTGTTTCCCTTATCTACTAAAACATCACATTCTATCATGAGAAAGGCCATTTTTTATCTATTCGCCTGCGCTTTCCCGATAGCCCTCCATGCCCAACAGTGGCCCGAGGCCCTGCAGGAGGCTAAGCCCGGGTTGCGCTGGTGGTGGCTTGGCTCGGCCGTCGACAAGCCCAATCTTAAATGGACCATGCGGCAGTATGCCACCTGTGGAGTCGGCGCCGTGGAGATAACGCCCATCTATGGCGTGCAAAACAACGAGCGGAACAACATCAGCTACTTGTCAGACAAGTGGATGGATATGTTGCGCCATACCGAACAACTGGGTGCGGCAGATGGCATCGAGATAGACATGGCCACTGGTACGGGATGGCCCTTTGGTGGTCCGTGGGTGCCGCTGGAGGAGAGCGCGTCGCAGATGGTCATCGTGGACAAGCACTTCGAAGGACGGCGCCTGAAGGGTCTGGATATTACCCCGCCCCATAAGAAGGCCGCCAACTGCCGATTGGTGGGTGTCTACGCCTTCTCTGACGGGCAACACATCAACCTCACCGCCTTATCGGGAAGGGAGGCTTTCAGGGTCGACCGACAACAGGAGGGCACCACATTGACTTCTCTCAGTCTCTCTGGAAAACTCCCGAAAAAAGGGTCATGGCGCATCATCGCCCTCTACCAGAAGCATGGCGTGATGCGCGTGAAAAGGGCCGCGCCTGGAGGGGCGGGACTTGTGGTGGACCATTTTGACAAGCAAGCCGTCACCCACTACCTACAACATATTTCCGACGCCTTTGAGCGCACGCACACGCCCTATCCCCATACCTTCTTCAACGACAGTTACGAAGTGTCGGAAGCTGACTACACCACAAACTTGTTCCCAGAGTTTGAGCGGCGGCGTGGCTACTCGCTGGAAGCCAACTTCGACAAGTTGGTGGATGGAGACCAAGCCGTGGTGGCTGACTATCGTGAGACATTGAGCGACCTCCTGTTTGAGAATTTTACCCAGACCTGGACGGCATGGGCGCACAGCCGTGGGGCCATCACACGCAATCAGGCACATGGATCGCCCGCCAACCTCATTGACTGTTACTCGGCAGTCGACATACCCGAGATCGAAGGATTTGGCCTTTCCAACTTCGGCATCAAGGGCCTGCGCACCGACCCAGGCTACACGCGCAAGAACGATTCCGACTTCTCCATGTACAAGTGGGCCTCATCGGCGGCACACATTAACGGGAAGCCTTTCACATCAAGCGAGACATTCACGTGGCTGACAGAGCATTTCAGAACATCGCTTTCACAGATGAAGCCTGACATGGACTTGATGTTTGTGGGAGGCGTCAACCACATGTTCTTCCACGGCACTGCCTATTCGCCCAAGGACGACCCATGGCCGGGCTGGAAATTTTATGCCAGCGTCGACATGAGTCCCACCAACACCATTTGGCATGACGCCCCTTACCTCATGCGCTACATCACACGTTGCCAAAGTTTCCTGCAATGGGGCAAGCCTGACAACGATTTCCTGGTCTTCGTCCCCGTGCGTGACCTGTGGAACAAGCAGAGCAAGGGCAAACGGCTGATGCAGTTTGCCATACACACCATGGGTCTGCAGGCTCCGGAATTCGCCAAGACCATCGATGAGATAGACCGTATCGGATATGACTGCGACTATATCAGCGAGCGCTACCTGCTCCAGACGCGATATGTCAATGGCATGCTCCAGACAGCGGCGGGCACACGTTACAAGGCGCTCATCCTGCCCAGCAAGGACAACCTGCTAACCCCTGCAGTTCAACAACACATTGACAGCCTGCGCCAACAAGGGGCGTCGCTCATCGTGGGAGCCAATGCGCAGGCAATGGCTCGTGTGGCGAAAGCGGAGGAAATGAAGGCGCGGCACGGATTGAGACTCATCCGAAGGACCAACGATAAGGGATTCCATTACTTCATAGCCAACTTGTCGGGGCAAGATGTCGACGCCATGACAACCTTGGCGGTGCCTTTCGAGGAAGCTCTGTGGTTTGATCCGCTGACGGGACAGCGCTACCGAGCCACGACCAAGGACGACGCCATTAGGGTCAACTTGCGCTCGGGCGAATCGCTAATCCTGGAGACTTTTTCACACAAGTCGGATGCGCTTACTGGGCAAGTGGCCAGTCTGCCAGAACGCATGACAGCGCCTGCCGACGGTTACCGCAAGGTGCTTGACGATGGCTGGTCTCTCTCCTTCAGGGAGTCTGCGCCTGCCTACGGCAAGACCCTACAGATCGGACAACTGCAACCTTGGGAAAACTTGAACGACACCTTGCGCTCGCTCATGGGCACAGGCATCTACGAGTGCCAAGTGAAGATGAGTAAAAAGGAACTTGAGGGAGGTAACCATTGGGCCATCGACTTGGGTGATGTGCGTGAGAGTGCGCGTGTCTACGTCAACGACTCGCTCATCGGTTGTGCGTGGTCGGCTCCGTTCACCTTGCAATTCGCAGGGCTCCTCAAGCCTGGCCTCAACCGCATCCGCATCGAGGTAACCAACCTGCCAGCCAACCGCATTGCGCAATTGGACCGTGAGGGGCTCCCTTGGCGAAAGATGGAAGAGATCAATGTCGTGAACATCAACTACCAGAAGACCACCTATGCCGACTGGACGCCAATGCCCTCAGGTCTCAATGGCGGTGTCGCGATCTACCGCGTGAAGTGAAACTGCCAACGCAGAAGCCCGGATGGGCGTCGCAGGTCAATCTGGGACCCGCAAGCGCCCATCCGGGCTTCTGCGTTTTCAAATAATCCGTGAAAGGTGGCTCGGACTTAGCGGAAGGATAACATCGTTAACCCTCCAACGAAGCGCGATACCACTCGTAGAGTTTGCCGACACCTTCGTCGATCTCCACCGTGTGGTGCCATCCGAGACGATGCAACTTGCTCACGTCGATGAGCTTGCGAGGTGTGCCATTGGGCTTCGAACAGTCCCAGCGGAGCTGCCCGGTGAAGCCCACAGTGCGCACCACCCGTTCGGCCAAGTCTTTGATGGTGAGTTCCTTTCCTGTGCCCACATTGATATGGCAATTGCGTATCTCCCCCAACGAAGGGATGGCGCCGCCTCGTCCCTCCGAGTTGTTTCGGTTGACCTCGCCGTCGGCCTTCACCCCATAGAATACTGATGAGTATTTCTCAATGCCAATGATGTCCTTGAAATCGACGTTCAACAACACGTGGACGCTGGCATCAGCCATGTCCTCACTCCAAAGGAACTCGCGTAACGGACTGCCGTCGCCCCATAGTGTCACCTTGTTGTCCTCGATGCCATAGAAGGCCAAAGCCTTCATGATGCGGTCACGGTCGTTGGAGCCGTCGACATTTTCGTCACCGATGAGCGCCTGCAACTTGGCCGGCGGATTGATGGGACGCTTGTTCATGTCGATGCGGAGGGCATCCCAGTTGCCGTCGTGGATAAGCTTGGAAAGGTAGACCTTCCGCATCATGGCTGGCAGGACATGCGAGTTTTCCAGATGGAAATTGTCATTGGGACCATAGAGATTGGTGGGCATCACCGCTATATAGTTGGTGCCATACTGCAAGTTGTAGCTTTCGCACATCTTCAGGCCGGCAATCTTGGCGATGGCATACTCCTCGTTGGTGTACTCAAGAGGGGAGGTGAGGAGGGCTTCCTCCTTCATCGGTTGGGATGCGTTCTTGGGATAGATGCAGGTGGACCCGAGGAACAGGAGCTTCTCGACATGGTGTAGGTAGGCCTCCTCGATCACGTTGCACTGTATCTTCATGTTCTGCATGATGAAGTCGGCGCGGTAGAGCGAATTGGCCATGATGCCGCCCACAAAAGCCGCTGCCAAGACGACCGCATCGGGACGTTCGCTGTCGAAAAAGCTTTTCACCGCTTGGCGATCAGTCAAGTCAAGCTCTTGGTGGGTGCGCCCCACGAGGTTGTTATACCCTCTGTGCTCCAGGTTGTTCCAAATGGCGGAGCCGACGAGGCCATGATGCCCCGCCACATATATCTTACTCTTCTTATCTAATGGCATAACGCTAATTTAATGCGATCCCAACTCTATTCGGGCATCTGGGCTTTCAAGTAAAGCTTGCGCACAAACTTCATGTCGTGCTCCACCATGATGCGGACGAGCTCCTCAAAGGAAGTCTTGCGTGGATTCCAACCCAGTGTCTGCTTGGCCTTCGTGGGATCACCCAGCAACTGCTCCACCTCGGCTGGTCGGAAATACTTGGGGTCAACTTCCACCAGCGCACGCCCGGTGGCCTTGTCGTATCCTTTCTCGTCGATGCCCTCGCCCTTCCATTCCAGTTCGATGCCAACCACGCGGAACGCCAGTGTGGCAAATTCGCGAACGGTGTGCATCTCGCCAGTGGCAATCACGAAATCATCGGGCTCAGGTTGTTGCAAGATGAGCCACATGCACTCCACATAGTCGCGGGCGTATCCCCAGTCGCGCCGGGCGTCCAGGTTGCCCAAGTAGAGCTTGTCTTGATAGCCTTGGGCAATGCGAGAGGCGGCCAAGGTGATTTTGCGCGTCACGAAGTTCTCGCCGCGCCGCTCGCTCTCATGGTTGAAGAGTATGCCATTGCAACAATACATATCATACGACTCGCGATAGTTTTTCATGATCCAAAAGCCATAGAGCTTGGCCACGGAGTAGGGACTGCGGGGATAGAATGGCGTGGTCTCACGTTGTGGCACCTCCTGCACCTTGCCGAAAAGCTCGGACGTGGAGGCCTGGTAGATGCGGCAGTCGTGCTCCAAATGACAGATGCGCACTGCTTCCAACAGGCGCAACACGCCTACGGCATCGGTGTCGGCGGTATACTCCGGCACGTCGAACGACACCTTGACATGACTTTGCGCAGCCAAATTATAAATCTCTGTCGGACGGACTTCGTTGATGACACGGATGAGCGAAGACGAATCGGTCATGTCGGCCCAATGAAGGTTGACAAGGCGTCGCTTCTTCATGTCGCGTACCCACTCGTCAAGATAGAGGTGCTCAATGCGCCCCGTGTTGAACGATGACGAACGGCGCAAGAGGCCATGCACCTCGTAACCTTTTGAAATCAGAAACTCGGCAAGGTAACTGCCATCTTGTCCGGTAATGCCTGTGATCAGGGCTACCTTACGGGTATCTTGTTGTTGCATGTGTCTGTAATCCTGTGTTTCACTTATTCGCTAAACTGCTTGATGCGCTGCTCCTCCGACAATTTGCAGATGAGCAAGCGGTCGTCATGCTCTGCCACGATGTAGCCGTCGAGACCCTGGATGACGGTCTTGCGTCCCTGCGTGACGTGCACCATGCAGTTGTGGCTTTCATACACTTTGATGTTGTCACCGATGAGCGCATTGCCGTACATGTCGCGCTGGCTCTGCAGACGCAAGGCGCCCCACGTGCCCAAGTCGCTCCAACCGAAGTCGGAGGGGCAGACAAAGATTTCCTCGGCCTTCTCCATCACGGCATAGTCAATGGAGATGTTGTCGCAGTCGGCATACACTGCGTCGATGACCTGCTGCTCCTCCGATGTTCCCATCTGGTCTTGCAGGCGTTCGAAAATGCGGTTGATGCGTGGGGCATACATGCGGAGCGCATTGACTATGGTCTCGACGCGCCAGATGAATATGCCTGCGTTCCAAAAGAAATTGTTCTCTTGGACATAGCGTTGGGCCGTCTCCAAGTCGGGCTTCTCGCGGAACTGGTCAACGCGGAAAATTTCCTTGTTGCGCAACGAGTTAGTGGACAGGTCGGCCTGGATGTAGCCATATCCTGTCTCTGGACGACTGGGCTTCATGCCCAGGGTAACGATGGCGTCGGTCTCGTTGGTGAACTTCAAGCATTGGTTGATGACCCGCTGAAACTCCACTACGTCAGTCACCACATGATCGCTTGGTGTCACCACGATGTTGGCTTGTGAATCCTGTTTCTTGATGCGCCACGACACATAGGCAATACATGGAGCTGTGTTGCGGCGGCAAGGCTCCAAGAGGATGTTGCCCTCGGGGATGTCGGGCAGTTGTTGCTTGACCAGTGCTGCATAGCGCTTGTTGGTCACCACCCACACATTCTCAGCGGGACAGATGCCCTTGAAACGCTCGCGCGTCATCTGCAAGAGCGTGCGACCCACGCCCAGCACATCAATAAATTGCTTGGGGGTCTCTTCTGTGCTCATGGGCCAGAACCTGCTGCCCACGCCACCGGCCATAATGACCAGATGATTGTTCGTATCAGCCATAATCAATAACTTGTAATTCTATATGACAAAGTTACTTAAAAAAAGTCACACTCGCAAACTATTTCCCATGTCTTTGCAGTTTGGCACTATTTTCGCTCCGCTTCCCCAAAACGGAGAGCTATGTTGACACAATGCATTCTTGCAGCCACCATTGTGAGTCTGGCGGTGGCTTATGTTGCCTGGCGCATCTACAACAGGTTTCGACATGCCGGACAGTGCCAGGGGTGTGCTCTGGCAGACCACTGCAACAAGCGAAACGCACCCCGCCTGAGGCAACGAGCATGTGCGTCACCGAAACAGGAACGCATGGCCGGGAACAAGCCCAAGGGCTAACCAGCCCACTCGCATGTGGCAGCAACGTCACTTGTCATTGATGGTGCTCTGGCACTACTGCGAAATAGACAAGGTCGTGGTCGGTGTTGTTTTCCATGTAATGACTGTGCCCCATGGGACAATAGTGGCACTGGCCGGCACGGCAGGTCTCCACCTTGCCGTCATAATGGAATGTGGCCATGCCACTGATCACGAATATGATCTCGCAATTTTGCTCGTGGGTGTGCAAGCCTGTCGACGATCCTGGACGGAGCGTCGAATACATGATTTTCACCTTGTCGTCCACATAGTTGCGTGTGTCCAACGGACCTTTCCCTCCCTTGAAGTTCATTTGGCGAACTTCAGCAATCTCATCAAAGTCTACTATCATCTTGCTAAATGTTTTGTTGTTAGCTATGGCCACCTAACTATGGCCAACCCTATATGGTTGCAAAGATAACACAAATGGAAGGCAATGAAGAACAATTGTTCTCTTTTTATTTCATTTTCATTCATCTTCTGCGTGACCTTTCTGCACTCTGTGCGTAGAGAGCAATCGAAACGCTTCTGAAAAATAGACACCAATATTGGTTAGCCAAACAAAAATGGGAAGGTGAACGTAAAGGGAACGCTGGGAAAAGAAAAGAGGCGTGTCCTCAGGATGAGAACACGCCTCTTGGGTAGTTGTTGACAAGTCTACTTACTCGGTGCGACCGTTCAAGTTGACGATGTATGCCTTGCCTGATGGCGTCTCGGCAGTGCCGTTGTAGACTGTCAAGGGGCCATAGATGGTCACTTGGTCGCCGACTGCAACTTGCGCGTCGCCGTCGACCCACTTGCGGTTACCGAGGTAGAGCACACGGAATGCCTCAAAGTCCTTGGCCTTGTCGTTGGCATAGGATCCGTCAGCTGACATGTAGAACGACGCGTTGCCATAGCTGGCGCTGAAGGCACTGGCGACCTTTGAGATCTTGCCTGAAACATACACATTGGCGTCCGTTCCTGCATTGGCTGCGGCAATGGCTCCCAGGGCGTTGAACGGAGTGGCGGCCGTACCGATGCCGTTGGCGTCGGTGGTCACGCCGTTGACACTGTACACATATCCCTTGTCGGTCTCAGCGACGCCATTGTAAGCCTTCACCGTGGCGCATACCACCACTTCGGCACCGGGAGCCAGCTCGCCGTTGCCGTCAGCCCATTTCTTGTTGTCGAACCAATAGACGCGATACACCTCAAAGTCCTTGGAAAGGTCGTCGTTGTAGGTACCGTCAGAAGAAATCCAGAACGAACCGTTGCCATACGTGGAACCGAACTGACCGTTGTTGACAAACTTGGACACGACGCCCTTGATGTAGACCTGTGTGGCAGAGGTGCTCGAACCGAGGCTCTTCACGTAGTCGATAGCCTCCTCCACCGTGAACGGGACGGCCTTGGTGCCTGACAGGCCTGCCTGCGACACCTGGACGTTCACGCTCGACGAGTTGCTCGACGTGCTCGACGTGAAGGTCACGTCGGCCGAACGGGCAGCGCCTGTGTTGTTGGTGGCACGGAAGGTGACAATCACGGTGTCTGCGGGGTTGGGCTCAATCTTCGAGGGTACACCTGCAATGAACTGTGTCTTGTCGAGATGCAACCAGCTTTGGGCGGCCTCGGGTATCTCGGGGTAGACACCACTGCCCTTGTAGGCAACCTTCAACTTGTACTCGCCACCAGCCGCGGGAATGACGTCGGTGGGTGCCTCGACGACCTTCACGAGTGACTTGGAGATCTTGACAACTGTCACGTTGACCAGCTCCACCGTACTGCCGTATGTGGTCTTCGGGCCTTCCACGGTGACATAGTCACCCTTCTCTATGCCCAGGCTTGAGAAGTTCTTTTCCTTGCCTTCAGCATCGAGCGTGCCATAGACGTAGACCTGGCCTGTGCCATCGTTGATGTAGAAGTTGCCGTAAGTGGTGTTGGCAATGTCGGTCACCATACCGCCAACGCGGTAGGTCTTGCCATCGGGACCGGCCAGCACTTCTGCGCACGTGGCGGTCTCGGCCTCCAGGGATCCCTGGCGCACGACGAGGTACTGGGTCTTGTTGCCCACACCGATTTGCAATACCTGCTCATGGCCACTGCCTGTGGAGTCGGCATGGAAGATGACTTGCGTCTGGCCTGCCGAACCTGACAACGTGGAAGCGGTCAGCCATGTGGGCAACTCTGCGAGAATGTCTTTCTTGTCGGCATCCTTGCCGATGACAACAGATTTCTTAAACTCCCAGTCAGCGGCGGCCGTGATGGTCACCGTGTCGTTGCCACCCTTGTCAGGGATGGTCAGGTATGTCTTGCTGAGAGAAATCTCGCCAAGCGTACCGATTGTGTTATCATCCGAGCAACCCACCGTCAGAAGTGCGCCCAGGACGAAGCCTAAAGAATATTTCAGTTTCATAGATAATCGAACTTTAAGATACCTTGATTAGTTGAACATATACTTGATGCCGATAGAGGCATACCAGCACTGGCCGACTGCAGGATAATAGACAAATGTCTTGGTGCTGCCGGTGACTGCCGACGGTGTGGAGAACACAGGATAGCCATCAGCGTCGGTGTGGTCGTACTTCAGGATACGGCCCTCGTTGAGCGACGGGTTCATGTATTTCGACACACCCCACTTGTCGTTGAAGAGGTTCATGAGGTTCTTCACATCGAGTGAGAGCTGCAGAGTGTGCTTGGTCTTGCCGACATTGAGCTTGAAGTCGTGCTTGTAGCTCACGTCGATGCGGTGCACCCAAGGATTGTAGACGCTGTAAGCCTCGGCATACTCGCCCTGGTGCTTCTTGAGATAGCCATTGGCGTGAACATAGTCCATGAAACGCTTCTGGTCATCGGCCGAGGTGAAGCGGAACTGCTTGTTGGCCACTTCCTGGTCGGTGGGGATGTAGAGGGCGTCGTAGCTATAGCCGTCGCCATTCATGTCGTTGGCCAGCATGTAAGAGTAGTTGTACCCGCCGCGCCAGGTCTCATAGATGAGGCTGTAGTGGTTGCCGCTGCGGTCGTGGGCGGTGGCTGAGAGGAAGAAACGGTCGGGTGTGGTGTTGATGCTATTGTGCAACTTGATGCGGTTGGGTCCGTAGACAGTGGGCACATAGGTGAAGGCTGACTCAGCGGCTGAACCGGGCAATGAAGTGACCTCCTTGTTGACCTGGTGCGTGTAGGCTGCTGATAGGCTCAGCCACTTCGTGGGCTCGGCCTTCACTTGCAGCATGGCAGACCAGCCATAGCCGCGGCTGGTGTTCTCAAGCACGAAAGCCTTGGTGGATGTGCGGAAGCCTGAAGGGTAGATGGGGCGGTTGTCTGCTCCGTTCCATCGTGCAAAGCTCTCAGGGTCGCGCATGCTCCAGTCAGAGATGGAAGCGGCGTTGACCGTCTTGTTGAAGATGGCCTCGGCTGTAACCGTCAAGGGGAAGTTCACGGGAACAGAGTAGTCGACGGCGAGGGAGCTCTTCCACACTTGCGGCATCTTGAAGTTGCGGTCGACGGCAGAGATGGAGCTGGGCACGGTGCCCTCCTCAGGAGTGATGGTGGTGGGGTAGCCCATGGCGGCGAGCTTGTTGTAAAGGGCGGAAATGTTGGCGTGGCCGTTGGCGTCGGTCACGAGACCACCGCTGAACTCACCGGCGAGAATGTCGGCGACCGACGTGTAGCCCTTGTCGGCGGCATAGCTGAGCACCGCTGCAGGCAACTTGTTGAAGCTTGTGCTTGAGCCGAGCTGCATCTGATACTGTACCATGCCTGAGTTGGTGGGCATGTTGGTGAAGAACACGAGCGGAAGGCGACCAGAGAAGAGGCCTGTGCCGCCGCGTACGATGAGGCTCCTGTCCTTCATCACATCCCAGGTGAAACCAATGCGGGGAGAGAAGGTGAGGCTTGAGCTGGGCCACTTGCCCGTGTCAATGTGGCGACCGTTGTAGTCGAGCTGCTTGATGGCATTGTTGGTCATCAGGTCACCATTGTTGAAGAAGATGTTGTCAATGCGCAAGCCGTAAGTCAACTTGAAGTTGTCGGTGGCTTGCCATTCGTCTTGGCCATAGATACCCACCTTGCTGTACTGCACACGTGCCGTGGGGCTGGTGTTGCCGTTGTAACCGTAGGTCAGGCAGACCACTTCGGGTGCCGCACCGTTGATGTAGTCGTCAACGCTGGCATAGCGATAATATCCTGTTCCGTTGCGCATATACTGGTTGTCGGCCATCTGGTGCTCGAAGTTGACACCACCCATAATCTTGTGGTTGCCCAAATAATAGGTCAGGTCATCCTTGATGTTCCAGGTGTTGTTGTGCACGGCGTTGTTCCAAGTGAAGAGCTCATAGCCCAGTGACATGTACTGCACGTTCTGGCCGGTGCCGTCCTGAATGTCGATGAATGGGAACTCAGAAGAGTTGGTGCCGCGCACGTCGTCCTTCTTGGTGAAGGTGACGAGGAGCTGGTTGGACAGGTTGTTGGAGAAACGGCTGTTCAGGTCGAGTGAGAAAGAGTGCACCTTGTTGTTCTGCGAATACATGGAGTTTGAGAAGGCCATGCTATACAGGGATGTGCGCGAATAGGGCGAGCGCGTGCCGCCGTCCATGGACGAGGCGTTGGGCGCAGTCCAGTTGTCGTTGTTGGTGTAGTTGTAGCGGAAGGCCAGCTTGTGCATGTTGTTGATGTTCCAGTCGATGCGTGCCAACAACTTGGTGTTGCTCTTGTCTGCGGGGAAGCTGGTGTAAGATCCTGGGTCGTAGCCATACTTGCTGATGGTATACTCTCTCACACGCTCCATGTCGGCCACAGAGGCATACGACAGGCCGGCCTCGGAGTTGCCCACTCCGTCCTCGGAGGCGCGCCAGGTGACAGCCTCTGTAGGAGTCTTGATGTACTCTGCATTGACGAAGAAGAACAGCTTGTCCTTGATGATGGGGCCACCCAGGGTCATGCCATACGTGGTGGAACGGTCCTTGGCGCGGGCCGTGGCAATGGTTGTCCCGTCGACAGCGTCGCCACGCATGTTCTCATTCTGATGGTAGATGTAAGCTGTTCCCTTGAAGGTGTTGGAACCGCTCTTGGTGATGGCGTTCAGGCCACCGCCGATGAAATTGGTCTGGCGCACGTCGAACGGGGAGATGACCACCTGTACCTCCTGGATGGCATCCATGGAGATGGGGTTGCCGCCACCTGGTAGGTTGGTTGACAGGCCGAAATCGTTGTTGAAGTTGGCACCGTCGACCGTGAAGTTGGCGGTACGACCGTCAGATCCGGCAAACGTCATGCCATTGCCACCATAAGGTGAGAGGCGTGTCAGTTCGCTGATGGAGCGGTTGACTGTGGGCATGTTGGCGATCATCGCATTGTCGATGTTGGTCGATGCGCCCGTCTGCTCTGTGGTGAACTTAGTTGCCTTAGCGGCGACGACGACCTCCTTGAGTTCGTTGGTCGACTCGCTAAGCACAACTGGCAGATTGTAGGTTTGGGCAAGCGCCAGCTTGACCCCAGTGATCTCCTTGGGCTGGTAGCCGAGGTAGCTCACCTTGATCGTGTAAGGGCCACCGGGGCGCATACCGTTGATGGTAAACGCACCCTTGTTGTTGGTCACAGCCTGGTACTTGGTTCCCGAGGGCGTGTGCACGGCCTCGATGGTAGCGCCGATGACGTCATCGTTGTCGGCGGTTACCTTACCACTCAAACCAGAAGTTGTAATCTGAGCTGTCATTGATGTGATGAAGCAAACCATCAATGCAACCAGAATAAGCAATCTTTTCTGCATAAGTTTGATGAATTTAGATTATAAATGTGGGGACAATCCCCGTTCTTTGTGAATGTTTGCAAAATTAGCTAAATTTGTGCATACAGGCTGTTACAAACCTGTGAAACTTCCGTAGGGGGGGCATGCTGCTGCCTTTACCCATGGGCTTTGAGAGCTTCCACCTCTTGCAACCACAAAGCCGACACGGCGTCGGACGGCATGCGCCAGTCACCGCGTGGACTGAGGCTCACCGATCCCACCTTGGGCCCGTCGGGCAGGCAGGAACGCTTGAACTGCTGGTTGAAGAAACGGCGGCAGAACACGCCCAGCCAATGGATGATGGTGTCGTCGTCATAGTGACCCACCGAGGCGGCGTTGCCGTTGTTGTTGCCAAAGGCCTTCTGTGCCAGCAGGAATATCTTGCGGGGGCTGAAGCCGTGGCGGAGGAAATGGTAGAGGAAGAAGTCGTGGAGCTCATAGGGGCCCACAAGGTCTTCGGTCTTCTGTTTGATCTGCCCGTTCTCGTCGGCGGGTATCAGCTCAGGCGATATCGGGGTGTCAATGATGTCGCGCAAGACTGAGGCCGACGCGTCGTCTACGGTCTGCGCCACATGTCGCACGAGATCCTTGATGAGTGTCTTGGGCACTGAGGCGTTGACGCCATACATCGACATGTGGTCACCATTGTAGGTGGCCCATCCCAGCGCGAGCTCTGAGAGGTCGCCTGTGCCGATGACCATGCCGCTCAGCTGGTTGCTCAGGTCCATGAGGATTTGCGTGCGCTCACGCGCCTGTCCGTTCTCGTAGGTGACGTCGTGTATGCTCATGTCGTGGCCGATGTCCTCGAAATGCTGGGTCACGCTCTTGGCGATGCTGATCTCGCGGATGGTGACGCCGAGGTTCTTCATCAGGCTGATGGCGTTGTTGTAGGTGCGGTCGGTGGTGCCAAAGCCGGGCATGGTCACGCCGATGATGCCCTTGCGGTCGCGCTTCAGCTTGTCGAACGTCTTCACGCAGACCAGCAGCGCCAACGTGGAGTCGAGCCCGCCGCTGATGCCAATGACCACGCTCTTGGCGTGGGTGTGGACAAGGCGCTTGGCCAAGCCCATCACTTGTATGCTGAGTATCTCCTCGCAGGCCTGCCGCATGGTCTCTTCGGAAGGTGTGAAGGGTTGCGGCTCTATGTGACGCTCCAAAACAAAATCGCGCAACTGCGCAGGCTCGGCCTCGACAAAACGAATGTCTTCTCCGATCATGCGACGTTGCGCGTTGACGAACGTGGTGTTGTTGCGACGGTCGGCCCGCAGGCTTTCGACGTCAATCTGGGCCTCCACCACTTGCCCTTCGAGCGAGAACCGTTTGCCCTCGGCCAGCGTGTGCCCATTCTCGTAAATCAGTGCGTTGCCTCCATAGACCACGTCCTGGGTGCTCTCACCGAAGCCCGCCGAACTGTAGACGTAGGCACTCATCGTGCGTGCGCTCTGCTGTGAGAGGAGGCTTGTCAGGTAGTCGTGCTTGCCCAGGAGCTCATTGGAGGCAGACAGGTTGAAGATGATGTCGGCGCCGGCCAAAGCAAGGTGGTTGCTGGGGGGTGTCGGGGCCCACACGTCCTCGCAAATCTCAACGCCGAAGACGGCGCCATCGCCGGTGCGGAAGAGCTGCGGGGCTGGCGTCACCGTCACCACGCGACCCGCATAGCGTACTTGCATCTCGCGCACGTCTTGCAATGAGGCAAACCAGCGCTTCTCATAAAACTCATTGTAGTTGGGGAGGTAGGTCTTTGGAATGACACCCAGGATTTTGCCTTTCTGTATCACGATGCCGCAATTGAGCAGCAGATCGCCTGCCACAACGGGGGCACCCACGATGCAGATGATGTCCAGCTGGCGGGTGAAATCGAGCAGTGCCATCACGCAACTCTCCGCGGCGTCCAGCAAAACCTGTTCGCGGAAGAGGTCTTGACACGTATACCCCGTGATGCACAACTCGGGGAACACGATAATCTCCACACCACGTCCCTCTGCCTGAGCTATCATCGTTTCCATCTCCTTTGTGTTATACACACAGTCAGCCACCTTCACCGAAGGTACGGCCGAGGCCACTTTGATAAATCCGTACTTCATCTTAGCAAACTCTCGCTCCTTTCACCAGAATACATTAATGTTTTGCAAAGTTAGTCAATTAATCTTAATTTTCAAACGATTATCAACAAAAACAAAAAAGATTTTTGGAGAATTTCACATCTTTGCGCTGTGTAAAAAATTAAATATGTAACCTTATTATTAGTAGAACAGTTACTTTTCTGCAAGCGAGCAATTTGTGATGTCCTATGTCTTTTCTGGATGTTGGGGCTTGATGTCAGATGATGACCATCAAATGATTTCCCGGATACTTTTGGGCTTGCGAGGATTTTTTTTCGGATAACAGGATTGGGATACGAGCGTTTTTCGTATCTTTGCATGTGGCAATCCGCATGGCGGGTAGCCAAGACATTGTGGGTAAACAAAAAGCATTCGCTATTATTTCGCGTTCAGCCAAAAGCCTCGGAAACTTATTGGAAATAACGTAACAAGAAATAATTGTGATAAGGTATTCGGTATGGATGCCTTAGTACATCGAGTATTAGCAATGCATCACGCATAGGCGTGGTGTGTTCTTATTCGGTGTACTGAGGTTTCCGTTCCGAGGCTGCCTCATAGCTGAACGCAATAAGGAGCATCACGTCCTTTTTGCGTCTTAGCGTGACTTGATAGTTGTGTGCTCGTTACATCATCTAACTATCAATCAACTTGTTATGCCAAGAAGAACGATCGACAAGGCCAAGGCTGCGAAGAAAGACGAGTTCTATACGCAGCTGGAAGACATCAACAATGAGCTCAAGCATTATCGTGACCATTTCCGTGGGAAGACAGTGTTGTGCAACTGTGATGATCCGCGCGTGAGCAACTTCTTCACTTACTTCGCTTACAACTTTGAGTTTCTCGGCCTGAAGAAGCTTATCACCACTTGTTACAAGAACCAAGACATGGACTTGTTCAGCCAAAACCGCTGTGAGCATGCCGTTTACTTGGAGTATGAGGGTGACAAGACAGGCCATCACACGCCCGACGCCAAGGAGATAGGAGTGAAGCCGCTCAAGGGTGATGGCGATTTCCGCAGCCAGGAGTGTGTGGAACTTTTGAAGGAGGCCGACATCGTGGTGACCAATCCGCCATTCTCCTTGTTCCGCGAATATATCGCCCAACTGATGGAGTACGATAAGAAGTTCTTGGTGATTGGGAATCAGAACAATGCTACTTATAAGGAAATTTATCCGTTGTTAAGGGATAACAAGATTTGGCTCGGTTATCATACGGGAGATATGTCTTTTAAGGTGCCTAGCGATTATGAAGAAAGGGCTACTCGTTTTTGGGTAGATGGCAATGGACAAAAGTGGAGAAGCATGGGGAATATTTGCTGGTATACGAACTTGGACATAAAAAAGCGCCATGAAGATATGCCGCTTTATAAATCATACATTCCCGAAGAATATCCAAAATACATCAACTATGATGCGATCGAAGTGTCAAAGACGGAACTCATACCCTATGATTATGCAGGAGTGATGGGGGTCCCTATTACTTTTTTGGAAAAGCACAATCCTGCACAATTTGAAATCTTAGGCATTGGAAATGGGGGAGAACTAGGTGTTGAGTGTGGAGTGAGTGCTAACTTAACCCTTGAACAGTGTGCTGTGTTGTTCCGTGAAGATAAAAGTTTTAGAAGAGGTAAGCTTTGCTATCGGTTGCCTAATGGAAAATTAAAAGGATGTTTCGCAAGATTATTAATCAGAAAAATTAAATGACCACCATGACCATTGAACCACATTCCATCCTTGTTCGTGACCTTGTCGCAGGTTACTCTAATGATCCCAACCAGGGTGTTTATGCCTTTGGCGGAAAGCTAAATGTGCGCCCGCCTTATCAGCGTGAGTTCCGCTACGACCTCCAGCAGCAACGGGCAGTGATCCATACCATCTTGAAAGGGTATCCGCTAAACATCATGTACTGGAGTGTCGCTGATGATGGCACCTATGAGATGATTGACGGACAGCAGCGCACGCTTTCCATTTGCGAGTATTATGCGGATCATGGCTTCAACCTCGTGACAAAGGACCGCCCTGTGTTGTACTATGACAATCTCACGGATAAGGAAAAGGAAGATTTCCTCAACTACAAGCTGACGGTGTATTTTTGTACGGGTACCGACAAGCAAAAGCTTGATTGGTTTCGCGTCATCAACATCGCTGGCGAGAAGCTGCTCGACCAAGAACTGCGCAACGCTGTGTATGTGGGGCCTTTTGTGGCCGATGCACGTCGGTACTTCAGCAAGAACCTGTGTGTTGCCTATAAGGTGGGGCGCAATTACTTGAAAGGAACGCCTATCGAACAAGCTTACCTTGAGACGGTGCTGAGGTGGGTTGCGCGACATGATGGAATGACAGGGACCAATCCGATCGACCAATACATGGCCCGGCACCAGTATGATCCCAATGCCAACAAACTGTGGGCTTACTTCATGCAGGTCATGACATGGGTGCAAACCACATTCCCTCACTATCGCCGGGAGATGAAGGGGCTTGACTGGGGCGAGATGTTCGATTCGTTTGGCGATGGCGACTATGACGTGGAGGCGTTAGAAAAGCAAGTCGCAGAACTGATGGAGAGTGATGAGATCACGCGCAAGGCTGGCGTCTACCGTTATGTGCTGAGCCATGACTTGCGCGACTTGTGCTTTCGCACGTTCGACCAACGCCAAAAGCGAGAGGCGTATGAGCGCCAAAAAGGCATATGTCCACATTGTGGCAAGCGTTTCTCAATAGAGGATATGGAGGCCGACCACATCAAACCGTGGATAGAAGGCGGCACTACGGTGGCCGACAATTGCCAAATGCTCTGCATGTCGTGCAATCGGCGCAAAGGCTCCAGGTAAGTATCTCGCAATGGCAAGGGTGTGCGCTTGTGTGTGCAGGGTGGAAGGGTGAGTTTCCTGCATGATTTCGCACAAAATGCAAATCGTGTGCAAAAAAGTCGAGGAAAAGTTTGGTGGTTACCGAAAAACTCTGTACCTTTGCACTCGCAATTCGGAAATCAAGGGTTTGCCTCTTTTCTGATGCGCAGCAAGGTCATGCGTCCTTAGCTCAGCTGGTAGAGCAACTGACTCTTAATCAGTGGGTCTAGGGTT
>CAVBFJ010000020.1:0-48441 GCA_963594895.1 bacterium | reverse complement strand
ACGTCACCTTCCCCGACATCCGGGTCGAAGACTAAAAGCCCTTGCCCTTCTGCCGTTCATACACGGCCACCTTTCCGTTGTCGAGGTTCACAATCTTGAACAGCACGTTGCAGAGCCTCGGCAAGTCGTCGGGCAACATGTCGGCCAGGCGGCGTATCACCCCGTCGATGTTGGCGTACCCGATGTCCTCGAAGCTGGCCAGGCACCGGCCCTGGAAGAATGCCGCCGCCCTGATGAGCATCTTCGGCGAGAGGCGGAACATGCCGCTGCCCTCCTCCTCGTCATGCCGCGCCTGCTTGCTTGGCCGGTCCGAGAACAGGATGAAGTCGATCACGCGCTCGTTGAGCTCCCATGCCGGCGTGAAGTCCAGCTTGATGTATCCCCGCGTTATCCTGTGCCCGGCACTGTGGTTCATGCCGAACGCCACCTCGTCGATGCTCGCCCCGCAGTCGTTCTGCGCCGTCGTGCCCCATGTGTGGCGGAAGGTGTAGGCGCAGTACCACTCCTCCTTGGGCAGTCCCATGCTCTCGCATATCTTGCGTATCCCGATGTTCACGTTGGCGTTGAAGCTGTCGCTCGTCGTGTGGCGCCCGTGGAAGTTGAGCAGCCACTCATCCGTTTCGCCCGCCGCATACTTCTCAAACAACGGCTTCACTATCTCCGGCACGCGCATCTCCATGTACGCCCCGTCCGTGCGGCTGCGCATCGTCTTCGCCCTGCGGTAGTGTACGATGCCGCCGTGGTAGTCCTCCTTGCGCAGGTTGTAGAGGTCCACCGTGTTCATCCCAGCCAGGCAAAGCACCATCATCGCCACGTCGCGCCCCAGATCGGGCAACGGCGACTTCATCTTGCTCTCGGGCAACGGCGCGGCGAAGAACCTGCGGCAGTCCTCCGCGCTGATGGCGCGCTTCTCCGGCGTGTCCGACTTCGGTATCTTCACTTTTACCCACGGGTTGGTCTTCACCATCATGACCCCGTTGTCGTAGTCGTTCAGTTCCACCATGGCCGCCCGGAACACCTGGCGTATGCATACCGGGTACATCTCCTTGGCCCTGCTCGTCTGCTCCAGCGACTTCACCCATGCGCCCATGTTCACCGCCGTGAGCTGCGAGAACTTCACCTTTGTTGTGCCGAAGAACCGCTCCATGTGCTGCAGGGCCAGGTCGTAGTTCTTTGCCGTCCGCGCTTGTCCCCGGTCTATCATGCGGTCGATGTGCTTGCGCGCATAGTCGGAGAAGCACAGGTCCTCCTCGGCGTTGACCAGGTAGTCCACAATCATCCTGCATGTCCAGTTGCGGATGTCCACGCGGTTGAGCCGGTGCATGTATTCGAGGATGAGCGACGTGCAGAAGTTCATCACCACCGAGTCGGTGATGTCCTTGCTTGGCGAGAGCTCACGCTTGGTGACCATCTTGTCCGTCTTGATGTAAAGCGTTGAACGCTTGTGGTTCACCCTGATGAAGACCGGGTAGAACCCGTCTTTTCGCGCCCACTGGACGCATGCTTTCATTGTTGCCATATCTGTTGTTCTCTAATCTGTGTTCCCATTGTTTTGCGCGCCGTCTTCCCGAAGGAGCCTGTTTTCCATCCAAATCACGTCCAAATCACGGTGCTTGGATTTCCGCAACTTTTCCAAATCATTGCCCGTTCATTCCGTTTCACAAACCATGTCGAAATGCACAAGCGTCCAAAAATGAAATTAGGCGGAAGCCCCTTGTTTTTCGGGACTTACCGCCTAACTTCCTCATTTTGAGGTTTCGTTCTTTATTCGCTCGCTACTCCTCGACCGCGGCCTGCGCCGCCGCGAGGCGTGCTATGGGCACTCGGAACGGAGAGCAGCTCACGTAGTTGAGACCTACGCGGTGGCAGAACTTCACAGAGGAAGGTTCGCCACCGTGCTCACCGCAGATGCCACACTTGAGGTCTGGGTTGGCTGAGCGTCCTTTCTTGACGCCCATCTCCACGAGTTGGCCGACACCAGTCTGGTCGAGAACCTGGAACGGGTCGACCTCGAGAATCTTGTTGTCGAGATAGGTGGGGAGGAAGCGGGCCACGTCGTCGCGGCTGTAGCCAAACGTCATCTGTGTCAAGTCGTTGGTGCCGAAGCTGAAGTAGTCGGCGTGCTTGGCAATCTGGTCGGCCGTGAGGGCAGCGCGAGGTATCTCGATCATGGTACCCAGCTTGTACTCAATCTCCAGGCCTTCCTCTGCGAAGAGCTCTTTGGCCGCTTTCTTGATGACCTCCTGTTGCTGCTCGAGCTCCTTGTAGGTGCCCACGAGCGGCACCATGATCTCGGGCATGGGGTTGTAGCCCTGGCGCTTCAGCCGAATGGCAGCACCCAGGATGGCCTTGGTCTGCATGGCCGTGATCTCGGGATAGGTGATGCCCAGGCGGCAACCGCGCAGGCCCAGCATGGGGTTGCTCTCCTTGAGCGATTCCACGCGCTGCTGAATCTCGGAGAGCGTCTTGCCCGTCTCCTGTGCGAGCACTTCCTGCTCCTTGACCTCCTTAGGCACAAACTCGTGCAAGGGGGGATCGAGCAAGCGGATGTTGACGGGCATGCCGTCCATGTATTTCAGGATGCCATAGAAGTCGTTGCGCTGCAGGGGAAGGAGCTTGTCGAGCGCCTTCTTGCGATCTTCCGTGGTGTCGGCGAGGATCATCTCACGCATGGCCTTGATCTTGTCCTTCTCGAAGAACATGTGCTCCGTGCGGCAGAGACCGATGCCCACGGCACCGAAGCGACGCGCCACCTCAGCGTCGTGAGGCGTGTCGGCATTGGTGCGGACCACCATCTTGGTGTACTTGTTGCAGAGATCCATTAGCTCGGCGAAATATCCAGAAACTTCGGCGGGTTTGGTCTTCACCTCTCCGAAGTAGACCTCGCCTGTGGAACCGTTGATCGAGATGTAATCACCCTCGTGGAGCACCGTTCCGTCAATCTCCACGGTGCGCGACTTGTAGTCGACATTGATTGCTCCAGCACCGCTCACGCAGCATTTGCCCATGCCGCGTGCCACGACGGCAGCGTGTGAGGTCATGCCTCCGCGGGCTGTCAGGATGCCCTCGGCTGCAGACATGCCGGCGAGGTCCTCGGGTGATGTCTCAATGCGCACCATGACCACCTGGTGGCCGTCGTCGTGCCACTTGGCGGCATCATCGGCGAAGAACACGATCTGTCCGCAAGCGGCACCCGGTGAGGCGGGAAGGCCACGGGTCAAGACGCGTGCGGCGGCCAGTGCCTCCTTGTCGAAGACGGGGTGGAGGAGCTCGTCGAGCTTGTTGGGCTCGCAACGCTCCAGGGCGGTCTTCTCGTCGATGAGGCCCTCGTGCAACAGGTCGATGGCGATCTTCACCATGGCCGTGCCCGTGCGCTTGCCGTTACGTGTCTGGAGGAACCACAGTTTGCCCTCCTGCACGGTGAACTCCATGTCCTGCATGTCGTGGTAGTGCTTCTCGAGCTTGTCCTGCAGGGTGTTGAGCTGCTGGAAGAGCTCGGGCATAGCCTCCTCCATGGATGGGAACTTGGTGGCGCGTATGTCTTCAGCGATGTTTTGCTGTTTGGCCCAGCGCAGTGATCCCTCCTTGGTGATCTGCTGCGGTGTGCGGATGCCGGCCACCACGTCCTCGCCCTGTGCGTTGATGAGATACTCGCCGTTGAAGCGGTTGTCACCCGTCGCAGCGTCGCGGCTGAAGCACACACCCGTGGCAGAGGTGTCTCCCATGTTTCCGAAGACCATGGCCATGACCGTCACGGCCGTGCCCCACTCCTGTGGGATGCCCTCCATCTTGCGGTAGAGGATGGCGCGCTCGTTCATCCAGCTGTCGAAGACGGCGCAGATGGCGCCCCACAACTGGTCGACAGGGTTCTCGGGGAAGTCGGCTCCTGTCTGCTCCTTGATGGCCTTCTTGAAGAGTGTCACGAGCTGTTTCAGCTCGTCCACGTTCATCTCGTTGTCCAGGACGATGCTGCGCTGGCTTTTCACCTTTTGTATAATGGCCTCAAAAGGATCGATGTCATCCTTGTTGACGGGTTTCATGCCCAGCACCACGTCACCATACATCTGCACGAAGCGGCGATAGCTGTCATAGGCGAAGCGCTCGTTGCCGGTCTTCTTGGCCAAGCCTTTCACCACCTCGTCGTTCAGTCCGAGGTTCAGGATGGTGTCCATCATGCCTGGCATGGAGGCGCGGGCGCCAGAGCGCACGCTGACGAGCAGGGGGTTCTCCGCGTCGCCGAACTTCAATCCGATCAGTTCCTCGACATGCTTGATGCCATTGTGAACATCCTCCTTCAAAAGGGCAACGACAGCATCCTTGCCCTTTTCAAAATACTCATTGCACGTGTCGGTGGTGATGGTGAATCCCGGGGGGACAGGCACTCCGATAAGATTCATTTCTGCCAGGTTGGCACCCTTGCCGCCCAGCAAGTTTCTCATGTCCGCACGACCTTCGGCCTTTCCGTTGCCGAAGAGATAGACTCTTTTTTCACTCATAGTTGTTCAGGTAAAACTTATAGTTTGTATTAATTTCAGTTCGTTTAGAATTGTTCAATGGTTTTTGTTTTTGCCCGACACGACGTCGCCTCCAAATAGAATAAATCCCATCAGGAAGGCAGGCGTCCTATCTTCTGCAAAGATAGCATTTTTTATCAGTTATGCAAAACATTCGTGAAAAAAAGTGCTATCTTGACATGACAAAATTATTGTTGGCGCAAACAACACAATATCTTAATGTTTTTTATTGTGAAATTAAAATAAAAAGCGCTAACTTTGCATTAAAAATATTGAAAAGATGAGCAGAAGTCGCAAGCCATTACCTATTATAGAAAGTGCAACCATCGAGTCGGTGGCAGCAGAGGGAAAGTGTCTTTTCCACCATGGCGAACAAGTGGTGTTCGTTCCTTTTTGCGTGCCGGGCGATGTCGCAGACATACAGATCGTGAAGAAGAAGCACCGCTACTGTGAGGGCCGCATGGTGCGCCTGGTGACGCCCAGCCCCGTGCGTGCCACCCCGAAGTGTGGGCACTTTGGCATCTGCGGTGGCTGCAAATGGCAGAACCTGCCGTATGAGGGACAGCTCAAGGCCAAGCAACAACAGGTGCATGACCAGTTGACGCGCATCGGCAAGGTGGAACTGCCCACCTTCCGTCCTATCCTCGGTTCGGTCAAGGTTTGGGAGTACCGCAACAAGCTGGAGTTTGGCTGTTGCGACAAGCGGTGGTTCACCCAGGAGGAGCTGCAAGATGAGGCACTCGACCTCAGCGCGCAAGACAACTCAGCCATTGGTTTCCACATCACTGGGGCTTTCGACAAGATTTATCCCATCCGCAAGTGCTGGCTGATGGACGATCTCCACAACCAGATACGCAATGAGACAGAGCGCTACGCCAAGGAGATTGGCATGACGTTTTATGATGTCCGCGCGCAGCATGGCTTGTTGCGCAACTTGATGTTCCGTACCTCCAACACGGGCGAATGGATGCTTCTCATACAGTTTCACTATGATGAGGCGGGAGACGCCGACAAGGCCCTAGCGTTGCTCCAGCACCTGGCCGACAGCTTCCCCCAGATCACATCGCTCATCTATGTGGACAACCAAAAGGGCAACGACACCATCGGCGACCTGGAGCTGACCACCTTCAAGGGCACCGACTTCATCTATGAGACGATGGAGGGGTTGCGCTTCAAGGTTGGCCCCAAGAGCTTCTACCAGACCAACACCGAGCAGGCTTTCCACCTGTACAGCGTGGCGCGCGACTTTGCGCAGCTCACGGGCGAGGAGCTCGTGTATGACCTCTACACCGGAACGGGGACCATTGCCAACTTCGTGGCGCGTAAGGCGCGTCACGTCATCGGCATCGAATATGTGCCCGAAGCCATCGAGGACGCCAAGGTGAACAGCCGCATCAATGGCATCGAGAACACGGAGTTCTATGCCGGTGACATGAAGGACATACTGACCGAAGACTTCATCGCGGCGCACGGCCGTCCCGATGTCATCATCACCGACCCGCCCCGCGCGGGCATGCACACCGACGTGGTCAACGTCATCTTGAAGGCGGCGCCCAGGCGCATCGTCTATGTCAGTTGCAACCCGGCCACGCAAGCGCGCGACCTCGCCCTGCTGGATGCCGACTATCGCGTGGCGGCCGTGCAGCCCGTGGACATGTTCCCACACACGCCGCACGTGGAGAATGTGGTGTTGCTTGAGGCAAGAAATAATTGAAAGGAAGAGCCTATGACAACTTCATAATAAACAGCGAAAGGCCTTGGCGCGGGAGGCAAGCCAACGACAGGCATGACAAGCGCCAATGGCCAACGTGTTAACGGGGGGGGGTAACTTATGTTGCTGTCCCTGTGCGCACCTTCATCAGTTAGTGTCAGACTTAATAATCTTGAAGCGCATGAAAATTCTAATTGTAGCCCTCGATTACGCGTTTGCTTTGGCAATGCTTCTTTTGTTTCTCATCCTGACCCCATTCGGAGACCATTGGCCCCTTTACACCGTCCGTCTTCTCTTCGTTTCGGGGGTCTTGGGCATGGCCGTGGCCCAGATGTCGTTTCCCGTGAATCTTGGGCGCACGTCCAGCGACATCGGGCAACTTTTCAAGAATGCCTTGGGCGTGTCGTGCACCTATATCATCGGCACCTACCTGACCATGCGCATCATCGACCATCCGGGTGTCGACACGGGCCGTTGGCTTGCCATCATCGGAGTGGTCTTTTTCTTCACGTTCTTGATTTTTCGCTATATAGAGAAGCTCACGCTCATACGCTTGTGGGCGCATGGCTACAAGGCGGTGCGCATCATTGCGGTGGGCAACGGTGACCATTTCTACCATGTCGTAGAGAGTTTGAAGAACAATCCGGGGCAGGGCTTCCGCATCGTCGGGTGCTACACCGACGGCGAATGCCCTGACGGCACCAAGGTGTTGGGCGGCACGGCCGAGAGCCTGGGGGTCATCAGTGACGGCAAGGATTTTCCCGAGGCCTGCGACGCTGTGCTCTTCGGACTGCCCATGGCTGAGAACAAGGTCCTCAACCAGTGTGCCAACTATTGCAACAGCCGTGTCCTCCGTTTCTACTATGTGCCGAGCGACGACCATTTCAGGTTGCGCCTCTACCCGTTGCTGATTGGCAACGAGGAGGTGTTCACCGCCTTCCGCCTGCCCTTGTCGCTCACCAACAACAGAATCATCAAGCGCGCGTTTGACGTCGTGTTCTCCATCTGCGTGCTCATCCCGCTGGCCCTCATCACGCCCATCATCGCCCTGATCATCAAGATACAGAGTCCCGGTCCCATATTCTTCAAGCAGGCTCGCACGGGCATGGACGGCCGGACGTTCATGTGCTACAAGTTTCGCTCCATGCACGTCAACAAGGACGCCGATACGGTGCAAGCCACCAAGAACGACCCGCGCAAGTTCCCCTTCGGCAACTTCATGCGCAAGAGCAACATCGATGAGCTACCCCAGTTTTGGAATGTGCTGAAGAACGATATGAGCATCGTGGGGCCACGCCCGCACATGCTCAAGCACACGGAGATGTACGGTGCGATGCTCAACCGGTACATGGTACGCCACTTTGTGAAGCCCGGCATAACGGGATGGGCGCAAGAGTCGGGCTTCCGTGGAGAGACCAAGGAACTGTGGCAGATGGAGGGCCGTGTGAGGTGCGACATCTGGTACATTGAGCATTGGTCGTTCTGGCTCGACATCCGCATCATCCTGATGACCGTCAAGTCAGTCTTTGTCCACGACAAGCACGCTTATTGAAGAGCCGCCTCAGTGCAGAGCCTGCATGGGCCACGCTGCGGCGTCATATGCCTTCTCGACCCTGCGCTCCACGCTGTCGGGTAGGGTGGAGAAGAAGTCGAAGCCGGTGATGCGCTCCACCTCATCGACACTGTTCACATAGTCGCCCCAGGGGTGTCGTTTGTCATTGTTGCGGTAGATGAAGCCGATGGCCTGTGGCGACTTGCCCATGCGCAGGATCACCTTGAAGAAAGCCTCGGGCACCACCACCTTGTTCTTGCCGATGGTCTTGTGCTTGCTCTTGTATAGGACGGGTCCGCAGACGATGTAGATGCCGCCATACTGTTCGGCCCACTGCCGGCACTGTGTCTCCAGGTTGTTCCAGTCGCCAATGTTCAGCATGTGGTCTTGCGGGCATATGTTGGTCATCAGGAACGACTGCTCCATGGCCAAGGCGTCCCACTTGTTGTCTGCCGCCGGGCACATGTGGCCGCGGTCGTATCCCGAGCGCACGTAGTCATAGGTGTCGACCCTTGGTTCGGGCACATCCGTGTCCTCATGAAACGCGTTGCCCTTGCGTTTGGCGTCTCCTTCGGTGTGCGCCGCCGTGAGGTGCCATGCCACCCAGTTGGGCAATTTTGTTGTGGGGTTATAGGAGGCCGTGTAGCCTTTCCGCCTCAGGATGATCTCATTGCTGTTTTTCCGAAATGTCGGAAGCTCATATCCTCCGACGCTTTCGTCACTGCCATCATTCCTGTCTGCCGGTTCATCTTGCAGGCCGCTCTGATTGCTGGTCTCTCCATTTATTATATTTTCTTTCGTCTCGCCATAGTCAAGGACGGTTTTCTTTGACGCGGGTGAGCACGAGATGGTGAGGGCGCCCAGGAAGACCGCCACCAAAAGTTGGTTTCTGTTATTCATTTTTTAAAGTGGTTTTTTTAATAAAATTACAAAATTATATTCCAAATTGCATCCTACTATGTGGAATTCTCATTGCTGTGTTTTGGAAATTGGGGCTTACTCATCAAAGAATAGGTTGTAGCCAGAAATGAAAGCCAATGCTTCATTCGTTGATTTCACGCCCAATTTAGCGAAGATGCGTTGCCTGTGGGTTTTTATGGTGTTGACCGATTTGCAAAGGTCGGTTGCGATTTGTTTCGTGGTCAATCCTTCCGCAGATCTCAGGAGAATACCCCTTTCTATAAGGGTTAATCCTGCATAATCCTCTAACGGTAAAAATTTTCTTTTGTTTAAGTCGTAAGTATACTTGAAATCGACGCCGAGTACAACATTTTTTTTGCAAGAGTTATTGGGAGCAATCGTCGTCATGAATAGGCCTAAGCTTAAGGATCCGTCATCGCGTAATTTCAGAGGCGTAAACTTCTGTGTGACAATATGTTTTTTATTTCCGAAACTAATAGAGAAGTTCATGATAAAGGTGTGTTGGCGTTTCTCTTCGTCCTTGAATCCAATAACCAATTCTTGGTAGGCCTTTTCGATGTCCAACATGAGGTCGTAATCCTCCTGGTCCATCAATGCCCAATAGGGATTGTAACTTTCGCGTTGCATATCCTTCCGAGTTGCCTTGTTGACAAACAATAGGTTTCTCGATTTGTATATAAGCTTTCGCTCTGGAAAGGTGACTGCCATGAAACTTAAATCTGATAGCCTGGAAACTCCGTCCAAAATTTTCAGCATGCCATCTGAGCATTCGTTTTGTGGAGACAAGTCATGGAAGCCGTCAGTTGTTTCAAAGTTATCATTTCCCATGCAATTTTTGCTAATGTTTTGTTATGTGCTTCCAAAGTTAATCATTTTTCTGTAGAATTCAATAAATGTTTGCGATTTGTTGAAGAATCACCCTTAAAGACCACACCTTGATTTTGCGCGTCTTTATTTTTCTCCTTAATTTTGCGTCTAATTAGCCAAGGTACCTGGAAAATGACTGACCGTCAGTATTGTTCACGTATGTGAATGAATAAAGGAGCAGACATCGAAAAGCTTATAGAGTAGATAAAAATTAACATGCAACTTTATGAAAAAGTACATATTTGTTGTCTTGTCACTCCTTATGGCCGTCACGTCCAGGGCGCAAGAGTCCGCCCTTTATCACGTCACCTACGATTGCGAAGTCAAAAACGAGGGTGGTGTCGCCAAGTCTTACAGGTGATGCCTTGACATAGGCAAGACGACCGCAGTCTTTTATAATGACGATGAGCGTGGCTTCAACCAAGAGCTGGCCAACTCGCATGTGGGCGGTGACCCCGTCAAGACACTTGACTTGATGGATGAGCTTAATCAAAAATACCCTGCCAAAAACAGTCTTCAAATACTGATTGGAAGTCCCCAAGCTGGGAAATATACCTATCTGAACACGGTCTTGGGGTCTAAGTTGAAATATGTGGAGCCCATGCCCCAGATTGCATGGCAACTGTCTGACAGCACCAAGAGCATCAGTGGCTACGAATGTCGGAAAGCGCAAGGAACGCTTTACGGAAGAACATGGATTGTCTGGTACGCCACAGAGCTGCCCCTAGGTTATGGCCCTTATCTTCTTGGCGGCCTGCCCGGCTTGATTCTTTCTGCCTCTGATACGGAGGGCTGTTTCTGTTTCTCTTTGGCTGGTGTCGAAAAAGCGAGCGGCGATGCCTCGGTGTCCCTCTATATGGACAAGGATGCCCAGAAATGCACGCGCAAACGTTACCTGCAGATGCGGGCGGAATCAAGTGGCTTGAGCCAACGACAGATTGTCGACCGCATATTGAGCCAAGGGGGCTATGGCCCGGATGGTGCTGAAACCGTCGTCGCAGACGACAAGGGAAAAGATATCTCCGACAAGGCGTTGCCCACGAAAAACTACTTTGACAAAGAATGAGGTATAGCCTACTTCTGCTGACACTCGTCTTGCATCTTTCCATCGTCGCCCAAACCTTCACAGGCAGGGTCTTGGACGAGAAAGGGAACGCTGTGCCTGGTGCGACCCTTGTCGCATTGGGACAGGACGGTCATGTCGTGGCTTATGCCATTGCGAGAGGAGACGGGGGCTACCAATTGGACATCCTTGAAGGAAAGGCGGTGCGTGAAATCACGGTCAATGTCATGGGCTATCAGAAAAAGACAATACATTTTTCTGCATTAAAAGACGGCATGGCCATCACGCTCCAAGAAGGCAGCTTCCTTCTTAAGGAGGTGAAGGTGAAGGCGCGGCGCATACAGGCCGCAGGCGACACGCTCACCTACAGCGTGGCGGGATTCAAGCAGGCACAGGACCGCAGCATAGCGGACGTGATAGCCAAGATGCCCGGCCTTGAGGTCAAGGCCGATGGAAAGATCGAATACCAAGGTAAGGCCATCAACAAGTTTTATATCGAGGGCCTCGACTTGATGGGGTCCCAGTATGGTGTGGCCAACCAAAACATCTCCGCTGACAAGGTGAAGAGTGTGCAGGTGCTCGAAAACCACCAGTCGGTGAAGTCGTTGCGAGGGGTGGCTTTCAGTGACCAGGCCGCCCTCAACCTTGTGCTGAAGGATGACGCCAAGTCCACCTGGGCGGGCACGGCCGACGTGGGGCTGGGGTGTGGTGATGACTTCCTTTATGACTGCCGCTTGATGGCTATGCGCTTCGACAAGAGACGCCAAGCGCTGATGATGTACAAGGGCAATGACATCGGCAAACCACTTGACAACGAGGTGCTCGACCTTGCGGCCTTGCTCAAGGAAAGGAGCGGCGAGGGTCAGGGCCTGCTCTCCATGATGTCAGTGGAGGCACCCGACCTTGATGAGGCCCGTTACACCTTCAACCACAGCCACCTTGTGGCAGGCAACTGGTTGTGGAAGACGGGCAAGGACGCGGAGCTGCGCTTGCAAGGCAACGGCTTCGTGGACAGGACGGAACTGCAAGACCGCAACACCTCCACTTACCTCACCCTTGGCGATTTGCCGGTCATCGTGGAGGAGCAAGATGTGCGCAACACGAGTAGCGAATGGAAGGCTGAGGCCAATTACCAATACAACGGCGCCAAGAACTACATCCGCAACAACCTGAAAGGTTATGTCGACTTCAACAAGAGCGTCGGTCGGATGAGCTATAACGGCCAAGGCACCGACTTGATGGTGAAGCCTCGCAAGCGCAGCGTTGTGGAGGACTTCCAGATGTCGCATACCACGGCCAGGAGAAACGTCTATCATGTCGATAGTTATTGGTCTTACAACTATTTCCCCGGGCAGTTGCTGACCATCAACGGAGAGAGCGAAAGGCTCAATCTCGGGAGCCTCTCCACCCAAAACGCCATCCTCTACAAACAGGGAATCGGGCGACACTACCTCGACAATGAGCTGGGTGTGAACTACGACCGGCAGAGTATTGCCGTGACAATGGAGGAGGGGGCTGAGCGGGCGAATACGTACCAGTTGCTCCGCGCATATTGGACTCCCTCGATGTCGTTTGCCCTCGGGAAGCAGCAGTTGGGACTGAAGATGAGGGTGAGCTACGCTCACCAGTCTTACCGCGAGGCAGGAGACAACCATCTTTGGATTGACCCTTCCGCCACGTGGAACTGGAAGGCCTCCACGGTCTCGGAGTTCTCAGCGAACGTGGGATACACCCATGCGCCACTGACGGGCCTGTCCATCTATGACACACCCATCTTCACGACCTACCGCACCATGACCGCCAATCGAGGCAGGACAGGAGTGACACACTCCCTGCGCGCCTCCGCCACTTACAAATACGCCAATCCCGTATTGGGATTGTTTTTCAATGTGAGCCCCACGTACGATCGCACATCCGGAAACATCCTCTATGAGAGCACCTTGGATGGCAATGTCTATAAAACGGTCGCGACAGACATGGACCACGCCACGCGAACCGTGGGACTGGCCGGGCGCATCAGCAAGACGTTTGGTTGGGCCAAGACGCTCGTCTCCCTTGGCGCCTCACGCCTTGTGACGGATTACGGACTGATGGTGTCGGGGCAGTTGGATGACGCGCGGATGGATGTCACTGCCGTCACGCTGCATTATTCCCTACGCCCGGCAAGGGCTCTTTCTGTCGAGGGACGTTCGGGCATGAACCTCACCAGACAGGAAAACAAAACATCGCCCGCCCTCTCCGCAGGCACCACAAGCGACTGGGAACATACCCTCAAGGTGTATGTCTTTCCGGCCAGTGGTTGGATGGTGAGCGTCAAAAACCAGTTTTTCCATTCCAGCAACGGCGGTGTGGGAGACAGTTATTTCCTGGATCTCGCCGTGAGCTACAAGGCCAGGCGCTGGGAGCTGTCCCTCTCGGCCAATAACATCATCGGCACATCCGAATTTGAACAGCGGACGCTCGGAAACACCATCGAGACCTACCGGGTGACACGTCTGCGCCCTCGTGAGTGCCTGGTGAAGTGGAGCGTGGACTTGTGAGCGCCCGTCGCCCATGGCCGTTGGCCCGTCGCGCTTGACATAACTGGGCCTTCGCTGGTTTTCGGTAATAATATATTCTTACAAATGATAGCGTCATCTCCGCCAATTTCTGTCAAAAATGGGCGTGGCGCGATGTTAAGGAATTGAAAGTTAGGCAGTTCTAACAAGAAAAATATCAATTTCTAAGAAAAAAACATCAATTCTTTTCCTCATCCCACGAAAAACACGTATATTTGCAGTCCGAAAGATAACAAAAAGTAAAATTAAGGAACAATAATCCGAAAAGACTTTATCAGTATATGACAAAAGCAGAGATCATCAACGAGATTACCGACATGACCGGCTTGCAGCGCAAGGACGTGTCCGCCGTCATCGAGAGCTTCATGCAAACCGTCAAGAAGAGCATGCTCGAAAGAAGGGAGAATGTTTACTTGCGTGGCTTTGGCAGCTTCATCATCAAGCATCGCGCACCGAAGACGGCCCGCGACATCGGCAAAAAGACATCCATCACCATCGCCGCGCACGACCTGCCCAGCTTCAAGCCCGCAAAGGCCTTCGTCGAAGAGATGAAGGGTGAGTAATCGACAATTCAAATTACACAATAACAAACATTTTAAACATTAACAGCTATGCCAAACGGAAAGAAGAAGAAAGGCCACAAGATGGCTACGCATAAGCGTAAGAAGAGATTGCGTAAGAACCGTCATAAGAGCAAGTAAGGCCCTTTAAGACTGTTCTGGGAAAGGGACGTGCCGTTTTGGCGGGTCCCTTTTTATATAACAAGAAATCAAGAGATGACAAGCGAAGTAATAATCAACGTCAAGCCCCAGGAGATATCCATCGCACTGCTCGAGGACAAGCGGCTCGTGGAATACCAAAACGAGCAACGCTCTGCCAACTTCTCCGTGGGCAACATCTACATCGCCAAGGTGAAGAAGCTCATGCCGGGCCTCAACGCCTGTTTCGTCGATGTCGGTTACGAGCGCGACGCTTTTCTCCATTATCTTGATTTAGGAAGTCAATTCAATTCGTACGCCAAGTATCTGAAGCAGGTGCAAAGCGACCGTCGTAAGTTGTTCCCCTTCGCCAAGGCCTCTCACCAACCCGACCTGAAGAAGGACGGAAGCGTCCAGCAGACGCTCACCGTCGGCCAGGAGGTGCTGGTGCAGATCGTCAAGGAACCCATCTCCACCAAGGGACCGCGACTGACCGCCGAGCTGAGCTTCGCTGGCAGATACCTTGTCCTCATCCCCTTTGGAGAGAAGGTGTCGGTGTCATCCAAGATCAAGAGCGGCGAAGAAAGAGCCCGGCTCAAACAACTCATCCACAGCATCAAGCCCAAGAACTGTGGCGTCATCGTGCGCACAGTGGCTGAGGGCAAGCGCGTGGCGGAACTGGACGCT
This sequence comes from bacterium, assembly GCA_963594895.1. Lineage (GTDB taxonomy): Bacteria > Bacteroidota > Bacteroidia > Bacteroidales > Bacteroidaceae > Prevotella. The sequence continues at coordinate 33,870 of CAVBFJ010000020.1, read as the reverse complement.
GAACTGAAGATCTTGACCAAGCGCTGGGAGGACGCCATCGTCAAGGTGCAGAAGACCCAGCAACGCCCGCAACTCGTCTACGAGGAGACCGGAAGGGCCGTAGCCCTGCTGCGCGACCTCTTCAACCCAAGTTATGAGAACATCTATGTAGACGATGAGGAGGTTTGCAAGGATGTCAAGGACTACGTGGCACTCATCGCCCCTGAAAAGGCAGGTATCGTCAGGAAGTATACCGGAAAGGTGCCCATCTTCGACAACTTCAACGTGACCAAACAAATTAAGGCAAGCTTTGGCAAGACGGTGAATTACGCCCATGGGGCATACCTCATCATTGAGCACACCGAAGCCATGCACGTCGTGGATGTGAACAGCGGCAACCGCTCCAAGAACGAGAAGGGACAAGAGGGCACGGCCCTCGAGACCAACTTGGGTGCGGCCGACGAGCTGGCTCGTCAGTTGCGACTGCGAGACATGGGGGGTATCATCGTGGTCGACTTCATCGACATGAACCTGGCGGAAGACCGGCAGATGCTCTATGAGCGCATGTGCAAAGACATGCAGAAAGACAGGGCTCGCCACAACATACTGCCACTCAGTAAGTTCGGACTGATGCAGATCACCCGGCAGCGTGTGAGGCCCGCCATGGATGTCAATGTCGAAGAGACCTGTCCCTCATGCAACGGAACGGGCAAGATCAAGTCGAGCATCCTCTTCACCGACCAACTGGAAAGAAAGATTGACCAACTAACCAACAAGATTGGCGTCAAGAAGTTTTATCTCCACGTCCATCCCTATGTGGCCGCCTACATCAACCAAGGTGTGGTGAGCCTCAAACGGAGATGGCAACTGAAGTATGGCTTCGGCGTTCATGTCATTCCATCGCAGAAGCTCGCGTTCCTGCAATACGAGTTCTACGATGACAAGAACCAATTCATCGACATGAAGGAAGAGATTGAGACGAAGTAAATCCTAACGCTCTCAAACAAAAAATCCCAAGACACAGCAAGAGATGTCTTGGGATTTTTTTGTGGCGCTGGAGAAGTAAAAACAAGCCTTGGGCTTGATGCTTCAAGTCGGCGCTATTTCGATGTGGTTTGTTGTGAAAATAAGATTATGCGAAAAACCAGCCTTTTTAATGATAAGCTGACAGAAAAGCCCTTCGTTGGTCTGTCAATGGAGGGCATGATGTTGATTTTTTCTTGAAGACTCTTTGTGTTTTCAATTATAAACCGTATCTTTGGACAAACTAAGAGGCAAGAATATGGCAGACATCAACAGGAGAAAATTGCCGGCTGGCATCCAGTCGTTCAAGGTGGTCAGAGAGGAAGGCTATCTCTACGTAGACAAGACCGACATCATATGGCATCTGGTGAATGCCGGCAAAAAGTAACCTGAGCCGCCCCCGCCGTTTTGGCAAGTCAATGCTTGTCGACACGCTGCAAATGTACCTTGAGGGAAGAAAAGCACTTTTCGAGGGGCTGAAAATTATGCAGCTGGAAAAAGAATGGAAGCAATATCCTGTCATACGGCTTGATCTGAGCCGTGGCGGGGCCAATGCCGGCACGTTGCGTTCCTACCTCGACAATCGCTTTGGGGAATATGAAGAAAAATATGGCATAAGGCCTAAGCAGACAGCCAATTTGGCGGACCGCTTCCATGGCATCATCACCACCGCCTACGAGCAGACAGGTTTGAAGGTTGCCATTCTCGTCGATGAATATGATGCGCCTCTCCAACACTCGTGGAACACTCCCGAACATGAGGGTTGCACGGATGTGTATCGCGAGGTGTTCGCCATACTGAAAGCCGATGACGAGTGTGAGCGACTGGTTTTCATCACCGGCATCACCAAGTTCACTCAAATATCCTTGTTCTCCGTATTGAACAACCTGACCAACATCAGTTTCCTGCCTGAATACGCCACCATCTGTGGCATTACGGAGGAAGAAATAGGTGAAAACTTCAAACCCGAGTTGGAAAAGATAGCGGAGGTGAACGGATGGACGCTGCAGCAGACACGCGACAAACTGAAGGAATATTACGACGGCTATCATTTCAGTCGTCGCAACGTGACCGACATCTACAACCCGTTCAGTCTCATCAACGCCCTGGACACACAGGAAATCAGCAATTTCTGGGCGGCATCGGGAGCGACTTCCCTCATTCCAAAATTCGTGGATAATGTGGAGCTTCGTCTCGCCAACTTTGAGAGTTGCCGCATTATGAAAAACACTTTGGAATTGTCAGATGTCACCGAGGGTGGCGCCTCGTTGTTTCTCTATCAGTCGGGGTATCTCACCATGAAATCATGCGATGAGTTTGGCTACACCTTAGGTTTTCCCAACGAAGAGGTGAAACAGGCTCTCTATGAAGCGGTGCTCCCTGCCTTGACTTTGCGAGAGGAAAGCGATATCCAATCCTTGCAAGCCAACTTGTACGCCCAGTTGGGCACCGGACAGGTGGAGGACGCCATGAGGTCCTTGAAGGCTCTCATCGCTGATGTGCCCTATAGCAACAAGAAACTCGCCTCAATGGATATGGAGGAGCGTTACCGCCTCATTATCAGTACCATTTTCAAAGCCATTGGCTTGAAAGTGGATGTGGAAAAGATGATTTCCACTGGCAGAATTGACATGGTTGTGCAGACTTCACGCTACATCTGTGTATTGGAACTCAAACTGAAAAACAATGGTGGCAAGTTTGCCACCGCCAGACAAATCATTGACCGCCAGTACATGGAGCCTTTTAAGGCTGACAAGCGTCAAGTCATCGGATTGGGGATAGAGCTTGACGAAGCGGGGAAAGGACTTATTGGATGGAAGACGGCGGAATGAGATTCGCAAACCTCATTTTTTCAGTACACTGAACTTTCTGAAAAGTGGGCGAAAGATGGGACGACAGTTCCTTGGATGGCATGCTAGAACATCATGGATTGTCTGATAAATTCTGAAAAATCGGCCCTCTCCGGACTGACCCATCTAGACGCCGAAAATGCCTCGAAGGCGGTGTCGAACAGGTGAAACTGCCCGTTTGCTCCATGATTGATGCCTAATCGTGATGACATTAGGCACATATCGTCGTGACATTAGGCACTAATCACGATGACATTAGGCACATATCATGGTGACATTAGGCACCTTTTATGGGGTAAAAACCAGTCTTGAAAGGCTTCTAAATTGAGATTATTTCGTAAGATGTTCATGATCAGTAATTTACGAAACATGCCCAAAAATCGCTTATTTGCGGCCAACGGATTTGGATTTTGAAATAAGGCCTGTTTTCAGAGGTTATTTGTCAAGATAATTATACATTTTTGGGACAGTCCGTTGACTTCGTGTCCACACCGATATCTTCGGCAGCCGCTTTTCTCGAGGACTTAAAAACAGTCATCTCCTGCTTAGGATGTGGCGGTGCAGGACCGATGCGTATGGCGGCCAGCTCTATGGCTGACGCTTGTGTGTAATGTTGGCGTGCGATTTATGTTGGTGTTTCCGTTTCAGGAAAATAATCAGCGTGTGAGGCGTTGATTTAGGAAAATAGTCGTAACTTTGTCGTAAACAAGAACGATTATGGTCAACGAATATCAACTGAGGGTGCTGCCTCAGGTCGCTTGCAGCGAGCAGGGCATCATCGACTTCCTGGCCCGCGACAAGGGCATCGATGCCCGCACGGTGCAGCGGGTGCGCGTGTTGCGCCGCAGCATCGACGCGCGCCAGCGTACCATCTATGTCAACTTGCTGGTGCGCGCATACATCAACGAGATTCCCCAAGACGACGCTTACACCGCCACGGACTATGGCGATGTGACGGACCGGCCGCGTGTCATCGTGGTGGGCATGGGCCCGGGTGGCCTGTTTGCGGCCCTGCGCCTGGTGGAGCTGGGCTACAAGCCCGTGGTGCTGGAACGGGGCAAGGATGTTCATGAGCGCAAGAAGGACATGGCCATGATCACCAAGACGCAACAGGTGGACCCCGAGAGCAACTACTGTTTTGGTGAGGGTGGAGCAGGCGCTTTCAGTGATGGCAAACTCTACACGCGCAGCAAGAAACGCGGTTCGACGGAGAAGATACTGAATGTGTTCTGCCAGTTTGGCGCCTCGCCGTCAATCTTGGCCGACGCACATCCGCACATCGGCACGGACAAGTTGCCGCGCGTCATCGAGAACATGCGCGAACAGATCGTGCGGAGTGGGGGAGAGGTGCACTTCCAGACCAAGATGACCGCGCTCGTGACGGAAGGCGACCGTGTGACAGGTGTGGAGGCCGTGGACCTGGTCACAGGTCGCGAGCTCACGTTCCATGGCACGGTCATCATGGCCACGGGTCACAGTGCGCGCGATGTCTACCGATACCTTCACCAGGCTCATGTCGAGATGGAGGCCAAGGGCATTGCCGTGGGCGTGCGCCTGGAGCACCCCGCGCAGCTCATCGACCAGATACAGTACCACTCACGCCAGGGACGTGGCAAGTATCTGCCAGCGGCCGAGTATTCGGTGGTGACACAGGTGGATGGGCGCGGCGTCTACTCGTTCTGCATGTGTCCGGGTGGCTTTGTCATTCCCGCCGCCACAGGACCGGAGCAGATCGTGGTCAACGGCATGTCGCCCAGCAACCGTGGCACCCGATGGAGCAACTCGGGCATGGTGGTGCAGGTGGAGCCCGATGATGTCGCCGGCATGTTGCCCACTGAGGGAGAGCAGGCCCTGGGCGATGATGTGCTCCGCGTGATGCGCTTCCAGGAGCATCTTGAACAACTGTGTTGGCAGCAAGGCAACCGCCAGCAGACAGCCCCCGCGCAGCGCATGGCCGACTTCGTGAACAACAGGCTCAGCTATGACCTCCCTGCGAGCAGTTATGCGCCGGGCCTGATCAGCTCGCCCCTGCATTTCTGGTTGCCGCCCTTCGTGGCCCACCGCCTGCAAGAGGGGTTCAAGAGCTTCGGCAAGCACAAGCATGGTTTCCTGACCAATGAGGCGGTTGTCATCGCCACCGAGACGCGCACGTCGAGCCCCCTCCGCATCAGCCGAGAGCCCCACACGCTGCAGCACGTGCGCCTGCAGGGCCTTTTCCCCTGTGGCGAGGGTGCGGGCTACGCCGGTGGCATCGTGTCGGCCGGGGTCGATGGCGAGCGCTGTGCCGAGATGTGCGCACAATACATGGACGCACTGTAACCACAGGCATTTTCTCAGGTCTTTGAGGCTGACCACCCAACATCAGAAGGTCAGCGCCAAAGGCTTTTCATGTGTTCTCTGTCAGAAGGATTGGTAAGTTTTAGTTGATGTGGGAAATTTCACAGTACCAGTCTTGTCAGACTTGCGAAGTCGTCGATGACAGCGGTAGCGCCGGCCTCGACCAGGCTCTCGCGTGAGCCGTAGCCGTAAGACACGCCGATGGTCGTGCACCCTGCGTTGTTGCCCATGAGAATGTCGAAATGGGTGTCGCCCACAACCACTGTGTCCTCAGGCTTGATGTGGAAGTGGACAAGGGTCTTGTTGACGGGCTCTGGGTCGGGTTTGGCGTGTGACACGTCTTCGGCGGCAATGATGAAGGTGATGATGTCGTCTAGGCCGAACGACGAGATGAAATCTTTGGCGGAGTCGTGGCCCCTGCTTGTTGCAATGGTGCAAATGACGCCATGGTGGTGGAGGGCTCTGAGGGTGTCTGCCACGTGTGGAAACATCTGCGCATGCAACTCTTGGTTGACCTTTTCAAATATTTTACGGTAGGTGTGGGTGCAACGCTCGGCTTGCTCCTGGCTCATGGGACACAAGATGGGGAAGGCCTCAATGAGCGGTAGGCCGATGGTAGCAGAGATCTCTTCGTCTGAGTGTTGGGGGAGGCCCATTGCGTCGAAGGTGCCGTGAAAGGAGCCGAGGATGACGGGGCGCGTGTCTGCTATGGTGCCGTCGAAATCGAAGATTGCAAGTCTCTTCATGGATGGTGTCGTCTTTGAGTTTTTTGTGTAAAGTAAAGCCTTGCATGCTCCATGAAGGACGCGTGCAAGGCTTTATGAGATAACGTGAATGTTAATCCTGTACGGGCATCTTGTCTATGCGCCGCTGGTGGCGCCCACCCTCAAATGGGGTGTTGAGGAACTCGTCCAAGATCTTACGGGCCATGTCCTCATCGATGAAACGGCCTGGCATTACCAGGACGTTGGCGTCGTTGTGCTGGCGGATGAGATGCGCAATCTCGGGTATCCAGCACAAGCCCGCGCGGATGCTCTGGTGCTTGTTGAGCGTCATGGCGATGCCCTCGCCCGACCCGCAAATGCCGATGCCGGGGAATACCTCGCCCTCCACGATGCCCTTTGCCAACGCGTGGCCATAATCGGAGTAGTCGCAGCTGTCCTCGGTGTAGGTGCCATAGTCCTTGTAGGCGATGCCTTTCTCATCAAGGTACTGCTTAACAAACTGTTTTAAGGCAAAGCCAGCGTGGTCGCTGGCCAAGCCTATGGTCTTGATGTCCATATAATGGAATTAACGGTTCAAGAATGCTTTCACCTGCTTGTAGACGTTCTCGCCTGTGTAGCCCAACTTCTCGTCGAGCACCTTGTAAGGAGCTGAGAAGCCGAAGCTCTTCATGCCAAAGACCTCACTGTTGGGGCCGATGCCCACAAGGCCTTCGAGGGTGCAGGGCAGGCCTGCGGTCATGCCGAACTTCTTCACGTCGTAGGGCAGCACGCTCTCCTGATACTCCTTGGACTGGCGACGGAACAGGCCCTCTGAGGGAGCGCTGACCACACGCACCTTGATGCCGTCCTTGCGGAGCGCGTCGCAACCGGAGACGAGCGTGGAAACCTCGGAGCCGCTTGCAACCAATACCACATCGGGGTTCTCGTCAGAACCAGCGACGATGTAGGCTCCCTTGCGTGCCTGCTCGTAGTCGTTGCCGGCGGGCAGCTTGGCAATGCCTTGGCGAGAGAGGATGAGGGCTGAAGGCGTGTCCATGTTTTCCATGGCCATGGCCCAGCACACGGTGGTCTCGTCGGCGTCTGCGGGACGGAAGACGCGGACGCTGTCTTGTCCCTTGTGGTTTTGCAACTTCTCCATCAGGCGGATCTGTGCCTCTTGCTCCACAGGCTCGTGGGTGGGGCCGTCCTCACCCACACGGAAGGCGTCGTGCGTCCAAATGAACTTCACGGGCACACCCATCAGGGCGGCGATGCGCACGGCGGGCTTCATGTAGTCGGAGAACACAAAGAATGTGCCCATGGCGGCGATGACACCTCCGTGAAGCATCATGCCAATGCACATGTCGGCCATGGTCAGCTCGGCGACACCTGCCTGGAAGAAGGCTCCCGTGAAGTCACCCTTCTGCAGGGAGTGGGTCTCCTTCAGGAAGCCGTCGGTCTTGTCGGAGTTGGAGAGGTCTGCTGAGGCGCAGATCATGTTGGGCACTTGCTTGGCCAGCTCGGACAGGCAAGCTGCTGAGGAAGCGCGTGTGGCAGAGCCTTCTTTCTGCTGGACCTTGCTCCAGTCCACCTTCGGGGCCTTGCCGCTGAACCACTCGTCCATCTTCTCCTTGAGATCGGGGTTCTGTGCGGCCCACTCGGCCTCGGCGGCCTTGCGCTTGGCGACGATGGCCTTCAGCTCCTCGGCGCGGTCGGCGTAGAGCTTCTGCACGTCGTCGAAAATGACAAAGGGCTTCTCGGGGTCACCGCCCAGGTTCTTGATGGTGTTGGCGAAGGCGCCCTCGCCCAGAGGTGCGCCGTGGGTCTTCACGTTGTGCTCATAGCTGGTGCCGTCGGCCTTCAGCGCACCCTTGCCCATGATGGTCTTGCCGATGATGAGGGTGGGGCGCTCTTGCTCGGCCTTGGCTGCGTCGAGGGCCTTGCGGATCTGGGCGACGTCACTGCCGTTGATCTCGATGACATTCCAGTTCCAAGCTCTGTACTTGGCGGCTGTGTCTTCCTTCATGACAACATCGCACTCGGTGGAGAGTTGGATGTCGTTGCTGTCATAGAACATGACGAGGTTGTTGAGACCCAGCACGCCGGCGATGCGGCCTACGCCCTGTGAGATCTCTTCCTCCACGGCTCCGTCGGAGATGTAGGCGTAGATGGTGTGTTGCATCACCGTCTTGCCCAGACGAGCCTCCAGGAACTTCTCGGCCACTGCGGCGCCTGCGGCCATGGCGTGTCCTTGGCCCAGGGGACCACTGGAGTTCTCGATGCCACGGACCACATCAAGCTCGGGATGGCCGGGGCAGGGTGATCCCCATTGGCGAAGCTGCTCGATCTCCTCCATCTTGTAACGACCCTGCAACGTGAGCGCTGCGTAGAGCATGGGGCTCATGTGCCCGGGATCGAGATAGAAACGGTCGCGTCCGGTCCATGTGGGGTCTGTGGGGTCCCAAACCATGTATTCTGAGAAAAGGACATTGATGAAATCAGCGCCACCCATTGCACCGCCGGGGTGTCCAGACTTGGCTTTCTCTACCATCGATGCAGCCAATATGCGGATGTTGTCGGCTGCATGGTTCATTACTTGAATGTCATTCATTGTTGTGATATTTATGTTTTGTTTAATTTATAACACTAAGTGCGCTTAGTTGCAAAATTACTATTTTATATTAAGAACAACGATTGATTTGGCAGGTATTTTAGCGCTCAATCTGTTTTTCTTTAATTTGGCGTCAGTGAATTTGCTGGTCTTCACTACGTCAGGATGTTGAAAATCGTTGTAGTCCGTGATGTGCTTGGATGTCAAGATTTCTCCTTCGACCGTGGTCGCGTTGCAGTCCTCCAGGTTGATGGACACCGTTTGTGCTTTCTCCAAGCTGGTGTTGGCCAGCGAAAGGATGATGCCGCCATCTTGTTTCTTGGCTGCGGAAACGGACAATGCGGGAATCTTGCCTTGTGACATGCGGTACATGTGGCCGCCTTCGACATCCATGGAGTCCACCCGCACGTCCATCGGGAGGTAGGTGGCTTCCTGGAAGCCGCGGTACATCTTGAAGACATAGTAGGTCGGCGTCAGCACCATGTGCCCCGTCCCCTGGGTGTCTGTGAGGATCATGGACTGGAGCACGTTGACCACTTGGGCGATGTTGGCCATGCGAACGCGGTCTGTGTGGCGCTGGAAGATGTTGAGCGTAAGGGCGGCCACCATGGCGTCGCGCATGGAGTTTTGCTGATAGAGATGCCCCTTGATGGTGCCGGGCTCCTCATCCCACCATGTGCCCCATTCGTCTACCAAGAGGCCAATCTTCTTTTGGGGGTCCTTCTTGTCCATGATGGCCTCGTGCTTTTCGATGACGTCCTCAATCTGCATGGCCTTGCCGATCGTCCAATAGTACTCCTGGTCGTTGAACTTGAGGGCTGACCCCTTGTGGTCGCTCCAGTCTTTCACCGTGTAGTAGTGGAGGGAGAGGCCACTCATTCTTCCGCCGACATTGTCCATGAGAACCTTTGTCCAGTTGTAGTCGTAGTCGCTGGCCCCCGAGGCTATCTTGTAAAGCTTGTGGTCGTCATAGTTGCGGCAATAGGTGGCATACCTCCTGTAGAGGTCGGCGTAGTACTCGGGGCGCATGTTGCCGCCGCATCCCCAACTTTCGTTTCCCACTCCGAGATACTTGACGTTCCACGACTTCTCGCGGCCGTTTTTTCTTCGCAGGTTTGCCATGGGCGTGTCGCCATCCGACGTCATGTACTCAACCCATTTGGCCAGCTCTTCCACCGTTCCCGATCCGACGTTGCCGCTGATGTAGGGATCAGCGCCAAGCAACTCGCAGAGGTTCAGAAACTCATGGGTGCCAAAGGAGTTGTCTTCGATGGTGCCACCCCAGTTGTTGTTTTGCATCTTGGGGCGTTGTTCCCTTGGACCTATGCCATCCGTCCAATGGTATTCGTCGGCAAAGCATCCGCCGGGCCAGCGCAACACGGGGACGTGGAGGTCTTTCAGCGCTTGCAGCACATCGCTGCGATAGCCTTGCGTGTTGGGAATGTTAGAGTTGGGTCCTACCCATAGTCCACCATAAATGCAACTTCCCAAATGTTCGGCGAACTGCCCGTAGATTTCTTTGTTGATCTTGTTTTTGCCTTGGCTGGCGTGGATGGTGACGGTGGCGTCCTGGGCGGAAAGGGTGGTGGCAAGGGCGAGTGACAGTGCCAAGGTGGATATCTTTTTCAGGGTCATGATGTAGTTGGTGGGGGTGAATGTGGTTTCTGTCAATTCTATGGAAGATAATCCGCAAAATCCTTTTGGAGAGGCATCTTTCTCAGCGGTGTTGAGCTTCGTGCTGTCCGCTTGTGAGGTGCAACCGGTTGGGTTGCCACGTTGGTTGCTCCATGTGGAAGTTGCGGATTATCATTCCTAGTGCATCTTAGTCTTTGTTTTGCACGGCAGCTTGCTCGATGGCAAGACCTTTCTTGTAGCTCTCAATGTAAGCGTTGAAGCCTTCCACCTCTTCCGTGACGGGCTTCACCTCCACGCCCTTGTTGCCTGCGAACACTTGTTGGTCGAGGAAGTCAGCGAGAGACTGGTGCTTGTCGCTGTTGACAAGATAGGATGCCAAAAGGGCCATGCCCCATGGGCCGCCTTCGCCGGCAGTCTTCATCACGGAGATGGGGAGGTTGAGGGCTGCTGCCAGGACGCGCTGTCCCACCTCGGGCGTGGTGAAGAAACCGCCATGGCCCGTGATGCGGTCGACCTGCACTTTCTCATCCTTGAACAGGATGTCGTTGCCAATCTTGAGCACGGCCACGGCGCCATAGAGGTTGGCGCGCATGAAGTTGGCCAGGGAGAAGACATCGTTGGGGGAGCGCACAATCATCGGGCGTCCCTCATCAAGACCTGTGACAGGCTCGCCGGAGAAGTAGTTGTATGCCATCAGGCCACCACAATTGGAGTCGCCCTGCAGGCTTACCTGGAAGAGCTTCGTGTACAGTTCGTTCATGTCCACCTTTTGCCCGGTCAGTTCCTGGAACTGGCGGAAGATGTTCACCCAGGCGTTGATGTCACTGGTGCAGTTGTTGCAGTGTACCATGGCTACGGGGGCGCCATCCGGTGTGGTGACGATGTCGATGCTCTTGTAGGGCTTGCTGAGATTCTTCTCCAACACGATCATGGAGAAGGACGAGGTGCCGCAACTGACGTTGCCGGTGCGTTGGCGGACGGCGTTGGTGGCGGCCATGCCTGTGCCGGCGTCACCCTCGGGAGGACACATGGGAATGCCTGCCTTCAAATGGCCTGTCGGGTCAAGCAGCTTGGCGCCCTTTTCGGTTAGGCGGCCGGCGTCTTGTCCTGCGACAAGCACCTTGGGAAGGATGTCGCGAAGCTTCCAGGGGTAGCCCTTGGGTGCGATGAGCGTGTCAAACTTCTTGACCATCTTCTCGTCATAGTCTTTTGTCTCGGGGTCGATGGGCAGCATGCCGGACGCGTCGCCGATGCCCGTCACGCGCTCGCCTGTCAACTGCCAATGGATGTAGGCGTCGAGTGTTGCGAGATAGTCGATGTCCTTCACATGGCTTTCACCGTCAATGATGCACTCATAGAGATGGGAGATGCTCCAGCGAAGGGGGATGTTGAACTCGAAAAGCTCAGAAAGGCGAGCGGCGGCCTTGCCGGTGTTGGTGTTGCGCCAGGTGCGGAAGGGCACAAGAATTTCCTCGTTCTTGTTGAAAGCCATGTAGCCGTGCATCATGGCACTGATGCCAATGGCGGCGAGGTTTTCCAGCTCGATGCCATATTGCTTGTTGACGTCATCGCGCAGGGTGGCGTAGCAATCCTGCAGTCCTTCCCAAATGGATTTGATGCTATAGGTCCACAAGCCGTTCTCCAGTTGGTTTTCCCATGTGTGTGACCCTTGGGCGATGGGATTGTTGTCGCTATCGATAAGCACAGCCTTGATTCTCGTGGAGCCAAATTCAATGCCAAGAATCGCTTTGCCTTGTTGTATAGTCTCTTTTGCTGTCATGATTTCTTTAGGTTATAGCTTCTTACGACATGCTGCGTATTGCTGCCGTCATGCAATGGCGAGCTCAATCGCAACCACGCATCCAGAGGTCAGAAGCCTTCGTTTATAACTAAATAAGGCTTTGAGCCCTAACCGAGAGGCCCGCCCTCCAATCGTCTAATTCCCTGTTGTGGGGTAATGGGACTGGATTGGGCTGTTCGGTTAAAACTCAAAGCCTTAATTGATTAGTGAAGGGCCTTGTTGAGCATGTAGTACATCTCGTTCCAACGAAGCTCCTTGCGGAACTGTTCGTAGTCGGTGTCCTTGTTGATGATGCATGCCTCAACGTCGAAGATCTCGGCGAAGTCGCGCCAGTACTCGTCGGTCAGGCCGAATGAGAAGCAGCTGTGGTGTGTGCCACCAGCGTTCATCCAGCAACCCACACCCACTTCGAACGTGGGCTCCGGTATCCACAGGGCAGATGCCACGGGCAACTTGGGCAGGGGCTTTGACTTGATGAGGTTCACGTCGTTGGCGATGAGGCGGAAGCGGTTGCCCATGTCGACAACTGTTGTGGTGATGCCGTGGCCTTGCTTGGTGGTGAACACCAGGCGGGCTGTCTCGCTCTTGCGCACGCCGATGCCTAGGAAGTGGACCTCCAGGCGAGGCTTCTCCTCGGCGATATCGGGGTTGATCTCGAGCATGTGGCTCTCAAGGATTGATGTGTTCTCGCCATCGAAGTTGAGCGTGTAGTCCTCCAGGAATGAGGTGCCGGCATTCTCAAGGCCTTGGCTCATGAACCATGTGGTGCGATAGAGGCACGCGCTCTTCCAGTCGCCCTCGGCGCCGAAGCCATAGCCGTCGTGCATGAGGCGCTGTGAGGCCAAGCCGGGGATCTGGTCGAAGCCATGTCCTGTCTCCTCAACATTCACATCGCCCAGGTCGTCGAAGTTGGTGGTGAAGCCCTTTGCTCCATAGGCCTTCAGGACGGCGCGGAGGGTGAGCTCTGCCTTGGCGGCGTTCCAAATCTTCTTGTATCCCAAGGAATTCTCGTCCTTGAGCTCGTCGGCCACAACGTACTCCTTGAAATAGACGTCGTGAACAAGGGCTGTGACATCCTCATCCTTCACCTTGTCGAAGAAGTCGAGAACGGTGGAGAACTGCACGTAGTCAACATGATAGCCAAAGACTTGCTCGAAAGCCACCTTGTCACCATCGGTCACGGCAACGTTGTTCATCTGGTCGCCGAAGCGGATGATCAGGCAGTCCTGAGCGTCGGCCACGCCAGCGCAGACACGCTCCCACACGGCGATGTGGTCTTGTGTCTTCTGGTCTTTCCAATAGCCGATGACGGTCTTGCGGGGCTTGCGCAGGCGAGACAGGATGTGAGCGTACTCGCGGTCTCCATGGGCGCTCTGGTTGAGGTTCATGAAGTCCATGTCCATCGTCTCGTATGGGATCTTCTCGTTGTATTGTGTGTGGAGGTGCAGCAGTGGCTTGCGCAGGATTTGCATACCTTTAATCCACATCTTGGCCGGGGAGAAGGTGTGCATCCAGCAGATGACACCGACGCACTTCTCGTCGACGTTGGCGCGGCTCATCACGTCGGCCACCTCCTTGCTGGAGTTGGCTGTGCCTTTGTAGACAACCTTGATGGGCAGGCGGCCGGAATTGTTCAGACCGTCAACCATCTCCTTGGAGTGACCGTCTACTTGCACCACGGCGTCGCCTCCATAGAGAAGCTGTGCGCCAGTGACAAACCATACTTCAAAATTTTCGAATGCTTTGATCATAGTTGTTTAGTTTTAATTATTGGTTTATCTTAATCTTTTATTGATATCTTGAGCCTTCACGGTATTGTCGCGAGGGCATTGGATTATTTCTTTTTCTTTTGTCCGTAGTATGCGTTGGGGCCGTGCTTGCGGCTGAAGTGCTTCTCCACGAGCAAGGGGTTCATGGTTGTCTTGTGGTTGACAGTGAACGACACGAAGGCCATCTTGGCAACCTGCTCCGCGACGACGGCGTGATAAACGGCCTCGTCGGCATTCTTGCCCCACGTGAATGGACCGTGGTTCTTGACGAGGACGCCAGGGGTGTGCGCGTAGTTGATGTTGTCCTTGTTAAACTTGTTGACGATCACCACGCCCGTGTTGTACTCGTACTCAGCCATCATGTCGGCGGTCATGTCGTCGGTGCATGGGATGGAGTCGTGGAAATAGTCGGCATGTGTGGTGCCGATGCTGGGGATGTCAAGGCCTGCCTGTGCCCATGCCGTGGCATAGGTGGAGTGGGTGTGGACCACACCTCCGATTTCTGGGAAGTTGCGATAGAGCACCAGGTGTGTGGGCGTGTCGCTCGAGGGGTTGAGGTCTCCTTCCACCACCTTGCCTGTCTCAAGGTCCACAACGACCATGTCGCTGGCCTTCATGGTGTCATAGCTGACGCCCGACGGCTTGATGACAACAAGACCTTTCTCGCGGTCGATACCAGATACATTGCCCCATGTGAAGAGCACCAAGTTGTGTTTCACCAAGTCAAGATTGGCTTGAAAAACCTTTTCTTTTAATTCTTCTAACATATCGTTTGTCGTTTTATGGTTCTGATTCGTTGATGTTTATGTTGTGGCACCTGACGGTTTCATAATCTGAAGACAGGTGCGTTGTTGTAGGCTTGTTTGTTGAAACGGTACAAGGCTGCACCGCGCTTTGAGCTCATCTTGTCGATGTGCTCCGTTTTCTCTATGACATCAATCTGTTTGATGCGCTTCCGGAAGTTGCGTTTGTCTATCTCGTGCCCAAGAATGGCCTCATAGACATGTTGCAGTTGGGTCAGCGTGAACAGGTCGGGCAGGAGGTTGAAGCTCAAGGGCTCTGTCTTGATGCGCTGACGCAACAATTTGACGGCATCCTCCACCATCTTGTTGTGGTCGGAGTACATCCGTGGCAATTTTTCCAATTGCACCCACTCCAGTCCGTATTGTTGTCGCCGCTTGTCATCATAGTCTTTCACGTTGATGAGAGCGCAGTAGGCTACGGATATCACACGCTCCCCAGGGTCGCGGTCTATGGCGCCATATGTCCCGGCTTGTTTCATGTACAAGTGATCAAGGCCGGTCAGTTCAAACAGCACTCTTTGCGCTGCCTGGTCTATGTTTTCATCGGAATTCACAAAGCCACCGTATAGGGACCACAAGCCCCGCCCTGGGTCCATCTTTCTTTTGCCGATGAGAACCTCAAGCTGACACCCGTCGAAACCGAAGACAATGCAGTCCACGGAAACGAAGAACCGAGTGTATTCTTTGTAAAATCCTGTCATGTCCAATAGTTAGTGGTAAGCCATTACAAGCTCCCCGAAAAAGATGCTTTCCAAGGACACTTGCAATGACTTGATTAGTTCTATATGTTTCGTTTACCAGAAATACCAGTAGAATGCTGCGCAGAGACCGATAACAACGAGTGTGCCGATAATGTCGAAGGCACCCCAACTCTCACGAATAGACTTCTTGAAGTCTGAGGTGAAGGTGATGGCCTCCACTTGCTCCTTGCTCGGGGCGGGGGTGAAGCAGCTCACGACAATCATGAAGATGATGAGGAACACCAGCAACCAGCATTCGAACACGAGCCAGTTGGTCTGCCAGAACCATGATGTGGCATTCCAGAACGCGCCGTCCATGGTTGCTTTGCCTGTGTCGGTGATTACGTTCGTAACGAGGCGAACCATACCAATCAGGAAACCTGTAATCATCGTGTACTCACCAGCCTTCGGAGTGATCTTCTTGAAGAAGATACCCATGGCGAACACAGCCACCATGGCAGGCGCCAAGAGAGATTGGATGCCCTGCAGATAATTGTACAGCGTGTCCATCTTCATCATGATAGGCAACCATGCGAAGCCAAGAACCACGACTACAACTGTTGCCACACGACCTACGAACACGTAGTGAGCCTCAGACATGCCTTTCTTCAAAGGCTTGTAGAAGTCCTCGGTGAAGAGGGTGGCGCAACTGTTGAAGAATGCAGCCAGCGAAGCCACGAGAGCGCAGATGAAACCGATGGTGACGATACCCTTGATGCCGGCGGGGAGCACGCTCTTCACCATGATGGCAAAGGCTGCGTCAGTGTTCTCCATCTGGATGTCGCCCTTGGATGCCAAGGCTGCGGCAATCATACCGGGAATCAAGAACATGAAGCAAGGCAATACCTTGAAGAAACCTGCTGCGATGGTGCCGCGGCGGGCACGCTTCATCACCTCCTCGTTCTTCTCGCCTGGGACCTGGCCCAATACACGCTGAACGATGTGCTGGTCTGTGCACCAGTACCAGAAGCCGATGATGGTTGCGCCGATGAACACTACGAAGCCGGGATATTCCTGGTACATGGAGTCACCCTGCTCCCAGTGGAACATGTGGGTCGTGCCATATCCATTGTTCAGTTTGCTGCAATAGTCCATCATGTCTGTCCAGCCGGCGGATATGCTTCCGCCACCGAGGGTCGAGAGGCCGAGGAACAACACCAGGAACGAGCCGATGACCAGGATAGGTGTCTGAATGGTGGAAAGTGTCATCACGCCCTTCATGCCGCCGAATACGGTGAAGATGGTGGTGAGGATGATCAAGCCGATGGCGCCCACCCAGAAGTTCAAGCCCCACAGGTACTCGAAGAAGATGCCGCCTGTCAGTGCGGTGACGCTCACCTTGGTGAGGATGTAGGCCACGAGCGTGATGATGGAGAGCCATGAGCCGGTGCGCTGTGTGTAGCGGAACTTCAGGAAGTCGGGCATGGTGATGATCTTACCCATCTTGTTGATGAGCAACTGATAGAAAGGCACGAACAACCAACCGAGGATGAGGATCATCCATCCTTGCATCTCCCAGTGGGCCATACCCACACCGCTCTTGGCGCCGGTGCCAGCCAAGCCCACGAGGTGCTCCGAACCGATGTTGGCGGCAAAGATGGCCATGCCGATTACGTACCAAGGCTCGCCTTTACCAAAAAGGTATGCGGAAGAGTCTTCCCCTTTCTGCGCTTTCCTGTCTTTAACGATCGCATGCCACACTGCCCATATCACGCCGATGACGCCAATGGCGAGCACGGCCCAGTCAAGCCATACGAAATCTGTTGAATTCCAATTCATTGTTGATTGATGATTGTTTGTTTGATATTGTTAGTATTTTGTTATTTCACGGAGAACTTGTATGCCAAGTGGCTGTAGTATTTTTCCCCTGGCTTCAGGTAGGGATTAGAAATTTCCCAACCCTTTGTCTTTGCTGCGATCTTTGTGGGGCTGTCGGGATATTTCTGGCTTTCGAAGCAGACACTCACGTGCTTGGGGTATTTGATGCCATGCTTGCAGGCGATGCCTGTGCCTTGGAAGTTACCTGTGTAGACCTGTATGCCCGGCTCATTGGTGAACACCTCGAGCAGGATGCCTGTCTGGGGTGAGTAGAGGCTTGCCGCCACCTGCGTGTCGTCACCCTTGCCGTCCTTGAAAGTGTTGAGGCACCAGTTGTGGTCATAGCCTGTGGCATTGCGGATTTGCTCATACGTCGTGTCCTCTATGGTCTCGCTGATGGCGTGTGCCTTGCGGAAATCCATGGGTGTGCCGGTCACATCCTTGATTTCGCCAGTGGGGATGTACTTTGCGTCAGAGGGAGTGAACTTGTCAGCGTTGACGTACATCACTTGGTCCACGCCCTCCTTTGATGGATCGCCGTTCAGGTTGAAGTATGAGTGGTTGGTCATGTTGATCACCGTCTCCTTGTCTGTTGTGGCTCCGAAGGTGATGTCAAGCGTGTTGTTGCTCTTGACCACGTATGTTGCTGTGGCTTTCACTGTTCCGGGGAAGCCGTTCTCGCCGTCTGCTGCGGTGATGGCAAATGTCACCGAACTGTCGGTCTTCGACTGGATGTCATAAACTTGGTTCAGCCATCCAGTGGTTCCACCGCCGTGCAGGCAGTTCTCATTGTCGTTGGCGCGAAGCTTGTATTCTTTCCCCGCCACGGTGATTTTGGAATCTTTGATGCGGTTGGCATAGCGGCCGACGCTTGAGCCATAGTCAGAAGGGCTGTTGAGTGTGTCGGCATATTGCTTGATGTTGTCGTAGCCCAAGACGACATCGGTGGGCTTGCCATCCTTGTCGGGCACGCAGATGCTGACTACGCGTCCTCCATAGTTGGTGAGGCACACTTCCATGCCATTGTTGTTCTTGATCGTTACCAGCTCCGTCTTTTTGCCATTCAAGGTTGTGTCAAAGTCAGCGGGGTTTAGGCCTGAAACGGTTTCGCTGGTTGCCTTGCCTCCACCGGCGCACGATGTTAAAGCAGCGACTGCAAGCCCTGCTCCAAGCATCATATTCCTTAAGTTTTCCATACGTAATTGTTGTTAGTTGATTGGTTCTCGTTATTTGCGGGTAAAGATACGAAATTTCCATGAAAGTCGCATCATTTTTATCTGTTTTTTTTGAAAAAGGGGCGTTTTTACACTCGTTGACATATGTCAATTGTCATTTGGACTTTGGTCCATAGCTTTCGTTCTTGCTTTTTTGCTCAATGCGGATGACAATCCGCAAGCCATGGCTATAAGTTCAAAAGGCCTATTGCCGTTTGATGGGCAATAGGCCTAATTATCATATTTGTTGTTTAAATGTCTTCTGAGTGCCTAAGAGCCCTTAGCAAATCTTTCTCGAGCCGTCTCCGATGACCACGTTGATCACCTCTGGCTCATGGCCGTACTTCTCGTTGAACTTCTGCTTGGCGTCAGCGATGAACTTGTCGTAGACCTCATCCTTGACCAGGTTGATGGTGCAGCCTCCGAAGCCGCCGCCCATGATGCGCGAACCTGTCACGCCATTCTCCTTGGCCAGGTCGTTGAGATAGTCGAGCTCTTCGCAGCTCACCTCATACTCCTTGCTCAGTCCGTAGTGGGTCTCAAACATCTTCTGTCCGACAGTCTCGTAGTCGCCCTTCTCCAGGGCCTCACTAACTGCGAGCACACGGTCAACCTCGCCCAATACGAAGTGTGCGCGTGTGTAGTCCTCTGCACTGACCTCAGGCTTCACAGCATCCAGCTCGTCCCAGTTGGCGTCGCGCAGTGTCTCGAACTTCTTTTCGGGGAAGTGCTTGCTGAGTGCCTTCACCACGTTCTCGCAAGAGTTGCGGCGGTCGTTGTAGGGAGAACCCTTCAGCTCGTGCTTCACTTTTGAGTTGAGCAGGACGAGCTTGTAGCCTTTCGGCTCCCAGGGGAAATATTCAAACTCGCGGCTGCGGCAGTCGAGGCGCATCAATTTGCCCTTCTGTCCGAAGACCGATGCGAACTGGTCCATGATGCCACAGTTGACACCGATGTACTTGTGCTCAGTGGCTTGGCCGGCCAACACCATGTCCCACTTGGAGACCTTGTTGTCGCCAAACAAGTCGTTGAGAGCGCAAGCGAAGCAGCTCTCAAGGGCGGCTGAAGATGACATGCCGGCGCCCAGTGGCACGTCGCCCGCAAAGGCGGCATTGAATGGCTTAATGTCAACGCCAAGTGCTCTCATCTCCTGCACGATGCCATAGATGTAACGGGCCCATGTGGCCTTCGGGCCTTCGGGGTCGTCCACCTTGAAGTGCGCCATGTCCTTCAGGTCGATGGAGTAGATGTTGCAAGTCTGTTGGCCGTTGGGGCGAACCTCGGCCATGATGCCTTGCTCGACGGCTCCTGGGAACACAAAGCCCCCATTATAGTCAGTGTGCTCGCCAATGAGATTGATGCGGCCAGGTGAATGGTAGATGTTACCTGTCTTTCCGTCGAAATGCTTGACGAAGCGACTTCTTACATATTCAATATCCATAGATGTTATTTTTAAAAAGTTAATAGATGCTTATTTGTTTCCCAGGCCGATCTTTGATCCCCAGTTGCAGAACCAAATGACATAAGCGTAGAAGACGAAGAGGCAGCAGCTGGCAATGACCACGTTGGTGGTGTCGACCAACCAGCCCATGCACGGTGTCAGCAAGGCTGCACCGATGACGCCCGTGTTGATGACACCCGTGGCGGCCTTGGTGTGTGGGCCGAGCTCTTGCAGGCCCAAGTTGAAGATAAGGGGCCACATGACAGAGTGGAACAGGCCAGCGGCAATCATGCACCAGATGCCGACCATTCCGGGTAGGACAACGCTCAGCAAGATGCAGAGGGCGCCCAGCAACAAGCACGATGTGAGCAACTTGCGAGGCTCAAACTTGGCCAGGATGGCTGCGCCGATGAAACGGCCCACCATCATGCCGCCCCAATAGAAAGCCAAATAGCTTGTTGCGACGGTAGTGTAGTCAGTGCCTTCTCCCATCATGGAGCGGAACTTGTAAGGCAACATGGAGGGGACGCCAATCTCCAAGCCCATGTACATGAAGATGCCCAGGGCACCCAGCCACACGTGCGGATACTTGAAGACAGAGGATTTGTATTTGCGGTGAATGCCGGCGGCTTCAGCCTGTTTGCCCTCGTCAATCTTGGGGAGTTTCAGGAACACCAGTGTGACGCAGATGAGCAAGGTGAAGATGCCCAGTCCCAGGAATGGCTTGGGGACGGCTGATGGCTCGGGAGCCTGTCCGCGGATGATGACATAAGTGATGAACAGGGGAGCCAGCGTGGTGGCCACGGAGTTCAATGCTTGGCTCAGCGTCATGCGGAAGGCGCCTTTCTCGGGAGAGCCCAGCACCATGACATAGGGGTTGGCCACGTTTTGCAGCATCACGACACCACACGCCACCAGGCACATGCTGGCCAGGAAGACCGTGTAGACATTGACGCCGGCGGCGATGGCCGAGTTGATGCCGATGGAGTTGACGACAAAGCCAATGCCAGCCACGGCCAAGCCCAGGATCAAGGTTCCCTTGTATCCAATCTTGCTCATCAGCATGGCGAAGGGGATGCTCAGCAGGTAAGCGCCATAGAAGGCAGTGTTCACATACTGGCCTTGTTGTGCTGTCAGGTCGAAAGCTTTGGAGCAGAAGGAGATCATTGAGTTGTTCATCGTCGTGATGAACCCGATGAGGAAGCACACGATGAAGACAACAATCAGCGCAAACGTGTAGTTGGGTCGCTGCGTTTGAGGGTTTTGGTTCATATTGATTTTGTTCAGTTGTTTTTCATTAGCAGACAGGGAGAAGGATGACACCGCAAAGAAGACATCATCCTTCCCCCCATCCTGTTTGTTGGCTGACGCTTTATTTCTCCACGCCAAATTTGTAAATGGTCTTTTGCTTGTACTGCTCACCCGGCTTCAAGACAACCGTCGGGAAGTAGGCGCGGTTGGGCGAGTCGGGGAAGTGCTGGGCCTCGAAGCAGACAGACGAGCGCTTTGGGAACGTGGCGCCGCACTGTCCTTCCTTGCCGTCTGCCCAGTTGTCGGTGTACAGTTGCACGCCGGGCTCAGTGGTGTAGACCTCCATGGTGCGTCCGCTTGTGGGCTCCAGGATCTTGGCGGCAAAGCTCAGCTCGCCAAACTCCTTCTTGTTGAGGACGAAGCAGTGGTCGTAACCAGCGCCATTCTTGATCTGCTCGTTGTCGGCATCGATGTCCTTGCCCAGCGGCTTGGCCGTGCGGAAGTCAAAGGGAGTGCCGTCCACCTTCAGGATTTCTCCCGTTGGGATGGATGTGGCGTCGATGGGGATATAGAAGTCAGCGTTGATTTGACAGACAACATTATCAATCGTTGGGGTGGGGTTGGCAATACCGGCCAACGAGAAGTATCCGTGATTGGTAAGGTTGATGATGGTCTTTTTGTTGGTTGTGGCGAGGTACTCGATGACCAGTTCGTCATCGTCGGTGAATGTGTATTCGACCGACACTTTGACTTCGCCCGTATAGCCCTCTTCGCCGTAGGGGCTTATCAGGTTGAGGGCCAGTGTGTGGTCTCCCATGACGTGAGCCTCCCACACGCGCTTGTTGTATCCCTTTTTGCCACCATGCAAGTGGTTCTTGCCGTTGTTGGTGGCCACGTGATACTCCTTGCCGTTGAGTGTGAAGACACCGTCGCAGATGCGGTTTCCGAAACGTCCGATCAGCGTAGACTTGTAGGGGGAGTCAGACTTCTGTGCGCCCTCTATGCTGTCATAGCTCTGGATGACGTTGGCCAGTTGGCCGTTTTTATCAGGAACAAACACTCCAACGATGGCGCCACCGTAGTTGGTGATGGCGACAACGTGTCCTTTGCTGTTCTTAAGGAAGAAGAGGTCCGTCTTCTTTCCGTCGACAGTGGCTTGATAATTGGATCTTTTCAAGCCGCCGAAGTTCTCTGTCTCAGTCGTGCTCATAATTTCTTCAAGTTTTTAGTTACTTTATCTATTTGCAAAGTAACTAAAAATAAACGACAGTTGCAAGACAAAACAGAAAAAATGCGGCGGCCTGGGTGTTAAAAATCCTTTAACGTCAACAGGTCGGCCACGACGTAGCTGGATCCGCCGACAAAAACGAAATCATTTGGCCCCGCTTCACTCATGGCCTTTCGGTAGGCGTTTTCCACGGAGCCGCAGTCTGTTCCATGCAACTGATGCAGCGCGCCCATGCGCGCCACCCTCTCTGACGGGACGGCTCTTTTGGTGCTGGCTTGTGTCCAATAGTAGGTCGCGTCCTTGGGCAAGAGGCTCATCACGGTGTTGATGTCCTTGTCGTCCACCATGCCAAACACGATAAGCTTTCGCTCGCACTTTTGTGCGGCTATCTGGCGTGACAGGTAGTTCCATCCGCCCACGTTGTGCCCTGTGTCGCAGACCACTGACGGATGGGTGTGCAACTGTTGCCATCGTCCTTGTAGCCCGGTCGCCTGACACACGTCACTGAAGCCTTCCTTCACGTCTTCGGTCGTGACAGCCAGTTCGGGTGTTGTGTCGCGCAGCACGTTGATGGCCGTGAGGATCGTGTTGGCGTTCTTGGCCTGGTACGTGCCTCCCAGTTCGCCGTGGAGCGTACCGTAGTGGCGTGTCTGGTACTCCATGCCGCCCCCTTGGGCTTCGCGCCAGTCAGTCACCTCTCTCACTTGTTCTGCGAAGACCAATGGCGCATCCTTCTCGTTGGCCTTCTCGCTGAACACCGGTCCGGTCTCCTCCAGCGCTTCGCCGACTACCGCGGGCACTCCTTTTTTAATAATACCCGCCTTCTCCCCCGCAATCTTTGCCAGCGTGTCGCCCAAGAACTGCGTGTGGTCGAGACTGATGTTGGTGATGACAGATAGAAGGGGTGTTATGATGTTGGTGCAGTCGAGCCGTCCGCCCAGACCCACCTCAATCACGGCCACGTCGACCTTTTGCTCCTTGAAATAAAGAAACGCAAGGGCGGTGGTCAGTTCAAAGAATGACGGGTGAAGCGGTTCAAAAAACGTGCGGTGCCTCTCCACGAAGTCGACGACGCGTCGCTTGCTGATCATCTGTCCGTTGACCTTGATGCGTTCCCTGAAATCAACGAGGTGGGGCGAGGTGTACAGGCCTACCCTGTATCCTGCCGCCTGCAGGATGGCGGCCAGCGTGTGTGAGCACGACCCCTTGCCGTTAGTCCCCGCCACATGGATAGTCTTGTAATGTTGGTGGGGATGCCCGAAATGCTCGTCGAGGGCGAGTGTGTTTTCCAAACCCTCCTTATAAGCAACAGCACCCACACGCTCAAAGACGGGGGTGCTGTTATATAGGTATTCTACTGTCTCTTGGTAATCCATTCGGATGGCGAAACTAATTGAAACAATGCTTGAACATGTCGAATATGCTCTTCTTTGTTGTTGTGTCTCCCTTGAAGTTTTCACTTTCCCTCAAGGCTTCCACAGCTTTCCGCTCCTCTTTTGTGAGCGTTTTCGGCACGTAGACGCTCATGTTCACGATGAGGTCTCCGTTGCCGACGCCATAGCCCTTGATGGCAGGCAGTCCCTTGCCTCGCAGCCTGACACTCTTTCCTGGTTGTGTCCCAGGCTCGATCTTCAGCGACACCTTGCTGCCGCTGATGGTGGGTATCTGCGCCTCACCTCCCAGCGTGGCGGTGGGGAAGTCGAGCAGCAGGTTGTAGATGAGGTCTTGCTTGTCGCGGGTGAACAGGTCGCTCTTCTCTTCCTCGACGAGCACCTGGATGTCGCCGTTGACGCCGTTGTGTGGGCCGGCGTTGCCTTTGCCGCTCACGTTGACAACCATGCCTTCCTCGACACCTGCGGGTATGTCGATCGACACGATCTCGTCGCCCTTGACGACGCCCGTGCCGCTGCACTCGTGGCACTTGTTCTTGATGACGGTGCCTTCACCGTGGCAGGTGGGACACTCCGTCTGGGTGGTCATCATGCCAAACATGGAGCGCACGGTGCGGTTGACCACGCCAGCGCCGTGGCAGGTGGGGCATGTCTCCGGCTTGCTGTTGCCTTCTGCTCCCGTCCCTTGGCATGCGGGGCAGACTACGTCCTTTTTCACCTTGAATTTCTTGGTGACTCCCGAGGCGATGTCCTGCAGGGAGAGCTTGACCTTCAGCCGGAGGTCTGAGCCGCGGTAGACGCGCTGCTGTGCGCCACTGCCGCCTCCGAATCCTCCGAATCCTCCGAATCCGCTGTGGCCTCCGAAGATGTCGCCAAACATGGAGAAGATGTCGTTCATGTCCATGCCGCCGCCGAAGCCGCCGCCGAAGCCGCCTTGTGGCCCGTTGAAGCCGAATTGGTCATATTGCTGCCGCTTCTGTGGGTCGTGCAGGACATCGTAGGCCTCAGCGGCCTCCTTGAATTTCTCTTCTGCCACCTTGTCACCCGGGTTGCGGTCCGGGTGATACTTGATGGCAAGCTTGCGGTAGGCTCTCTTGATGTCGTCCTCGCTTGCGTTCTTGTCCAGGCCCAAAACCTCGTAGTAGTCTCTTTTCTCTGCCATTGTGTGATTGGAAATTGAGGGATCAATACATATTTAAAGACTGGAACTTATTGGCCGACGGCTACCTTGGCGTGGCGGATCACCTTGTCGTTCATGGTGTATCCGGTCTGCACGCAGTCGATGACCTTGCCTTTCTTGTCGTCGCCCATGCCCGGCACCATGGCCACGGCCTCGTGGTAGTCTGTGTCGAAATCCTTGTCCTGTGTCTCTATCTTCTTGACCCCCAGTGTCCCGAGGCTCTTTGTAAACTTGTTGAAGATGAGCTGCATGCCATCCTTGATGGCCTTGGGGTCCTCGCTCTTGTCAGACAGGGCGCGCTCCAGGTCGTCGAGCACGGGCAGGATGGCGGCCACGGTCTTTTCTCCGCCGTTGCGGATCAGCTCCGCCTTCTCCTTGATGACCCGCTTCTTGTAGTTGTCAAACTCGGCGATGGCGCGCAGGTACTTGTCCTTCAGCTCCTCTATCTGCTTTTGGGCTTCTGCCAGCGCGTCCTTTTCCTCCTCCTTGGCGTCCTCGGTTGCCTCTTCGGTGCCCTCGCTTGGCTCCTTGGCGTCCTTCTCGGTTGCCTCGCTCTTGTTGTCAGACTGGCTTGCGGCCTCTTGCTTGCTTGTCTCGGGCTCGGCGCCCTCGACGTCTATTTTTCTGTTGGAATCCTGTGTTTCTGTCATGATTTGTGTATTTTGCTTTTTTGGATGTGGCATGCAAAAAGCGTGCCACACGGCATGGCCATCATCTGGTGGCAATATGATTGAGCCACCCTTAAGCTTGATACATCTTCGCTTTCTGCTCCTTGATGGCGTCGTCGTGGATGTACTCATCGTATGGCATCAGCTTGTCGATGGTGCCGTTGGGCGTCAGTTCGATGATGCGGTTGGCCACTGTCTCGATGACCTCATGGTCGTGGCTGGCAAACAGCACGTTGCCCTTGAAGCTCACCAGGTTGTTGTTGAAGGCCTGGATGCTTTCCAGGTCGAGGTGGTTGGTTGGTGTGTCGAGGATCAGGCAGTTGGCGTTCTGCAACTGCATGCGTGCGATCATGCACCGCATCTTTTCGCCACCCGAGAGCACGTTGACCTTCTTTTCCACCTCCTCTTGCCGGAAGAGCATTCTGCCAAGGTATGCCTTCATGGCCACCTCGTTGCCGGGGCCATACTGTGAGAGCCAGTCGACGAGGTTCAGTTCGCTGTTGAAGAACTCCGTGTTGTCGAGTGGGAGATAGGCGGTGGTGATGGTGACGCCCCACTTGTAAGCGCCGGCGTCAGCTTGTCTGTTGCCGTTGATGATCTCGAAGAGTGCGGTCATGGCCTTGGGGTTGTGGCTGAGGAAGACGACCTTCTGTCCCTTCTCCACGTTGAAGTTGACGTTGTCGAAGAGCACGTTTCCGTCATCGTCGAGTGCGCGGAGTCCCTGCACCTCCAGGATTTGGTTGCCCGGCTCGCGGTCCATCTGGAAGATGATGCCCGGGTACTTGCGGCTTGAGGGTCTGATCTCCTCGACGTTGAGTTTCTCGAGCATCTTCTTGCGGCTGGTGGTCTGTCTGCTCTTTGCCACATTGGCAGAGAATCGGCGGATGAACTCCTCCAGCTGCTTCTTCTTCTCCTCGGCCTTCAACTTCTGGTTTTGTGCCTGGCGGAGGGCCAGCTGCGAACTCTCGTACCAGAAGCTGTAGTTTCCCGCGAAGACGGTGACCTTGCCGAAGTCGATGTCGATGGTCTGTGTGGAGACGGAGTCGAGGAAGTGGCGGTCGTGGCTGACGACGAGCACGGTCTGGTGCTCATCGATCTCGCCCAGGTAGTCCTCCAGCCATTCCACGGTGTCGAGGTCCAGGTCGTTGGTGGGCTCGTCGAGCAACAAGTTGTCGGGCTTTCCGAAGAGGGCCTTGGCCAGCATCACGCGCACCTTCTCGTTGTTGGAGAGGGCGCTCATCTGTTTCTGGTGTGCTTCTTCCTTCACGCCCAGGTTCTGCAGCAGTTGGGCGGCGTTGCTCTCGGCCTCCCAGCCGTTCATCT
Source organism: bacterium (assembly GCA_963594895.1). GTDB lineage: Bacteria > Bacteroidota > Bacteroidia > Bacteroidales > Bacteroidaceae > Prevotella. The sequence goes on along the minus strand of CAVBFJ010000020.1, from coordinate 7,104 downwards.
CCGCGAATTTCTCCTCGAGCTCGGCGGCGCGGTTGCCGTCCTCCTCGGTCATCTCGGCCTTGGAGTAGAGGGCTTCGCGCTCCTTCATGTTGTTCCACAGCGCCTCATAGCCCATGAGGACAGTGTCCATCACGGTGTAAGCGTCATACTTGAAGTGGTCTTGCTCCAAGACCGACAGGCGCTCGCCCGGACCGAGCTCCACGGTTCCCTTGTTTGGCTCCAAGTCTCCGCTGATTGCGCGCAGCAGGGTGGACTTGCCAGCGCCGTTGGCGCCGATGACGCCATAGATGTTTCCACGGGTGAACTTGATGTTTACATCCTTGTAAAGTACACGTTTGCCAAACTGTATGGCCAGATTTGTGAGAGTAATCATTGATTTTTATCGTAATGCGTTGTCACTTTGTAAGTTAGATGTCTTTGCTGCTTTCCTTGTTTGCAAATGGTTCTAATGCCTGGTGTGTGATAATGAATTTTTTTGCAAAGTTACCACAAAAAAATGAGAATTGAGCAGTTTTGTTGTTCAATTCTCATTTTTGCGTGTCCGTTTGGGGCTTCCTCGCCCCACTAAGCCGTTCTTACCCGAGGTATTTCATGAGGATGCGCACGTTGCCGCTCTCGCGGAGCTTGGCGATGCTTTTCTCGCGTATCTGCCTGACGCGCTCACGTGTCAGGCCGAGGTGTGTGGCTATCTCCTCCAGTCCCATCTCGTTGCATCCGATGCCGAAGCACTCGCGTATGATGGTCGTCTCGCGCTCGTTGAGCACGCTTTCCAGCACGGCGTTGAGCTCCATGGCCATGCTCTCGTGGTCGACGACCTTGTCGGTGCGGCTGTCTTCGCCGCTCGACATGATGTCGAGCATCGTGTTCTCCTCGCCTTCCTGGAAGGGTGCGTCGACGCTGACGTGGTGACCGTCGGCCATCATGCTCTGCTGTATCTTGTCCGCGTCGACATTGGTGGCGTCCGACAGCTCCTGGATGCTGGGCTGGCGCTCGTGCTCCTGCTCGAAGCGGTTGATCTCATGGGTGATCTTGCTGAGCGCGCCCACCTGGTTCAGTGGCAGGCGCACGATGCGGCTCTGTTCAGCGATGGCTTGCAGGATGCCCTGCCGTATCCACCAGACGGCGTAGGAGATGAACTTGAAGCCGCGCGTCTCGTCGAACTTCTGCGCGGCCTTGATCAGTCCGATGTTGCCCTCGTCAATCAGGTCGGTTAGCGACAGGCCTTGGTGCTGGTATTGCTTGGCCACTGAGACCACGAAGCGCAAGTTGGCCGTGACAAGTTTTTCCTTGGCCCTTTCGCCCTCTCGTCCGCCCCTTTTGATCTTTTGCGCCAAGGCGATCTCTTCGTCGATTGAGATGAGCGGCGCCCTGCCTATTTCCACAAGGTACTTGTCCAACGCCTCGCTTGCGCGGTTGGTGATGCTCTTTTGGATTTTTAATTGCCTCATTATCTTTGCCTTAAATACAACCGCCTCTTTTTGATGAAAAAGCCATTGCACAATTCCCAAATTACTGCAAATATAACAAATTTTTTCTTACCTTATTTTATTTATAAACATTTTTTAGGCATAACCAATCGAATTTTAGGCTTTTTAACATTTCTGGCGCCCTAATTGTCTTGTGCCGTTCTGTCGGCAACAATGGCATGCAGGCCGTCGTGTCATGAAAATTCTGAAAAAACACGCTCCTCTCAGCATGGTCATCTAGAGTGGAAACCGGCCGTTTTTATGGCTCTCGACTGGGTCAAATGGGGCCACGAACTGTCGTTTGGCACCTTCTTGGTCATGATTAGGCACATATCATGTCGAGATTAGGCACATATCGTGCGACGATTAGGCACATATCATGACGAGATTAGGCACATATCATGGTGCGATTCGGCATCTTTCTCAAGCCTAAAGGATGTGGGAAATTCCGCTAAATTTCACAACTGTCTGATAGTCACGGAGTTGTCGAAAATGCGTGATTTTTGGCGTATTTGGGCGCAAGGAAACGATTGGTGATTTCTGAGCCATTCTCAGCGACGTCTTTGTCAAATAATATCATGACAGATGTACATTTTTGCCCATGCGCGCTTGTGGTGAACCGATTTTTTGTATCTTTGTGGCATGAAACACTTCTCGTTATTACTTTTGTTTGTTGGCTTCGTCCTCTCGGCTGCAGCCCAGCGCCATGAGGTGCTCAGTGACAACATAGCGTCGTTGCAGGTTGTCGTCAATGACGACTGGACGTCGTTGCCCGTCGTCACACTGGGCGGCGATGATGTGCTCCATGTGGATTTCGACGAGCTCTCACACAACTATCATCGCTATTGCTACAGGATCGAACACTGTGAGGCCGACTGGACCGTCTCTGACGGACTGTTGGAGAGCGACTTTGTGCAGGGATTTGCCGGCGGCAACACCATCGATGACCTGGAGGAGTCGCTCAACACCAACCAGCTCTACACCCACTACAGCATTAGCCTGCCCAATGAGAAGTGCCGGTTGAAGATGAGCGGCAATTACAAGCTGACGGTCTATGATGAGAACCACGACGACGAGCCTGTCCTTGTGGCCTGTTTCATGGTGGTCGAGCCTGTGATGGCCGTCGGCATGGAGGTCACCACCGACACCGACCTGGGTGTGAACCGCCTCTATCAGCAAGTGGGCCTGCGCCTTGACTATGGCAGTGTGCGCGTCACCGATCCGGCATCACAGGTCAAGACGGTGGTCATGCAGAACGGGAGGTGGGACAATGCGGTCATTGGCGCCAAGCCCCAGATGGTCAGCGCCGACGGCTTGGCATGGTCCCATTGCCGCGACTTCATCTTCCAGGGTGGAAACGAGTATCGCAAGTTTGAGATGCTCGACGTGACCCATACCACCATGGGCATGGAGGCGGTGGAGTGGGATGGCGAGCGCTATCACGCCATCCTGTGGACCGATGAGCCCCGCCACAACTATGTCTATGACGAAGATGCTGACGGAGCGTTTCTCATCCGCAATTCCGACAATGTGGAGATCGATTACACCTGCGAGTACATGATGGTTCATTTCCGCCTGAAAAGTCCTCGCCTGCCCAATGATGTCTATCTCAATGGCGTCTGGACGCAAGACCGTTTCTTGCCCCAATACCAGATGCAGTGGAACGACGAGACGCAGCAGTATGAGGCTGATGTGTGGCTCAAGCAGGGCTATTACAACTACCAGTACCTGGTCTTGCGGGCCGACGGCACAGCGGTGCCCGTGCCTTCCGAGGGCAGCTTCTACCAGACGGAGAACGAGTACCAGGCCCTGGTCTATTTCCGCGCGCCCGGCGACCGCACCGACAGGCTGGTGGGGTATGGCCGCGTGCGATTGTCAAAGTGAGGCCCTGGGCTGGCGGCCGCTCATGGATGGTGATTTGCGAACCATCCTTAATATTTCTAAAAATTACGCGGGAGACCGCTTGTCCTTTCCTCAAAAAAATGTATCTTTGAAGTATGAAATGCATGAATGGACTATTGAGATACGTGTGTGCTTGCGCCATCCTCCTCTTCGGGGTGGCAACGCCCGGTGTGGCACAAAAGAAGGTGGCGCGCGCGACGAATGCGGCACCCCGCGTGGAAACGGCTGGGCTGAAGATGCGCAAGGCGATGCTACCAGCCACGGCCAAAGTGATGTTCATCGACAGCGTGGTCGTCTCGAAGGCCGGCTTCCTAAAGCGCCTTCCGATCAGTCGCGACGCCGGGACCTTGTCGGTCCGCGACGGCCGAAAGGGTAGGGGAGACATGCCGTTCACGCAGTATGAGAATGAGTTTGGCGACCGACGAATATTTGCCGATGGCGACACGGCCGCAGTCAAGCTCTATGCGCAGACCTTGCTGGGCAATGGATGGGACGAGGCGCAACCGCTTCCCGGACTCGACTTTGGCGAGTATGAGGAAGCCTGTTTCCCCTTTTTGGCCAGCGACGGCGTGACGCTCTATTTTGCCGCCAAGGGACCACACAGCATGGGGGGCTACGACTTGTTCATGACCACTTACGACAATGACAATGCGCGGTGGTATGAGCCACAGAACTATGGGCTGCCCTTCAACTCCACGGCCAACGACTATCTCTTGGCCATCGATGACGTCGACACCTTGGGGTGGCTGGTGACCGACCGCTACCAGCCGGCTGACAGCGTCTGCATCTACACCTTTGTGCCCACCTATCCGCGCAAGGACTTCCAGGCCGACGACATCGATGAGGCGCGACTGGCACGCTACGCCGACATTGCCTCCATCCGCGACACCTGGAAGTTTGGCGACCGTAAGGCCGCCCTGGCTCGACTGGCGGCCACGAAGGCGGGCGGCAAGGCTGAGGACCCGACGGGTGGCATGCGCTTCGTGGTCAATGACAGGAAGGTGATCACGTCGACCTCACAGTTCAAGAAGGCGGAGAGCAAGCGCCTCTACGCTCAACTGCAGGAGCTCGAGAAACTGTCCGGGGAGACGGAGCGCTCGCTGGCGGAGCTGAGAGGCAAGTATGCGAAAACACCCTCTTCGCGACAATCGTTGCGAGCCGACATCCTGAAGATGGAAAAGGAGTTGGCGCAACAGGAGATTGACCGAAAGGGGCTGGCCAAGAAAATCAGAAACCTGGAAAACCAATGACTTATAAAATCTACAACCATGAAAAGGAAATTTGCCGAATCAGAACTCGTCATCAATGACGATGGCAGCATTTTCCACCTGCATCTGCTGCCCGAACAACTGGCTGACAAGGTCATACTCGTGGGCGACCCGGGACGCGTCAGCTTGGTTGCGTCCCTCTTCGACAGCAGGGAGTGTGAGGTGTCCAACCGTGAGTTCCACACCGTCACCGGCACCTATCGCGGCAAGCGCGTCACGGCTCTCTCAACCGGGATCGGGTGTGACAACATCGACATCGTCATGAACGAGATCGACGCCCTGGCCAACATCGATTTCAGCACGCGCACAGAGAAGGATACCCACCGCACACTGACGCTGGTGAGGGTGGGCACCTGTGGTGGACTGCAGCCAGAGACGCCCATAGGATCCTATGTCGCCTCGGCGAAGAGCATTGGCCTCGACGGCCTGCTCAACTTCTATGCCGGGCGTGATGAGGCGACAGACTTGTCACTGGAGAGCGCCTTCAAGAAAGCGGTCGGATGGGACGACAAGATGGGAAACCCCTATGTGGCAACCGCTTGCCCGGAGCTTCTCGACAGGGTGGCGGCCGACGACATGGTCAGGGGGATCACTGTGGCCTGTGGGGGATTCTTCGGGCCGCAGGGGCGGCAACTGCGATTGCCGTTGGCTGACCCGCTGCTGAATGAGAAATTGGAGAACTTCGAATACCAAGGCCTCAAGGTGACCAACTTTGAGATGGAGTCATCGGCTCTCGCGGGCTTGGCCACGCTTATGGGCCACAAGGCCATGACATGCTGCATGGTGATAGCCAACAGGCGCGCCATGAGGATGGAAACAAACTACAAGGGCGACATTGGTGGACTCATCTCAAGGGTCCTCGATCGCGTCTGATAGTACACACATAGCGAACAGATGAAAACCAACAACGAAACAATATGCGCCATTGCCACACGTGTGGGTGGCGCTTTGTCTGTCATCAGGGTGAGCGGCGACCAGGCGGTCGCCTACGTGGACCGCGTCTTCCAGGCCGCCTCAGGGAAGGCACTGGCGGACAGTGCCGCCAACACCTTGCATTACGGCACGATTTATGCCCTGGACACACAGCGCGGCGCAGACCTCGACGCCCGTCCCCCAAAGGGGGCGGGTGGGAGAGAGGCCATAGACGATGTGGTGGTGTCGCTGTGGCGTGCACCCCATTCCTACACGGGGGAGGACGTGGTGGAGGTCAGTTGCCATGGCAGCGAGTATATCGCACGCATGATCAACCAGTGCCTGATAACAGCCGGTTGCCGGCAGGCGCAGCCGGGCGAGTTCACCATGCGCGCTTACCTCAACGGCAAGATGGACCTCTCACAGGCTGAGGCGGTGGCCGACCTCATCGCCTCCACCAATAAGGCAACCCATGACATGGCGATGAGCCAACTCAAGGGTCACTTCAGCAACGAACTGTCATTGCTCCGGGAAAAATTACTGAAGATGAATTCGCTGCTGGAGTTGGAGCTGGACTTCAGCGACCATGAGGATCTGGAGTTTGCCGACCGCAGCGAGCTGCGCGATCTCGCAGAGGAGATAAAGGCAAAGGTCGCAGCCCTCGCTCGCTCATTTGAGACGGGCAACGCACTGAAGCAAGGGGTGCCGGTGGCCATCGTCGGCAAGACCAACGTGGGAAAGAGCACGCTCCTCAACCGTCTCTTGCACGAGGAGAAGGCGATCGTGAGCGACGTCCACGGTACCACACGCGACGTCATCGAGGACACCACCGAGATCGGAGGCATCACCTTCCGCTTCATCGACACCGCCGGCATACGCAAGACCGACGACAAGGTGGAGAAAATGGGCATCGAGCGCACCTACAAGAAGATAGATGAGGCGAAAATCGTGATATGGGTGACAGACAAGACCGCCCCCGATTATGAGGAATATCCCCCCATTGACGTGACTAAGGACAAGATGCTGATCAACGTACAGAACAAGTTTGATGACTTGGCCGACCCCGATGCTTACCGGAAGGACCTGATCTACATGAAGACCTTAAACTGTAGCATTATACCCGAGGGGCTCAACATGCGGGTGATCCACACCAGTGCCAAGTTGAACATCAACATCGATGTCCTCGAGCGCACACTGGTGGATATGGCCGACATCCCCGAGATAACCGAGAACGATGTCATCGTCACTTCCGCCCGCCACTACGAGGCGCTGACGCGCGCCAACGCCTCCCTCTCCCGCGTCCTCGAATCCTTGGACGCTGGGCTTAGCGGCGACCTCGTCGCCGAAGACCTCAAGATGGCCCTCGAAGAATTGGGTGAAATCACGGGTGGTCAGATTAACAGTCAGGAGACATTAAATAATATCTTTAAGCATTTTTGCATCGGAAAGTGACGGACTGCAAAGAAAGCACCATCATCTACAAATAGAACTCTGAAAACTCTTGATACTCAAAGAAATCCGCAAAATTTTATTTGCAGATTTTCTTTGAGTAAAAT
>CAVBFJ010000019.1:0-48714 GCA_963594895.1 bacterium | reverse complement strand
TAATAGAAGGTAGGGGCGAACCCCTACCTTCTATTATATGGGTGGTTCCATAGATTACCACCGAATAATGAATAAGCCCCCCCCCGTGGCAGGGCGTGGAAAATCCGGATGTTTTTCGGACATGACTTTTGCTACATTTCATGACTTAAGTTGTTGTGAATGAGATATTTGTGTTTTGCAAGTTATATCGGAATATGGCCATTTCAATGTACATGCGAAAAAGCGTCACGTTTGTTGCATGTCCCCGAAGGGGGCTAACAGTGCATAACCGCGGGTGACCGAAGGGAACCTGCGGTTATACGATACTGCTTAAAGCGTCCTCGAAGAGGGCGAACACGCTAATACATATCAAGAAGGGCCATTGAGAGCGTTACTTCCTGTCGGTCAGGGAGTCTTCTGCAAATTTCGCCCTCTTCGAGGACGCCGGTTCCGACACCTTTTGGAAACCGCCGGTTCCCTTTGGTCACCCGCGGTTATGCAGAGTTGGCCCCCTTCGGGGACATACCATGAGCGGAAAACAATAAATATGAGAACCGCTATATTTTGCGGCAGAATCGTGTCGGATTTTCAAACTGATTTACGAACACCCTACCTTGCAGGGTGCAGGCCCGCGCAAACGCCCTTGCCCAGGATGCCGCTCCATAACAAGCCTGTTGGTTTCGCACGCAAAATGGATGAAAGTCAGCGAAAGGTTTGGCAACCCAAATAAATATTTGTATTTTTGCAGCAACAGTTCCCACCACGCTTCCCGAAGACCAGCGAACCAGGGTGGGCCGTTTGCTTTATAAATATGAGGTATACCAAACAACCGTTGGACTATCCTGATATTTTAAACAACCTTGTTTAAAACAACCTTGTTTAAAATGAATTTTGTTATTAACTTTGCAGAAGAAAAGCAGCACTCGGTAATTTGAAGTAAAATACAATGCGCTCGTTTGCACTTTCTTTGCAGCTATAAACCTTATAGAATAGAAGCCGATGGCAAATTATATGGAAGTTCCCTTTGTGTTTGGCGTGAGAGTGAAAGGCGATGCCTTCACGGACCGAAGGGAGGAGACGGAACGATTGAGGGCTAATTTTACATACGGTGTGAATACCATTCTGATATCCCCGCGCCGTATGGGGAAGACCTCGCTTGTGGATAAGGTGTGTGCGCTTGTTGAGAGTGAGGACATCAGGATAGCGCGTATCGATGCTTTCGGCTGTCGGTCGGAGAATGACTTCATCAATGCCCTTGCCACGGCTGTGGTTCGGGCCACTTCTACGAAATGGGAGGAATGGATGGAGAATGCAAAGGTGTTCTTGAGCCGTTTTGTTCCCAAGATAAGTTTCGGACAAGACCCTTTGAACGATTTTTCCCTGTCGTTGGAATACAATGCAAGCAATAACACGACCGAGGAGGTGTTGCGGCTTCCGGAAATGATAGCGCAGGCCAAGGGATGCCGTGTCGTGGTGTGTATAGATGAGTTCCAGCAGATAGGCGATTTCCCCGACTCCTTGACTTTCCAGAAAAAACTGCGAGGAGCCTGGCAGTTGCAGAACCATGTGTCTTATTGCCTATATGGCAGCAAGAAGCACATGATGGAGCAGATGTTCCAGAACCATAGTTATCCCTTTTACCGCTTTGGCGACCTTTTCTATTTGGACAAGATTAGCGAGGAGGACTGGGTGGAGTATATTTGCCAGCGTTTTGATACTACAGGCAAGCATATTTCTGAAGACTTGGCCCGTGAGATTTGTCATGTCACGGACAGGTATTCATCCTATGTTCAGCAGTTGTCGTGGCTTGTGTGGTTGAGAACGCAAGAGGCTGCAAGCGCTAGTGAGGCAGACTTGCAATATGCCATCGCCCGATTGCTCGATGCCTGCGAGCCATTGTTTATCCAGCAAACCGAGGAGTTGTCAGCCTATCAGATGAATTTCTTGCGTGCCATTGTAAATGGTGTTCATACTGGGTTCACCCAGTCTGCCATCCTGAGCACTTACCGTCTGGGCACAGCAGCCAATGTCACTCGTCTCAAGAAAGCAATGATAGAGAAAGATTTGATAACTATTTCTGCTCCCAAACACTTAGTGATGAGCGACCCCATCTTGGCGTTGTGGCTGAAGAGAAGGGTGTGGAAGGAGTAATGCCTACCCCCTTCGGGGCTGTGGGTAATCGGCGGAATGTCGTGATATTTGGTCAAAAAGTTTGTTCGCCGTTTCGGTTGAAATAGAAGGCGAAAATGGCGTTTTGGCCCCGCCGCGCATGCGTCGCGGCCCCGGTTGACGGAGATATGTGCCTAATCATGGTGAGATATGTGCCTAATCTCGGTGCGATATGTGCCTAATCTCGGTGCGATATGTGCCTAATCTCGGCATGATTAGGCATCAATGATGATGAAAAGAGTTTACGTTTTGGCGAAAATAAACGAGCGGTTTTCGTAATTCGCTGATGAGTAGCGAGTTACGAAAACCGCTCTATTTTCGCGTATTTGCGCCGAAAGATTTCCTTGTCGAAAATAACGCAAATTTCAGACTATAGTTTGTCGCACTTTTTCAGCCTCTCCCTGTTGGTGTCGCTCAGAGACAAGGCTTGTAGGCGGAGAGCATCTGGCGGATGGCCTGCGCGCGCTCGGCGCTGAGCGGCTTGACGCCGTCGAGGGGATAGCTGAGGTTGAGCTTCTCGTACTTGAAGGTGCCGAGGGTGTGGTAGGGCAGCACCTCGATCTTCTCCACGACACTGTAGCGTGCCACGTGCTCGCCGAGGCGGCGCAGCCAGTGGTCGTCGTCGGTGAGGCCGGGCACGACGACGTGGCGCACCCATGTCGGTATGCCGCGCCGCTCGAGCTCGTCGAGGAAGCGCAGGTTGTTGGCCTGTGGCTGGCCCGTGAGGCGCGGGTAGAGGTCGGTGTCCATGGTCTTGATGTCGAGCAGCGCGAGGTCGGTGTGGTCGAGCACGCTGAGGGCCGCCGGCGTGCAGTAGAAGCCGCTGGTGTCGAGGGCGGTGTGGATGCCCTCGGCCCGGCAGCGCTCGAAGAAAGCGGCGGCGAAGGGCGCCTGCATGAGCGGCTCGCCGCCGGAGAGCGTGACGCCGCCGCTGCGGATGAAGCTGCGGTAGCGCAGCACCTCGTCGAGGAGCTCCTCGGGCGTGAGCTCATACTGGCACGTGGCGCGCGGGTCCCAGGTGTCGGGGTTGTGGCAGAACTGGCAGCGCAGGGGACAGCCCTGCATGAAGGCCACGAAGCGTATGCCTGGCCCGTCGACGGTGCCAAACGACTCCATGGAGTGTATGCGTCCGATGATGTTCATGGTGGTGGGTTGGTGGGTTGAAGAAAGCCAAACGCCTCCCGGCGGTGCGGGAGAGCGTTTGGCTTTGTGGTTGTCGCGCGGGGCGCCCTGTGGCGCCGCTGGGGCTTAGAGACCCTGGTTGATGGTGCGTGAGAGCACGTCGAGCTGCTGCTCGCGCGTGAGCTTCACGAAGTTGACGGCGTAGCCGCTGACGCGGATGGTGAGCTGCGGGTACTTCTCGGGATGGTCCATGGCGTCGATGAGCAGCTGGCGGTCGAAGACGTTGACGTTGAGGTGCTGTCCGCCGTTGGGCGTGAAGTATCCGTCGAGCAGGCCCACGAGGTTCTGCGCGCGCTGCGCGGTCTCCTTGCCGAGGGCGCCGGGCGTGATGGCGAAGGTGTAAGAGATGCCGTCGCGCGAGTGCTGGAAGGGCAGCTTGGCCACTGACGAGAGCGCGGCCACGGCGCCCTTGACGTCGCGCGCGTTCATCGGGTTGGCTCCCGGCGCGAAGGGCACGCCCTTCTGGCGGCCGTCGGGCGTGGCGCCGGTGTTGCGGCCGTAGACCACGTTGGACGTGATGGTCAGGAGGCTCTGCGTGGGTGTGGCGTCGCGGTAGGTGCGGTGCTGGCGCAGGTACTCCATGAACTTCTCCGTGATGTCGACGGCGATGGTGTCGGTCTCGTCGTTGTTGTTGCCGAAGGGCACGTAGTCGCCCTCCTCGATCTTGTAGTCGACGGCCAGGCCGCTGTCGTCGCGTATGATGCGCACCTTGCAGTGCTTCATGGCTGCGATGGAGTCGGTGACGATGGAGAGGCCGGCGATGCCCGTGGCGCGCGTGCGCTCGACGTCGCCGTCGTGGAGCGACATCTCGAAGGCCTCGTAGTCGTACTTGTCGTGCATGTAGTGGATGATCTTCAGGGCGTTGACGTAGGTCTTGGCGAGCCAGCGCATCATCTGCTCAAACTTGGGCATGAACTCCTCGTAGGTGAGGTAGTCGCCGGTGATGGGCGCGAAGCGGGGCGCGATCTGGTGTCCCGACATCTCGTCGCGTCCGCCGTTGATGGCGTAGAGCATGCACTTGGCGAGGTTGGCGCGTGCGCCGAAGAATTGCATCTGCTTGCCGATCTTCATCGGGCTGACGCAGCAGGCGATGCCGTAGTCGTCGCCCAGCTCGGCGCGCATGAGGTCGTCGTTCTCATACTGGATGGCGCTGGTGTCGATGCTGACCTTGGCGCAGTATCTCTTCCACGCCTCGGGCAGGCGCTCGCTCCAGAGGATGGTGAGGTTGGGCTCGGGCGAGGGCCCCATGTTGTAGAGGGTGTGGAGGAACCGGTAGTCGGTCTTGGTGACCATGGAGCGGCCGTCGATGCCCATGCCGCCGATGGAGGCCGTGGCCCAGATGGGGTCGCCGGAGAAGAGGTCGTTGTACTCGGGCGTGCGGAGGAAGCGCACGATGCGCAGCTTCATGATCATCTGGTCGATGAGCTCCTGGGCCTCCTCCTCGGTCAGCGCGCCGCGCTTGAGGTCGCGCTGGATGAAGATGTCGAGGAAGGCGCAGACGCGGCCGAGCGACATGGCGGCGCCGTCCTGGTCCTTCACGGCGCCGAGGTATCCGAAGTAGGTCCACTGCACGGCCTCGCGGGCGTTGGTGGCGGGCTTGGTGACGTCGAAGCCGTAGGCGGCGCACATGCGCTCAAACTGCTTCAGGGCCTGTATCTGGTCGGAGATCTCCTCGCGGTGGCGCACGATCTCCTCGGTGAACTCCTGTATGTCGATGCGCTTGAAGTAGCGCTTCTTCTCCTCGATGAGGTTGGCCGTGCCGTAGAGGGCCACGCGGCGGTAGTCGCCGATGATGCGGCCGCGGCCGTAGGCGTCGGGCAGGCCGGTGATGATGTGCGCGTGGCGGGCGGCCTTGATGTCATCGTTGTAGGCCGAGAACACACCCTCGTTGTGCGTCTTGCGGTACTTGGTGAAGATGGTCTTCGTGGCGGGGTCGAGCTCGTAGCCGTAGGCGTTGAGCGCCTTCTCCACCATGCGGATGCCTCCCTTGGGGAAGATGCCACGCTTCAGGGGCTTGTCGGTCTGCAGGCCGACCACCACCTCGCTGTCCTTGTCGATGTATCCGGCCCCGTAGGTGTCGATGCTCTGCGGCAGCTTGGTCTCGGCGTCGTAGACACCCTTCTCGCGCTCCACCTCGAAGAGCGAGGACAGCAGGGACCACAGTTTCTTAGTCTTCTCGGAAGGGCCGGCCAGGAACGTCTCGTCGCCCGCGTAGGGCTCGTAGTTGGCCTGGATGAAGTCTCTCACGTCAATCTCGTGCTTCCAGTTTGATCCTTTGAAATCTTGTTGGAGGTCTTGTAAAACCATAAGTCGTTAAGTGTGGTTTGGGTTAATAAAATGTAACACGGTCGCCCCCAGCGCTGTCGCGCTTGCGGTGCTCCCGTGCTGCGGCGACGGAGTGTGCCGGTGCGGCGAAAGAATGTCTTCTCCTCACCCGTCTGCAGTCTCTCGGCCTGCAAAGGTACGGCTTTCCGACCGCATGGGCAAGCAAAACGCCGCTAACTTGCGGAAAATCATCATTTTTGAGGATAAGCCGCGCCGTGGGGCGCCGTGGGCGTGAGAGCCGGCCGACACCAAGGAACAGGTTCGCCCCTTGCCGAAATCACACCGAATTGTCTCCCCACCGTCACTAAATGGCGTGAAACATTTGGATTATTCAGGATAAAGTTTTAATTTTGCAGCAAATTGTATCGTAATGGATGCCAACGAGAAGATCATCGACAGGTTCGCCACACGCGTCAGGCAAATGATTCTCCAATACCACGACGTGGTGAAGGAGAACGGCGAGCTGTACGCCATGGTCGATGAGCGCGACGCGCAGATACGCAAGCTCGAGGCGCAGGTCAGGCAGCTCCAGAACGACTACAACGCGTTGAAGATGGCAAGGATGCTCGAGGTCAGCGACCAGGACCTCGACATGGCCAAGAAGAAGGTCTCCAAGCTCATCAGGGACGTGGACAAGTGTATCACGCTGCTCAGTGAACAACAGTAACAAGTAGTGATGGCAGAAGCAGAACAAGACAAGATCAGCATACGGTTGCACATCTATGACACCGACATCGTGGTCAAGGTGCCCAGGGAGGAGGAGCCGCTCTACCGCAATGACGCGGAACTCATCAACGAGCTCCTCAACGCCTATTACGCCAATTTCAAGGGCTACAAGGGAGACAAGGAAATCACCTATTTCGCCATGATCGACCTCGGGCTGAGGCTACAGAAGGAGCTCCAGCGCAACGACACCAAACCCTATGATGACATTCTCACCAAGCTGACTTCTGAAATCGAGGAGGTGCTGAAGAGCAAGTGAGGCGGCGCGGGCACAGACAGCGAGTGGGAACATGTATCAACAATCAACAACAATAACATAATTCATGATAGCAGTAATCGTAACCGCCATCGTAGGCGTCGTCGCAGGCGTCGCAGCGGGGTATCTCATCAACCGGTACGTGCTCACCGGCAAATATAAGGAGATGATGGAAAAGGCACAGAAAGATGCCGAAGTGATCAAGGAAAAGAAGCTCCTCGAGGTCAAGGAGAAGTTTCTCAACAAGAAGAGCGAGCTCGAGAAGGAGGTGCAGCAGCGCAACCAGAAGATACAGCAGAGCGAGAACAAGCTCAAGCAGCGCGAGCTCACGCTCAACCAGCGACAGGAGGAGCTCGGGCGCCGCAAGCAGGAGAACGACCAGGCGCAGCAGCGCATCGACAACGAGAAGAAGCTGCTCGCCCTGAAGCAGGCCGACCTCGAGAAGATGCAGGACCAGGAACGCGCCAAGCTCGAGGAACTCTCGGGACTCTCGGCCGAGGAGGCCAAGAACCGACTCGTCGAGAGCATGAAGGACAAGGCCAAGATGGACGCGGCCAGCTACATCAACGAGATCGTGGACCAGGCCAAGCTCGACGCCAACCAGCAGGCCAAGAAGATCGTCATACAGACCATACAGCGCGTGGCCACCGAGACGGCCATCGAGAACTCCGTCAGCGTCTTCCACATCGACAACGACGAGGTGAAGGGACGCATCATCGGCCGTGAGGGCCGCAACATACGCGCCCTCGAGGCAGCCACTGGCACGGAGATCGTCGTCGACGACACACCCGAGAGCATCATCATCTCGGCCTTCGACCCCATACGCCGCGAGGTATGCCGCCTGGCACTACACCAGCTCGTGGCCGACGGCCGCATACACCCCGCACGCATCGAGGAGATCGTGGCCAAGGTCAAGAAGCAGCTCGACAACGAGATCGTCGAGACGGGCAAGCGCACCGCCATCGACCTCGGCATCCACGGACTGCACCCCGAGCTCATCCGCATCGTCGGCAAGATGAAATACCGCTCATCCTACGGACAGAACCTCCTGCAGCACGCACGCGAGACGGCCAACCTCTGCGCCGTCATGGCGGCAGAGCTCGGCCTCAACCCTAAGAAGGCCAAGCGCGCCGGACTGCTCCACGACATCGGCAAGGTGCCCGATGAGGAGAGCGAGCTGCCCCACGCACTGCTCGGCGCCAAGATGGCCGAGAAGTTCAAGGAGAAGCCCGAGATCGTCAACGCCATCGCAGCGCACCACGACGAGGTGGAGATGAGCACACTGCTGGCACCCATCGTGCAGGTGTGTGACGCCATCTCAGGCGCCCGCCCCGGCGCCCGCCGCGAGATCGTCGAGGCTTACATCAAGCGTCTCAACGACCTGGAGGCCATCGCCATGAGCTATCCCGGCGTCACCAAGACCTACGCCATACAGGCCGGCCGCGAGCTGCGCGTCATCGTCGGGGCCGACAAGATGAACGACGACGAGAGCACCAAGCTCAGCTCTGAGATCGCAGAGAAGATCCAGAACGAGATGACCTATCCCGGACAGGTCAAGATCACCGTCATCCGCGAGACCCGTTCCGTGGCCTACGCCAAGTAAACAAGCAAACACAAGCGCGGCGCGCCCCCACCCGGGGGAGCGCCGGCACAATGGCCAAGCGGCGCCATTCTTCCTCGTCATGAAGAATGGCGCCGCCATTTTAACGGACTATTGTTATGGATAAGAAAATAATAACGGTAACGTCACCGTTGCTGCCAAAGCTTGATGATTTCCATGCTGAGCTCCAGAAAATATGGGACAGCAAGTGGATTACCAACAACGGTGACTTACATAAGAAGCTGGAGGCCGCCCTTGCCGAGTATCTCAAAGTTCCTTATGTGAGCCTTTTCACCAATGGTACTCTTCCTTTGCTTACGGCCTTGCAGGCACTTCGTATCACAGGCGAGGTAATCACCACCCCATACAGCTTTGTGGCTACAACGCATAGCATTTGGTGGAATGGCTGCAAGCCAGTATTCGTGGACATCGATCCTGCAACAGGCGATATGGATCCAGGCAAGATTGAGGCCGCCATCACGCCAAAGACCACTGCGATTATGCCAGTCCACGTGTATGGCAAGCCATGCGACACAAAGGCTATCCAGGACATTGCCGACAAGTATGGCTTGAGGGTAATCTATGACGCCGCCCATGCCTTTGGCGTGGAGGTGAACGGCGAGAGCGTCTTGAACGCCGGAGACATGTCAACATTGAGTTTCCATGCCACAAAGGTCTACAACACCATTGAGGGAGGAGCTCTGATAATGCATGACGAGAAAACAAAGAAACGCATCGACTATCTGAAGAACTTCGGCTTTGCCGGAGAGACCACCGTGGTAGGTCCGGGCATCAACAGCAAGATGGACGAGATGCGCAGTGCCTACGGTCTGTTGAACCTGAAGCAGGTGGATGCTGCCATCGCGAATCGCCGCAAGGTGGCGTTGAAGTATCGCGAGGCGTTGCGCGACGTGGAGGGCATCTCCGTCTTCGATGATATGCCTGGCGTGAAGCACAACTACAGCTACTTCCCCATCTTCGTGGATGTGGGGAAGTATGGCATGACTCGTGACGCCCTCTATGAGAAGATGAAGTCGCAGAACGTGCTCGGCCGCCGATACTTCTATCCCCTCATCAGCGAGTTCTCCCCCTATCGTGGCTTGGAGAGTGCCAAGCCAGAGAACCTGCCCAACGCCCACAAGATGGCGGACAGCGTGATTTGCCTGCCGATGCACCATGCGTTGAGCGGGGAGGATGTGCAGAGAGTGCTGGAGTGCATCGTTAAATAGAAAGTTTAAATATTTATAAATAAAGATATAAAAGAAACAGGAATACAAGGAAAAATAGTAAATTGGGAGCAAATAAAAAGAAATTCAAGAGATTATGTGTCAGACAGCATTTATATCGCAGAGTATCGTAAAGTTGGGGACGAGGTCTTACAGGCATAGCTTGGAGGCATTGGCCCCTAATGAGTATCGCGTGGGGCAACTGCGCCGTTTGAACCGTGATCTGGATGCTTTCTATGAGTTTCTTTATAGCCAGTGCAACACTGTTACGGAGCGTGATTATAGCGTTTTCGGCAAGCAGTTGACCTCCATGCTAAACATCCTCAAGTCGCTTTATGCCTCCTGCAAGCAGATGCCAAAGGAGTATGGCGTAAGCACAGAGGCTGAAAAGCTGAAGCGAAACTATTCTGCCCTCTATGAGTTGAATAGCGACATCAAGAATTATCGTATCAAGGCTCCGAAGGATGCTGAGTGGTCGGATCTTTTGGCAGATGCAGGTTTGGCTGTCAAGAAACTTGCTGCACATGATTAGTTTCAAGACCATCAGTTCTTTCCGCTCTCGTTTGTCTGATTTGATAAAAGTCAGACGAAAGGTTTATGCCAATGTGGAGACGGAAATCAAACGGGAGTTTACGGGCAAACCGATCGAACAGATTCGTCAGAACAATGACATGATTTTGTTGGAGGGCGATTTCGTCATTATCAAGTTGCGCTTGCCCGACAAGAATCAACATCTTTCTCGAAAGGATGGATTCCGTTTGATTTATTTGGTTTCCAAGACCGACGAGATAGTGGTTTTCTTGGATATTTACCCCAAGAATGGCCCGCTTCAACAATTGGACTTGTCGGAGGGTGAACTGAAATTCTTGGTTAAGCAGTTCGTTAGCGAAGCCCAGATGGGCATCTTGGAGGAATATTTGTTGTAAATTGATTCTGTATTTCGGTTTAAGAGACAGGCAGAGAGTTTATGAGACATTTGTTAATTGTTGGTGCCCGTGGTTGGGGTAGAGAAGTATATGCAGCATTTTGCAAGACGAAAGAGTTTTTGGATGGAGAAATAGATGTAAAGGGATTTCTTGACTCCAAAGGTGATGCTTTGGAGGGATTGCATGGTGATTATCCCCCAATTATTTCTTCTCCAGAAGAATATATCATCCAAGAAGATGATGTGTTCTTTGTAGCCATGGGTGACCCTCTTTGGCGGAAGCATTATGCAGAGATTATCAAGGAGAAAGGTGGTAGTTTTCATACTATCATTTGTCAAGGGGCATATGTAGTGCCTAATGCCGTTATCCATGAAGGGGCGTACATTGCTGGATGGTCTATTGTTTCTGATAATGTTGTTATAGGTTCTCATGCTGTGATTCATAGTTTTTGCACTTTAGGGCATGATGCGAAATTGGGCGATTATGCGACATTGGAGGCATATTCCTTTTTAGGTGGATATGCAGAAGTAGGCGCTTGCTCAATAATGCATGTGCGTTCCACGCTGATACGGCATAAGAAGATAGGTGCCCATGTTTCCGTGGGTGCAAGTAGCGTGGTGATGCGCAATGTAAAGGATGGATTGCATGTTTTTGGTAATCCTGCAAAGAAAATCGATTTTTAATAATAATATTTATCTTATAATACTACAATTATGGAAATTAATGAATTTGTAAGTAATTTCGCAGCTCAGTTTGATGAGACTGATGCTGAAGTGTTTGCTCCAAGCACAGAGTTCAAGAAGTTGGATGAATGGTCTTCCCTTATTGCTTTGTCCATCATCGCCATGGTGGATGAGGAGTATGATGTAGCCTTGAAAGGTGATGACATCAAGGGTGCAAAAACCATTGAGGATTTATTCAAGACAGTTCAAGCTAAGGCATAACTTATGGCTTATCTGGAATTTAAGAATGTGCGAATCGCCGGCATTAGTGCCGGCGTTCCCAAACATGTGTCCAGCAATCTCCATCCTGCTGAGGATGTAAGCTTTGCTGATGGAACGAATCCTGAAGATTTCGTTAAGACTACAGGCGTTGTTGAGCGAAGAACTTCTTCGACGCTTTGTACTTCCGATCTTTGTTATGAGGCGGCAGAGAAATTGATTGCCGAGTTGGAATGGGACAAAAACGAGATTGAGGCCTTGATTTTTGTGTCTCAGACAGCTGACTATATTCTCCCTTGCACAGCTTGTATTCTCCAAGACAGATTAAAACTGTCAAAAGAATGTTATGCCGCCGACTGCACATTAGGTTGCAGCGGTTGGGTATATGGATTGAGCCAAGTTATTTCTCTTCTTTCTGCGGGCAGTATCAAGAAGGCTTTGTTGCTCTGTGGAGATGCAAAGAAAAGAGCAGAAGCTCCAAGCGATCCTCTTTTTGGGCATGCTGGAACAGCTACGGCTGTAGAATATAAGGAGGGAGCTGGAAGCTTCCAATTCCACTTTGGAACAGATGGTAGTGGTTATGATGCCATTATAACGCCTGACGGAGGTAGCAGAAATAGAGTGTCTCCGGAATCTTTCGTACCAGAAGAGTTCGAGGGAAAAATGATGCATCGCTTGCAGACTCGTATGAAGGGAATGGATGTTTTTAGCTTTGGTATTTCTACCCCCCCAAAGTCTATAAAACGGCTTGCTGAGCATTACGGTTTTGATTACCTAGACGCTGACTATTATGTGTTTCATCAGGCCAATATGAAGATGAACAATATGATAGCCAAGAAATTGAAGTTGAATTCGGAGAAAGTTCCTTCATGTATGAGTCACTTTGGCAACACTTCCTCGGCATCGATTCCTCTTACCATTGTCACGACGATAAGGGATGAGGTGATGTCTAAATCCACAAAATTCATTTGTTGTGGATTTGGGGTAGGCTTGTCATGGGGTTCCGTAGCTTTTAAAACAGAACATATTGTTATACCAGAATTAGTAGAAGTAGAGGAATTACAATGAAAGACTATAATCCATTTTCATTGAGTGGCAAGACCATCTTGGTTACTGGTGCCTCCTCGGGCATCGGTAAGGCTGCCGCCATCGAATGTTCCAGGATGGGAGCAAAGATTGTGCTTACGGCTCGTAAGGAAGAAGCCTTGAAAGAAGTTCTTGGAGAGTTGGAAGGAGAGGGGCATTCATATTTGTTGGCGGACGTTACCGACGAGGAGCAGTTGAAAGCATTGGCTGAGCAAGTGCCACCTTTGGATGGTTTCGTATGCAATGCGGGCGTTGGATGTACCAAGCCGATAGCCTTTTTCAAAAAAGAACTTATTGAGAAAATCTTCGTTCCTAACATAGAGGCTCCCATGTTGCTGACGAAGCACTTGGTCAAGCTGAAGAAGTTGCGGAAGGGTGCTTCCATCGTGTTCACTTCCTCCATTTCGGCCAAAAGATCCACTGTGGGCAATGGCATATATGCGGCAAGCAAGGCCGCACTCTCAAGTTTCATGAAAACTTGTGCCAACGAGTTTGCTCCCAAGGGAATTCGCGCAAATGCCGTGCTTCCAGGAATGGTGGAAACCAAACTCATCGCTCCAGGTGTAATAGATGCGGAAGACCAGGAAAAGGACAAACAGCATTATCTGCTTGGCCGATATGGCAAGCCCGAGGAGGTAGCTTATGCTATGGTCTATCTTTTGTCTGATGCGGCTGCTTGGGTGACAGGTACGGAGATGCTAATAGAGGGGGGGTACTCTCAGTAAGAAGTAAAAAATGATTGTAAATTTGACATGACTGGAAGATAATAAGGTGTTTTTTAAATTTAAAAACATTAAAATGTCTGCAGTGTCAAGCGCTGTTCCCACCGAGATAATTCGGGGGGCAGTTTTGGTGTTTCCTTGGGTCAAGAAGCAGCAAGGAGTTTGTTCTGCAAAAATTGATACAAGAGATATTTTCCAATTGTTGAAACAGGCAATATCTTTGAAGAGGGAGTAGTCAATACTCTGGATGACTTATAAAGACACGAAATGGCAATAATAAGTTTTAAGAATGTGGGTATCACGGCTATGGCTGCTTGTGTGCCAAAGAACGTGATAGACAATTATCATTACGACTTGGATATTTGGCCTGAAGAAGAAGTCAAAAAGGTCGTGGATAAAGTTGGTGTTGTTGAACGAAGGTTTGCAGACGAGAAAACCTGTTCCTCAGACTTGTGTTTTGCTGCTGCGGAGAAGCTGATAGCTGACAACGGCGTAGATAGGAATGAGATAGACTTGGTTGTGTTCTTGTCTCAGACACCGGACTATCGTATGCCAGCAACGTCTATCTTGCTCCAAGACCGCTTGGGTTTGCCAATGTCAACAATGGCATTTGACATTTCCTTGGGATGCTCGGGCTTTATCAGTGCGTTGAGCATCGTCTATTCCATGATGGGAAACCATGGGTTCCGTAAGGCTTTGCTTTTGGATGGTGAAACGAGGTCAAAGGTATATAGTCGTAAGGATAGACGTGAGGCGTTTATTTTTGGCGATGCGGGTGTTGCTGCTTTGATAGAACGTGACGAGAAATTTGGTGAAAGCCATTTCTCTTTGAACTCTGACGGTTCTCGTGGTAATCTTATCATGATTCCAGCAGGAGGCTATCGTAACATGTCATCCGTTGAGACTCTTCGTGAGCAGGTTGTTGACGAATATGGAAATATTCGCAATGACGAGCAGGGCATGATGAATGGTGCTGATGTCTTTAACTTCGTCATTGTGGAAGTTCCAAAAGACATCAAGCGACTGTTGGCAGCAACAGGTGAGGATATTCAATACATGGATTATTATGTGTTTCATCAAGCTAACTCTTTCATCAATAATTATATTGCCAAGAAGATGAAACTAGATAAGGAACGTGTTCCATGGACAATTCAAAAATATGGCAATACCTCTTCCGTTTCGGTACCATTGACTATCGTGAGTGAGTTGAAGGATAAGATGGCAGGAAACAAGAAGATCCTGATGACTGCCTTTGGCGTAGGCATGGCATGGGCAACAGCTATCGTGCCTTTCTGTGACTGCAAGATTAGCGATATTGTTGAAATATAATGCTTTCCGGTTGGCGCATCTTTTTGCGTCAACTGGGAAGGCTTGTCTGCAACAGGTTTCGAGAAAAAAGAGGGAGGAAAGACGCTTTTGGAAATGAGGAAGGTGTTGTGGGGTCAGAGGGACAAGGACCACAAGGGTCAGAGGGACAAGTACCTCTAAATGTTAAAAGCGAGAAAAAGTCTTGTGATTTCGATGAAAAAGCTATATCTTTACATATAGAATAAACTATTATGTATCAAAATGATTAATCGTTGAATTATGAAAAAAATAATTTATTTAACATACGATTTGGGGGTAAACGGAGACTACCCTGGCCTATATGCTTGGCTAGCCAAATTGGACGCGCAAGAGTGTGGAGAGAATACCTGTCGCTTTATCTATGAGTTTAAGACCATCACACATGATAATTCTAATGCCGACACGCAAATGGCATTGGAAGAATTGCAGGCCGAGGCCAAGCGCAATGTGAAGCTTAAGGTCAACGATCGAATTTATGTGAATTCAGATTTTTTCGTTAATGACACAAAGCGACCAGTTGGCGCATTTATCGTTGGCAAAAGAAAGCAAAACCCTTGGCAAGGATACAAGCAGGAAGATAGCCCTCAACTTACGCTTGATGAATAAACATGAACATCATAGTTGATACAGGCTTTTGGTATTCTTATTTGGGGACGCGAGAGCAAGAACGGCATGAGGTTGCAGACAGGTTGTTTCGCTGGTTGGATGAATTGGAGGCAAACTTTCTGATTCCCTTTCCGACATTATACGAAACCATTAATACGAAGCTTTTAAAGGCGAAGAATCGCACGAAGGCAAGTTGGTTTCTAAAACAGTTGCAGTCTAATCCGCGATTTGTCAAAGTTCCAGACGACAAGTATAAGGATGATGCTTACCGATTGACGGTAAGTGATGACAACCATCGCGGATATAGTCTTGTCGATATGATAATAAGGGTAATGATGGAAGATGACCATTTGAAGATTGATTCCCTACTTACACTGAATGTTGAGGACTTCATTGATGTTGCCGCTCGTCGCGGAATATCAATACCAGAAGAGTTGTTGGACAAATGATGGAAATGAAAGAAGAGGTGCTTGACAAGCACATGAAATCTAAAATTGGAGTTCTCGGATGGCCTGGGGGGGGTAAATCACGTCTCTCCAATCTGGAACTGTATCGCATCATTGTGATGCTGTTCATCGTGGCGCACCACTATGTAGTGAATAGCGGGGTGATGGAGGTGATGGAAGAAGCCCCGATGGCGGCCAAGTCACTCTACCTTTATCTGCTGGGGATGTGGGGGAAGACAGGCATCTACTGCTTCGTGCTCATCACCGGCTACTTCATGTGCAAGAAGCAGATCACCTTGAGGAAATTTCTCAAGTTGCTGCTGGAGGTGGAGTTCTATAA
Source organism: bacterium (assembly GCA_963594895.1). GTDB lineage: Bacteria > Bacteroidota > Bacteroidia > Bacteroidales > Bacteroidaceae > Prevotella. Next base: position 32,840 of record CAVBFJ010000019.1, on the reverse strand, counting down.
CATTGTGATAGGGGCTGCGTTCTTGATCACGGGCTACGAGAGCTTCACACCGAAGGCCTTGGAGCAGATGCTGGTGCCCATTAGGGGTGTGGCGAGCGGATTTACCTCCTGCTTCCTGATATTCTACCTGCTGATACCCTTCCTCAACGTGCTGGTGAACCACCTCGACAAGCGGATGCACCAGCGGCTGCTCATGGTGTGCCTCGCCACCTACACGGTGATGGGCACGGTGCCGAAATTCCACGTCACGTTCAACTACGTCACTTGGTTCTGCATCCTCTACCTCATCTCCTCCTACATCCGCATCCACGGCATCTGTCCGCGGTTGCGCCACAGCCACTGGGGCTGGATTACGCTGGCGTCGGTGGTGATAGCGATGGCGAGTTGCGTGGGTATGATAGAGCTTCGAGAGGTGTTGCACATTTGGCTTGATCCTTACTGGTTCGTCTCCGACTCCAACAAGCTCTTGGCGGTGCTTACCTCCATCAGCTCGTTCATGTACTTCAAGGACCTGCGCATCAAACAGAGCAAACTCATCAACACCATCAGCGCCAGCACCTTCGGCGTGCTCTGCATCCACGCCAACAGCGACACCATGCGCCAGTGGCTGTGGAAGGACGTGGTGGATTGCATGGGGCAGTATGGCTGTGAACATGTCTATTGGCTGCCAGTAGTGAGCGTAGTGGCGATATTCGCCGCCTGCGTAGTTCTCGACTATATACGAATACATACGATAGAAAAATGGATCTTAAAAAAATATTAAGCATGGAACAAAACAAAGTTAATCAACCATTAATGGTTACGGTTCGTTGTTTGACATATAATCATGAGCCTTACATTCGCCAGTGTCTGGAGGGCTTTGTGATGCAGCGGACGAATTTCAGGTTTGAGGCTATCGTGCATGACGACGCCTCTACGGACGGGACGGCGGCGATCATCAAGGAGTATGCCGAGAAATACCCTGATATCATCAAGCCAATCCTGGAGACAGAGAACCAATACTCCAAACATGATGGGGCTTTGCGGAGAATAATGAGCGAGGCCTGCAAGGGCAAGTACATCGCTTTTTGCGAGGGGGATGACTATTGGACTGACCCCTTGAAACTACAGAAACAGGTGGATCTGATGGAGGCACATCCTGAGTATAGCATGTGTTGTTCTAAGGCTAAATTGTATTCTCAGACAAAAGAAAGATTTATAGGCGAGCAAAAATGTCGGAATCACAGTGCAGTCTTGCGAGTAAAAGACATTGTCTTGCGAGGTGGTTTGTATATTCCTACTTGTAGCATATTGCTGCGTCGTGAACTTTATGATTCCTTAGGCTATCAAGAACCTTACATAAGACGTTGTCATGTTGGCGATTATCCTTTGCAAATGTATATGGCAATGCAAGGGAAGGTCTTTTATTTTGATGAATTTATGGCTGTGTATCGCGTTGATTGCCCTAATTCATGGGTGTGGCGTAACAATCATGATGTTTTGACAGAATCAAAAATCAAAGGATATATTTCTGAAATAGAGATGCTTGAAGGTTTCAGTAAGGATTACCCTAAGTATCGAAAATTTTTCATAACTAGAATGAACTATTATATAAGTTGTCAATATGGGTTGAATCAAACGAGAGAAACGGTTGATTTGTTGGATAAGGCTTTTGCTAAATATTATAAATATAATAGCTTGTTTTGGAAAATGCAACGTTTCTTTCGTGTTCATGGAACAATATCGACCAAAAAGATTTCCGAAATAGTATTTAGGAAAGCTTTTCGGCTATATCAGATATTGTGAAGGGAAATACTCCTATCTGATTGTCGGCTCAGTACTCTTCGGGGCCACTTCCGCCAATGTCTCGCCCCAAAGCAGGGGGCGAGACATTTACGGAATGTTCTTTTCTTGGGAATTACGAGAATCTATGCTTAAGCCACACGCTTAGCAGGAGATTCCCTTTTTTTAGTGTGGTTCTATAAAGCAGCTTTCGGTTTACCTATGCCCATACAGGGCTGGTGCCTTGTGCGCAGGGCGCGGGTGGCGTTGAGCACGGCCAGCACCATGACGCCCACGTCGCCAAACACGGCGAGGGGCATGCCTGCCAGCCCGCAGGCGGCCAGGAGCAGGATGGCCACCTTCACGGCGATGGCGAACCAGGCGTTCTCGTGTGCGATGCGTATGGTGCGCCGGGCGATGCGTATGGCGGTGGCGATCTTCGACGGCTTGTCGTCCATGAGCACCACGTCGGCCGCCTCGATGGCTGCGTCGCTGCCGAGGGCGCCCATGGCGATGCCCACATCGGCGCGGGCCAGCACCGGCGCGTCGTTGATGCCGTCGCCCACGAAGGCGAGGGTCCTTCCGGCCGGCCGCTCGCGGAGCAACCGCTCCACCTGCCTCACCTTGTCGGCGGGCAGCAGGCCGGCGTGCGTCTCATCGATGCCGATGGTGCGCGCCACGTGGTCGGCCACGCGCTGCTGGTCGCCCGTGAGCATCACCGTGCGGCCGACGCCCAGTGCCCTGAGGCTGCGCAGCGCCTCGGCGGCGTCGGCCTTCACCTGGTCGGAGATGACCACGTGGCCGGCGTAGGCGCCTTCCACCGCCACGTGGACCACGGTGCCCACCAGGTCGTGGCACTTCTCGCACGTCGTGGCGTCGGCTCCCGCGGCCGCCATCATCTTCAGGTTGCCCACGCAGACGGTCTCGCCGTTGACCTTGGCGCGCACGCCCTGTCCGGCGATCTCCTCGACCTGCTCGATGACGCAGTCGTCACGCTCAGCGGGGTATGCCTCGCGCAGGGCTGCGGCGATGGGGTGGGTGGAGTGGCGCTCCACATGGGCGGCGAGGTGCAGCAGCTCCTTGGCGTCGAGCTGCGAGGGATGGACGGCGTCGACGGCAAACACGCCCTTGGTGAGCGTCCCGGTCTTGTCGAACACCACCGTGCCCAGCTTGGCCAGCGTGTCCATGTAGTTGCCGCCCTTGATGAGGATGCCTTGGCGCGACGCCCCGCCGATGCCTCCGAAGAAGGTGAGTGGCACCGAGATGACCAGGGCGCACGGGCAGCTCACCACCAGGAAGGTCAGGGCGCGGTAAAGCCACACGGCGAGGCCTTCGGCGTAGCTGTGGCAGAAGAAGGGCGGCACGAAGGCCAGCGCCAGCGCCAGCGCCACGACCACCGGCGTGTAGACATGCGCGAAGCGGTGGATGAAGGTCTCACTCTTCGACTTGTTCTCGACGGAGCTCTCCACGAGCTCGATGATCTTGGCGGCGGTGGACTCGCCGAAGGCCTTGCGCACCTCGACCAGCAGGACGCCCGACAGGTTGACGCAGCCCGACAGGATGTCGTCGCCCTCGCTGACGGTGCGCGGCACGCTCTCGCCCGTCAGCGCGAGGGTGTTGAGGCTCGACGTGCCGCGTGCGACGACACCGTCGAGCGGCACCTTCTCGCCCGGCTTGATGATCACGGTCTCGCCCACGGCCACGCTGTCGGGCGCGACGACCTGTTCCTCGCCGTCGCGCAACACAGTGGCCGTGTCGGGGCGTATGTCCATCATCTTCGATATGGCGTCGCGGCTCTTGTCCTCGGCATAGTCCTCGAAGAGCTCGCCCACCTGGAAGAAGAGCATGACGAACACCGCCTCCGGAAACTGCGCCTCGGCCCCCGGCAGGAAGCCGATGGCCAGTGCGCCGATGGTGGCGATGGCCATGAGGAAGTCCTCGTCGAAGGGGTCGCCCTCGCGGATGCCCTCCCAGGCCTCGGCCAGCACGTCATAGCCGATGAGCAGGTAGGGGATGAGATACACGATGAGCTGACACCACATGGGCATCGGCACGCTCCGTGTGAGCAGCCATGCGCCCAGCAGGAGCACGGCCGTCATGATGACTCGCAGTAGTTTCTTGTTCATGGCAGATGCTTGTTTTGCAATTCTGCTGCAAAGGTACACTGGCTTTGCTGCAACCGGGTTGCAAAAGTGAAATCTTCATCCCCCATCATTACCCACCTGTCCTGTAATGAAGGCTACCACTTTGGCAGGCCTTGCTCCTATGCGGGGTTGCCCGCTTATAAGATATAACATGAACATATTCGTACGGTGGGGGATGGCATCCCAGTGCGTTTGAGAGTAAGGGAAAACAAGCCGCCCACGTAGAGGCTCGCCGCTGTCCTGTGTCCCGTCGGGTGGGGGGCAGGCGGCGCCTCTGCGTGGGCGGTTCCTATGATGGTTGCCAGGCGAGGTGGGGGATGACTGGCAACCTTGCTGTTGAGTGGCTTACTTCATGATGGTCTTGTTGACGACGGTCGTCCCGTTGGCCAGGCGTGTCTTGACGATGACCACGCCCTTGCGCGGCTGCGCCAGGCGCTGGCCGTCGATGGAGTAGAACTCCTGTGCCGTCACCTCTTGCGAGCCGTCGGCGTTGACGCCACGGACACCGCTGACATGGCTCTCCTCGTTGATGAAGAAGAGGCGGAAGTTGTCGACCTTGAACCATCCGGCGCCGTTGACGGCCGTTCCGCTGGCGTAGGTGCCGCCGTCCTTGTTGACGCCATTGGTGCGGAAGCCGATGGTGGCCACGCCGTCCTGCTGTACGTCGAAGTAGAGTAGCATGGGCTTGAGCAGTGATGTCGTCGCGTCGCCGCTCTCGCAGGTGTATCCCGCATAGGTCATGTGCTTCAGCGTGTCAAGGCCTTGCGCGTCGAAGTCGGCTGCGGCCTGCATGTCGGCTGTGGCGTTGCTCGAGTAGTAATCGACTTCGCCCCACATCTGCACGCATGAGTTGCCGAAGATGCGCTGTGTGGTGATGTTGTTGCCGGCCCAGTTGTTCTGCACCATGACGTCGGCCTTGAGCAGGTAGGTGCCCTTGGGCAGGCCGTTGATGGTCTGCGACAGTTGCACCTCGGGCATGTTGGAGGCCCAGATGCCCCAAAGGTGTGTGCCGTCGGTGGGTTGCTGTGTGTGCACCGTCCCGCTGTTGTCGATGACGTCGATGGCGTCACCCGTGTTGATGGCGCACCAGTTGAAGCCATGTCCCATGACGGAGGAAGCGTCCTGCTCCTCGCCGTCGATGGTCAGTGTCCATCCTGTCGGTGGCGCGGCGACGCCGCCCGTCTCCGAGCCTTCCCCTCCCTGTGCCGTGAGGTCCTCGAAGCTTGGGTTCTTGATGAGTGTCGTGGCATCGCCGCCGACCTTCACGCCGCCGACCTTGCAGGCCTCGAGAGCGGCGTCCATCTTGGCGATGGCCGCGTCGATCTCCTCTTCATCCGCCGTGGCGTTGTCGTAGATGTCTTGCGCCTCGACCTCCACGGCCTGGCGGTAAGCCTCATAGCCGTCGTAGAGGGCATACTTGTTGAGGTTGCCGTAGTGCTCCTCGAGCGCGGCCTCCAGCTTCTTGTAGGCGTTGACCGAGCTGACGGCCGGCGTGATGGCGTCCTTGCATGCGAGGATGGCCTTGTCGATGGCCTCCGGTGTGGCGTCGTCGTCGATGTAGTTGTTGTCGATGGTCGTCTGCAGGCTCTCGGCCATGCTCTCCTGCATCTTCTCGTTGTTGAGCGACATGAGCTTGTCGAAGTAGAAGTTGTAGACGTTGAGTGCGTCGTCCTTGACATATCCCATCTTTGCGATGCGGAAGTTGTCGATCTTGAACCATCCGTCGCCGCCCTGCGGGTTGGCCGATGTGCGCTTGGCCGCTGCGAGGTTGCCGCTGGTGCGGAAGCCGAAGGTCAGCGTGCCGTCGTAGACGTATGCGTCGCAGGTCATGTTCTGCATCTCGCGGTCGGTCGTGAGCTCGGTGTTGTTGGCGTAGGCGAGCACCTCCAGCGGGTCGAAGAGAGTGGCATCGTAGTCGCCCTCCTGTCCGAAGAGCGTGGTGTTGAGGTTGCCGAAGATGCGCTGCGTGGTGCGTCTTGATCCTTGGCTGTTGGCTCCCACCATGACGGCGGCCTGTATGCGGTATGTGCCGTTGTCGAGGCCGCTGATGGTCTGTGACAGCTCGTAGTCGGGCATGCCCTGGTTCCAGATGCCGAACGCCTGGTTGCCGTCCTTGGCCTCGCCCTCGCTGTCGCTGTTGGTGCCGTACCATGCTGAGAAGCCGGCGGCCCTTGCGTCATCGGCCGTGACGACCTGCTTGCCTCCGGCCGTGGCGTTCCATCCCGTGGGTGTGGGGCCGACGCCCGATGTCTCCGCGCCTCCCTGTGCCGAGAGGTCCTCGAAGCTCATGTTCTGTCCGAAGTTGGTGATGTCGCCCTGTCCGCCGTTGTGGATGACCTCGGCGTTGACCAGTTCCTTCTGTGCCTGCTCCTGCAGGTAGGGGTCGGTGGCTGTGGTGAAGGTCTGCAGGGCCTTGTCGATGGCGGCCTGGAAGGTGGCGTCGGCGCGCTCCTCGAGCATGGCCTGCGCCTTCTTGATCTCGTCGTAGAGCTTGGTCTTGGCGTCGAGCATCTGCTTGGCTGCGGTGTTGTCGGCCTCGGTCACGGCGTCCTTGTTGTAGAGTGCCGTGGCGGCGTCGACGAGAGCCTGCCATCCAGCGGCAAATCCCTCCTCGGGCACTTCGAGCTGTTGCTGCTCGATGCCGGTGATGAGCGTGTAGAGCTGCATGCGCTGCTGGTAGGGCGCCACGTCGGCGGTGTCGGCGAAGGCCCACAACTCATGGCTGGTGTCGAGCGGGTGTATCCATCCCGTCTCGGTGTCGATGAGGGGTGTGGTGCTGTCTTCGATCATCTCGCAGCCGCCCATGTAGTCGGGGAACCACTGGTTGCCGTTGAACGTGGTGACTAGATACTGTCCGCCGCCATTGAGGTGCACGGGCAGTCCGTGTGTCTCCTCGCAGGGCTGGTCGTCAGCGCAGACGATGCGGTAGTATCCCGGATGCTCCTCGCTGGCCGTGATGGTGAAGTGTGCTTTCTCCGTCAGGTTGCCGTTGAGGTTGGCGCTGCCGATGTTGTATCCGATGTAGGTGGAGTCGGGTGTGATGAAGAACCAGCCAGCGTCGTCCTTGTGGGCCACGAAGGCGTGCTTCTTGTAATTGGAGGCGCTGATGTCGAGCAGGTAGTAGGCGCCGTCCCATGATGTGCGGCTGAGGAAGACGCTGGGCTTGGCGTAGTTGACAAGCGTGAACGTGGCCCCGTCGGCCAGTTCGCGTGCGATGGTGGGTGGGTCGATGGCCATGGCCGAGCCCGACGACAGGATGCCTGCCAACGCGAGGGCATAGCGTAGATGTTTCGTTTTCATGTAGATAGTTTTTAGTTATTTATTATAATATGTAAGGAAGTCCTTGTCTTGTTCTTTTGGTCTGCGGCGCTTTCCCAAGTGCCGCCCCACTGGTTACGGCCTCAAAGTTAACCATTATTTTTGTAATGGTGAACAATAAAACTAATTTTTTTGTATCATTTTTGCGTTGTTGGGCCTTCGTCCGAAAAAGGGCGCAAGCGCTTGCCTTGTAGTGATGTTGGTAAGGCAAGCCCTTGCGCCCTTTGGGGGTGTGTCGCGATGCTTTGTGGTGACTTCTATCGGTTGTTGTCAGGTGAGAGGGAGATGGTGACGCGGCCTCCGGTGGTCTTGGTGGGGTAGTAGAAGGCGGCGTAGCGCGTGCCCATGAAGAGGCGTAGGTAGTCGAAGCGCATCTTGTAGTCGGTGGTGCCGATGTGCCGGAAGTTCTTTCCGTCGAGACTGTAGTAGAAGTTGGCGGCGTCACGCCCGGGGTTGAAGTCGCCGTCCATGCGGAGCCACACCTTGCCGAGGGCGCGTTTGGGCAGGCTGACGCGCTCCACCATCTTGCTGTCGATGCGTGTGATGGCCTTGGTGTCGGGGTTGAGCTGCACGCTCTCCTCGGTCATGGCGAGGCAGTAGCTCGATCCGTTGCGCTGGATGGTGAGCACGCCGGCGTCGCCGTTGAAGGCCGAGATGCCTGCGCGGTCGCCGTCCTTCATCTGCCTGACGTCGAGGCAGATGGTGTCAGAGCAGGTGGGTCCCCATGTGCGCCAGGTCAGCGTGTTGCGTGCGTCGAAGATGGTGTGGGCGAGCGCCGACGTGGTGAGCTTCACCCATGTGCCGGGACGCGTGAGGCTGCCCGTGGCGGTGGTGATGTCCTTGGGGATGTAGTTGTGGTTCCATTGGTAGTCCTTCTCGATGGTGGCCAGTGCCGCTGTCTTGTGGCAGTCGCAGTTGCCGTCGAGCGTCACCGTGTCGGGTATGCGGCCGTCGCCCCGTGTGCCTAGCATGGGCCATCCGTCGATCCACGAGCATGGCTCCAGTGTGAGCACGCGGCCTATGCCGCCGCGGTCCTGGAAGATGACTCCGTACCACTCGCCGTGCTTGCCGTCGACGATGGTGCCCTGTCCGGCGAGCGGGAACCCTCCGAAGTCGCTCTTGAGGATGACCTTCGAGTCGTAGGGGCCCTCGATGTTGCGGCTGCGGTAGGCGATCTCCTGCCTACCGGTGCTGGGCCACGAGATGCAGAGGAGGTAGTACATGCCGTCGTGCTTCACCACGCGGCTTCCCTCGTGCAGTCCCTCGGGCTTGCCGCGCAGCTCCAGCGTCTTCCTCACGCCGCCCGGCTTCTCGGCCGAGAGGTCGGGCTCGAGCTCGACGAGCCTGATGTCGCCGCTGCCCGAGAAGACATAGGCGCGTCCGTCATCGTCGAAGAAGAGCGAGGCGTCGTGGTAGGCGGGCAGGCGGCTGTGCAGCGTCCACCCCTTGGCCGGGTCGGTGGTCTTGAAGACCATGGAGCGGTGCGGTGCGTCGTTGGCCACGAAGAGCGCCCAGAAGGTGCCGTTGTGGTAGCGCAGTGAGGTGGCCCACTGTCCGCGCCCGTAGACGGAGCCGCCCTGCAGGTCATACTTGGGCGTGTCCTTGATGGCGTCGAAGAGGTACGACACGATCTCCCAGTGGGCGAGGTCGCGGCTGCGCATGACGGGCCCGCCGGGGAAGAGGTGCATGGTCGTGGAGACAAGGTAGTAGTAGTCGCCCACGCGTATGATGTCGGGGTCGGGGGCGTCGGCCCAGATGAAGGGGTTCTTCACTTCGATGGCCTGTGTGGGCAGCAGCGGGGCCGCGAGCAGGAGCAGTGTCAGCAGTAGGTGTCTCATGATGGTTGTTTTTGCTGTGAATGGGGTGGTCCCCCGGCTGAGGTGGTGCGTCGCTGTCGGCGGGTCGTCGCCTCGGTCTCGGGTTCAAGGCAAAGTTACGACGTTTTGCGCAGTGGCGCTTTGCCCCATGTTTCAAAAATGTTGGCTGGTGTAGCAAGGCGTGTTGGCGGGCTGATATTTTTCACGGTTTCTTCATCCCTTTCTCACACTTTTGCAACATGGGCGGTGTACCTTTGCCGTCGGTGCCGGGGCCGCATCGCGCGCCTGGCAATCCATGACGACAAAACAGATGAAAGACAAACAATGATGAATGTGATTTTTGTGGTCCAAGGCGAGGGCCGTGGCCATCTCACGCAGGCCTTGGCGATGAAGGAGATGCTCGAGCGTGGCGGCCACCGGGTGGTCGACGTGCTGGTGGGCAAGAGCAAGGGGCGCCAGGTGCCCCGGTTTTTCGAGGAGCGCATGGGCATGCCCGTCACCCGTTTTGACAGTCCCAACTTCCTCCCCTCGAAGGACAACCGCCACTTCGGCCTGTTCCGCTCCGTGGCCTACAACGTGTTGCGTGTGCCGGCCTACCTGTCGAGCCTCGCCCTCATCCAGCGGCGCATCGAGGCGAGCGACGCCGACTTGGTGGTCAACTTCTATGATGTCCTTTGTGGGCTGGCCTGCGGCCTCTTCCACCTGGGCGTGCCCGAGGTGTGTGTGGGCCACCAATACCTGTTTCTCCACTCCGGCTATCGCATGCCTGGGCTGAAGCCGTTGCCCGAACGGTTGCTGCGCCTCTTCACGCGGCTGACGTGCCTTGGCGCCACGCGCTGCCTGGCGCTCTCGATGCGGGACCATGAGGCCGACGAGGGGCGTCGCATCACCGTCGTGCCGCCGTTGCTGCGGTCGCGCGTCAAGACGGAGGTGCGCCACCATGGCGACTACATCCTGGGCTACATCCTCAACGTGGGCTTCCAGCGCGATGTCCTGGCGTGGCACAAGGCCCATCCCGCCACACACCTCCACTTCTTCTGGGACAAGCCCGACGCGCCGGAGGAGTTGCGTGTCGACGACACGCTGACCTTCCACCGCCTTGACGACGACCGTTTCCTCTCGCTCATGGCTGGCTGCCGTGCCTATGCCACCACGGCCGGCTTCGAGAGCGTCTGCGAGGCGCTCTACATGGGCAAGCCCTGCATGATGATTCCCGCCCATGTGGAGCAGCTCTGCAATGCCGTCGACGCCGAGCGCGAGCTGGCGGGGGTGCGCAGTGAGGTGTTTGACATCTCGCGCCTGAAGGCCTTCGCGCAGGACTATGAGGAGGACGTGGAGTTCCGCATGTGGGAGAACCACGCTGAGACGCGCATCATGGCGGCCATCGAGGCTGCGGTCGACGACTATTACGCGTGGCACGACCAGACGCTGGGCCAACAGTTGTCTTCCCTCGCCGGGTCGTTGGCCAAGTCCTTCTGACGCTCGCCTTGCGCGAAGGACACACCCGCAAGAATGTTGTGGGGTGGGGGATGCCGATTTGTGGGGATGAGCAAGTTTGCAGAATTATACTTTTGCCCTTGCAGGTAGGCTGTTCAAAACAAGCCTTTTGAGCGAGATTGTTTATGCTGACTTTAAATATTCAGTTTGTTGATAAATGTGGTTTTTAGATGGATTCTTGTAACCATATTTATGCTGCATTCTTAGTCTTGCCCGAATTGCTGTATGTGATACTCATCCTTGCTGGGCGCCGCTTCGCTTGGAGCGTGTCACCTGTCGTTCTTCAGGAACAGGTAATACTCTGTAGCGCCGAGCAGGAAGCAACCGGTGCCGAAGTCCTCGAAGTCGGGCACGGAGGTGTAGGTGACGGGCTGGCTGTCGGAGGGCTGCTTGCCTGTGCCCTGCACATAGCCCAGGAAGCCGTCGGAGTGGAGACACTTGTCGGCCATGCCCTTCCAGGCGCGTTCGGCGGCGCCCCTGTATGTCTTGGCCTTGAGCAGGCCGTGGCGCATGCCCCAGCTGATGCCGTAGAGGAAGAGGGCGGTGCCCGTGAGCTCCGGCCCGGCGTAGTTGGATGATGTGAGGCTGACGTTCCACAGGCCGTCCTCGCGCTGGCAGTCGAGGATGGCGCGGCTCATGGCGAGGTAGTCTTTCTTGAGCTCCTTGTATCGCTTGTCCTTGGGGCTCACCTGGTCCATCACGCGCACCAGGGCGGCGTAGACCCATCCGTTGCCGCGGCTCCAGTAGCACTCCTGTCCGTCGGGCTCGCGGTAGGGCGGCACAAAGTCCTTGTCGCGATACCACAGTCCGGTCTTCTCATTGAAGCACCCGCCGCCACACACGTTGCGCGTCCAGCGGTAGCTGTCCATGGCGTAGTCGAGGTAGCGGTCGTCGCCTGTCTGTCGCCACATCTGCGCATAGAGCGGCATGGCCATCTGTATGGCGTCCACCCACGACCAGTAGTCGTGGCGTCCCGTGGCCATCTGGTGGTCGAGGTTGGCCTTGAGGGGGGCGAGCAGGTCGTCGTCGCCCGCGCTGCGGTAGGGCTGCAGCTCCACGTAGGTCTGTCCGCAACACTGGTCGTCGGCGTCGGTCGTCGTGACGCCGTTGCGCGGCGTCCACTGGTGGAAGCGCGCCCATCGGAGGGCGTAGTCCACATAGTCCTGCTGGGGGTCGACGCCCTGTAGCGCCATCAGCCCCTCATAGTAGACGGCGCGCGTCCATAGGCTGCTGGGCCTCACCTTGCGCACGTAGGTGGGGCGCGTCGGGTCGGCGTATTTGGTCATGAAGTAGCGGTTGGCCTTGCGCGCGGCGTCGAGCACGTCGCCGGGTCGCTGGGCCAGGGCTGTGGCGCTCACGAGAGCCACCACGGCCAGCGAGAGCAGTCGTCTGAGGGTCATGGGTGATAGTCTTTGGTTTGTTTCCTTGCAAAGTTAATAAAGTCTGCGCAATAATCGTCTGCCAAGGCTGATTATTTTCACGGATTATGATGGTCGAGGCGAAGCGCCGGGCACCAAAAGAGGTTGGTGCAGGACGCTACCAACCTCAAGAAAAAACAGTTTCGCTGTGTGCGGGCGAAACATATCTGCGGCAAATATATATCAAGATTTCAACACATGCAAGCAAAACAAAGAAAAATTCACTTTTTTAACTAAAAAGTTTGCAGTTTATTAGTTTTTGTGTAACTTTGCGCCTGTAATCATAACAAAAGCAATGAAGAATCATGTGTCTGCATATTGGTGGTGGCGATGCTCAAGATTTCAACAGTCGTGAGTCGTTCAGCCGTGTGGATACTCCAAGGAGATAAACCAAATGGGCCTGCCGTTCTTACGACAGGCCCATTTTCATAAGGGCCAGGCAAGGCCCGGCGCGACACCTTATGTCAAAGGGCGCAAGCTCAGGTTGATAAAAATAAATGAAAATACAAACAATTAAATATATAAACAAACATGGACGTAACACTTATTCTCAACCGTTTGCTCAATCATGAGGAGCTGCAGCGCGAGGAGACCAAGGGCCTGCTCGTTGCCATCACACAAGGAGAACTCAACGACCCGGAGATTGCGGCCTTGCTCACCGCCATACAGATGCGCGGCATCACCGTCGACGAGCTGCTCGGCTTCCGCGACGGCATCCTCGCCACAGGCGTGCCCGTGCCCCTCCATTGCGACCGTTACATCGACGTCGTGGGCACAGGCGGCGACCGCAAGAACACGTTCAACATCTCCACCACCGCCTGCTTCGTCATCGCGGGCGCCGGCTACAAGGTGGCCAAGCACGGCAACTTCTCGGCCACGTCGGTCAGTGGGGCGTCCAACGTCATCAAGAACCACGGTGTGGTGTTCACCGACGACCCCGACAAGCTCAACCGCTCGCTCGACGAGTGTGGCATCGTCTACCTCCACGCCCAGCTCTTCGCCAAGGCCATGAAGTTTGTGGGGGCCATCCGCAAGGCGCTGCCCTTCCCCACGTTCTTCAACCTGCTCGGCCCGATCATCAATCCCTCGAAGCCCCAGTGCCAGCTCCTCGGCGTGGCCAATCTCGACCAGATGCGCCTCTACCAGCAGGTCTACCAGCGCATCGGCATCGACTACGGCATCGTCAACAGCATCGACGGCTACGACGAGATATCGCTCACGGGCGACTTCAAGGTCACCACCAACGACTATGAGCGTGTGTTCAAGCCCGCCGACCTCGGCTTCCAGGCAGCGCGTCCCGAGGAGCTTGTCGGCGGAGCCACGGAGGAGGAGGCCGCCGAGATCTTCGACAACGTGCTCCAGGGTACGGCGCTGCCAGCGCAGACGAACATCGTCCTGGCCAACGCCGCCTTCGCCATCCAGGTGCTCGAGAAGGGGAGGAAGCCCATCGACGAGTGCCTGGCCATCGCCCGTGAGAGCCTCGACTCGGGCCGCGCCCTCACCACCTTCCGCCGCTTTGTCGAGATCAACAGTTAACCCGCTCACCGCATCATCATGGACAACAACCCACAACAGACTGACATCCTCCACGACATCGTGGCCCACAAGCGGCAGGAGCTCCAGGAGTGGATGCAGTACGTGCCGCCGCGCCGCCTCATGGCGATGGTCGACGAGCGTGTGAGGCAGGAGGCCCAGCCGCCCGTCTCCATGCGCCAGGCCCTCATGGCCTCCCCAACGGGCATCATCGCCGAGTTCAAGCGCAAGTCGCCCTCCAAGGGATGGATCAAGCGCGAGGGCCGCGCCGGCGTCATCCCGCTGTCCTACCAGCGGGCCGGCGCCACGGCGCTGAGCATCCTCACCGACAGCCAGTTCTTCGGCGGATACGATGAGTTTGTGAGCGAGGCGCGCCTCTCTGGCGTCACCCTCCCCATCCTCTACAAGAACTTCGTCATCTCCGAGTACCAGCTCCTCCAGGCGCGCCTCTGCGGCGCCTCCGCCGTGTTGCTCATCGCCGCCGACCTCAGCCTCGACGAATGCCGCACGCTGCTCCACACCGCCCACGAGCTCGGCCTCGAGGTCCTGCTCGAGATGCACAGTGAGGCCGACCTCGACTATGCCGCCCTCGAGCCCGACATGTACGGCATCAACAACCGCAACCTCGGATCCTTTGTCACCGACGTGGCCAACAGCTTCCGCATGGCCGAGCGACTGCCGAAGGGCGTCTGCAAGGTCAGCGAGAGCGGCATCGGCGACCCCGCCACCGTCTGCCGCCTGCGCCAGGCAGGCTTCAGCGGCTTCCTCATGGGCGAGCACTTCATGCGCGCCGATGACCCGGGAGAGGAGCTCGGCCGCTTCATCGCCCAGCTCCAGCAACAGGCCAACCCCTGACGCCCGACAACCAACACCGTTCCCACATTCCACCATGAACCAACCCATCCACAACAACAACCCCGCCGCCACGCCCACGCGCCGCCGGCTGCTCATCAAGGTGTGCGGCATGCGCGACCACGACAACATCAGCGAGGTGGCGCAGCTCGACATCGACCTCATGGGCTTCATCTTCTGGAAAGGCTCCAAGCGCTGCGTCCGGATGATCCCCTCCAGGGCCGGCATCCTGCCCGACTACAGCGAGGAGCGCCTCCGGCGCGCCTCCCGCGGCGAGGACGCCGCCAGCCAGCAGCCGCGTGGCGTCAGCCGCGTGGGCGTCTTCGTCGACGAGATGCCGCAGACCATCCTCACCGCGATCTACAACTACCGGCTGCAATACGTGCAGCTCCACGGAGAGGAGAAGCCCGTCATGATCGAGAACCTCAAGCGCACGCTCATACCCGACATCGTCCCCGACATCAAGGTCATCAAGGCCATCAGCGTCTCCGGCAAGGACGACATCGCCCGATACAAGGACTACGAGGGGCTTGTCGACCTCTTCCTCTTCGACACGCGCTGCCCCACCGTGGGCGGCAGTGGGCGCCAGTTCGACTGGGACGTGCTCTCGGCCTACGACGGCCACACCCCCTTCCTCCTCAGCGGAGGCATAGGGCCCGACGACGCCGACCGCGTGCGACAGTTCGACCACCCCATGCTGGCCGGCATCGACCTCAACAGCCGCTTCGAGACCGAGCCCGGGCGCAAGGATGTGGAGCGCCTGCGCACCTTCATCAGCCAGGTGCGCGCCTGATCCGACAACACATAGCATAACACATACAACACAACCATCATGAACAAGATCAACCAACTATTCGCTTCGCCCCTCTCCGATCGCGGTGCCGCCACGCCCTCGCTCCCCGGCAAGCTGCTCTCACTATATTTCTGCGCCGGCTGCCCCGAGCTCGACATGACCGCTGAGACCATCCTCACCCTGCAGCGTAGGGGCATCTCCATGATCGAGGTGGGCATACCCTTCAGCGACCCCCTGGCCGACGGCCCCGTGGTCCAGGGCGCCGGCACCGTGGCGCTGGCCAACGGCATGACGCTCTCACGCCTCTTCAGCCAGCTCGAGGCCATCAAGGACGACGTCACCATACCCCTGGTGCTCATGGGATACCTCAATGTCGTCATGCACTATGGCGTCGAGCGCTTCTTCCAGAGCTGCGTGCGCAGCGGCGTCAGCGGATGCATCATCCCCGACCTGCCCTTCCAGGACTACATGGATGTCGTGAAGCCCATCGCCGACAAGTATGACGTGCGTGTCATCATGATGATCACGCCCGAGACGTCGGAGGAGCGCGTGCGCTTCATCGACGACAACACCGACGGCTTCATCTACATGGTCTCCTCAGCCAGCGTCACCGGCGCGCAGAGCGGCTTCGACCAGAAGAAGGTGGCCTACTTCGAGCGCATCAACGCCATGAACCTCCACAACCCACGCATGATAGGCTTCGGCATCTCCAACAAGCAGACGCTGCAGAGCGCCCAGGCCAACGCCGCCGGAGCCATCATCGGCAGCAAGTTCGTGACCTTGCTCAACGAGACGCGCGACCCCGACATGGCCATCGACCGTCTCTATGAGGCGCTCGGACAGTAGGCTCCCGACGCACAGGCAACGCCTTGGCCACAACGACAACACAACTCGTCAACACTGACGACACAACCCGCAAACAACATAACACATCCATCATGCCAAACCATAACGACAACATCACACCCACCGCCGCCGGTTTCTACGGACCCTTTGGCGGCGCATACGTTCCCGAGATACTCTACAAGTGCGTGCACGACCTGCAGGACGCCTACCTGCCCATCATACAGAGCGAGGAGTTCCAGCGCGAGTACGAGGCCCTGCTCAAGGACTACGTCGGGCGGCCCTCGCCGCTCTACTACGCCAAGCGCATGAGCGAGAAGTATGGTTGCCACCTCTACCTCAAGCGCGAGGACCTCAACCACACTGGCGCGCACAAGATCAACAACACCATCGGGCAGATCCTCCTGGCCAAGAAGATGGGCAAGCGACGCATCATAGCCGAGACGGGAGCCGGACAGCACGGCGTGGCCACCGCCACGGTGTGCGCACTGATGGACATGGAGTGCGAGATCTTCATGGGAGCCACCGACGTCGAGCGCCAGCACACCAACGTCGAGCGCATGAAGATGCTCGGCGCCAAGGTCAACCCCGTGCGCACGGGCAACATGACGCTCAGCGACGCCTGCTCACAGGCCATACGCGACTGGTGCTGCCATCCCGACGACACGTTCTACATCGTCGGCTCCACCATGGGCCCGCACCCCTATCCCGACATCGTGGCCAAGATGCAGAGCGTCATCTCCAAGGAACTGAAGTGGCAACTGCAGGAGAAGGTGGGGCGCGACTATCCCGACTGCCTCATAGCCTGCGTGGGCGGAGGCAGCAACGCCGCCGGAACCATCTACCACTATGCCGACGACCCCCGCGTGAGGATCGTGCTGGCTGAGGCTGGCGGCCACGGCATCGACACCGACTACACCGCCGCCACCATCCACTGTGGCACGGAGGGCATCATACACGGCGCGCGCACCCTGGTGATGCAGACCGACGACGGGCAGATCAAGGAGGCCTTCACCATCTCGGCCGGCCTCGACTATCCGGGCATCGGGCCCATGCACGCGCACCTGGCCAAGCAGGGCCGCGAGCAGGTGCTCGCCATCAACGACGACGAGGCCATCTACGCCGGATACGAGCTCACGCGCATGGAGGGCATCATCCCCGCCATCGAGAGCGCGCACGCCGTCGCCGCGCTGAAGAAGCTCCAGTTCAAGCCCGACGACGTGGTGGTGCTCACCGTCTCCGGGCGTGGCGACAAGGATGTGGAGACCTATCTCAAGAACAAGCAGATGGCCGGCGAGTACGGCGACTTCTAAAACAATAACAAGACATGGAAACATTCGAATATCGCACACACTCGCGCAAGGTCCTGGCTGACCTCTACACCCCCGTCGGCATCTACTTGCGCTTGCGCGACCTCTATCCCCAGTCGGCGCTCATGGAGAGCTCCGACTATCACGGCAACGACAACTCGCGGTCGTTCATCGGCATCAATCCCATGGCGTCCGTCGCCGTGGCCCACGGGCGCGTGGTCTGCACCTATCCCGACGGCTCGCGCACCGAGGAGACGCTGCCCGCCACCGGCCCGGGCAAGGGCGAGGCGTGCAAGGTGGCCATTGCCGAGGCTTTCGGCCGCTTCCTCGGCCGCTTCCACGTGGCGGGTGACGAGGCGCGCTACTGCGGCCTCTACGGCTACACGGCCTTCAATGCCGTGCGCTACTTTGAGAACATCGCCGTCAAGGACACCACGATGGAGAAGAACGACGCGCCCGACATCTATTATATAATGTATCGTGACCTCATCGTCTTCGACCACTTCAACAACACCATGATGTTTGTCACCATGGCCGCCGAGGGCGATGACGCCGACCTGCGCCTCGACAGGCTGGAGATGTCGGCGGCCCGCGCCAACGTGAAGCCCTATGGCTTCCACCCCGTGGGCGAGCGCACCTCGACGCTGACCGACGAGGAGCACATGGCCAACGTCCGTCGCTGCGTGAAGCACTGCCTGCGCGGCGACGTGTTCCAGATCGTCATCTCGCGCCGCTTCGTGCAGCGCTACGAGGGCGACGACTTCAAGCTCTACCGCGCCTTGCGCAGCATCAACCCCTCGCCCTACCTGTTCTATTTCGACTTCGGCGGCTTCCGCATCTTCGGATCGTCGCCCGAGACCCACAACCGCATTGTGGCCGGCACCTCGTTCATCGACCCCATCGCCGGCACCACGCGCCGAACGGGCAACCCGGAGGAGGACCGGCGCGCCGCCGAGTTCCTGCGCAACGACCCCAAGGAGAACGCCGAGCACGTGATGCTCGTCGACCTGGCGCGCAACGACCTGAGCCGCAACTGCCACGACGTGAAGGTCGACTTCTACAAGGACATGCAGTTCTACAGCCACGTCATCCATCTCGTGAGCCGTGTCAGCGGCACGCTCAACGAGGGCGCCGACCCCATCAAGGCGTTCTTCGACACTTTCCCCGCCGGCACGCTGTCGGGCGCCCCGAAGGTGCGTGCCATGCAGCTCATCTCCGAGATGGAGCCCCACAACCGCGGTGCCTATGGCGGTTGCATCGGCTTCATCGGCTTGAATGGCGACCTCAACCAGGCCATCGTCATCCGCACGTTCATCTCGCGCAATGGCGAGCTGTGGTTCCAGGCGGGATCGGGCGTCGTGGCCAAGAGCAACGACGCGTATGAGCTTGAGGAGAGCAACAACAAGCTGGGCGCGCTCATGAAGGCCGTCAAGATAGCCGAGACGCTGTGACGCCGGGGCGCTTGATTATCCAAACGACAAAAAAAGGAAAAACAATGATGAATGAAGACAATATGAACATTGGCGCGCAGGCGCAACGGGTGGTGATCATCGACAACTACGACTCGTTCACCTACAACCTCGCCCACCTCGTCCGCCAGCTGGGCGCCACCGTCGAGGTGTATCGCAACGACCAGTTCACGCTCAACCAGCTGGAGCCTTTCAGCAAGATCATCCTCTCGCCCGGCCCGGGCATCCCCGAGGAGGCCGGCCTGCTGATGGATGTCATCCGCACCTATGCCGGGCGCAAGCCCATGCTGGGTGTCTGCCTGGGCCACCAGGCCATCGGCGAGGTGTTTGGCGGCAAGCTGGCCAATCTCGCCGAGGTCTACCACGGCGTGGCCACCGAGGGCACGCAGTATGGCAACGACCCGATCTTTGCGGGCCTGCCCCGCCGCATCGTCATGGGCCGCTACCACAGTTGGGTGGTGGACCGCACGGGCTTCCCCGACTGCCTGGAGGTGACGGCCATGAGCGACGACGGGCAGATCATGGCGCTGCGCCACCGCAACTACAACATCCACGGCATACAGTTTCATCCCGAGAGCGTGCTGACGCCCGAGGGCGCCACGATCGTCAAGAACTGGCTGGAACTGTAGGCCCAGTCCGCCCCGTCGGTTGCAAACGATTATCGGCAAGCAACGAGAGAAATCCTTTCTCGTTGCTTGCCGATAATCGTTTGTGGCCTGCGGGTTGGGTGGTGGCGCGGTGCGATTGTGCTGCCCGTGCGTCAGAACTCGAAGAGCAGGCGGGTGTTAAACTGTCGGCCCGTGAGGTAGTTGGGCACGGCATACTGGTGGTTGGTGACGTCGGTCACCCAGTAGTAGGAGTTGACGTTGTTGATGCCCAGGAGGTTGAGGCAGTCGAGGCTGAGCCATATGTTGCGGAAGATGCTCTTGCGCTCGCGTCGCTCGTTGTCGAGCACGCGGTAGCTCATGCCGATGTCTGCGCGCTTGTATGCCGCGGCGCGGAAGGTGTTGGTCTCCAGCTCGCGGTGTGGTGTCGAGAAGGGCAGTCCGTCGGCGTAGGCCAGTTTGAGGCTCATCTTCCAGCGTGTGGTGCCTGGGAAGAAGTCGGTGAAGTAGAGGTTGAGGGCGTAGCGCTGGTCGGTGGGCATGGGCACGCTGACGCCGTTGAGCTTCATCTTGGTGTCCATGAAGGAGAGTGTGACCCAAGAGTCGCTGCCGGGCACAAACTCGCCGTAGAGCTTGAGGTCGAGGCCGGCGGCGTGTCCTGTGGCGAGGTTGTCACCGTAGTAGACCACCTTGACGTTGTTGATGGAGTAGGGCACGAGGTTTCCGAGCAGCTTGTAGTAGAGCTCGGCGGTGAACTTGAAGGGCCTGTTGTTCATGTTGAAGCGGTAGTCCATGCCGGCGATGAAGTGTATGGATCGTTGGCTCTTGATCTTGCGGTTGAGTGTGGCGTAGGTGGCTCCGTTGACGGTGGATGTGTCGCGCAGCTCCTTGAAGAAGGGCGACTGGTAGTAGAGCCCCGTGGCGATGCGCAGCGTGACGTTGTGGTTGAACGAGGGTATGATGCCGAGGGCGACGCGTGGCGAGAGTATCGACTCGTGGTTGTAGTTCCAGTGTGAGAAGCGCAGCCCGTAGTTGAGCGTGAAGAGCGTGTGCTCGCCTGCCGAGCGGAAGCGCCACGTGTCCTGCAGGTAGGTCTCCAGGCGGTTGGCGTTGAGCTCGTTGCGTGCCTTGAGCGAGTAGATCATGTAGAGGTCCTTGCCCGTGTGCGGCATGCTGTATCCTGCCGAGTCGCGCATCTCATACTCGTTGGCGTTCTCCTCGATGTGCTCCTGCTTCCATGTCAGCCCGGCCTCGATGTCGTGGCGCTTGGCGGTATGCTTGAAGAGCAGCTTGACGCTCTCGACGTGTGCCTTGAGGTAGTTGCGCGCATGCTCGAAGTAGGTGCCGACGCCTAGGTTCTTGGAGGTCTCGGTCTCCGTGAGCCAGTATTGTCCCTGTATGTCGTAGCGCTCCTGCTCGCTGGTGGAGAACGACGACCCGATGATGGAGAGCGACGTGGAGTCGGAGAAGTGTCGCGTGATGCCGACGGTGCCGAAGAAGGTGCGGAAGAGGTCTTTCTCCTGCCCGTCGAAGTAGACGCGGAAGGATCGCACGTTCTCCTGTGTGCCAAACTTGGTCTCCCGGTCCTCTGGCGTGAAGTTGTAGTGGTTGTCGGATATGTTGCCGATGAAGTCGATGGTCCACCGCTTGTTGGGCTTGTAGCTGAGGTAGGTCTGGTAGTCGAGGAAGTCGGGCTTGTACTCGCCCTTGGTCTCGAGCGACCCGAGCAGGTACTTGGTGGTCTTGTAGCGTATGCCGTTGGCCCATGCGAACTTCTTGTTGGAGAAGCCCACGTAAGCGCTGGCGCCGAGGAGCGACGCCGCCACGTTGGCCTCGAAGCGCTTGGGCCGCCGGTAGGTGATGTCGAGTGCCGACGACATCTTGTCGCCATACTTCGCCTCGAAGCCGCCCGATGAGAAGCCGATGCGCTCCACCATGTCGGGGTTGATGATGGAGAGGCCCTCCTGCTGTCCGCTCCTGACGAGGAAGGGGCGGTAGACCTCCACGGAGTTGATGTAGACGGAGTTCTCGTCAAACGAGCCGCCGCGCACGTTGTACTGCGATGACAGCTCGGAGTGGGTCGACACGCCGGCCTGGCTCTGTATGAGCTCCTCGACGGCGTTGCCCGTGGTCGAGGGCAGCTCGTGCAGCTGCTTGGTGGAGAGCTCTTGCGTCTGTCCGCTCTGTATCTTCTGCCCGGTGACGGTGGCCCCGGCCAGCGTGCTGGCTTCCTCGGTGAGGCTCACTTGCAGCGTCTGCGTGCCCTTGGGCCTGCGCAGCACGCGTGTCTTGGCGCGGTAGCCGAGCATGGAGAACTTCACCACGACGGTGTCGGCCGACAGCAGCGTCAGCTGAAACTGTCCTTGCAGCGAGGTGACCGTGGCGCGCCCCTGCGCGGGGCATGTCACTGAGGCGAACTCCACGGGGTTGCCCTCGGAGTCGGTGACGCGACCGCGGAGCGTGAACGACTGCGCCACGCAGCTGAGCGCCGAGCCGACGAGTATGATGAGTGTCAATAATCTGAATTTCATATATAGGTATTAACGCACGTGCGCGCCATTTATTGTGAGCGGGCGCAGAGATTGAGCGCGGTGGCAGCTCGTGATGAAGGGCCGAAAACAACGAAAGTGCCTCTTTTTATGTCTTTGCGGCAAGATATAATGAATTTAAATTTAGACTTCCCCCACATGGGTTTGCTGGATCCCTTGCGTGTCGGTAGGGCGTTTTTGTGCCCTAATGTGCCTGCCGACACCAGCCCATGGCTCCGTCCCGTGTGTTGGTCGTGGCAGCCTTGTGTCAAGAATATTCTGAAAAAACAGGCACTTCCGCGCACCACCTTCCAGAAGGCGAAAACCCCGTTTTTGTCAACTTTCGGGCGCGGCGGCAGGCGAAATCGGGGCGGCCTCGTCGCAAAAGGTACCGAATCATGGTGCGATAGGTGCCTAATCTCGGTGCGATATGTGCCTAATCATGACGAGATAGATGCCTAATGTCAGTGCGATTAGGCACATATCGCGAAACTCGGAGCGCGCGCAGAGTTTTCTGATGATGACATTTTTGCGCAACTGTCGAATAGTCAGTTTGTTGCGCAAAACTCGAAAAACAGCGCGTATTTGCGGGCGAGAGACCCCGTGGTGGCAAAAACCGCCTGTTTTTGAGGGTCGTTTGTCAAGATTGTTCCGAGTCTCACGGTGCGCCGCGTGCCGTAGCGCCGAAAAATATCAGGCGCAAGAGGTGGGCGGTCTGCGAATTTATTTGTATTTTTGCTCAGATATCACACAAAAACCATTATGATGCATCGTTTTAGAACCACACTGCTACTGCTCTTCTGCATGGCCTATGCCCTGGCCGGCCGTGCAGACACCGCCACGCGCGAGGTCTTCCATGTCGACAACCCCGACTACCAGCTCAGCCCCTTCACGGGCATGACGCGCCGGCACTGGATCCAGGCGGGCGAATACCTGCTCAAGGGCGCCTTCAGCTACATCCACTGCCTCGACGACCAGATGTACTTCCCCAAGGAGCTGGAGAAGACCTATCCCCGTAACGAGGGACAGATACCCGTGGCCAAGATCGAGGGCCTGGCGCGCACCCTCTTCATCGCCGCGCCGCTGCTCAAGGACAACCCCGACCTCACGCTCCACGGCATCCGCGTGGCCGACTACTACCGCCACCAGCTCGTCGCCCTGACCGACCCCACCAGCCGCAGCCACATCGCACACCGCACGGGCGGCCCCAGCCAGACGCTGCTCGAGCTGGGATCGCTCTGCATCTCGATGAAGGGCGCGCAGCAGGTGCTCTGGGACCCCCTCACACGTGAGCAGAAGGACGCCCTGGCCTCGCTCATGCTCAGCTATGGCGAGGGCCCGACCATCGGGTCCAACTGGATGTTCTTCAACGTCTACATCCTCAGCTTCTTCAAGGACCAGGGCTACAAGGTCGACGAGGCCAAGCTCACCGACTGGCTCCACAAGATCCTCGACCGCTACCGCGGCGAGGGATGGTACAACGACGCGCCGGCCTACGACTACTACAGCATGTGGGCCTACCAGAGCTACGGCCCCCTGTGGGCCGAGATGTTCGGCAACCGCATGTATCCCGACATCGCCAAGCAGTTCATCGATCATGAGCACGACCTCGTGGCCAACTACCCCTACATGTTCGCGCGCGACGGCCGCATGAACATGTGGGGCCGCAGCATCTGCTACCGCTTCGCCGCCGTGACGCCGCTGCCCCTGCTCGAGTATGCGGGCTTCAGCGACGTCAACTACGGCTGGATGCGCCGCATCGCCTCCGCCTCGCTCCTGCAGTTCCTCACCCACCCCGACTTCCTCGAGAACGGCATACCCACCATGGGCTTCTACGGGCCCTTCGCGCCCGCCGTGCAGATCTACAGCTGCCGCGGCAGCGTGTTCTGGATCGGCAAGGCCTTCCTCGGGCTGCTCCTCCCCGCCGACTCCAAGTACTGGTCGGCCACCGAGAACGAGGGACCCTGGAAGGACGAGCTGCAGAAGGGCAAGGTCTACAACAAGTTCCAGCCCGCCTCGACGCTCCTCATCACCGACTATCCCAACAGCGGGGCGGCCGAGATGCGCTCCTGGTGCCACGAGACGGTGGCCGGCGACTGGCAGCTCTTCCGCAGTTCGGAGAACTACAACAAGCTGGCCTACAACACCGAGTTCCCCTGGATGGCCGACGGCAAGAAGGGTGAGATCTCGATGAACTACGGCACCCTCAACCAGAAGGGCGAGTGGGAGGTGCTCCGCCTCTACACCTTCCGCGACTACACGGACGGTGTCTACCGCCGCGACGCCGTGCTCGAGACCGACACCACCGTGCGCTACCAGCTCGCCGACATCACCCTGCCCGACGGCATCCTGCGCGTGGACCGCGTGACCGTGGGCAAGCCCACCGACATCACCCTCGGCCACTACTCGCTGGCCCAGCGCGGCCAGGATCTTCCCGCCGTGGCTGAGCGCACCGTCGGCGGCCGGCAGCTGAAGACCGTCGGCAACGGCGACTACACGCTCGCCATGGTGCCCCTCTACGGCTGGGACCAGGCGGCCGACGTCATCTTCCCCAAGGGCCTGCACCCGGCGGCCGGCGTCTGCGCCCTGCCCACCCTGCGCCAGAAGGTCGAGGGCGCGCGCATCCTCGTCACCCTGCAGCTCTGGAAGAAGGGCCAGCCCTTCACCGACCGCGAGCTGCAGCCCGTCAAGGCCGTCAAGGTGTCCAAGGACCAGAAGACCGTCACCGTGACCCTCGCCACCGGCGCGAAGAAGACCGTCAGGTTCTGAGAAACGAGACAGCAAACCCGAAACGAGGTGGGGCGGCTGCGGCATACCCGCAGCCGCCCCACACACGAAAACAAGCATAACCCATGAAAGTAATAGACTTCAGCAAGACCAATTCCATCATCAACAAGTACATGGCCGAGATGCGCGACCGCGACTACCAGCAGAACCGCCTCCTCTTCCGCAACAACATCATGCGCATCGGCGAGCTCATCGCCTATGAGCTCAGCAAGACGCTCGACTATGAGGAGCGCCTCGTCGAGACACCGCTCGGCACGGCACACGTCAACGTGCCCACCGACCGCCTGGTGCTCGGCACCATCTTCCGCGCCGGGCTGCCCTTCCACCAGGGCTTCCTCAACATCTTCGACCATGCCGCCAACGCCTTCGTCAGCGCCTACCGCGAATACACCGACGAGGCCCACACGCAGGTCGGCATACACGTGGAGTATCTCGCCACGCCCAGCCTCGACGGCGCCACCCTGCTCATCGTCGACCCCATGCTGGCCACCGGCGGCTCGATGGAGATGGGCTACAAGGCGCTGCTCACCAAGGGCACGCCGCGCAAGGTGCACGTGGTCTGCGTCATCGCCACACCGCAGGGCATCGACCACATCGCCAAGACCCTCCCCGAGGACACCACCGTCTGGTGCGCCGCCGTCGACCCCGGCCTCAATGAGCACCAGTACATCGTGCCGGGCTTCGGCGACGCCGGCGACCTCTGCTACGGCGACAAGGCCTGACGCCACGCCGCACACACATTGTGATATGAAACACCTCAGGACAACCATTTTCGCCGCTGGAGAGCGGCCTGCCACCCCGTCGGCGCGCAAGCGGACAGAGGAGGGCGGCGCGTGAAAAACTGTGTCATCTATCGCTTCCCCAATGAGGGGGACCAGTGCCGGTACATAGCCGACGCCGAGCTGCGCACCCTGGACTCCCCGGATGCGCCGTGCCGGCCGTCGGCCTTCCTCTTCGCGCCCTTCGAGGCCGACGCGCGGACACCCGTCGTCGAGGTCGACGCGCACCACGCCCGCGCGATCACCCTCGACGAGCTGGAGGCGCTGCCGGCCGACATCTTCGACATCGACGACATCGCCGACGCGGAGACGACGGCGCCGGCGGCCGCCGCCGATCGCCAGGCTTACGCCGCCGACTTCGCGACCTTCCACGACGCCCTGGTCCGGGGCGCGTTCGACAAGCTCGTCCTCTCGCGCAGCCATCGCCTGCCGCTCCACCGCGAGCCCTCGTGCACACGCCTCTTCGCGGCGGCGGCGCGGCAGAACCCCAACTGCTTCGTGGCCCTCGTCTCGACACCGCTCACGGGCACGTGGCTCACCGCCACGCCCGAGACGCTCTTTGAGCAGCGGGGCGACACCTGCGCGACGATGGCGCTGGCCGGCACCCAACCGCTGGCCGCCGACGGCGACCCCGGCCGACTGGCGTGGGACGACAAGAACCGCTGCGAGCAGGCCTGCGTCTCACAGTACATACGCCGCCAACTCGACGCCCTGCGCATCCACTACAGCGAGAGCCGCCCCACGACGGTCCGCGCCGGATCGCTGGCACACATCAGGACGGTCTTCACCTTCGCGGCCGGAGCCACCCACGGCCTGTCGCCCCTGCAGGTGGCCGCCACCCTCCATCCCACACCCGCCGTCTGCGGCCTGCCCGCCGACACGGCCAAGCGCTTCATCCTGGATCGCGAGCACAACCGGCGACGCTACTACAGCGGCTTCTGCGGCACGGTGGACGGCGCGGCGCGCCAGGCACGCCTGTTCGTCACGCTGCGCTGCATGCGCATCGGCACGCGCTCGTGCACCCTCTATGCCGGCGGCGGACTGCTGCCCGAGAGCACAGAGGCCGACGAGTGGACGGAGACGGCCAACAAGATGCTCGCCATGCGCAGGACGCTTGACGGGCTGACATCACCAACCTGAAATCACACACGCATGTTTTCCGACAAATACACAGTCAACCTGCTCACCTCGCTGCTCATCGCCAAGGGCGTGCGACAGGCCGTCCTCTGCCCCGGCTCGAGGGACATACCCCTCGTGGCCAACTTCTGCGAGGCCGACGACGTCGAGTGCCATGCCGTCACCGACGAGCGGTCGGCCGCCTTCTGCGCCCTGGGCATCGCGCTGGCCACACGCCAGCCGGTGGCGCTCTGCCTGACAAGCGGCTCGGCCCTGCTCAACGCGGCGCCCGCCGTGTGCGAGGCCTACTACAGGCACGTGCCGCTGGTCGTGGTCTCGGCGGACAGGCCCCAGCCGTGGATAGGGCGCAACGACGGGCAGACCATGCGCCAGCACGGCGCCTTGGCGCCATTCGTGCGCGCGCAGGTCGACCTCGCCGACGCCGAGGAGAGCGACGACGACACCCGCGGCATGCAGGTCCTGCAGATCAACACGGCGCTCAACGAGGCCCTCGGAGGCGAGCGCGGGCCCGTGCACATCAACCTGCACATCAGCGAGCCCTTCTTCTCCTTCAACACACCGCACCTGCCGACAGCCAGGTGCATACGGCCCCTCGTGTGCGACACCCTCGGGCAGGAGGCCCTCAGCGTAGCGCGCCGCTTCATGGGGGCGCCACGCCGCATGATCGTCGTCGGCCAGCTGCCCTCTGAGGACCCTGAGACCGACGCCCTGCTGCGCCAGCTGGAGAGCCGCTGCGTCGTGGTCAGCGAGTGTCTCGCGTCGTCAGCCGCCGGGCCGGCGGACAGCGTCATGGGCGCCCTGATGGGCGCCGGGGCCGTCGACGACGTGGACTTCCTCGTCTCGATGGGAGGCAACTTCATCGGCAAGAACATCAAGAGATACCTCCGCGCGCATGCCGTCGGCGAGCACTGGGAGGTCAACGCCGACGGGGTGGCGCACGACACGTTCGGAGCGCAGACGGGCGTCATCAGGGCCGACGCCAAGACGTTCCTGCGCGCCCTGCTCGACGTGGAGGCGGCGGACACGGTGCCCTGCCCGGCACTCGGCCGTTGGCGATCGGCCGTTGGCGCGGCGACGGAGGCCATAGCCAGCCACAGCCCGGCCTACTCGATGATCATGGCCGTGAGCGAACTGGAGGGGCGGATGGCACGCTGGGGCGCACCCTGCCACGTGCACTACGCCAACAGCATGGCCGTGAGGGTCGGCGCGCTCTACGCCCACCACTATGTGTGGTGCAACCGCGGCGTCAACGGCATCGAGGGTAGCCTCTCCACGGCGGCCGGCTTCTCGCTCGCCACGAGCGACAAGGTGGTCTGCGTGACGGGCGACCTCAGCTTCTTCTACGACCAGAACGCCCTCTGGAACGACCGTCTGCGGGGCAACCTGAGGATACTGCTCGTCAACAACTCCGGAGGCGCCATCTTCTCACACCTTGACGGACTGAGCCTCAAGCCCGAGACGATGCGCTTCGTGGCCGGGCAGCACGCCGTCTCGGCAAGGGGCGTGTGCGAGCAGCACCATGTGGAGTACCTGCAGGCGCACGGCGCCGACGAGCTCGCCCGGTCGATGGACCGCCTCCTCGACGACGCCGCCGAGCGCCCCGTGGTGCTCGAGGTCTTCACGCGCACCGAGGACGACAGGCGCGAATACGCGGCCCTGGCCGAGAGGCTGAAGAGGGCCTGCAGACAACTGATCAGAAACACATCATTATAATACTTATGGCAAACAGATTGTGGAAAACCATCGGGGGTTTCGACTTCAAGGAAATCCTCTTCGAAGAATGTGAGGGAGTGGCCAAGATAACCATCAACCGCGAGCGTTACCGCAACGCCTTCACACCCCTCACCACGCACGAGATGAGCAGGGCCTTCGCCCATTGCCGCGAGGCGCAGGACATCGGCGTGGTCATACTCACTGGAGCCGGCGACAAGGCCTTCTGCTCCGGTGGCGACATGCACGTCAAGGGACGTGGCGGATACGTGGGACAGGACGGCGTGCCACGCCTCAATGTGCTCGACGTGCAGAAGCAGATACGATCGCTGCCCAAGCCCGTCATCGCCATGGTCAACGGATACGCCATCGGTGGCGGACATGTGCTCCACCTCATGTGCGACCTCACCATAGCCAGCGACAATGCCATCTTCGGGCAGACGGGACCCAAGGTGGGATCGTTCGACGCCGGCTTCGGCGCCTCCTACCTGGCGCGCATCGTCGGCCAGAAGAAGGCGCGCGAGATATGGTTTCTCTGCCGCCAGTACTCGGCACAGGAGGCCGAGCGCATGGGGATGGTCAACAAGGTGGTGCCGCTCGACAGGCTCGAGGACGAGTGCATGGAGTGGGCACACACCATGATGGAGCGCAGTCCGCTGGCCTTGCGCATGATCAAGGCAGGGCTCAACGCCGAGCTCGACGGGCAGGCGGGCATACAGGAGCTGGCCGGCGACGCCACCATGCTCTACTATTTCCTTGACGAGGCCCAGGAGGGCGGAAAGGCCTTCCTCGAGAAGCGGAAGCCCGACTTCAGCAAGTATCCCAAACTGCCCTGACGGCCTGTGGCTATGGTGATGAACAACCTGAGAATATCCATCGAGCCGCGCCTGCTGCATTTCCGCCAGCCGGCCGGCACGTCGCGCGGCGTGTACACGACGCGACAGATATGGCTGCTGAGGGCCACGGCCTCCGACTGCCCGGGCAGGGTGGGGGTGGGCGAGTGCGCGCCGCTGCCCGACCTCAGCTGCGACTGGTCGGACCATTATGCGGATGACCTGCGGCGTCTCTGCGATGCGGTGGAGGCGCGCGGCGACATCGACGAGGCGCTCTTGCGACCCTACCCGTCGGTGCTCTTCGCGCTCGAGACGGCCCTCATGCGCCTGCGGCAGGGCGACGTGATCTACGACACGCCCTTTGCGCGAGGAGAGCAGGGCATCCCCATCAACGGACTGGTGTGGATGGGATCGTTCGACGAGATGAACCGGCGCATGGAGCAGAAGCTCAACGAGGGGTTCACGTGCGTCAAGCTCAAGATTGGCGCCATCGACTTCGACTCCGAGCTGGCGCTGGTCAAGAGCATCCGCAAGCGCTTCTCGCCACAGGCGGTGGAGCTGCGGGTCGACGCCAACGGCGGCTTCTCGGTGGCCGACGCGCCGCTGCGACTGGAGCAACTCGCGCGCTACGGCATCCACTCCATCGAACAACCCATCAGGCAGGGCGACTGGCAGGCCATGGCACGCCTCTGCGCCACGACGCCGCTGCCCATAGCCCTCGACGAGGAACTGATCGGGGTGAACGACCCCGAGGCGAAGCGCGACCTGCTCGACACCGTGCGCCCGCAGTATGTGGTGCTCAAGCCGTCGCTCCATGGCGGCCTGTCGGGCACGCGCGAGTGGATCAGGATGGCGCGCGAGCGCCAGGTGGGATGCTGGATCACCAGTGCGCTCGAGGGCAGCGTCGGGCTGGACGCGGTGGCGCAGCTGGCCGCGTGCGAGTTTCTGCCCGACGCCTCGGCCGCGCCGTGCATGGCCCAGGGCCTCGGCACGGGCACGCTCTACACCGACAACCTCGAGCCGCGCACTGTCGTCAGGGGCAACCTCATCTTCAGGTTGTCGGACAACGGGCAATGGAGCGACACAAACAGACAGCCATGATGACGGACTATGACGCTGAGGAGGCGCTGAGGGCGTTTCTCGAGGAGTGGCGGTCGGCCGACGACTGTGTCACCGTGCACACCAGCGGGTCGACGGGCGCGCCGAAGACCCTGCGCGTGGAGAAACGGCGCATGGAGGAGAGCGCGCGCATGACGTGCCGCTTCCTCGGGCTCACCGACGCTGACACGGCGCTGCTCTGCATGCCCCTGCGATACATCGCCGGCAAGATGGTGGTCGTGAGGAGCATGGTGGCGGGCATGGGACTGGTCAGCGTCAAGCCGTCCTCGCGCCCCCTCGCCGCGTTGCGCCAGGCGCCGACGTTTGCGGCCATGGTGCCGCTGCAGGTGGCGTGCAGCGTGGAGCATCGGGAGGACCTCGGCAAGTTGCGCGACATACGCAACCTCATCATCGGAGGCGGGGCCGTCGACCCGAAGCTGGCCACCCTGCTCAGAGACTTCCCCAATGCCGTCTGGAGCACCTATGGCATGACGGAGACGTTGTCGCACATTGCCATGAGGCGCATCAGCGGACCGGAGGCCGACGACCTCTACTCGCCCCTGCCGGGCGTCAACGTGTGGTGTGGCGATGACGGCTGCCTGTGTGTTGAGGCGCCAAGGCTTGTCGAGGGGACGCTCGTCACGCACGACGTGGCGGAGTTTGCGCCCGACGGACGGCGCTTCCGCATCCTCGGACGCATCGACAACGTCATCGACAGTGGCGGCATCAAGATACAGGCCGAGGAGGTGGAGCGCTTGCTGAGGCCCTTGCTCCCGATCCCCTTTGCCGTCACGTCAAAGCCCGACAGCAAGTTGGGCGAGGCGGTCGTGATGGTGGTCGAGACAGGGACGGCGGACAACATGGCCGAGGCCGACGTGGCGGCGATGCTCGCCGCGCTGAGGGCGCGCGTGGAGGACAAGCTGCCCAGGTATTGGCGCCCACGCGAATACATCACCGTAGCCGCCATCCCGATGGCGGCCAATGGGAAGATTGCACGTGCCGAACTCAGGAGGCTGGTTGGCCAGAGGTGACCACGGGAAGCCACGGCGCGCGACGCCCCAGTGACGGGCAGCCTTGTTGCGGATCGATGTTGTGAAGGGTTGTGTGCTGACAAAATATTACTTTTTACGAAAGTTTTCTGTCATTTGTTTTGTTGTATGACTGAAAATATGTAATTTTGCCACGTGAAAAGATTGTAAGAGGAAAGGGATTGTCCAGACAAGGCCAACGTATGCCATAGGCTTTACGAAGGGCTATGAACCAAACTTGTTACTCTCAGCATGGTTTTCGAGATTTAATGTAATATATTGTAGAACGTTTAAAATGTTATGCGTATGAGAAGATTTACACTATCACTGATGATGGCCTTCTGTTGCTTGATGAGCAATGCCGCCGTTGAGTCGGTCGACGATTTGGTAGGTGTCTATGCCGCCAGGGCCACGGGTACGGAGAATATCACCAGTTACACCCAGGCAACCAACATGGCTACCAAGACATATAACGTGGAGATCGACAAGAACGCTGACGGCACCGTGACGGTCAGCAACCTGCTCGACTTCGGCTCCAGCCTGACGGGCGTTGTCGACCTTGCCGCCAAGACCATCACGCTGTCTCCGGGGGTCTTGTCATGGGCCACATTCGCCTCTTCCGCCACGGCGGACGGCACGGGCAGCGTCACGGCTGACTTCACCGACGACGGCGTCATCACGGTACATGACTTCGGTGGATGGTATTATGGGACCAACTATATCTCCGACGGCGCGAAGGTCGTGCTGGCAAAGGGATCTGTCACGAAGGACTGGACAGTGGAAGGAGGCATCGCCTATAACGACTACGACACCAACACGGATTATTATGTCGGAAGGACGACGCTCAAAAAGTACTCGGGCTGTGACGACTACGACTATATCCTGAAGTGTGATGCGGGTGCCATGCCAAACGAGATCCAGTTTAAGGTGGCTGACAGCAGAATCTCCATCTCCAATGGTTACCAGACAGCAGGATACAGCGGCGCGTATTTCTACTACATCTATCCCGGTAACAACTATGTGTGGCTCGACACATCAGAAGGCTACGCCATATTCGACGGTGATGAGGAGAAAGGCGAACTCTATATCTATTGCTACGACTATGGCGAAAAGGGTCTTATCCACGACGGCTACCTGTCCTTCACCTGGGGAACGCTCGACGGCATCAGCGCCCCTGCAACGGTGAAGGCCGCAAAGGACGCCCCCATCTATGACCTCTCCGGCCGCAGGGTCTCCAAGCCGACGGCAGGCATCTACATCCAGAACGGCAAGAAGTTTGTCGTCAAATAACGAGAGGGGTAATATAAGCATTTTGAGCAAGATCGTTTTTGACAACTTTAAATTTTTCAATTCGTTGATAAACAAGGTTTTTCGATAGGTTCGTACAACCATTTCACCTTGTATTTAGGTCTCGCTCGAAATTTTCCACATTCGCACACCATCTGCCCCTGTAAGGGGCGCATAATTCATCCGTATTCTAATTATGCGTCCCCTACAGGGGCACATTTATCAGCAAACGTCCCCAAATAGGGCCGAGTCACTATCCTATACTATATCGCCCATACGGGGCTGGGCAAAAA
>CAVBFJ010000018.1:0-49071 GCA_963594895.1 bacterium | reverse complement strand
GCGGTTATGCATAGTTAGCCCCCTTCGGGGACATGCCACGGGCGGAAGACTGTAAATTCGAAACCGCAAATATTTTGTATCAGAATCGTGTCAGATTTTGAAACTGATTTTTAACACCCTACCTGGAAGGTTGTAAAAAGTTGTAAGGGTTGTCCGAGTTGTCTTATATTCCTGCTCCATAAGCATCAAGCGTCTTGGTTTAAGACAACCCATACAACCCATACAACTTTTTACAACCCTCACTGCCCAGCCCAACGGAGAGGAAACAGGGACAACCTCTTATTGGGCCGACGGCCCAAATGCTAATGGAGGAGAGGAGGGTGTTTTTATATAAAATCATTTACAGAATGTCGGGTGCGACCCATGAATAAAAAAGTCCTAACCACATCATCAAGAGCGGTTAGGACTTTTTTTGTGCGCCCGACAGGACTCGAACCTGCACGTCGCAAAACACCAGATCCTAAGTCTGGCGCGTCTACCAATTTCGCCACGGGCGCAACGTGACGGGATGCAAAGTTACACAATTATTCTGATAATCACCCATCATCACCCTCTTTTTTCATTGAAAAAGCGTTTGCGCCTCGTTGTCGGCGCCCGCATGCCTTTTCGGGCGCCGCCATGTCTCATGACATCAACATGGCCCCAACCACGTCACTTGAGCTTGGGCTTGAGCTCGTCGGGCGAGTCGTGGGTGTACATGTTAACGGGTGGCGCCGTCTTGGTGAAGAAGTCGGTGACGACCTGCTCGTCGAGCGTCAGCGACGGGCGGAAGTCGGCCGACTGCATGTAGCTGATGATGGCCTTGCGCATCTGCCGGGCCACGGGCCGGCGGTCGAGGTCGGAGGTGATGTCCATGGTGGTCATGAGTAGGCGTCCGCCCAGGACATTGGCCTCCACGACCATGCCCAGCTTGCGGCTGACATGCCAGGTGTCGATGGGCTGCACGGGCGACTGGTAATCGGCGGGCAGCTCCGAGAGGTTCATGACCTGCGCGCGGTTGAGCAGCTCCCACCAGTTGAGGTTCGACCAGTCGTCGGTGGGGAATTCGCGGAAGAGCGGGTGCTGCGTGTCGATGTAGGCGCCCGTGGTGTGTGGCGGTCTCATCTTGAACCAGCTGGTGTTCCAGAAGACCGGCAGGTACTGCTGCTTGACGTCGTTGCCATAGCGCACGCGCCCCGCGGCGGTGATGAGCACCTTGCCACCCTTCTTGAGGATGCTGACGGCCTTGGCGTCGAGCGTGTCGGCCACGTAGATGTCCTTGGGCGCGGCCTCAGCCTCCTGGGCAGGATAGACCCAGTAGTCGTAGGTGTTGGTGTAGCTGCACTGGCCGTCGGCGAGGGTGAGCGTCAGCGTGTACTTGCCCGGCTTCGTGGTGTCGGTGAAGAGGGGCACGCGCGCCACCTTCAGGCTCTTGCCCGCCGGCAGGTCGGCCGTGAGCACGGTGCCGCCGGCCACCGAGGGCGAGATGGCATAGGAGAGGCGCGCCTGGCTGAGCGTGCGGCCGCCTGTGGCGTTGTAGACATCGACCGCCACGTCGGCCTTCTCGCCGGTGGTGAAGACAAACTTTGGGAACTCGGCCATGACCACCACGTCGTTGCAGAACTGTCGCCACTGCGTGCTGTCGACATACCCCTTCTCGCGGAAGAATACGTTGAGCGGCCCGACGAGCGCCGTGCCCTGTCCGCTGTAGTCGTTGAGGGCGAGGAGCATGAAGCCGGCATAGCCCTTGGTGCGCAGGTTGCGCTCTATCTCATACTTGTAGCAGAGGGTCTGCAGCTTGCCGCTGGAGTGAAGGAACTTAGAGGCCATCCGCTCCATGCCATTGTCGCGCAGCAGGTCGGCGAAGATGTCGAAGTTGTAAGCCTTGTAGACACCCGTGTACTGCGAGCGCTCGCTGAGGTCGGGGAAGGCGCACCACTGTCCCTGCTCGTGTGCGATGATGGGCGCGTTGTTGGGCTCGGTGCCCTTGTAGTTGCGCGGGTAAAGCAGTTGATCATAGTAGTCGTCGGTGCTCTGCGGGGCGTGTCGGTCCCAGTCAAGGCCACGCGCCCCGGCCTTGGCGTGATACTGCGATCCGTCGTCCCAGGCCCATCCGCCGCCCACGTTGAAGCTGGCGTAGATGCGGCGCGCGTCGGTCTTCTTCCAGTAGTCCACCCATCGGTCGCCCCATGTCACCCAGTCGCCGGCCGGCTCGTTGCCCGCCGACATCATGACAAACGACGGGTGGTTGCCGTAGGCGGCGGTCATGCGCTTGGTCTCGTCCATGAGATAGGTGTCGATGTACATGCCGCGGTTCATCTTCACGCCGTGGTTGGGCCAGCTGGGACCCTCGGGCTGGAGGTAGAAGCCCACCTCGTCGGCTGCGGCGAACGCGGCCTCGGGCGGACAATAGCTGTGGAAGCGCATGGCGTTGAGCCCATACTGCTTGCACTTGGTGAAGACAGCCTTCCAACTGTCGACATCGGTCGGCGGGAAGCCCGTGAGCGGGAAGTCGCAGTTGCCCACCGTGCCGCGGATCCAGATGGGCTCACCATTGAGGTAGACCTGCATGCCCTTGACGGTGATCTCGCGCATGCCGAAAGTGGTGCGCACGGTGTCGTCACGCGAGCAGACGGCCAGCCGATAGAGGCGCGGCGTGAACTCCGACCACAGCTGAGCACCCGTCATGGGCACCACATAGGTGGAGTCGTCCTGCCGTGACGCGGCCACGGGCGCGCCGTCGAGCTCAAAGCGCAGCTTGCCCTTGGCCTGGGGCACCACCACGCGCGCCACCTGCTGGTGGATGTCGGGGAAGACCGCCACGCGGCCCACGGGCTGCCGCCCCGTGCAGCGCAGCTCCATGCGGCCCACGATGCCGTTCCAGTTGCCTTGCGTCTGGTCGGTCACGCTGTGCGAGTCTTGTCCGACGCAGACGTTCTCGATGCCGTTGTAGACGGTGATCGTGAGCTCATTGTCGCGCCCATACTGCAGACAGTCGGTCACATCGTAGACATGTGGGGTGTTGAGGCTCATCTGGTGGCCCACCGGGCGGCCGTTCACGGTGACGGTGGTCTCGATGTGCGGACGCTCCAGGAAGAGCTCCACGCGGCGTCCCTTCCACGCCTTGGGCACCGTCACCGTGCGGCTGTAGGCCACCGTGCCCACATAGTGGCGGTTGGGTGTGAGGAAGAAGGGGAACTTCATGCGCCCGGCCTGGCGATACTTCTCCATGTAGGGATTGTAGTAGAAGGACGAGTCGTAGAGCGACCCCGTCCACTGGGTGCTGACCGACGGCAGGTCGCCGAGGTCATTGGTGAGCATCGAGCCGGGCAGCGTCACCGCATGGGTGGCGCCGTCGAAGGAGGCCTTCCACGCGCCGCTGAGGCTGACCACATTACCTGCGAGGGCTTGAGCACCCACGCATATCACACTGAAGAGAAAGGCATGTCTCATAGGTCTGATGTTTTAGCAGTGTCCGTTTTTGTTGATGATTGTTTTCGCAAAGTTACTAAGTTTTTTGGTTTGCAGCCTATGCTTTTTGACATTTCTCCCCGACACATTGGCATTCTTTCCTTTGGAGGGTGTCAGTACAACATGCCAAACATCCACAGGGGGATGATGTTGCCATATCCCGTCTCGATGTCATCTTTTACGACATACCCATTTTGGGTGTCTTGCAGTTGACGTTGTTTTTTCTTTTTTCCTCCCACCTCAAAGGTGTATTTGCCATCAATGAGGAAGTCGGAGATGGGCGAGGCCGTGACGTGCGCCTGGGAACGGGTTTGGTTGAAGAAGAACGTTTCCCTGACGGTTCCGATCTCCACATTTGGGTAACCGAGGGAATAGATGAGGTTGGGGTTGTCAAGATAGACCTTGTCGACCTTGCCCAGTCCTTGTATGCCATTTGTTGAGGTGCGCAGCTGGCTGATGAGCCCGGCCTTTTCCAGGTAGGCACAGAGGTCGGCGACGTTGTTCCTCGAAACTTCCAGTTGCCCCCCGATTTGGGACATGTTGGGCTTGAAAGGAGCGCTTTGGGCAATGATGGCAAGCAGACGCTTCAGTTTTCTTGCGGTCGAGACAGAAAGGTCGGCATATTGGGGGATGTCCATTTCGATGGTAGCATTGACCACTTGTTGTATGTATGGCGTGATGTTCCCATTTGCAAAAGGGTAATATCCCCTTTGCAGATAATCCGCAAAATGCTTCAAGGGCAGAAAACCAGCGGGGATTTCCACCTCTTGCCGAAGGATTTGCTCAAGGGCACACCGTGGGAAGTGGACACCATGAAACAGTTCTAGATATTCACGATAGGACAGGCCCTGCATCTCATACATCAAGGCGCGCCGGCTAAGGTCGAAAGCTCCCTTGACTATGTCAAGCACTGATGACCCCGTAAACACGACATGCAATTCAGCATGATAGTCATAAATCAGCTTCAGCTCCCTTGACCAGTCTTTGTATTTGTGGATTTCATCAACGAACAAGTACTTGCCGCCTATCTTCGCAAAGGCATCAGCAAGTTCCACCAGGCTGTGGCTGGCAAAATAAAAATCTTCCGCTTGCACATAGAGGCTTTCCTTTTGCGGCAACTGTTCTTTTATGTGTTGGAGCACCAGGGTGGTCTTGCCTACGCCCCTTGGGCCCACGAGACCTATCATGCGAACGTCCCAATTGACACGGTCGTACAAATAGCGATGAAATGACGTGCTGGTTTCTCTCAGTAGTTTATGAAATGTGGATTGCAGTTGTTCCATATTAGTTGTCATTTGTTTAGGTGCAAAGTTACGCATATTTTCCAAAAGTGCACTAAACCCAGTGCACTTTTTACAAGAAATTGCACTGAATACAGTGCATTTTTAGTCATAAACTGCACTGAACGCAGTGCAGTTTCGGCAACAAACTGCACTGAACGCAGTGCATTTTCAGCAATAAACCGCACCGACCACACAAGATTCTTCCCCTGGGAGGGATGCGAGTGACGACAAAGGACCAAAAAAAACGACGGACAAGCGGCTTGTCTGCCCAAAAAGTGATACCTTTGCCAAAAGAAACCTATTATATATATGAAAATCAAATACACATTGACTGCCTGCGCGCTGTTGCTCGGCCTGCAGGCCCAAGCCAACCCCATCAGCCGACGGGAGGCACGCCAGGTGGCGCAACAGTTTGTCGGCATCAGCGACGCCACGTCCGACAACGTGGCCAACGCGCCCTACTACGTCTTCTCGCGCGGTGCCGGCAAGGGCTATGTCATCGCCAGCGGCGACGACGAGACAGCCCCCATCCTGGGCTACACCGACCAAGGCGACTATGACCCCGACAACCTGCCCGACGGACTGAAGCGCCTGCTCGCATCATGGGCCAAGAAGATCGAGGCCCTGCAACAGGCCCAGAAGACGGGCGCACGCAAGGCGCCCAAGCGCTCGGTGGCCCAGCGGCTGCAGGTGCCCTCCTACAAGAGCCAATGGGTCGACGTGCAACCCCTGGTGAAGACCCACTGGAGCCAGGGATACCCCTACAACATGCTGGCCCCACGCCGCTCCGACAACAACCAGCAGGCCCTGTCGGGATGTGAGGCCACGGCCGCCTCGCAGATCGTCTACTACTTCCACCGTGACAACCCCGACGCCCTGCTCTACGCCACGCCTACCTACAACGAGGGATGGTTCCACGCCCCCGTCACGATGTCGCTGCCCGCCGGAACACCCGTGCGCTACGACCTGATGAAGCTCAGCGGCACCGGGACACTCCAGCAAGACTCAGCCGTGGCAGTGCTGATGTACGCCCTCGGCACCTGCGCCCACCTGGGCTACGGCTACCAGGACGGCACGGCCACTGCCGGCAACACCGACAAGATGGGCGAGGCGATGTCAGGACAGTTCAACCTGAACAACGACTACCTCGGCAAGTGGAACTACAGCCAGGAGTCGTGGGAGAACATCGTCTACTCCAATGTGCGCGGCGGACGCCCCCTACTCTACTCGGGCGCCAGCGACACCCAGGGCGGCCACGCCGTGGTGCTCGACGGCTACCAGGCCTCGACGGGCCTCTTCCACTTCAACTTCGGATGGGGCGGACAAGGTGACGGCTACTACACCGTGGACGACTCCACGGGCATGAACGGCTTCAACAGCGGACAGGCCGTGCTGGCCAACATCACACCCAAGCGGCAGAACCTGAAGGGCAGCCTCGACTGCGGCAAGATGTACTACCGCACGGACGGGCAGATCACCGCCACCGTCACGAACCTCGGCACGCTCAGCTACCGCGGCGTCTACGTCTATTGCAACTTCTCCAACACCCTGCCCACACGCTCCACAGACAGCGAGGCGACCACCTACATCGCCTCGGGCGACAGCGCCACCTTCAGCTTCACCTATCGCCCCACACAGAACAAGCGCCTCTACATCTGGCTGGCCGACGCCAACCAGAACATCCTCGACACGATGTCGGTGGAGGTGAGCCAGAGCGTCGCCGACCTGCACCTGAACAGCATCAGCGTGGAGGCAAGCACAGAGAGCGTCGACCATGACGGCATCCGCTACCAGCAGGTCAACGACAACCACGCCATCATCGCCGTCAGCCTCACCAATGGGACCAACGGCAGTTTCTGCCAGCCCGCGTTCACCTGCCAGATCGACAGCCTCAACGGCACCACGGGCGAGTGGGACAAGTGCGCCACACGCGCCATGAGCAAGATGACCTTCGAGGTGGGACAACAGCGCGACACCACCTTCACCTTCACCGGCCTGCAGGAGGGCCGCTACTATCGCGCCTCGATGGCCAAGCGTGTCAACGCCGGCCTGCGCACAGACATGATCTTCGACACGCCCGACAGCCTGGTCTACTTCATCGTGAAGAACCCCACCCTGGCAGTGACAGCCCACGGCCGCACGGCCACGGTGACAGGCGACTGGAGCGCCGCGCGCTTCACCGAACTGGCCAGCGACCCATCGGTCACCGCCTATGACATGACGGCCGTGAGCCAGCTGGCCTCCCAGCCGAAGGCGGCCAACGCCAACGCCCTCTTCTTCGTCTCGACACCCATCACCGGCGCCAAGAACGTTGTTGCCGGCGGCATGTGCGACAGCCTGGAGATCCACACCAGCCATGACTTTGCCACCCCGACAGCCTTCACCGCCAGCCACGCCACGCTCGTGCTCGACAGCGCACGCGCCGGACAGTGGGGCGACGTGGTGGTGCCCTTCCGTGCGGCGTTGCCCTACGGCATGCAGGGACGTGTCATCACCGATGTGGCCCGCGCACGCCTCACCGTCGACAACGTGCGTGAGGTGGAGGCCATGACACCGCTGCTCTATCTCACCGACCACGACGCCCTCCGCACCATCGAGGCCGCCGACGTGGCCATCACGACCGACACCACCTGCGCCAGCGTCGACGGCCTGTGGCGCGGCACCACGCTCAGCACCACGCTCAGCCGCGACGCCGGCCTGCTGACACCCACCACCAGCGTGCCCGCCTACATGACGTGTGACAAGGGAACCGTCCTGGCACCCTTCACCACCGAGCTCGACACCCTCTACCGCTCGGGCTACCGCATCTCCAACTCGGCCGACGTCTCCGCGGACCGCAACTACATGCTCCTGGCCGACACCATCAACCTGGCCTACCAGGTCATCGCCGAGTATGGCGAGGGCGCACGCGCCTTCCTGGCCGACAGCCTGCAGAAGAGCGAGGACATCTTCACCTACTATCTCTACAGCGGCTCGCAGTATCCCGAGTGCCGACAGGCTTACGTCAACCTCGGAGCCGCCATCCGCGCCTTCCTCGCCGACCCCGTGGCCAACGGCATCCGTGAGGTGGAGGTGAGCGACAACACGCGCGCCGACGACACCGACGACCCCGTGGCCTACTACAGCCTTGACGGCCGACGCCTGGCCCAGCCGCAGCGTGGCATCGTCATCGTGAAGAAGGGGCGCAAGACTTGGAAGATAGCCGTCAAGTAGCCATGGCATCCCCACAACGCATCGTTTGGCTCGACGCAATGCGCCTCGTGGCCATGTTCACCGTGGTGTGCTGCCATGCCACCGACCCGTTCAACTTCTGTCCTGACCCCGAGGCCGCCGGCATCGGCGAGATCAAGTTGTGGGGCGCCATCTATGGGGCATTGTTGCGCCCCTGCGTGCCCCTCTTCGTGATGCTCACGGGCGCCCTGCTCCTCCCCCTGAAGGAGCAGGACACCGTGGCGTTCTACCGCAAGCGCATCGGCCGCGTGTTCTTTCCGTTTGTGGTGTGGGGCGTCGTGTTCAACCTCTTCCCATGGGTGCTCGGCGCACTGGGCTTCACGCCTGACACGCTGCTCCACTTCTTCCCCTACAGCGGCGAGGAAGCCACGCGGCAGTCGATGGCCGTCTCACTGAAGTGGATAGCCACCATGCCGCTCAACTTCGCGTCCATCCCCGTCCACCTCTGGTACATCTACCTGCTCATAGGCCTCTACCTCTACATGCCCATCTTCTCGGCATGGGTGGAGCGGGCCTCGGAGCGGGCCAAGCTGGGCTTTCTCGTGGCATGGGGCGTCACGACGCTGCTGCCCTACTACGCCCACTACGTGTCGCCCTACATCTGGGGCGCCTGCCCGTGGAACCAGTATCACGCGCTCTATTACTTCGCGGGGTTCAACGGCTACCTGCTCCTCGGCCATTATCTCCGCCACCATGTGGCCCCGATCGGCCGTATCGTGGCGTTCGGCCTGCCCGCGTTTGCCGCTGGCTACGCCGTGACGTTCCTGGGCTTCCGCCACATGACGGCCCTGCCCGGGTGCACCGACGAGATGCTGGAGCTCTTCTTCACCTACAACTCGCTCAACGTGGTGATGATGACCGTCCCGGTCTTCATGCTCGTGGCGCATGTGAGGATCCACTCGCCACGCCTCGTGTCGTTGTTGGCCAACCTCACCGCCTGCGGCTTCGGCGTCTACATGGTCCACTATCTCTTCACCGGCCCCAGCGTGGAGCTGATGCGCTGGCTCGGCGTGCCCATCCCCGCGCAGATACCCCTCGCCGCCCTGGTGGCCTTCACCGTGTCGTGGGGGCTCGTTGACCTCATCCGTCGGGCCACCGGCCGCTACGCACGCTACATCGTGGGGTGAGCGGACAGGGCCACCCCACCAGACGACATTTTATCAACCATCCTTCCAGTGGTACCAGCCACAACAGGAACGAAAAAACAATCAGTTATGAAGAACAAATTACTCCACCTCGCCAAGACAGGAGAAGGGGCATTGTTGCTGCTCTTACTCTTGCTCATGGGCGCAGCCCAAGCCAAGGCGCAAGAGACCTACGGCTTGCGGATTGCCGGCGTCGACGTCACAAGCGACAACTGCGACGACCTGAGTGTCATCGACGGCGTGAGCGGAACGGTGAAATACGATGCCACCACCAAGACGCTCTCCCTCGACAACGCCACCATCACGACAAAAGGCGACGTCGAAGGCATCTCTAACAGTTCCATAAAACGCCTTGTCATCAATGTAACGGGCGAAAACAGTGTCATCGCAGACGACTACCCGGCAATCGTCTCCTTCAAGTCGGTAACCATCCAGGGAGGCGGAACACTCAATGCGCAGAGCGAATACAAGGCCGCCATCACAACCGAATCCGGATCGCTCACCATCGACAACTGCACCGTGAACGCCAAAGGCGCTTACGGCATGAGAGGCAACACCGGCGAAGAGGCGCTCACCATCAAGAACGACGCGCAAATAACAGCCGAGGGCAACAATGGAGCGGTCGTCTTCTTCTCAGCCCTCACACTCGACAGCACAATCATGATCACCAAGCCCTGCGGCGCGGTGTATGAAAAATCATTGAAGGGCATCGTCACCAATGGCGAATGGGCAAGCCAAGTGGTCATCGGGAAATCGCAAACCTACGGCTTGCAGATTGCCGGTGTCAACGTGACGAGCAAGAACTGCCAGGACCTGAGCGGCATACCAGCCGTGAACGGAACAG
This sequence comes from bacterium, assembly GCA_963594895.1. Lineage (GTDB taxonomy): Bacteria > Bacteroidota > Bacteroidia > Bacteroidales > Bacteroidaceae > Prevotella. Next base: position 39,118 of record CAVBFJ010000018.1, on the reverse strand, counting down.
TAAGATACAACCCCGACACCAAGACGCTCACACTCGACAACGCCACCATCAAGGTGGAAGGCGGCAGGGAAGCCATCACGAACACTTCGGAAAGCGACCTGGTCATAAAGGTGACGGGCGAAAACCAGCTTTACGCGAACATGTCGGCCATAGCGTCGGCACAATCCATGACCATCCAGGGAGACGGGACACTCAACGTGGAGAGCAGCGACCATTCCGGCATCGCCGTCACCAACGGATCGCTCACCATCAACCACTGCGCCGTGAACGCCAAGGGCGCCTATGGCATTTCGGGTGGCGAAGGGGAAGGGACCCTTACCATCAGGAACGGCTCAACAGTGACGGCCCAGGGCAGCAACGGCTCCATCATCAACTTCGACTCGCTCACACCCGAAGACAGCGTTGCCATCACCAAGCCCAGCCACGCGGTGTTTGACAAGTCGCTGAGAGCCGTCGCGGTCAACGGAGCGGTGACAACCGAGAAAGTCACGATAGAGGAACTGATATTCTACTACGTACAGATAAACGGCGAACGGGTGACCAACGCAAACTGCAGCGACCTCAGCGTCATCAAAGACGTGAGCGGCGCCGTGGTGTTCGACCCCAACACATTTACGCTCTATCTCAAAAATGCAGTCATCAACACCACAAACAGATCCACCGCCATCAGGTATGACTTAAACAAGAAATTCACAATTTGCTTGATGGGCGAAAACCACATAGTGACCTATGGAGCTCCCATCGGCGTCGAGAAGGCTCCAACGGTCGTCACCGGAGGCGGATCACTCGACATACTGTCAGGCAAAAGCATATACGGAGACTCCCTTACCTTCGACGACTGCACAATAAACATCAAGACGTATAGACCCTATGCATTCAATGGAACAGACCTGATAGATGTCAGATCCGTCCTCACCTTCCGCAATGCCGACGTAACGGCGTTGTGTTTGGACACGATTGATGTATATGGTGTAATTAACTATACGGGAACATTGGTTTTAGACGGCTCAGAGATCGTGGAGCCCGAAGGCGTCGTGTTCGACAAGTCGAAACACACCATAACGCTCAACGGCAAGCCCGTGGTAGGCAGAATAGTCATCAGGAGGACGGCCAAAAAATATGGCCTGAAGATTGCCGGCACGGAGGTGACAAGCAACAACTGCAACGACCTGAGTGTCATCGAGGGCGTGACCGGAACCGCAAAATATGACCCCGAGAAAAAGACGCTCTTCCTCCAAGACGCGACGATCACGGCGACGGGGGACGAGAAGGGCATTGTCAATGACTCCATCGACGGGCTCACCATCAACGTGACAGGCGAGAACACCATATCCGCAAAACACTCGGGGATGTACTTGAACTTCAACCCGACAGTCATCAAGGGCTATGGCTCGCTCAACGTGGCTGCGGTCAACGGTGTCGGCATCTACCTCCGCAAATCGCTTGAGATAGACAACTGCACCGCGACCATCCAAGGCAACTGGGGCATCATGGGATACGATGCGGAAAACGTCACCATAAACAACGCCTCCGTGACGGCAAAAGGCACCGAGAGCCCGTTCTGCTACATCAATTCGCTCACGCTTGTCAACTGCACGATCACCTCGCCGAAAGGAGCCTCGTTCAGCGACACAGAACAAGCCATAACGCTCAACGGGAAGGTCGTGACCAGCGATGTGGTGTTCTCGCCCGACACGACGAAACACTACGACGTCGTGCTTGAGGAATGTCCCACAGACAAAGAGGCTGCCGTGTCCCTGGTGCAGGAGCTCACCGGCCTGGGACAGGCTGAGAGCGAGGCGCTCGTCGAAAGCGCGCCCTGCGTCATCCTCAGTGACGTGGAGCCAAGCAAGGCACGAGCCATCTGCAACGCGTTTGCCAAGCTGAACTGCCCCGCCAACAATTATCTCCACAACACCTGGAGCCTGGGTGTCCAAAGCGCAAAGGCCAGCGACGTGCCGACACGCAAGCGGGGCGTCTACAGTCTCGACGGCGTGTACCTCGGCAGCGACATCGACACCCTGCCCAAGGGCATCTACATCAAGGACGGAAAGAAAATCTTGAAATAACAACGCTGGATGGCCTGCGGTTTTTATGACCGGAGGATAGCCACACGAACCAAACACGCATGCGGTCGCAGTGAAGCCTGCCACCGTATGCGTGTTTTTTTGCGCACCTTTTGGTGGTCAAAACGTGATAACAGGAGAAGACACAACATCAAATCAAGTGGCTTTCCATCTACAGAACTCCCTTGTTATAAGGACCAGTCCCTCATAAAAGTGTAGCGAAAGAATAAAAAGTCCCTCATAAAAATGTGTTGATATTCCAAAAAGTCCATCATAAAAGTGTAGCGAAAGAACAAAAAGTCCCTCATAAAAGTGTAACATATTTTGTTATCTAATTGTTTTTCAGTATATTTGCAGCAAAATTGCAAAAACTTATGGAAAGATTCATCATGCAAGACCTCATCACTTGGAAAAACAGAGCGGACAGAAAGCCTCTTGTCCTACTCGGAGCAAGACAGGTGGGAAAGACATATATCCTCAAAGATTTCGGGAGACGCGAGTATGAGAACGTCGCCTATGTCAACTGCGACAACAACGAAATGATCCGGGATTTGTTCACAGACTACAACATCGAGCGAATCATCCTCACACTCAGTGCCATCACAGGAGAAAACATCATGCCCGGCAAAACCCTCATCATCATGGACGAGATACAAGAGCTGCCACGTGGCCTTGCATCGCTCAAATATTTCTGCGAAGACGCCAGGGAATACCATGTCGCCGTGGCTGGTTCATTATTGGGATTGACACTTCACCAAGGCGAATCATACCCCGTGGGAAAAGTCAACACGCTGAACATGTATCCCATGACCTTCGAGGAGTTCATTTGGGCGTGTGGATACAAGCAAAGGATGGACTTGCTGCAGTCGGGCAACTGGGCTGTGGTGAAATCGCTCCGAAGCATATACAACCAACACCTACGCACCTATTATCTTGTAGGCGGAATGCCCGAGGCCGTGGAGAAATTCATAGAGACAAACGATGCCAACGCAGTGAGGGAAATACAGAAAGAAATACTATGGGCATACGAAAAGGACATATCTAAGCATGCCCCGAAAGAACAAGTGATAAGGATCAACCAAGTGTGGAAATCCATCCCCTCGCAACTGGCGAAAGAAAACAAGAAGTTCATCTATGGCGTTGTAAAGCAGGGAGCCAGGGCGAAGGATTATGAGTTTGCCATCCAATGGCTCATCAACGCCGGATTGATATACATGGTGAATCGCGTTAAAACGCTTGGAATCCCCTTGAAAATACATGAAGACCTGAGTGCATTCAAACTATTCTTGCTGGATTGCGGATTGCTCGGGGCAATGAGCGACACGCCGGCCGCTCTGTTGCTTTTGGCAAATAATGCCAATACGGGAAAAGGTGACTTCACGGAGAGCTTCATCTGTTGCCAGATGCAATCGTTGAGTCAGCTCCCCATCTACTATTACAGCAAGGAGAACAGTCAGTTGGAACTCGACTTTGTCATCCAGCTCGACACCTCCGTCATCCCGATAGAGGTAAAGGCGGAAGAAAATCTCCAGTCGAAATCTCTCAAGACCACCTTGGCCGCCAATCCCGGCATGAGAGGCTTGCGCTTCTCCATGAGCGACTACCGGGAGCAAGACCTCATCACCAATGTTCCGCTATATGGGGCAAGGGCATATATTGTCCGCCAATTGGACAAATAAGGAAAGCCCCTCACTCATTCCAGATATTCGGCGCACCACGCAATCCATGTCAGCGTGTCTGCTTTTGTGCGCTACAGCACCTCGTCGAGGTCTTCAGCGTCGGCCATGTCGTCGATGCACAGGCGGATGAGGCGCAACTCAAAGCCACGCCCCATGGCATACTTGATGAGTTTCATGCTGCGCTCATAGTCGGTGCGCGCCTTGAGGGTGGGCCACTTGGCATGGAGCAAGGGGCGCAGCACGGCGAGGTAATCATCGTCAGGCACGCTGTCGAGGGCGCGCGTCATGGCCTCCCGGCTGACTCGCTTGGCATAGAGGGCCTGCTCGATCTTGCGGCGCCCCCAGCCATCAAACTTCACCTTGTCTTCCACAAACGCCTGGCAATAACGGTCCTCGTCGATGAATTGATGGGCTATGAGGTAGTCGAGGATGCGCTGCTGGGCATCCTCGGGCAGTCCCCAGCGCCGCATCTTGTCGGTCATCTCTCCGGCGCAATGCTCGGCCTTGGAGCAGAGGGCGGCCAGGGTGGCTAGTGCCTTCTCCTCGCTGACGGTTTGCTTGTGTTCCATGTTTTCGTGATGGGTTGGTGGGATAGTGGTTATTGGTCGCTGGATTGCAGGGCCTTGGCGAAGCGCTTGCGGCCAAAGGCATCGTCGAGGACGGCCACTTGCGCCAAGCCCTCCTCCACCAGCAGTCGCTCGAGCGGAGCGGCAAACAGCGGATTGATCTCAAACCACAGTTGCCCCAGGGGGCGCAAGGCGTGACGGGCATACTGGGCGATGGCGCGATAGAAACGGAGCGGATCATCATCTGGCACAAAGAGGGCCATGTGCGGCTCATGGCGGAGCACGTTGGGACGCATGTCGGCCTGTTCCTTCTCGGCAATGTAAGGGGGGTTGGAGACGATGATGTCCCATCGCCCAGGCTCACCGTTCGCTTCAGCCTCACGCGCGGCGAGCAACGCGTCACGACAGGTGAAGTTGACCTCGGCTTGCAGCCGATGGGCGTTGGCGCGCGCCACGAGCAGCGCCTCAGGCGAGAGGTCCCAGGCGCTCACCCTCACGGGCGAGAGGTCGAGCGCCAGGGTGCAGGCAATGCAACCACTGCCCGTGCCCACATCGAGCACGTCAAGGGGGCGAGGGGGTTGCAGCGCACAGTAAGGTTGGCGGTTGGCCGCCACGACATGGCGACACAGCTCCTCTGTCTCGGGGCGGGGGATGAGCACGCCTGGCTCCACATGAAACGTGCGGCCGCAAAACGGCGCCTCGCCCACGACATACTGCACGGGCTCACCCTGCTCCAGCCGGAGCATCAGGCCTTCCAACCGGCGTGTGTCATCGGCGGGCAGCCCATCCACCTTGCCACAGACAATGTCGGTCAGCGACAGGCCAAAGAGGGCGTCGAGCACCCAGCGGACGATGCTTTGCGCCTCGTCGGGATCATAGAGTGGCAACAACCGATGCCAAAGAAGGGAATATGTAGTCATGACATTGCAAAGGTAAGGCAAACCGCTGACAACACAAAGTCCTGACGGGCTTTTTTAGCGGTCATGGTCGACAAAGGCCAGGCTGGCGAAGCTGATGCTGGCAGGACAGGCCTGCTCCATGGCATGGGCGCAAGCGCAGGAGGTGGCCCCCGTGGTGACCACGTCATCGACGAGCAGTAGGTGCTTGCCGGCCAGGTGGTCGGCGCAGCGAAGCTCGAAGGCGTCCTTCACGTTGTCGTAGCGTCGCCAGCGGTCACGGCGTGTCTGGCTCTCCTCAAACTGGGTGCGCACCACCGACGTGTCGTCCACGGCTATGCCCGTGGCCGCCGCCAGCCCACGTGCCAGCATGAGGCTTTGGTTGTAGCCCCGCTCGCGTATGCGGCGAGGCGCCAACGGCACGGGGATGATGAGGTCAACACCCTCCGCGAAACCACTCGCCACCATCTCCTGGCCAAAGAGTTGGCCGAAATAGACACCCACATCGGGCTTCGACAAGTACTTGAGCTGATAGAGGGGGTGGGCCGACTCGGCATGCGAATAGTGATAGACGAAAGCCGCCGCGCGCCCCACACACCGCACACGCCCCCAATAGACCTGCGCCATGAGATTGTCGTAGGGATGGGCCAGGTGGTCGGTACGCGGCAAGGCAAGATTGCATGCGGCGCAGACGTATTGCTCCTCGACGGCGAGGGGGCGCTGGCAGATGCAACAGCGGCGGCGCGCCACCATGTCAACCAGGCGTTGCAGGAAGCTTACTCTCATAAAGCAGTGTGTATGGATTGTGGCGCTTGATTAGGTTTTTATGTGTGAATGCAAAGTTACGGATTTTCCGGAAGTCATCGCATCTTTTTGCGTGGCAATTTACGCAATGATTTGCGGGTAGTTCTATATTATAGAACCACCCTTGCATGAATTTATCTATGAAAACATGTCAAAGAACGCAGTCTCCTCTTGACGTGACGGATACCGCGAGACTCCACGAGCGAGACGACAGCAAAGCTACAACATTCTGGCCAATGACACAAATGGCATCGGGACGCCTTTGGGGACGCCTCCGCCACAAGCCCAATCGCCAACATCATGTTAATATACCCTAAAATTCTTTGACTTCGATGCGACTTGCCGATATTATCCGTACATTTGCAGGCGATTATCACGGGGTGCTGAGAAATCGGCTGAGATTATACCCATTGAACCTGATCCAGTTAGCACTGGCGAAGGGAAATTGATATAACCATGGATGTGCGTCAGGGAACACAAAGACGCATGTCCTGCGAGAAGCCCCTAATCTATGGTTGTCATGGCCTGGACTAGGGGTTTCTTGTCTTTCCTCACTTTCTGAGGCATTTCCGTGTGTAGATTCTTTAATGTAAAAAAAGGAAACGCCCTATGAAAGTAAACATCAACAACAAGGAAACTGAGACCCAAGCTCTCACCGTGAGACAACTGGCCGAGGAGATGAGCCTGCCGGCCGCCGGCGTGGCCATCGCCATCAGCAACAAGATGGTGCCCCGTGACGCATGGGGGAGCACCCCCGTCACGGAGGGCGCCGACATTGTCATCATCAAGGCCTTCTGCGGAGGATGAGGGCTGGCGGCCAAGAATGTTGCACCATATAATGAGGTAGAAAGGAGACATTCTCATGAGAACACTTTTCAATGAAGCCTGCAAGCTGCAGTACATCTCGCACCAGACAGACCGGAGGAGCTATCTCGACGGCATCCACGAGGCGCTGGCGGGAGGCTGCAAATGGGTCCAGCTGCGCATGAAGGGGGCCACCGACGCGGAGGTGAGGCCCGTCGCGTGGAAGGTGAAGGAATGGTGCCAGGCCATCGGCGCCGTCTTCATCATCGACGACCGCGTGGAACTGGCGAAGGTCATCGGCGCCGACGGCGTGCACCTGGGCAAGAACGACATGCCCATCGCCGAGGCCCGCCGCATCCTGGGCGACGACGCCATCATCGGCGGCACCGCCAACACCTTCGACGACGTGATGGCCCACTACGAGGCGGGCGCCGACTACATCGGTTGCGGCCCCTTCCGCTTCACGACCACCAAGGAGAAGCTCTCACCCGTCCTCGGACTGGAGGGCTACCGGCGCATCACGTCGCAGATGAAGGCCCACGGCATCGGCCTGCCCATCGTGGCCATCGGCGGCATCACGAGGGACGACATCCCCGACATCCTGCAGACGGGCGTGACAGGCATCGCGCTGAGCGGCAGCATCCTCCGGGCGGACGACCCGGCACGGGAGACCCACGAGATGATGGCGCTCATCCGGAACACATGAATCATAAAACACACACATAAGAAATGAAAAAACTGACTATCGCTGGCAGGGCGTTCGGCTCTCGCCTATTCCTGGGAACAGGAAAGTTCAACAACAACAATCTCATGGCACAAGCCATCGCCGCCTCGGAGACGGAGATGGTGACCGTGGCCATGAAGCGCATCGAACTGGATGACAAGGAGGACGACCTGCTCTCGCACATCGTGCGGAACCCCAACATCCAGCTCCTGCCCAACACGAGCGGTGTGCGCAACGCCGAGGAGGCCGTCTTCGCCGCCCAGATGGCGCGCGAGGCCTTCGGCACCAACTGGCTCAAGCTGGAGATCCACCCCGACCCGCGCTATCTCCTGCCCGACTCCGTCGAGACCCTGAAGGCCACGGAGCAACTGGTGAAGCTCGGCTTCGTGGTGCTGCCCTACTGCCAGGCCGACCCCACGCTCTGCAAGCACCTGGAGGAGGCCGGCGCCGCCACCGTCATGCCCCTCGCCGCCCCCATCGGCACCAACAAGGGGCTGCGCATGAAGGACTTCCTGCAGATCATCATCGAGCAAGCCACCGTCCCCGTGGTCGTCGACGCCGGCATCGGCGCCCCGAGCCACGCTGCCGAGGCCATGGAGATGGGCGCCGACGCCTGCCTGGTGAACACCGCCGTGGCCGTGGCCGGAGACCCCGTGGAGATGGCCAGGGCATTCAAGGAAGCCGTCGTCTGCGGCCGCCGCGCCTACGAGGCCGGCCTCGGGGCCATCAGCGACTGCGCCGAGGCCAGCTCGCCCCTCACCGCATTCCTCAACTAACAAGAGTAAGACCATGCCAAACGACAACAAAGCCTACGCCAAGAGAGAGAAGGCGTACATGCAGGGGAAAATTTACCCACAGATAAAGGTGGGCATGACCAAGGTCAACCTCACCCCCACCGTGGTGAAGGACGAGCGCGGCATCCCGCACACCGAGCCCAACGCTCCCGTCTACATCTACGACACCAGCGGCCCCTACAGCGACCCCGCCTATGAGGTGGACCTGAAGAGGGGCCTGCCACGCATGCGCGAGCAGTGGATCCTCGATCGCGACGACACCGAGCAGCTCGCCGAGATAACAAGCGACTACGGCAAGCAGCGTCTCGCTGACCACAGCCTGGACGCCCTGCGCTTCGAGCACATCCGGCCGCCACGACGCGCCCGGGCCGGCAAGCGCATCACACAGATGGCCTACGCCAAGGCCGGCATCGTGACACCCGAGATGGAATATGTGGCCATCCGCGAGAACATGAACTGCGAGGAGCTGGGCATCAAGAGCCACATCACACCCGAGTTTGTGCGCGACGAGATAGCACGGGGACGCGCCGTGCTACCCGCCAACATCAACCACCCCGAGAGCGAGCCGATGGTCATCGGCCGCCACTTCGCAGTGAAAATCAACACCAACATCGGCAACTCGGCCACCACCTCCAGCATCGAGGAGGAGGTGGACAAGGCCGTGTGGTCGTGCAAGTGGGGCGGCGACACCCTCATGGACCTCTCCACGGGCGACAACATCCACGAGACCAGGGAGTGGATCGTGCGCAACTGTCCCGTGCCGATGGGCACTGTGCCCATCTACCAAGCGCTGGAGAAGGTGAACGGCAAGGTGGAGGACCTCTCATGGGACATCTACAAGGACACGCTCATCGAGCAGTGTGAGCAGGGCGTCGACTACTTCACCATCCACGCCGGCATCCGCCGCCACAACGTGCACCTGGCCGACAAGCGGCTCTGCGGCATCGTCAGCCGCGGCGGCAGCATCATGAGCAAGTGGTGCCTCATACACGACCGGGAGAGCTTCCTCTACGAGCACTTCGACGACATCTGCGACATCGTGGCGCAGTATGACGTGGCCCTGTCACTGGGCGACGGCCTGCGCCCCGGCTGCATCGCCGACGCCAACGACGAGGCGCAGTTTGCCGAGCTCGACACGATGGGCGAGCTCGTGACGCGCGCCTGGGACAAGGACGTGCAGGCGTTCATCGAGGGCCCCGGCCATGTGCCCCTGCAGAAGATTAAGGAGAACATGGAGCGGCAGCTCGACCACTGCCACGAGGCGCCCTTCTACACGCTCGGCCCGCTCGTCACCGACATCGCGCCGGGCTACGACCACATCACCTCAGCCATCGGCGGCGCACAGATAGCCTGGCTCGGCACGGCCATGCTCTGCTACGTCACACCCAAGGAGCACCTCGCCCTGCCAGGCAAGGAGGATGTGCGCACGGGTGTGGTGACCTACAAGATTGCCGCCCACGCCGCCGACCTGGCCAAGGGACACCCGGGGGCCACCATCCGCGACAACGCCCTCTCCAAGGCCCGCTTCGACTTCCGCTGGCGCGACCAGTTCCACCTCTCCCTCGACCCCGAACTGGCCCTCCAGTATTTCGAGGAGGCGGGGCACACCGACGGCGAGTATTGCACGATGTGCGGTCCCAACTTCTGCGCGGCCAAGTTGACCCACGACCTGAGAAAATACAAGGACCATGAAGGAAAATGACCTGCGGCAGACGCAAGGCCGACAGCAGGCGACAGCCGCGGAAGACCGGTACCAACGCCAACTGCTCCTGGAAGAGCTTGGCCGGGAGGGGCAAGCCAAGATACGGCGCGCCAAGGTGTTGCTGGTGGGCGTGGGGGGGCTCGGCTCACCCATCGCCACCTACCTGGCCGGTGCGGGCATCGGTACCCTGGGGCTCATCGACGACGACGTGGTCAGCGTCACCAATCTCCACCGGCAGGTGCTCTACTCCGAAGAGGAGGTGGGGCTGCCCAAGGCCGAGTGCGCCAAGCGGCGGCTCCATGCGCTCAACCACGAGGTAAACATCGTGGCCTACCCGGAACGGCTCACGCGCGAGAACGCCGAGACACTCATCAGCCAGTATGACCTGGTGGTGGACGGCATGGACAACTTCGCCACGCGCTTCATCGTCAGCGACGCTTGCGAGCGTCTCGCGAAGCCCTACGTCCATGGGGCCATCCGCGGCCTGGAAGGTCAGGTGAGCGTGCTCTGCAGTCCCGCCGCATGCTCGCCCAACGGCGAGAAAGGCCGGTGCACCTATCGCACACTCTTCCCCGACGAGGCGGCCACCCTGGCCATGCCCCACCCCGGCAAGCAAGTGCTCGGCACGACGCCCGCCATCGTGGGGAGCGTGGAGGCCACACAAGCCCTCATGCTCATCGCCGGCTTCGGCAGTCCGCTCATCGACAAGCTGTGGACCATCCATCTCGCCACGATGCAGTGTTTCACCATCCAATTACAGTGACGGCAACTATCCGCCAGAACGACACAGAAAGAAAAAACATGTTTTCAGACGAACTAAAGAATATCAGTTGGGAGGAAACCACCAGGCGCATCGCCTCGATGACCGGCAGCGACGTGCGCCGCGCCCTCGCCAAGGACCATTGCGACGTGAATGACTTCATGGCGCTGCTCTCGCCCGCCGCCGAGCCTTATCTCGAGCAGATGGCGCGGCTCTCACGCCGGTACACCGAGGAGCGCTTCGGCAAGACCATGTCGATGTTCATACCCCTCTACATCACCAACGCCTGCTCCAACTCGTGCGTCTACTGCGGTTTCCACCGCGAGAACCCGATGGCGCGCACCATCCTCACCCCCGAGCAGATAGAGAACGAGTACAAGGCCATCAAGCGGCTGGCGCCCTTCGAGAACATACTCCTCGTCACGGGCGAGCACCCCGCCAAGGCGGGCGTGCCCTACCTCGCCAAGGCCATCGACCTTGCCAAGAGGTACTTCTCCAACGTGAAGATAGAGGTGATGCCCCTCTCGGCGGACGACTACAAGACGCTCGCCGACCACGGCATGAACGGTGTCATCTGCTTCCAGGAGACCTACCACCGCGATCACTACAAGCTCTACCACCCACGGGGCATGAAGAGCCGCTTCGAGTGGCGATGCGACGGCTTCGACCGCATGGGGCAAGCCGGCGTGCACTCCATCGGCATGGGCGTGCTCATCGGCCTGGAGAAGGAGTGGCGCACCGACGTGGTGATGATGGCCTACCACCTGCGCTACCTGCAGAAGCACTACTGGAAGACCAAGTACAGTGTCAACTTCCCACGCATGCGCCCGGCGCAGAACGAGGGGTTCCAACCCAACTGCTTCATGAGCGACCGCGAGCTGGCGCAAGCCACCTTCGCCATGCGCATCTTCGACCACGACGTGGACATCTCCTACTCCACCCGCGAGCCCGCCTTCATCCGCGACAACATGGCCACGCTCGGCGTCACCACCATGTCGGCGGAGTCGAAGGTCAACCCGGGCGGCTACCACACCTACCCACAAGCCCTCGAGCAGTTCACGGTGAGCGACGAGCGCACCGCCAAGGCCATCAACGCAAGGCTGCGGGAACTGGGTCGCGAACCCGTGTGGAAAGACTGGGACGCCTCGTTCGACCTGTTCAGCAAACCGGCATCATGACCATCGTCATCACCCTTCCCGACTTCTTCGACGGAGAGGCCGCGCAGATCGTCCAGCTTCTCCGTTCCTCCATCGACCTCGTACACATCCGCAAGCCACAGGGCACCGCCCAGCAGACGGAGCGCCTGCTGCAGGCCATCCCGCCGGCATGCCGCGGCCGCCTGGTCTTGCACGACCACCATGAGTTGGCCGCGAAATACCATCTGCACGGCGTCCACCTGAACAGCCGCAACCCGCTCCCCCCACAAGGGTGGCAAGGGAGCGTGAGCCGCAGCTGCCACAGCCTGGAAGAGGTGAGGCGATGGAAGGACCGGTGCGACTATGTGAGCCTATCGCCCATCTTCGACTCCATCTCCAAGCGGGGCTACCGCGCCGCCTTCTCCGCCGAGGAGTTGGCAAAGGCCAGGGACGAGGGCGTCATCGACCACAAGGTGCTCGCCCTCGGAGGGGTTACCTTCCGGCGCATGGACGACGTGCTGAGAATGGGATTTGGCGGGGGCATGATTCTGGGCGACGCCTGGAAGCAGGGGCAGGAGCCGGTGGCGCTGACCATAGCGGGCTCGGACCCGTCGGCCGGCGCGGGCATCCAGCAAGACCTGAAGACGATGACGGCCATCGGGGTGTACGGCGCCACGGTCATCACCGCCGTCACCAGCCAGAACACCTTAGGTGTGTCCGCCGTGCTGCCCATGCCGCCCGAGACGGTGGACAGCCAACTCGAGACAGTGCTCTCCGACCTCCACGTCGGATCCATCAAGATAGGAATGGTGCCCAATGCCGCCATCGCGCATGTCATCGGCCAAGCCATCGCCGCCTACAGGAAACGGCACTGCTGCCAAGTGGTCTACGACCCCGTGATGATCTCCACCAGTGGCCGGCAGCTCATGGAGGAGCCATGCGTCGAGGCTGTGGAGAGGGAGTTGTTCCCACTCTGCGACCTCGTCACCCCCAACCTGCCTGAAACGGAAAAACTCTTGGGCCGACCGCTCCACGACATTCCGCTGGACGGCATCGCCCTGGCGCGACGACACCAGACGGCATTCCTCGTCAAGGGTGGCCACAGGGCGAATGGCGGCAATGGTGGAGACGACCTATCCACCGACTATCTCTGCCTTCCCCAGGGCGAGACGGAGACATTCGACTGCAGGATGATCGACACGACCAACCTGCACGGCACGGGCTGCGCCCTGTCGTCGGCCATAGCCGCCTACCTGCTGAAGGGGGAGGACTTGGCTGGGGCGGTGAGACAAGCCAAGGCATTTGTCACCTCGGCCATAGAGCGGGGCAAGGACAAGCGCATCGGAAGGGGCAATGGCCCGATAGACGTCGCCAAAACCGAAAGCGCAGGTGTGCGACCCGAATAATCCGCAATCAAAAAACAAGACAAAAGATCTCTCCAGAATCGCGTATTTGCAACGAGGCATGCCGACGGACGCAAATACGCGATTTTTGAGGGATTTTCACAAAATACTGTCTTACAGCTACTTATAAAGAAATAGCGTAAAACGAAAACTTTTTCCACACTCCGGGTTTTGCGATAAGTGCCTAATCATAGTGAGATATGTGCCTAATCTCGTGACGATAGGTGCCTAATCTCGTCATGATTCGGCATCTATCATGACATGATTAGGCATGTTCTTCGACGAAACGGGCATCGCAACCCCATTTTTTCGCTTCCCAATCGCCCCAAAGACGCCTCGCCGCTCTCCAGATGGTGACTCGCGGAGAGGCCTGTTTTTTCAGAAAACCAACGACAAATTATCTTTTCCCAAACGATGACGGGGTCCATGGGGACAATGATGAGGAAGGGGAAGGGAACCATGGGGCAGGGCAAGTGTCGAAATGCCCAATTGTGTTACCAATAGTAAATAGATGTTAATTTATTCTTAAAAACAGGTACTTTGTATTGCAAGGTATCTAAAAACTATATATATTTGCAGCGCAATTGCGAAATCATCATAATCCAAACGGACATGAAGAAAGACAACTCCAAATCTCAGATGCGCAAAGGGATGCTCGAATACTGCATCCTGCTGCTGCTCGACAGGCAGCCGGCCTACACCTCCGACGTGATCCGCCTGCTCAAGGAGGCCGAGCTACTCGTGGTGGAGGGCACAGTCTACCCCCTGCTCAGCCGCCTGAAGAACGAGGGTGTGCTGCAATACCATTGGGAGGAGAGCCAGCAGGGGCCTCCCCGCAAATACTATGAGCTGACCGACCTGGGACGCCAGACGCTCCACGAGCTCGACGAGGCCTGGGACGAGATAGCCAACACCGTGAACTACCTGAAGAACAACCACCAACAAACCCCGACACCATGAAAAAGAACATCACCATCAACATGCAGGGACGCCTCTACGCCATCGACGAAGACGCCTACGACCTGCTGAAACAATATGAGGACTCGCTCCGCAACTACTTTGCCAACAAGGAGGGCGGCAACGAGATCGTGGACGACATCGAGGCGCGCATCGCCGAACTCTTCGACGAGGTGGTGGCATCGGGCAAGGCAGCCATCGACATCAGCGACGTGCAGGACATCATCGGACGCATGGGCAACCCACAACAGATGGACGACACCGAGGGCGAGGAGACAGCCGACACACAGGACAACGACAAGGCGCAGGCCGCCGCATCGTTCATCGAGCAGCTGAAGCGCATGCTGCTCAGGCCGGGCAAGCGCCTCTACCGCGACACCAACAACAAGAAGGTGGCGGGCGTCATGGCGGGCCTGGCATGCTACTATGGGGGCGACGTGACCTTGTGGCGTCTCGGGGCCATCGTCACACCACTGATCCTGGCTTCCTGCCACCTGCCACAGGCCATGCTCTGCTGGGTCGTGGCCTACTTCATCCTGGGCATCACGCTGCCACCTGCCTGCAGCCCCGAAGACCGTCTGCGCATGAACGGGCGCGACGTGAACCCACAGAACATAGCCGAGGAGGTGGCGGCCGACAGCGTCAGCCAGGCACAGCCGCAACCCCAACAACGCGGAGGATGCCTCTCGACCATCGGTGACATGATCATCTTCGGCGTGAAACTGGTGATGTGGCTGGTGGCCGCCGCGGCGGTGCTGGGATGCCTGTGGCTGCTCGTGATGCTGCTGTTGCTGCTCTTCATGCCCTCACTGTCCATCTTCGACGACACGGGCTTCACCTTCACCTGGACAGAACATCCCTGGGTGGGCACCATCGGCCTGGTGAGCTTCGTGGTGTTCATCGTGCTCATGGTCTACGGGCTGGCCTATTGCCTGCGGTCACGCAACACCACCGAGCCCAACCTCACGACAGGCGGACGGCTCGCACTGGCCCTGCTGCTCATCGCCTCGCTCACAGGACTGATGGCCTGTGGCACCATCATCCTGACCGAACTGGAGAACCAGTCGAACCAGAGAAGCCGGCGCCAAATGGAGACATGGCGAATGAACAACACCCACAACGGCATACTCATCGACGATGATGACTGGGACTTCCTGAAGGCCAACGGCTGGACGCTCCTGCAAGGCGACAACTGCAACGACCGGTACACGGCCTCGGGCGAATACTACACAGGCAACGCGGAGAAGCGGTACCTCGACAGCTACGATGAGGGCGGAGGGCAACTCTACCGTGCGGAGCGCACTGACAGCACACTGCAGAAGGGCACCTACACGCTGACGGCCGTCGTCCGATCCGATGGCCCGGGCGCCTACGTCTACGCACTTGCCGACGGCAAGACCTACCTCATGGAGATACCGGCCGAGGGCAACACCGGCGGCACGCTGTGGCAAGAGGCCACACAGGACGCGCAGGCGTCGGACGACCACCCGACACGCCTGGCCACCAAGATCGCCGAAGCCAACGGGGGCAACGGCTACGGCTGGTGCCGCGTGGAGATCAAGGGCATCAAGGCATCGACAGGGTGCGTCAGGTATGGCGTGACCACCGTGCCCAGCCTCACCAAGAGCCACTTCGACGGCACATGGTTCTCAGCCACCGACTTCCGCCTGAACAAGGAGTAAGCGCGGCACAGCCTCACACAAGAATATTTCAGGTTTAATTTTTAGAGTAGATTTAGGTTCAAGAAGGTTGCGATAAGCCTTGGGCAACACCGCCCAAGCGCTTATCGCACCTTTGTTTTGGTTCATACAACATTTGCTAGCCATCATCACGCTACTCTTTCCTTTGTTGCCACATGGCCAACGGAGCACACGGTGAAAAGGGCGATGCCATCCTTGGTTTACCGCTGCAAGAGGGTCATGGCGCGCACGGCCTCGCCAGGTGTCGTGTCGGCCTCCTGGGGAAAATAGACGGGCTCGTCGGGCTGCAGGGGCAGGATGCGCAACTCGAGACGGGTGACGCCCTCGGGCAGGCGCCAAAGGCCATACTGGAAATGGCGGCCATTGTAGAAGTTGTCGGCCACCAGCTTGCCATCGGCATAGAGACGGGCACAGTCGCCCCGATAGTCGATGTCGAGCAGGCATCGGCGGTCGGTGGGGAGATCGACCTCATAGACGGCGGCCTGCAGGAAGTCGGCGTCGGTCGGCTCCATGGCCACGCCTTGCACGCCCTTCGCGATGGTGCGCAAGGGCCCCGCGGCCTTCACCTTAGTATATGCGACCTTCTGCGGTGCCACCAACGCCTCATCGGGCAGGAAGAGACGCTCGGCCTCGCGGCGCGTGAGCAGGTAATAGTTCTTGTGGATGGGGCGATCGAGACCACGCGGCTTGACATGGCGCATCACCCGGCCATCATCGAAGGCCACATCGGCAGGCATCCCGTCGATCTGCATGAGATAGACCTTGCCGTCGCGCCGGGCCACCAGTTGGGCCGTGGCCCAGCGCAGGCCGCACACGCCAACGGGCAAGACACCAATGGCACCCGCCGGGATGGTGAGCGCATGGGGGAAGCCGCCCGCCGGCGCACCGGCAAAGCGAACGGACCGCTTGTCCGTGAGGCGCTGCAGGCGCTCATAGTTGTTGAAGAACACGAAGCCGCTCCGCCCGTCGGGCGAGAGGCGCAGGCTATAGCGCAGGTAGCCGTCGTCGCCCTGCCGTGGAGCGGGCGTGGCGGGGAAGCGGGCGTCCATCGGTGCCAACAGCTCCCCGAAGTCGCTCATGAAGAGGTGGAGCGGGCGCAGGCGGTAATAGGTGTCGCCACGCTGGCCAAACTCGCCCAGCGGCGCCTGGAAGTCGTAGGTCTTCACGGGCATGTCGTTGTGGTTGGTGGCCGGCGTCCGCTGGTTCTCGTTGAGCGTGGTCAGCTTGCCGTCGGGATTGGTGCCGCCATGATACATGTAGTAGCCCAGGAGATTGCTGCCCGATCCGATCTTCACCACGGCCAGGGCATAGGCGTCGTCTGCATACATATAGGGGCGGCGATGATAGGCGGTCATCATGCCTCCGCCAAGCTCGCAAGTGAAATAGGGATAGGCCTGTTCCGGGGCGGGCGCCGTCGAGTCGGAGTAGGCCAGCTGGTCGGTGGCTATCGCCTGGTGGTCACGGCTGGGCTGGAAGAAGAAGGCGCGCCAGTAGTTGCCGGCGGCAGGCTTCAGGCTGCGCTCCCAGAAGCCATCGGCATAGTCGCCATAGAGTGGCAACAGCTCACCATAGGGCACGGGCGTGCTCAGCTCGGGCCACCCCGTGCGGGTGTAGAGGGGCACGTCGAAGCCGATGCCGGTGGCTATCCGCTTCAGGGCCAGCAGGTAGCTGGCGCGCCCACGATACTCATTGTCAAACTGGCAACCCACCACGGGGCCGCCATCCTTCCACTGCAGGCCCTGCACCTGGGTGAAGACCTGTCGGTAGAGGCGCGTCACCAAGGCGAGCCACTCGTCGCTCTCCACCCGCGTCTTCCTGACACGGCGCAGCGCCCAATCGGGGATGCCGCCGCAGCGCACCTCGCCGTGGCAGAACGGCCCGATGCGCAGCACCACGGGCATGCACTCCGCCTGACAACACTCCAGGAAGCGGCGCAGGTCGCGCTGGCCGCTCCAGTCGTATTGCCCCTCCACCTCCTCCACATGGTTCCAGAATACATAGGTGGCGATCATCGTCACGCCGCCCTCGCGCATCCGCCGGATGGCCGTGGGCCACTCGTCGGCAGGCAGGCGCGAATAGTGGATCTCGCCCATCACAGGCACAACACGCCGACCGTCGACCGTCAGGCTACGCGCGTCCCACCCCACCACGGGGGGCGTCTGGGCATGGGACACAAGGGGGAGAAGCAGGCTCGCGAAGAGCCACAGGGAAAAGGACAGGTGGTGCATGGTCATAAATGGGTGATTGATATGGATGCAAAAATAAACAAAATGCGCCAAACGACAACCTTGCCAAGCAAAGAAAAATTCATCCGTCACAAAAAAACGCTGATGGGGACGAATGTCGAAAAAGCACATTTTCTCTTGCCTTATTGCTAATAATCTGTCAAAAATGCCGCGTTTATAGTGTATTGTTGAAAGGAAAGTTGTAATTTTGCAACTAAAATCACAAACAACAGAAAGGAAAAGATTATGAAAGTAGCTATTGTCGGTGCCAGTGGCGCCGTGGGCCAGGAGTTGCTCCGCATCCTCGCCGAGCGCAATTTCCCATTGGACGACCTCGTGCTGTTCGGCTCAAGCCGAAGCGCAGGAAGCAAATACAACTTCCGCGGAAAAGACTACGAGGTGAAGCTCCTGCAACACAACGACGACTTCAAGGACGTGGACATCGCCCTGGCATCGGCTGGGGCCGGCACAAGCAAGGAGTTCGCTGAGACCATCACCAAGTATGGCGCCGTGATGATCGACAACTCCAGCGCCTTCCGCATGGAAGAGGACGTGCCGCTCGTGGTGCCCGAGGTGAACGCCGAGGATGCGCTGAAGCGCCCACGCGGCATCATCGCCAACCCCAACTGCACGACCATCATGATGGTGGTGGTGCTCAACCCCATCGACAAGCTGTCGCACATCCGCAAGGTGCACATCGCCAGCTACCAGAGCGCATCGGGCGCGGGAGCGGCGGCGATGAAAGAGCTCGAGCAGCAATACAAGGAGATGCTGGAGCAGGGACACGTGTCGACCATCAACAAGTTTCCACACCAGTTGGCCTACAACGTCATCCCGCAAATAGACAAGATGACGCCCAACGACTACACCAAGGAGGAGATGAAGATGTTCAACGAGACACGCAAGATCATGCACAGCGACATCCGCACATCGGCCACTTGCGTCAGGGTCAGCTCGCTCCGCTCCCACTCGGAGAGCGTCTGGTTTGAGACAGAGCAGCCCGTCAGCGTGGAGGCCATCCGCGAGGCCCTCGTGAAGGCGCCCGGCGTGACCGTCGTCGACGACCCACAAAACTACGTCTACCCCATGCCCCTGGAAAGCGCCGGCAAGGACGACGTGTTCGTGGGACGCATCCGCAAGGATCTGGCCGACGACCTGGGCAACACCCTGTGGCTCACGGGCGACCAGATACGCAAGGGCGCGGCGCTCAACGCCGTGCAGATTGCAGAATACCTCGTCAGCAAGGGCGACATCAAGAAATAAGCGCCACAAGCAGTGGCACACACCGGAGCCGGTGGGAGAAGGGGCAAGGCGGCCCCTCGCCCACCGGCTCTTTGCATACGGGGCAGGCTTGTCCACAAATGCTTGCAAGAAAAATGCAATAAGCCCCAATCCACAACATTTCAACAACATTTTCCATCGTTTCGCTTGCCGCTTATCACATTTTGCATTAACTTTGTAACACATAACTAAAAACTGTTACAGATGATCGATATCCTAAGCCACTATGCGCCAATCACACTCGACGAAATGAGCGGCATACGATTGATGAACCGTACAGACACCAAGTTTGTCACCACGAAGCCCATGTTGCGCCAGCTCCTGCTGTTGGCGCAAGACGACTATCGTGTGCAGGACATCAACGGCGAGCGCATATCACCTTATTATACCGTCTATTTTGACACGCCCGACTGCGCCATGTACCGACGACACGAGACGGGGCACACCAACAGGCAGAAACTGCGCATCAGGTCGTACGTGAACTCGGGGCTCAACTTCCTGGAGGTGAAGACCAAGAACAACCACGGGCGCACAGGCAAGAAGCGCGTCACCATGCACGGCTTCGACCCCAGATACCCACAGCACGACATCGTGTTCGGCCCGCAAGACGACGAGAACCAAGAGTACGACGACTTTCTGGCCACCAACCTGGGCTACGACCCCGCACTGCTCACCGAGAAGGTGGAGAACCACTTCAACCGCGTCACGCTGGTCAACAAGCTGAAAACAGAGCGGCTCACCATCGACTTCGACCTGCAGTTTGACAACATCGTGACCGGCAGGCACCAGGACATGGGCGACATCGTCATCGTGGAGCTCAAGCGCGACGGCCTGCAACCAAGCCCCATCCTCAAATCGCTCATGCAACTGGGCATCAAGCCCATGGGCTTCAGCAAGTACCTCATCGGATCGGCACTCACCGACGACACGCTGCGACACAACCGCATCAAGCCCCGGCTGAGGAAGATCGCAAAGATGATGGGCAACTAAGCCCGACAACACATACACAACTTTCAGAAAAACCAACCTAAACATGGACCTATTCAATTTCACATTCTCACCCGACTTCCCCCTGATGATCATCCGTTTCGTCATCCTGATGATCGTCACATGGGTCATCGTAGACCGCCTCTACTACAAGAAGAGCCACCGGCGCGACTTCTACTTCTCATTCATGCTCATGAGCGTGGCCATCTTCTTCCTGGTCTACTTCATGATCTTCGTGCTCGAAGACCTCAAGGCCAAGACCAGCATCGGCATCGGCATCGGCCTCTTCGGCATCTTCTCCATCATGCGATACCGCACCGACGCCATGCCCGTCAGGGAGATGACCTACATGTTTGTCATCATCGCCCTGTCGGTGGTCAACGCCATCGCCAACAGCGTGAGCGTCATGGAGCTCATCACCACCAACCTCATCGTCATCCTGTGCATATGGGTCGCTGAGGCAAGGCTGAAGCAAGAGCCCGCCAAGCTGGTGCAGTATGACCGCATAGACCTCATCACACCCGACAAGCGCAAGGAGCTGCTGGAAGACCTCACCAAGCGGCTGGGCATACACATCCTGCGCGTGGAGGTGGGCAGCGTCGACTTCCTGCGCGACATGGCCATGCTCAAGGTGTACTACACCGCCTCATCCTCCGATGGCGACATGGACCAAAAACTCCGCCTCAACAACGAGGACCGCAAGCTGTTTGCCTCTTGAGGCAGCTCCACAACCACCAACCAATCACCAACCCCACAATCATGCGAACAAAAGCAATATGGCTCCTCGCCTTCCTGGCCATGCCACTCATGGCATCAGCGCAAAGGGAGCCCAAGACCAGCGACGACTTCGGCGTATGGGCAAACATATCCGCCGAAAAGAAACTATCCAAGAAAGCCAGCGTGGAGCTGGAGGCGGAATACCGCACGGCCGACAACCTGAAGCAGAACAGCCGCTGGTCGGTGGGCCTCTCAGGGGAGTACAAGCTCACGAAGTGGCTGAAGGCCGGCGCCGGCTACTCCTTCCTCTACAACCACGTTGACAAATACACCTACCATGACGAAGACCCCGACAAGGCCAACTATGGCAAGGTGAACAAGCAAGCCTGCTACTGGGGCCCGCGCCACCGCTTCAACGTCGACCTCACAGGCGGTGTGGGCCTTGGCGACTGGAAGGTGGACCTGCGCGAACGCTGGCAATACACCTACCGCCCGGAGAAGACCGTCGCCCAACGCTACGACTTCGACGACGAGGACTGGGACGGCAAGCAGAAGACCTACAAGGGAAAGGGCAAGAATGTGCTCAGAAGCCGCCTGCAAGTGTCGTACGACAAGAAAGGACTCGACGTGGAGCCCTACGCCAGCGTGGAGCTCTACAACGGTTGGAGCGTGGAAAAGGTGCGCTACACCGTGGGCCTCGACTGGACCTTCATCAAGGGGCAGAAGCTCGGTGTCTACTACCGCTACCAAGACAACCGCAAGGATGACGACGACAGCGACAACCGCAACACGCACATCCTGGGACTGAGCTACAAGGTGAAATTCTGACCCCGGCAGGACAGGCGCCGCATGCCGATGGTGCCTCTTTCACGCACCGACGGCATGAGTTTCGCCGGACAAAGGCACGAGTTTCGCCGGACAAAGGCATGACTTTCGGAAAAAATCAGTAACTTTGCATACATCAACAAAGGTACATCCACGGCATGCCAAACATAGCCTCATACTTCCCCATCACCGACCCAACACTCATCTTCTTTGTGGTGTTGCTCATCATCCTCTTTGCCCCCATCATCATGGGCAAGTTGCGCATACCACACATCATCGGCATGGTGCTGGCCGGAGTGGCCATCGGGCAGTATGGGCTCAACATTCTGGAGCGCGACGCCTCCTTTGAGCTGTTTGGGCGCGTGGGCCTCTACTACATCATGTTCCTCGCCTCGCTGGAGATGGACATGGACGGCGTGAAGAAGCACAAGTACCGCATCGTGGTCTTCGGCCTCCTCACGTGCCTCATCCCCTTTGCGATGACCTACTTCATGGGCATCGACCTGCTGGGCTACAGCACAGCGGCCGCCCTGCTCCTGGGATGCATCATGGCGTCAAACACCCTGGTCTCCTACCCCATCGTGGCCCGCTACGGCCTGCAACGCAAGCCCAGTGTGACGCTGAGCGTGGGCTCCACGATGCTCAGCCTGCTCATCGCACTGATCATCGTGGCCGCCATCGTGTCGGCCCACGAGGGAGGCGGCTCAGCGATGTTTTGGCTATTGTTCACCGTGAAGTTCGCCGCCTACTGCGGAGGACTCATCTTTGTGGTGCCCCGCCTGACGCGCTGGTTCCTGCGACGCTACAGCGACGCCGTGATGCAGTTCATCTTTGTCATGGCCATGCTCTTCCTCTGCGCGGCCCTGGCCGACCTGGTGGGGCTGGAGGGCATCTTCGGCGCTTTCTTCGCCGGCCTCATCCTCAACCGCTACATACCCCATGTGTCGCCCCTGATGAACCGCATTGAGTTCATCGGAAACGCACTTTTCATACCCTACTTCCTCATCGGCGTGGGCATGCTCATCAACCTGCGGCTGCTGTTTGCCGGCGGCAGCATCATTTGGGTGGTGTTCTGCATCGTGGTCTTCGGCACCCTAGGCAAGGGACTGGCGGCCCACGCGGCCTGCACCCTGTTCCGCATGCCCATCTCATCGGGGCACATGATGTTCGGCCTGACCTCAGCCCATGCGGCAGGCGCCATCGCCATGGTCATGGTGGGCATGAACCTGAAGGATGCCGGGGGGCACCCGCTCGTAGACGAGGGCATGCTCAACGGTGTGGTGATCATGATACTCTTCACCTGCGTCATCTCATCGATTGTGACCGAGTGGGCCGCCCAGCGCATCATCCTGCGCGACAAGGATGTGGCGCCCAGCGAAGAGAGGCGCGACGACGAGCGCATCCTCGTGCCCGTGAAATATCCCGAGTACGCCAACGAGCTGATTGCCATGGCCATCATGATGCGCAACCCCAAGCTCAACCAGGGCATCATGGCGCTCAACGTGGTCTATGACGATGAGAACATGCGGGCCAACCAGGAACAGGGCCACCGGCTGCTGGAGCAAGTCACGCAGTATGCCGCAGGGTCAGACGTGAGGTTGCAAACACAAGTGCGCGTGGCCGCCAACATCGCCAACGGCATCAAGCACGCGTTCAAGGAGTTCCAGGCCTCGGAGATCATCATCGGCATGCACATGCACGCCAACGTGTCGCCAAAGTTCTGGGGACAGTTCCACCAAAGCCTGTTCAACGGCCTCAACCGCCAGATCATCATGGCGCGCCTGCACCATCCGCTGTCCACGCTGCGCCGCATCGAGGTGGCGGTGCCATCGCGCGCGCAATATGAGCCGGGCTTCTACCGCTGGCTGGAGCGCCTGGCCCGCCTGACGGAGAACCTGGAGTGCCGCATCCTCTTCCACGGACGGGGCGACACGCTGATGATGATCAGCGAGTATGTGCGCAACAACCACGCGGAGATGCGCGCCGAATACCTCTCGATGGAGCACTGGGACGAGATGCCCAAGCTGGCCAGCACCATACAGGAGGACCACATGTTTGTGGTGGTGACAGCCCGCAAGGGCACCGTGTCGTACAAGAACGCGCAGGACAAGCTGCCCGAGGAAATCACCAAGTACTTCACGGGCAAGAACCTCATGATCATCTTCCCCGACCAGTTTGGCGACGACAAGACCACCATGACCTTCGCCCAGCCACAACACACGGAGGAGCAATCGGCCTATGAGGCCATCAGCAACTGGCTGAAAAGCCACAGGCATTGGTTCAGGAAATAGGCATTTCGCTGGCGGCACGGCCACCTTCCCCACTAAAAGAAAAGACACATTCGTATGATAGACATTCAAGGTATCACAAAATCATTCGGCAGCCTGCAGGTGCTCAAGGGCATCGACCTGCACATCGACAAGGGCGAGATCGTGTCGATCGTCGGCCCCTCAGGCGCCGGAAAGACCACGCTGCTGCAAATCATCGGCACGCTCGACCGCCCAGACAGCGGCACGGTCACCGTCGACGGCATCAACGTGTCGAAACTGTCGACCAACAAGCTCTCCGACTTCCGCAACCGCCACGTCGGCTTCGTCTTCCAGTTTCACCAGTTGCTCCCGGAGTTCACCGCCTTGGAGAACATCATGATCCCCGCCTTCATCGCCGGCAAGGGGCGCAGTGAAGCCAAGGGGCACGCGGAGGAGCTCTTGCAATTCCTGGGCCTGGCCGACCGGGCCGGGCACAAGCCCAACGAGCTGTCGGGCGGTGAGAAGCAACGTGTGGCCGTGGCCCGCGCCCTGGTCAATGAGCCTGCGGTCATCCTCGCTGACGAGCCCTCGGGCAGCCTCGACACAAGGAACAAGGCCGAGCTGCACCAGTTGTTCTTCGACCTGCGCGACAAGTTCGGACAGACTTTCGTCATCGTCACCCATGACGAGCAACTGGCGTCGATCACCGACCGCACCATCCACATGAAGGACGGCCTGCTCCTGCCCGAGACCGAGACATCCACATCAGACGACACCACAACACCCGCAATATGAAAACCATCAAAATAGGAGATTACAACACCCTCACGATGACCCGACTGGCCGAACGCCCCAATCCCCATGCGTTCGGAGGAAAGGAGACTTTCGGCATCTTCCTCGACGGAGGGGCCGAGGGCGACATCCTCATGCCCGCCCGATATGTGCCCGAGGGTGTGCGTGAAGGCGACAAGGTGACATGCTTTGTCTACCTCGACCAAGACGAGCGCCTCATCGCCACCACGGAGCAGCCACTGGCCAAGGTGGGCGACTTCGCCTACCTGAAATGCACCTGGGTCAACGAGTATGGCGCCTTCCTCGACTGGGGACTGATGAAAAACGTCTTCTGCCCCTTCCACGAGCAGAAGCGCCACATGGAGATTGGCGAGCATTACATCGTTTACATTTACGTGGATGAGGAGAGCTACCGCATCGTGGCATCGGCCAAGGTCGACAAGTTCCTGGACACTCCCCGTCCCGAGGATTTCCCGTCGGCCAGCCAGCCCAGCAAGGACGGCAACTCGAAGGGCGTGGAGTCTGGCCGCACCCTGCAACTCCTGGTGTGGCAGAAGACCGACCTCGGCTTCAAAGTCATCGTCGACAACCGGTACAGCGGCTTGATCTACAAGGACCAAATCTTCCAGCCCATCCACACCGGCGACCGCCTGACCGGCTACCTGCTCAACCTGCGCCCGGACGGCAAGCTGGACATCAGCCTGCAACTCACGGGTAGGCGCCAGACGATGGACTTCTCCAAGACCCTGCTGCAATGGCTGCGCGACCACGACGGCCATTGCCCCTTGAGCGACAACAGTGCGCCCGAGGACATCAAGCAGGTGTTCCAGGTGAGCAAGAAGGTGTTCAAGCGTGCCGTGGGCGACCTCTACAAGAAGCGCCTCATCACCCTGTCGGATGATGGCCTGACGCTCGTCGGCTGAGCAATTCCACAGAAAACAGTCAGCCCCGCCCCATCCTCCAAACGGAGGAATGAGACGGGGCTTTTTCTGTTTGGCAGGTGCCACGCGGCTTAGAACTCGGCGTTCTTCGGCGTGCGCGGGAAAGGTATGACGTCGCGGATGTTCTGCATGCCCGTGACGAAGAGGATGAGGCGCTCGAAGCCCAGGCCGAAGCCAGCGTGCGGGCATGAGCCATACTTGCGCGTGTCGAGATACCAGTCGTAGGTCTGCTCGCGCATGCCACGGCGCTCAATCTCGCCCATCAGCTTCTCATAGCTCTCCTCACGCACCGAGCCACCTATGATCTCACCGATGCGGGGGAAGAGCACGTCGGTGCCCTGCATGGTCTTGCCGTCGGCGTTCTTCTTCATGTAGAACGACTTGATCTCAGCAGGATAGTCGGTCATGATGACCGGGCGCTTGAAGTGCTCCTCCACGAGGAAGCGCTCGTGCTCGCTGGCCAGGTCCATGCCCCAACCGGTGATGGGGAATTCAAACTTGTGGCCATCCGCCGCAGCCTTCTGCAGGATCTCGATGCCCTCGGTATAGGTCAAGCGCACAAAGCTTTCCTTCACCACGCTCTCCAATGTCTGCAGGAGCGTCTTGTCAATCATCTTGTTGAGGAACTCCAGGTCGTCCTTGCAGTTGTCCAAAGCCCACCGCACGCAATACTTGATGAAGTCCTCCTCGAGGTCCATCAGCTCGTCCTTGTCCATGAAGGCCACCTCAGGCTCCACCATCCAGAACTCTGCGAGGTGGCGCGGCGTGTTGCTGTTCTCGGCGCGGAACGTCGGGCCGAAGGTGTAGATGGCTCCGAGCGCCGTGGCGCCCAGCTCGCCCTCCAGCTGTCCGGAAACGGTGAGGTTGGTCTTCTTACCGAAGAAGTCCTTGTCGTACTCCACCTTGCCGCTCTTGGCCACACGGTCCAAGTCGAGCGTGGTCACCTGGAACATCTCGCCGGCACCCTCACAGTCGCTGGCCGTGATGAGCGGTGCGTTGAAGTAATAGAAGCCGTGCTCATGGAAATACTTGTGGATGGCGATGGCCATGTTGTGGCGGATGCGGAAGACGGCACCAAACGTGTTGGTGCGCAGGCGGAGATGCGCATACTGGCGCATATACTCGAAGCTCTGTCCCTTCTTCTGCATGGGATAGTCGGAGGGGCAGAGGCCATAGATCTCTATCTCGCTGGCCTGTATCTCGCTGGCCTGTCCCTTGCCCTGGCTCTCCACAAGCAAGCCCGTGGCGCGGATGCAAGCGCCTGTGGTGATGCTCTTGAGCTCCTCCTCGCTGACCTTGGCCGGGTCTACGACGACCTGGATATTCTTGATGGTTGAACCGTCGTTGAGGGCGATGAAGTCGACAGCCTTGCTACTGCGGTGCGACCGCACCCATCCCTTGACAGTGATCTCTTTGCCATAGTCGGTGCTTTGCAGAGCATCGACGACTTTAGTTCTTTTAGACATGATACCGATTATTTACTATTCATACATACCGTTGCGGAGCATCTCCACCTCTTTCTCGGTGAGGAAACGCCAGTCGCCACGACGCAGGTTCTTCTTGGTCAATCCGGCAAACTGGGCGCGGTCGAGCTTCACGACACGATAGCCCAGCTTCTCGAAGATGCGGCGCACGATGCGGTTGCGGCCACTGTGGATCTCGATGCCCACCTGGCTCTTGTCGCGGTCGTCAGCATACTCAATGGCGTCAGCGTGCACCTCGCCATCCTCAAGCTCGATGCCCTCGGCAATCTTCTGCAAGTCTTCCTCGCTGACATTCTTGTCGAGGAACACGTGGTACACCTTCTTCTTGAGGAACTTGGGGTGTGTGAGCTTGCTGGCAAGGTCGCCATCGTTGGTGAGCAACAGCACGCCCGTGGTGTTGCGGTCAAGACGACCGACAGGATAGATGCGCTCGGGGCAAGCGTCCTTCACGAGATCCATCACCGTCTTGCGCTGCTGGGGATCGTCGCTGGTGGTGACATAATCCTTGGGTTTGTTGAGCAACACGTAGACTTTCTTCTCCAGTGTGACGGGCTGGTCATGGTACTTCACCTCATCGGAACGCTTCACCTTCATGCCCAGCTCCGTGGCCACCTCACCGTTGACAGTGACAAAACCCTGCTGGATGAACTCGTCGGCCTCACGGCGTGAGCACACGCCGGCGTTGGCCAGGTACTTGTTGAGGCGGATGGGCTCATTGGGGTCTGTGTGCTCCTCCTTATACTCAATGCGCTTCTTCATGCTATACTTCGCATTGGGATCGTAGCCCGGACGCTGGCCGTAGCCACCCTGGCGGGACTGGTAGCCGCCCTGACGCTGGCCGTAACCGCCCTGCTGGCGACCGTAGCCACCCTGGCGCTGACCGTAACCGCCCTGACGGGGCTGGTAGCCACCCTCACCCTGGTTGTTGTAGCGCGGGCGATAGCCACCCTGACGAGGCTGGCCGTAGCCACCCTGACGGGGCTGGTAGCCGCCCTCCTCATTATTGTTGTTGTAGCGCGGACGATAGCCGCCCTGGCGAGGCTGGTAACCGCCTTGGCGGGGCTGGTAGCCACCCTCCTCATTATTGTTGTTGTAACGGGGGCGATAGCCGCCTTGGCGCTGGTCGTAGCCGCCTTGGCGGGGCTGGTAGCCGCCCTCCTCATTATTATTGTTGTAGCGCGGACGATAGCCACCCTGACGAGGCTGGTAACCGCCCTGGCGGGGCTGGCGCGCCTGCTCGCCTCCACCTTGCAGGCCAGCTCCGAAACCCTCGGGACGGAAGCCGCCTTCGCTCTGCGCATGTCCATGGTCTGAACTGTAGGCGCGTTGCGTGTGGATGCGCGGACGCTGCGTGCGGCCCGCACTGTGATAATCTCTCTGATAGCCAAAAGGTCTGTTATAGCCCTCACGGCCACCGTCACCCTGCTGATTTGATGTCTCTGCCGAACCGAGAGACTTGTTCTCCATTTCTTCTGCCATAATCTTAAATCTTTTGCCTTGAACTATGAACTATACCGTTTGACCTTCCCGGCCATGGCAGTTCCGATAGGGGGTGCAACGTGTTGGGCACTCCCCCTGTATCCCGAAACGCCCGTCTCCACAAGTGGAGAGCGGAAATTAGTAAGTTAGCAGTGTTCTTCGTTCAATTTTTGTTTGACTAAATGATACTTATGATGATAATATTGAATGTTCACTGACTATTTTCACCGGCTTGGCTCCACCGGCCTGCCGCCCTGTGGCTCACGCCGCAGACAGTGGTCACATGCCCGTGTAGTTGTGGGGCGTGATGGCGCGCAGCTCATGCTTCACGCTGTCGCTGACCTCGAGGGTCTCCACGAAGTCGTGGATGGTCTGCTCGGTCATCTTCTTGTTGGTGCGCGTGAGGGCCTTGAGTGCCTCATAGGGATGGGGGTAGCCCTCGCGGCGCAGGATGGTCTGTATGGCCTCAGCCACGACAGCCCACGTGTTGTCAAGGTCTTCGCTGAGCTTCTCCTCATTGAGGATGAGCTTGCGCAGGCCCTTGAGGGTGCTCTGTATGGCGATGACGCTGTGGCCCAAGGGCACGCCGACATTGCGGAGCACCGTGGAGTCGGTCAAGTCGCGCTGCAGGCGGCTGACGGGCAGTTTGCTGGCGAGGAACTGCAGGATGGCGTTGGCCATGCCGAGGTTGCCCTCGCTGTTTTCATAGTCGATGGGGTTCACCTTGTGGGGCATGGCGCTCGATCCCACCTCGCCGGCCTTGATCTTCTGCTTGAAATACTCCATGGAGATATACATCCAGAAGTCGCGGTCGAGGTCGATGATGATGGTGTTGATGCGGCGGATGGCGTCGAACACGGCGGCCAGGCAGTCGTAGTTGCTGATCTGCGTGGTCCACTGCTCACGCTCCAGGCCGAGCTTCTCGCTGACGAAGCAGTTGGCGAAGGCCTTCCAGTCGTAAGCGGGATAGGCCACATGGTGAGCGTTGAAGTTGCCCGTGGCACCACCAAACTTGGCGGTCATCTTGCAGGCCTTCAGCTCATTGAGCTGCTCGGTGAGGCGGTAGACATAGACCATGATCTCCTTGCCCAGGCGTGTGGGCGACGCGGGCTGTCCGTGGGTCTTGGCCAGCATGGGCACATCCTTCCACTCGTCGGCATACTGCTGCAGCTGGGCGATGAGTTCCTCCACCTGGGGGCAAAAGACATCGTGCAGAGCCTCCTTCATCGAGAGGGGCACACTGGTGTTGTTGATATCCTGCGAGGTGAGACCGAAGTGGATAAACTCCTTGTAGGGCTCCAGGCCGCCAATCTTGTCAAACTCCTCCTTGATGAAATACTCCACGGCCTTCACGTCGTGGTTGGTAATCTTTTCTATGTCCTTCACGTGTTGCGCTGACTCCTCGTTGAAGTGGCGGTATATGTCGCACAGACGATCGAAAAGCGAGTGGTCGAACGAGGCGAGTTGGGGCAAGGGCAGTTCACACAACGTGATGAAATACTCTATCTCAACGCGCACACGATAACGAATGAGTGCATACTCTGAAAAATAATCTGCCAGGGGCTCTGTCTTACCACGGTAACGGCCATCGACTGGAGAAATTGCTGTCAACAAATCGAGTTTCATATCCTTAAATTAACACGCTTGCAAAATTACGAATTAATTTCGACACGATGGGCAACACAGCCCTAAAAAGTGTCACGCCTAACGGTTTTTAACGCCTCGCGGCCCCATCTTGCAACATTCACCGCCCACACGAACGACAGAAGCCTCAAGTCGTCCCATCCTTTGGCGGCTTACATCTTGAAGTTAGTCGCGAAAGACAATGCGCTGGCAATGTTCCTCACGCCCAACTTAGAGAACAACTTCTTTTTGCACGCCTTTACAGTATCTAACGAACGGCATAAGACATCAGCTATTTCAGTCATGGTATACCCCTGGGCCGACAAGGCAAGCACATCATGCTCAAATTCGCCCAAATTCGAAAAATGCTTCTTTTTCCACTTGTGCTCTTCCAACATGTACTCATAGTATGATTTCGCCCCCATGCTATGCACCACATAATGCCCCGCCGCATTTCTGTGAGGCAAGGATATCGAACATAGCACAAACCTAATTTGCCCTTCTTCCGACAACAGTAATGGGGTAATCAGATGATGGATCAGCCTTTTCTTTTTCCCACACATAATATGGAAGTCATAAGACAAAGAACAATCGCCTCGCTCTCCAAGAGGCAAACGGTTAAACAGGGCCATTCCTCTTGAATTCACCTCCCTCAGTACTTTTCGATCCTCAATTGTCATGTTTTCCAAATAGAACACCAGCCCCTTTCTTTTAAATTCCTCATGGGAAACCCCTAACCAAATATCAAAATTATCAGAAACGTACAAAATTTTTTTCTTGAAAAGATCAACAACATACACCCCCTGGTACGTGCTTCTCGCAAACGCCTTGACCCCACCTATAACAAGATTCAATGTCGTGTCGTCCACATTTTGAGCACAATAACCTGTATCCTTAAACAACAAATCTTTAAAGTCCTCCTTCATAAACCTACCAAATTATCAATTCTAAAGCAAAAGTACATTTTTTCTTTCTAAATAAAGCAAAGCAGTTACACAAAAGTGTATTTTTTAACAATATTCTGCAAGAAACTTCATACCCACTCTTGTTTGGTTTTGTTTTCCATTATTTTTGCAGCAGTATTACAAAGAAAAGACAAAAAGGCTATAGCTATTTCAATCATCAATTAACAATTAAAAAGACAAAAAATGAAAGAATTAAATTTCGGAGTAATGGGAGCTTCTCCCATGGTCCAAGGAGACGAAATCATTGACTCCAGCGTTTGGTGTGCAGCATGCGTCCTATGTGCAGCATGTGGAGCCACTATAGCCACATGGGCTGGCGTAGCGGCTCTTTCATCTTTCTAATCATTTTATTGGCTTCGGTAGCCCTATGTTAAAGGTGCCTACCGAGGCCTAAACAAGAAACAAATATGGGATATCCAATAATAAAAGCAAATGTCATCTTATCTGAGCAATCTGGAATTGCCATTGACTTAACCAGTGGGAAGAACATAGACCTTCCTGCTGACGCATGGCCCGTCTTGAAATTGGTGGATGGGCAAACTGATATAAATGACATTTATAGGGAAATATCAAAAACATATAGAGTTTCTTCAGAAAGCTTAAACAATTTCTTTGCCAACATGTCAAGATTAGGGTTTATCACCATCTCGCCAGCTCCACAGAAAGCGCCCCACGAGAACAAGCCTCCCATCCGTGTTGCCAGCATAGAAATCACTGAGAAATGCAACTTAAGATGTCGTTATTGTTATGGGGCCTTTGCTCCGGACAAGAGCACAAGTCTTAGCTATGAAGAAACCTCCAACTTATTTAAAGTCCTTAAAGAGCGCAATGTCAAAACCTTGGAATTGACAGGAGGAGAACCTTCTGTCAACCCGGACTTTGACAAAATCCTTGATGAGGCATGTAAGCAATTCGAAATGGTCACCATAATGACCAACGCTGTCGTGTTGCGCCCTTCAACTCTTCAAATTTACAAGAAGCACCGCGACAAGGTTGGATTCAGCATCAGCATAGACGGGTTCAGCGAAAAAACCAACAAATTCCAACGAGGAGTAGACAACACGTTTCTGCGAACATTAAACCATATTATTCGAATTAAAAACGATGTTGACCCACATTTCCTTCGGGTCGTTTACATGCTCACCAACGAAAACAGTGAAGAAGTCGAAAATTTCTTCGAACACTTGCTATCGCATGAAATTAAGAACTTAATGGTGAGCGTACCTGAAAATGTTGAGAAGGGAAGGACCTACAAGTTAGCAGACGGATGCATGATGAGTGACAGGAAAAGCAAGTCGCGAAACATACTGGAAACAAAAATCATGCAATTGGGCGAAAAATACAGGAAACGCATCAATACCGTAATCGATCGTTTGGGGGCTCGCGGAGTCCGAGTGGCCAATGCCATTCCATCATGTGGCGCGGGGTGGACGACGCTATCATTCCAAGCAAACGGCAACGTTCTACCTTGCAACATGATGGAAAAAGAATGGACCTTAGGAAATTTCAAAGATGACTCACAACTCGACTTCCTTTCCTTTCACAATCCTCTGTATTTGGCTTTTGCCAGCATAAACCTTTGTGCAGAAAATGGAAACAGAGATGACTGCCAAGACTGTGAGCACAATGAGTTTTGCGGAAAATGCGTCAATAAGGTTTTTATGGCAAATAAAGAAAGGCTTTCACAAGGGAGGGATTTGTGTCCCATTCTCCTAAGAACCAATCTTCCAAAGGAAATGTTTTACATCAAAAGTTGCAATTCATGATCACTATCGATAACCTAACTAAGAGATACAACAACAACACCGCATTGAATGGTGTCTCATGCTCCATTCCAAGCCACTCGATTTGCGCTCTCGTCGGGCCAAACGGGGCAGGGAAAAGTACGCTTCTTAAAATCTTAACCCAAATACTTGATTATGACGAAGGTGACATAGACTATGGCAACTCCCTGGACGCAAAAATGTTCCAACAAAGCATTTCATACCTACCAGAGCAAAGAGGTCTCTACACAGGTGTGGACATAGAGACACAATTGGTGTACTTTGCCAGCATTAGAGGAATCAGCAACAAAAAAGCGCACGAGAATGTCGACTATTGGCTGAAAAGAATCGGCATAGAAAGTTGGAAGCATCGGCTTGTATCAGAATTGTCCAAAGGAATGCAACAAAAGGTGCAATTCGCAAGTTGCCTTGTAAGCAACCCTGCAGTAATGTTTATGGATGAACCTTTCTCGGGTGTCGACCCTGTGAATTTTCGCCTCTTCATGGAAATACTACAAGAGTACCAAAAGTCAACAGGCGCAACCACTATCTTGTCTACCCATAACATGAAGTCGGTGGAAGAATTGTGCAGCGACGTGATCCTGCTCAACAAAGGGAATGTGGAAGTTTCGGGGAACGTCAGTGACGTAAGAATGGCTTTTTCAAAAGAAAACGTGCTTGTCATAGAATTAACAGACCCAGGCGCTCAAGCCATGGGGGAAATACCGACAAAATTACACGGGACGTTTCACGTCATCTCTTCGCATAGCGAACAAGGGACTTTATATCTTGAACTTTCAGCGCCAGACATGACGTCACACCAAGCAACCATGATTCAGGCCCTTCAATTATTAGGGAATTACGAAATAAAGCGTATTTCCCGTAAGGTCTTATCAATGGAGGACATTTTTATCAAACTTAGCAAACAGTAAGTATTTTGTTTATGAATAGACAATTATTTTTCAACATATTGAAGTTTGAGCTATCGGTCATGACAAGGACAAAATCGTTTTGGCTGATATCCCTCATTCCACCATTGGCCTTAATCCTAATGTTCGTTGTCAACTACAACAGCGGGCATGTTGACTCCGTTTTAGTGGACAATCACACACGTCTGGTTTCGCCCATTGAGTCTTCCAGCACTTTACATGTCCAATATGGCACAGACAAAGACTGGCAGGAAAATGGTTATGACGCATATATACGAATAGTCCAAACCGACAAGGAAACCATAACATGCCACGTGTCTTCAACATACGTGCTTCAGCCAGCAAGCCAGCAAGCCATCAGAAACAGCTTGGAGACGAAAATGGCAGAGGCGCATTTGGGCATAAATCTATCGGACGTTAAAGCACAAGAAAGCAACAGGTTGAAAATGGAGACGCACATAGAAAACCCACGATACAAGCTCATGGGCATATCCATGGCGGCCGTGTTTTTAACATATCTAATCGTCCTGCAGTTTGCGAGTGCCATTTTAAGGATGAGCGGCCGCGAAAAGGTAAACAAGATCAGCGAGATACTCCTCTCAGCGATGCCACCCAAGATTATCATGGGTGGGAAACTTGTCGCATGCCTTCTTGCAGCCTTCTTGCAAGTGCTTGTATGGTGCCTGGTCGGCATTGTTGCCCTTTTTCTATCAGAAAAGGTGCCAGCTATCAACATAGACCATCAGGCCATAGAGTCCTTGATCCAAATGTTCACACTTATTCCCACCGGGCAACTTGCTGGCTTCACCATCGTCTACGCCTTGTATCTCATAGGAGGCTTCTTGCTGTATTGCATCTTGTTTTCCATCCTTGGGGCCATATCCAACGAAAACACAAACACACAGCAATTCTCCCTTGTGGTTACCATTCCCTTGCTTCTCACATTCATATATGTGATAAAAGACTATGGAGGGGAGTCACAAGGACTGACGTGGCTATCATACTTCCCTATGTCAAGCCCAATCGCATGCATCCCAATGGTGGCGAAGCATGGGGTGACGTATCAAATTATCATTTCGCTTCTCATACTAATCGCCACAATTTTCTTCTTGTTTCAATATGCATGCATTCTTTACAGCAAAGGAACATTAGCTTCTAAGAACAAAGTTACAATAAAAACGATCATTCATTGGTTATCAAAATAGGTAACTCTTCAAATCAAAATCGCATGAGATACGCGCTCACCATCATCCTCGCCATCTGCCTCCGCTCCCTCGCCTATGGGCAAGGGACGCTGAGCGGGAAGGTCTTCGGTGAGGGCCAAGACGAACTCGCGGGCGCTACCGTCCACCTGGCACAAGTGAGGAATGACAGTTTGGTGCAAAACGCGCTTACGGATGACAAAGGCGCCTTCTGCTTCAAGGGGGTCGCCAAGGGCAGCTATCAGGTCTGGGCTTCCTTTTTGGGCCGCAGCTCCGCCAAGAAAAAGGTCATGTTTTGGGGAGACGCGCACATCATGGCCGACCTCCACATCAGCGAGGGCACCGAGCTCAAGGAGGTGACCGTCGTCTCGCATGGCGTCAACGTCAATGGCGACACGACGACCTACATCGCCAACCGCTTCACGGCGGGCAACGAACGCACCCTGAAAGATGTGCTCGGCAGGTTGCCCAACATCCATGTGGACGAAGAGACGAAGACCGTCACGGCCAAGGGGAAAAAGGTGAGCCGCATCCTGCTGGAAGACAACGACCTCTTTCAAGGCAACACCTCCATACCCCTCGACAACCTCTCGGCCGACGGCATCAGGAAGGTGCAAGTGATCGACAACTACTCTGAATACGACATCTACGACGGGTTCCGCTCGACCAACGAGACCGTGCTCAACGTGGGCGTCGACGACAAGGCCAAGAACCGCATCAGGGGAGAGATTGAGGGAAGTGGGGGTGTCATGAACAAATACAACGTGCGCAACTCGTCGTTGCACATTGGCAAGAAATGGATGACGTCGGGCATCGTGGCGGCCAACAACACGGGTAACCGCCTGATCACATTCCAAGACATCATGCAGTTCAGCGGAGGCATGGGCAACCTCTTGAGCGGCGACAACCCGATGGAGCTGCTCACCAACAAGCTGGAGGCATTCTCGGCCTTCACCAACAACCGAAGGGACATGGAGCGCCGCACCAACGGCATGGTTTCCATCAACAGCACATACGTGCCGTCGCAAAAAGTCAAGGTGACCATGGGCGGCATCTACGGGCTCGACCGATACCGCACCCACAAGGAGAACCAATACCACTATCTATCGGGGCTCAGCTATGTGGAGGACACAAGAGAACACAGCAGGCAGCACAACGGCTTGGCCAACATCAAGCTGACCTACACGCCCCGAAAAGACTTCAGCCTGGCCTACACCGGCAACGTCATGCTGGCTGCACAGAAAGCAGATGAAACGAGCCATCTCGCGGAAGGCGACATCCTCACCGCCTCATCGAAGCCCAGCACATGGCACATCAAGAACGACCTGCTCCTTGCCAAGCGGCTTGGCAAGCATGTGCTCAGCCTCAACATGAATGTCTATGTCCTTCGCCAAAAGGAGACATCCGCATTTGGGTCGGACAGGGACTATTACGCCCCCGCCCTGGACCTGGAGAACACACACGGCTACAGCTACCGAAACAACAGCACCGTCAGCACTGCGCACCTCTACTACCTGCATCGCCTTTCCAGCGCCTACTACCTGCGGATCGCACTGAAGGGAGAGGTGGACAAGCAGCACCTCATGACCAGCATCAGCCAAGAGCAACCGACGACAGGATACGATAACGACGCGCGCATCGACTACACCACCGGCCAGGGCGAGGTGGCGGTCGGGAAAGACCAAGGCAAGCTAAACCTCTCGCTCAGGGCGCGCTATGTCTTGCTTCACGCGGACACCAACCTCAAGCGGAGCTTCCCAAAGGACAACACCCACTTCCTCTCACCCGCCTTGCAGGCCAAGTACCAGTTCACGCCGTACCACCACCTGATGATGAACTACGAATGGAAAAAGGACAAGAGGTCCATTGCCGACCTCATGGACAGGCGATGGCTGAAGTCGTACCACCAAGTGGAGAGCAGCAGCGTGGACGAGTTGTTTTCATCCGCGCACAAGGTGTCGCTGTCCCACCTGCTGTCCCTGCAACACATGGGGCTGAACTTCATCAGCATGGCCTCCTATGAGAACGTGGAAAGTCCCACGGCCTACAACTATCGCCAGGAGGGCTATGTCAGCATCATTGAGAAAAGGACGGGCGACCGGGAAAATCGGATCATGCTCATGTCATCGGCCGAATACAAACTGATCGGCATACCCGTGAACATCCGCAGCCAGGTGCAGTACGACCACGCGCGTACGCCGTTCTTCTACGACGACGCCCACTACCGCACCGCCTCGCACGGGCTTCGGCTGTCGCTCCAGATGGCAAGCTACTACAAACGGGGCTTCAACGGCAAACTGCGCTGGGACCTGTCAAGACGATCACACACAGGAACGCCCTCGCCCTTCCGCCTCACGACCAACAACCTCACAGGACAGCTCACGTGGCATGACAAGAGGATATATGCAAGCGTCGACGCGCGGCTGGCCACCTACAACTCCGACAACACAAGCACCAGGAACATGTACTACGGCTTCGAATGCCGCTACGAACTGACGAAAAGCATCCTGCTGAAACTGCAGGGAGCCGACCTGATGCACCTGGGTGAGCGCAAGCAGATGACGGGCCTCACCTCGGCCTACCACTCCGTGAACAGCCTCACATGGTACATGCCCGGACACATCATGGCCAGCGTCACGCTCAAATATTGATAACCAAAACAAAGACAAGTAATATGAAAAAAGCAATTGTAGCATTGTTCATGACATTGCAGGCGCTCACGCTCCCAGCCCAGGAGCTGACCGTGACCTACCAAGCCACCTACAACACGGCCTCGCCGCAACTCTTCGCCGAAGCGGGCTTGCCCGAAGCCATGCGCAGCAGTCTCGCCGCCGCCTACAAGGATGTGGTGATGACCTTTCGGCTCGTCATCAAGGGCGCCGAGAGCGAGTATCGCGTGATACCCAGCAAGGAGAAACAGGAAATCACATTCATGGGCAAGACAATCGATGTCGGCGCGGCCATGCAGGCCCAGGCGCAAAACTACACCTACAAGAACCATGCTGAAGGCATCGTGCTCGACAAGACACAAGTGTTCGGCAAGGACTTCATCGTCAGCGACAGCTTGCAGGGCACACCCTTCACACCCGTGGAAGGGGAGAAAAAGGACATCTTGGGTTTCGAATGTCTGAAGGCCGTGTCACCAGACGGCAAGACCACCGTGTGGTACACGCCTCACATACCCGTGAAAGACGAGCCGATAGCCTGCGGGCTCAACGGCCTCATCCTGCAATTTGACACAGGGCAGCAGATCTTCACCGCCATGGAGATCGCCGACACGGCAAGCACACCCATCGTCCGTCCCACAGGAGAGAAAATCATGCCGCGCAGCGAGTTTGCCGACTACATGAAAAAGCGGGTCGAAATGATGAAGCGTAATTAGGGGAAAAGAGTCCACAGTCTTGCCGTCATCGAGCGGCAAGGCCTCGGGCATCCCAAGGGGCACGCCCGAGGTTCACACTTAAGGGGGGGGCTATAGGATCATTCTACAGGCTAAAACGTGTCCGCATAAGGAGAGGCACCAACAAGGAAACAAGCTGAAATTTTCGGAAAGGAGAAAAGGCAAAAAACAAAAATCCTGCAGCCCCGAAAGGCCACAGGATACACCCCTGGTGGGCGTTGACGGATTCGAACCGCCGACCCTCTGCTTGTAAGGCAGATGCTCT
>CAVBFJ010000017.1:0-53547 GCA_963594895.1 bacterium | reverse complement strand
TCATACTTTTTTTCGAATTATGTATCGCATGTCCACGATATTTGGCTAGGGGGGGCATCCACGGACTATCTCCCCTGAGCCCGAAAATGGCGTTTTCGGCACCTTTTGGGTGTCCGCGCGCCCCGCCGATTCGAGATTGATGCCGAATCATGGTGAGATATGTGCCTAATCTCGGCATGATTGATGCCTAATGACAGTGAGATATGTGCCGAATCACGATGAGATTAGGCACATATCGTTATGAAAAGTATTTACTTTTGAAGGAAAAATAAATCCGCATTTTCGTAAGCCTCGCATAATCAGCCACTTACAAAAATTGCTCTATTTTCGCGTATTTGCGCCAAAATATTTCGTCGTCGAAAATAACGCACGTTTTAGACTATAGTTTGTTGACTTTTTTGTATTGCGATGCGCCGGTCTCCGCCGCGCCTTGGGAATGTTGCTCCCGTCAAGCGATTTCCGCGCATCATCCGAATGCCGTGTGCTTACCAAAGGGCGCCTAATATTGGATAATCACCAAACAGGCATAACCACAGTTATGATAAATAGGATGTTCTGCCCTCTCACCCGCACATGCTCGTGCCCCCCCACCTATTCTAAAGCATCTGTTGCAAGGCGTCCAGTGCCGACTGCATGTCTTCAGCAAACCGACTGTGCGACATGAGAAAGTCCGCGTTGCCCTTTGCCAGGTGACCGTAGAGATCGTGGTCCATCGAACTGACATACGAACTGATGGCATACTCGATGTCGTCGCGCTGCGAAGGAATGGCCGACTGGGCGTAGACGCGCCATTTCTGATGGAAGAATGCGTAAGCCGAAGCCACGCTGTCAGTACTGATTGCCATGGTGAATGTTTTTGGGTTGCAAAATTAGGAAAAAACGACTGGCAAGCAAACCAAAATAGAAACTTTTTATTAATTTTGCGAGTGACAACCCATCAATTATTCCGTATGCATACATTTCGCGCGTTTCTTGCCACTGTCATGTGCCTGGTAAGCACAATCGTCATTCACGCTGAGCCGGTCACCGCGGCCCAAGACACCATCGACTTGTCCGCTTTGCGCCAGCGGCATGAGGGCTGGGGCGTCAGCCTGTGTTGGTGGGCCAACATGTGTGGCAAGTGGGGCGAGGACAAGGTGGACGAACTTGTGGACTGGCTGGTGAGTCCCGACGGCCTCAATTTCAACATCTTCCGTTACAACATCGGTGGCGGTGACGATCCGCTCAACCGTCATTGCGACCCTCACCACATGGGGCGCGGCAAGGGGCTGCGCGCGGAGATGGAGGGCTTCAAGGACTCCACACGGGGCGATTACGTTTGGACAAGGGATGAGGCGCAGCGACGCATCATGCTGAAAATCAAGGAGAAAAGGCCCGACGCCATCTTTGAGGCATTTTCCAACAGTTGTC
Organism: bacterium; assembly: GCA_963594895.1. Taxonomy (GTDB): domain Bacteria; phylum Bacteroidota; class Bacteroidia; order Bacteroidales; family Bacteroidaceae; genus Prevotella. The sequence goes on along the minus strand of CAVBFJ010000017.1, from coordinate 52,137 downwards.
CTTACTACATGACATACAGCGGATGCGTGGGCGGCAATGATGATCCCAACAAGGACAACCTGCGCCCGGAATGCTATGAGGAGTTTGCCCACTATCTCGTGGATGTCTGCAAACATTATAAGGACGTGTATGGCATCGAGTTTAAGACGCTCGAACCCTTCAACGAACCCATGACCGACTATTGGAACCGCAACGGGAGCCAGGAGGGATGCCATTTCGACTATGCGTCGCAGGTGGCTTTCCTGAGGGTCCTCTCCCCTATCCTGAAGGCATCGGGCCTGCGCACGGTCATCTCCGCATCCGACGAGACCGAGGTGGCCAAGTCGGTGGTCGGCTTCCAGGCTTACCAGGAGGCGGGCGTGCTGCCGCTCGTGGAGCAGTGGAACGTGCATACCTACAAGGCTGACAACGACTCACGCATAGCCATCAACAGAGCCGCAAGAAGCAGTGGCAAGACACTCTGGATGAGCGAGGTGGGTGCAGGAGGCCGTGGCATAGACGGAAACCTGCGGCTGGCCCAGACGCTGATGGACGACGAGCGCCACATCCAGCCCGACGCTTGGATAGACTGGCAATACACCGCCGAGCGCGATGACCAGTGGTGCCTGGTCGACTGTGACTTCCAGAAGCAGACCTACCACAAGGTGAAGCACTACAGCGTGCGCCAGCAGGTGACGCGCTTCATCAAGGTGGGATACACCTTTGTGCACACCTCCCTGCCCAACACGATGGCGGCAGTGAGCCCCGACAAGAGCAAGCTCGTGCTCGTGGCACTCAACCTGGACGACAAGGAGCAGGACTACAGTTTGAAACTCATAAATGGATCGATGAAAACCACCAAAGGAGACGGGTTTATAACGACAGCGACAAAAGACTTGGAAGCCTGCAAGTTCCGTTGGCCAGACAAGCGGAGTCTCAGTTTCACCCTGCCCGCCAAGAGCATACAGACCATCTTGGTGACGCTCAAGCGGAAGTGACCCACCTATTATAATATGGTGTCGCGCCCCAATAATTATCCTTTTCTCTTGCACAATTACCATTATTTTACTAACTTTGCCCAATAATCATCACTAAAAACGCCAAAAGATGACACAAGAAGAACAAGAGGCTCGCCGACGGGAGATGGAGGCTGAGATTGCGGCCAATGAGGCTGCCGAGCGTGAATATAAACGGAAGTTGAAACGCAACCTCATCGCGATAGCCGTGCTGATCGTGGTGGTGGTGGTCGGTTACTTGGTGCTCAAGCCCAACGAGGAGCCCGACGTGTACTACAAGAATGGCGACATCGACTATGTGGCGCAAGCCGACAAGCTGCGCCGCAGTGGCAAGTTCAAGGAGGTGCGCCAGTTCCGTGGCGGATACGCCATCGTCAGCGACGGCAAGAAGTACGGCATTGTCGACGTGAAAGGCAACGTCATTTGCCCAATCAAGTATGACAACATAGAGTCAAACTACGACGAGCACTATCCTGGCCTGGCGCTGGTGAAGACCGGCGAGAAGTATGGCCTTGTGGACAAGGGCGGCAAGGAAGTCGTGAAGACCGTCTATGATGAGATCGGAAGCATCTCGAGCGGAACCATGGAGGTGAAGCAGGGCGAGGAGACTTTCTACATCGACACGCAGGGCAACCGCGTGCAGGGCAACTGATTCTTCCACCGTCTGACCGCGCGCCATGCCTGTCATCACCATCACATCGCTGGATGAGCCGGGAGTGCAAGTCTACAGCCAGCTCACGGACCACCAGCTGCGCCAAGCAGATGTGTCGCCGGAGGGGCTGTTCATCGCCGAGAGCCCCAAGGTCATCCGTGTGGCCATGGCCGCCGGTTACCAGCCCTTGTCGATGCTCTGCGAGGCAAAGCACATCGCGGGAGATGCCGCAGACATCATACGGGAGGCGGGCGACATGCCCATCTACACGGGCGACCGCGAGCTGCTCACCCGCCTGACCGGATACAAGCTCACGCGGGGCGTGCTCTGCGCCATGAGGCGCAAGGCGATGCCTTCGGCTGAAGCGCTCTGCCGGGGCAAGCGGCGCATCGCCGTGATCCAGGGCGTGTGCGACACCACCAACATCGGGTCCATCTTCCGCTCGGCGGCGGCCCTGGGCATAGAGGCCGTGCTGCTGACCCGCGACAGTTGTGACCCGCTCAACCGACGGGCGGTCAGGGTGTCGATGGGAACCGTGTTTCTCGTACCCTGGACATGGCTCGACGAACCATTCTCGTGGCTCAGCACTATCGGATACAAGACCGTGGCCATGGCCTTGGCGCCCCACTCCACCGACCTCGACGACCCGAAACTCATGGCGGAGCCGCGCTTGGCCATCGTGATGGGGACGGAGGGCGACGGCCTGCCCAAGGAGGCCATCGCGTCAGCCGACTATGTGGTGAAGATCCCCATGGCTTATGGGGTCGATTCGCTCAATGTCGGCGCGGCCGCCGCAGTGGCCTTCTGGCAATTGAGAAATCGCTAATCAGAGATCGTTTTAGAACACCCATAAGCATTATCAAGGTAAAAACATGACGGAAATGGAAAGCTTAAAGTCTTTTGGCATCTATGACTTGCTGGTCCTGAAGGAGGCAAACCGCGAAAAGCTTGCCGTTTGTATCAAGCCCGCCTATCGCAACAGGCCACAGTACAAGAAGGTCTTGGATAGGGAGTTTGCCAAGTGCAAGGATTTCGACCATCCCAACATACTGAAATATGAGGCGTTGCAAGAGACCGGTGATTGCGGCCCCTGCATCCTGGCGGAATGGGAAGACTGCCGTACGCTGTCCGACTATGCCGCCGAAGCGCACAGTGAAGAGGAGAAGAAGAGCGTCATCACGCAGATAGCCGAAGCGCTCGGATACCTCCACGAGCGGCGGTGTGTGCATGGCGCGCTGACCCCAGCCGTCATCTTCGTGACAACCAAGGGCGACACGGTCAAGATCCTCAATTTCCGCCAGCGCTACGCCGACGGGTTGAAGCAGCCCGCCGAGAGCCTGCGTTTCATAGCCCCGGAGGCCAAGGATGGCACCGTCACGATCGACGCGCGCGCCGACATCTACTCCTTGGGACAGGTGGTGAGGTGTCTCGACATGCCCCTCTCCTACCAGGCCGTCGTAAACGGCTGCTGCAGTTTTGGGCGCAGCGAGCGCTACAGTGACATCGAGGCCTTCCTCTCGGCGTTCAACCACCAAAAGCGCACACGCACAGACTATCGTGAGGCGGCTGCCGATGACTTACAGCGAGCCATGGGCCCCAATCGCGCGGCGCTGGGTGTCGTGGCGCTCATCGTGGTGCTGGTCGTCGTGGCGGCGGTCTGGATTTTCCGGCAGCAAAGCCAGCAGAATGACAACAACACGGAGCAAGCCACGGAGCAAGTGGACAACACCGGAGCCGACGCCAGCACCCTGGCCGACACTCCTGCAGCCAGCGACCCGGCTGCCGCGGCGCCGCAAACCGGTGACCAGGCTTACCTGAGCGACCTCATGCCACAGGTGAGAACCGACCTCGACAACATCTACGCTAAGGCCAAGGGCAAGAAAACGCTCAAGAGAAAGGTGTCAAGATATTATAAGGGCCTCAGGAAGGTGCTGACGGGCAAGGGCTTTGACGACGCCCAGTTGCAGGCCTTCGACCAGGCGTTTGCCGATTACAACAATCAGAAAATGGCTGAGTTGTCCGACCTTCAACAGTGAAGGATTGTATGAAAAATTAGGTCATCGGATGAGTTCACTTACTTTAAAGAAATGTGTCGCCATGCTGTCCTTGGTGTTGGCGGCCTCACTTCCTGCGCCCGCACAGGGACTGGCTGGTGAGGGGCTGACGCGGGAGGCCATGCGCGACAGTCTCCGGCAGGCCATCGAAACGCTCGCATACCATCCCGACTCCGTCGACCTCATGCTGAAGAAGGCGTCATGGAACATGCAGCTGGAGCAGTGGCAATACGCCAAGGACGAGTATGACAAGGTGCTCCGGATAGAGCCCGCCAATGTGGCGGGACTGTTCTATCGCGCCTACGCCAACGACCGGTTGCTCCGTTACAATTTTGCGCGGATCGACTATGAGACCTTGTTGGGCATCGTCCCCGGCAATTTCGAGGCACAACTGGGACTGGCGCTGGTAAACCAGAAGGACAAGCACTTCACCGAGGCGCTCGACGGCATCAACCGTCTCGTCACAGCCTTCCCCGACTCGGCGGTGGCCTGGGCGGCGCGCGCGGGCATGGAGAGTGAGCGGGGTCAACTGGAACTGGCCGAATACGACTATTCGGAAGCCTTGCGGCGCGACCCCGGCAACCAGGAGTACCTGCTGAACAGGGCAGACCTGCGCATCAAGCTGAAGCGGAAGGACGACGCGCGCCGAGACCTCGACGCTATAGCACGGATGGGGACACCCAAGATGGCGCTCAAGGAATGGTATGACAAATGCAAACAGTAGACCATAAACACATATGAAAGACATTAGGAAAATAGTGCTTACGGGAGGTCCATGCGCAGGAAAGACAACGGCCTTGGTGAAGATCATCGACCACTTTTCGAGCATGGGCTTCAAAGTGTTCACCATACCCGAAGTGCCCACACTCTTCGCGCAAGCAGGCGTGGACTACCTCACCAAGAACCGCAACTTCTTCTATGAGAGCGAGAAGGCCACCCTTGAGATGCAGCTCGCCCTTGAGGACAAGTTCATCAAGATAGCCGAACAAGTGGATGAGCCTGCGGTCATCGTCTGTGACCGGGGCGCGATGGACATATCCGCATACATGAGTGGCGAGATGTGGGACGAGATCACCCAGCTTGCCGGCACCGACAGCGCGGCGCTCCGCAACCGTTATGACGCCATCCTGCACCTCGTCTCAGCTGCCGACGGCGCCGAGGAGTTCTATACGACCAGCAACAACAAGGAGCGCACGGAGGGCCTCGAGCTGGCCAGGGCACTGGACAAAAAGGTCATCAACGCCTGGAGCGAGCATCCCCATGTGCGCGTCATCAACAACCACCAGGACTTCAACACGAAGATCAACCGTGTGCTGAAGGAAATATCCGCGGTGCTCGGATTGCCACAACCCATCACCGAGGAACGCAAATACATCGTGAGGATCGTGGGCGAGGTGCCCTCAACCACCAACTCACACATTACGCAGACCTACCTTGTCTCAGACCCCGACACCGAGATCCGGCTGCGCAAGCGGGTGTGGGCCAATGGCAACGTGGTGAACGTGCACACGACCAAGAAGTCGCTTGGCGCCAACCAGCAGGTGGAAACCGAGCGGCAGGTGAGCAACGCTCTCTACGAGAACTTGCTGTTGCAAGCCGACCCCTACCGCAACACCATCTGCAAGCACCGGCAGAGTTTCATCTGGAAAGGACAGTACTTTGAGCTTGACAGCTACGAACAGCAACTCGACGGACTGGTCATCCTGGAGACGAAAGGCATCACCGACAAGGAGGATGTCAACTTTCCCCCATTCCTGGAGGTGGTCAAGGATGTCACCGGCGACAAGAAATATTACAACTACAACTTGGCGCTACATCGGGGCTGACAGGCCAACGTCCGCATGTCAAGACTCCAACTGCCACATGGCGAGCAACAAGCTGCCACATGGCGAGCCAGAAACAACAATCCATAATCATATCATTCGTTACAAGTGCACATAGTTATCGCTGGAAACATCGGGTCAGGAAAGACCACCCTCACCAACCTCTTGGTGCGACATTATGGTTGGACACCACGCAAGGAGCAGGTGGCCGACAACCCCTATCTTTCTGACTACTACAAGGACATGAAGCGCTGGGGGCTCAACCTGGAGGTGTTTTTCCTCAAGGAGCGTTTCAGGGACCTGTTGGAAATCAACCATGAGAAGAACGTGGTCGTGCAGGACCGTTCCATCTTCGAGGGCGTCTACATCTTCACCGCCAACAATCACGACATGGGAAACATGAGTGACCGCGACTTCGACACCTACATGGGCTTGTTCGAGTCGATGATGATGGTGGCGCGAATGCCCGACTTGATGATTTATCTCCGTGCCTCCGTGCCCCATCTTGTCGACAATATCCACAGGCGAGGCCGTGACTACGAGCAGAACATGCAGCTCAACTACCTGAAGAACCTCAATGACCGGTACGATGACTTCGTCTTCCACAAATATCCCGGAAGATACCTGACCATCGAGGTCGACAATCTCGACTTTCAGCACTCACGCGCCGATTTCGCATCCATCGTCAAGAAAATCGACGAGCAGCTCGTTGAGATTGAGGGAAAGGACAACACATTGTTTAAACAAAACAGATAACAACCATATATTATGCATATAGCAATCGCAGGAAACATTGGCAGCGGTAAGACCACGCTGACGAAGATGTTGGCAAAAAGATACGGATGGACTCCACGGTTTGAGCCCGTCGACAACAATCCCTACCTGGACGACTTCTACCATGACATGAGCCGCTGGAGCTTCAACCTCCAGGTCTATTTCCTCAACAAGCGGTTCAAGGAGGTGGTGGAGATATCCAAGAGCAAGGAGGCCATCATCCAGGACCGAACCATCTTTGAGGATGCGAAGATCTTCGCACCCAACCTCCATGACCAGGGATACATGAGTGACCGTGACTTTGAAAACTACTCCGACTTGTTCGACCTGATGATGTCTCTGGTGAAGTTGCCACAGCTCATGATCTACATCCGCAGCTCCATCCCCACACTGGTGAAGCATATCGAGAAGAGGGGCCGCTCCTTTGAGAAGAGCATCCGCATCGACTACCTCACCGGACTGCAGCAGCGCTATGAGGAATGGATCAAGGACTACAAGGGTGAGCTGATTGTCATCGACGGCGACAAGCTCAGTTTTGAAGACACGCCCGAAGACTTCCGCAAGGTGACCGACCTCATCGACGCCAGTCTCTACGGCCTGTTCCCCATAGAGGAAAAGCAGGAATGAGCGCAGTGTAAGGAGCCAAGAACAAAGCGAGGCGAACCCATACAGACATGGGTTCGCCTCGCTTTCTTCTTCCCTGGGCTTTATGGGATGACCCTTGGGCAAATGTGTGTGTCGGCGTCTCATAGCTTCCCTTGTTCCCCGAGGTAGCTGTCCTTGAAGCCGAGGAAGTAGAGGATGCCGTCGATGCCCATGGTGTTGATGCTCTGTCGCGCATTGGCCACGACGCGTGGCTTGGCGTGGAAGGCTATGCCGAGGCCGGCTTCGCTGATCATCGGCAAGTCGTTGGCGCCGTCACCCACGGCGATGGTCTGGGCGAGATTGACCTTTTCCACCTGTGCGATGAGTTTGAGGAGCTCCGCCTTGCGGTGCCCATCCACGATCTCGCCCACGTAGTTGCCCGTCAGCTTGCCGTTCTCATCAATCTCCAACTCGTTGGCGTAGACATAATCGATGCCATATTTCCGCTGCAAGTATTCGCCGAAATAGGTGAAGCCGCCACTCAGGATGGCTATCTTGTAGCCGCATGTCTTCAAGACGCTCATCAGCCTGTCCGTCCCCTCGGTGATGGGCAGTTGCTCGGCAATCTCCTTCATCACGTTGACGTCCAGCCCCTTGAGCAGTGACACGCGCTCCTTGAAGCTCTCCTTGAAGTCGATCTCGCCTCGCATGGCGCGTGCCGTGATCTCCTGCACCTGGTCGCCCACGCCGGCCCGCTTGGCCAGTTCGTCGATGCACTCCGTCTGGATCAGCGTCGAGTCCATGTCAAAGCATATCAGGCGCCTCATGCGCCGGTACATGTCGTCGTGCTGGAACGAGAAGTCGACAGCCATCTCCTGCGACATGTTCATCAGTTCGGTCTGCATGGCGGCCCTGTCAGCGGGGTTTCCGCGGAGTGAGAACTCTATGCAGGCGCGCACATTGCGCTCCGGCCGCTTGATGCTCATGCGGCCGGTCAGGCGCAGTATGGAGTCGATGTTGAGCCCCTGTTCGGCAATGATCTTGGTGGTGGCGGCAATCTGCTGGGCCGAGAGCGAACGGCCGATGACCGTCAGGATGTACCGGTTCTTTCCCTGCCGGTTCACCCAATGCTCATACTCCTCATCGCTGATGGGCGAAAAGGCGATGTTCACGCCCAGTTCTGTCGCCTTGAACAGCAGTTCCTTCATCACCTGGCCGGAATGTATCTCGTCCAGCCTCATCAGTATGCCCAGCGACAGTGTGGAATGGATGTCGGCCTGGCCGATGTCCAGCACCTGCGCGCCGTACTTTGCCAAGATGCCCATGACCGAGGCCGTGAGTCCCGGCCGGTCCTGTCCCGTGATGCTGATTAATATCTGTTCCTCCATTTCGCCACTCTCGTTCATGAATTTGATTGTTTAAAGTTTAAGTCCAAAGGTTCATTTCGGGGCGTTCGCCACAGAAGCCTGGCACAGGCGGCCCGAAACTCACCTTGTGCAAAGGTAGTGCATTTTGCCGACATCCTCGCATTTTGACAAGAATATTTCAGTGTGGCCTTGGCGATAGATGTTGTGCGTGTGTGCCGCTTTATCTGACTTTCATCAGTTTCTTGCCGTTTTGGATGTAGAGCCCGCGTACCGGGTGGGTCAAGCGCTGCCCCAGCACGTTGTACATGGCCCCGTCTGCCGATGCGCCCTCGTGCGGCTCCACACAGGCGATGCCATCGGTCACCTTCTCAAGCAGGCGCACGTTGTCAACATAGACCAGCGTGTTGTTGGCGGCCCCCACCGCCGCCGAACTGCGGTATCCCACGCTGATGACGACGTCGGATGTCTCATTGAGCTCGAAGTTGAAAGGCATCACGGTCCACGTGTTGGCCGTGGGTGGATAGGCGAAGATGTTGACGCCATTCGCCTTTACGCCCGTCAGGCTGGCATTGGTGTTGCCGCCGCTTGTGGTGACGGTGGCGCCGTCGTTTGACATCTGGTTTTGGCATTCATACTTCATGTCCACGAGCAGGCGGTAGGTGCCTGCGGGCAAGGTCACCGTCTGCGTGATGGCATTGGCTCCCTTGTCCCATGAGTTGAGCACCGTGAGGCAGCGCTCGCCGCAGTTGTCGTCGGCCACGGGCTGGGCCGTGCGTGCGGCATAGTTGCCCACTGACGACGGGCTGACGCAATAGATCGACTGGCTGTAGGGCATCGAGTACATGCGGCAGAAATTGCTGCCCGCCGCAAGGCCATTGGCCACCGTCCACCCTTTTACGGGCAGCACGTTGGGCCACTTGGAACTGGCGGCGGCGACCGTGTTGGTGTAACACTCGGCATAGGTCACGCCACTGGCCGTGACGTTCTGTCCGCGTGTGCCGTAGGTCTCGTCCAGTTCGAAGCTGGCGTTGTTGAGACAGCGGCTGGTGATGTCCGCAAAGCCCGCGGTGAGCGTGTCGCCCGCGGCCTCGGGAAAGGCGCATTTGTCAATCACCAGCTCACCGTCCACCAGGCTCACCTTCACGTCGGCGGTTATGGCGAAGGTCTTCTCCACCACTGTGCCGTTGCCTGCCGCGCGCACCGTGACACTGTTTTTGGCACCCTTGTCGTTGCGCACGTAGATGGCGCTATGGGTGGAGTCCTGCATGGCCGTGATGTCGTTTCCCACCATGAAGAAGCGGATGGGGCACGCCACGCTGTGGTTCTGCTCGGCCGTGAAGGTGGCCTCCGCCACCTCGGCTCCGTCGATGGTGGTGGCCACGGGCAGCACGGGGGCGCCCAGCGATGTGCTCACGCCCTTGAGCGTGGCCTTCGTTGTGCTGCAGAAATTGCTGACCAGCAGGTAGCGCACAGAGTCGGGGTCGGCGGCGATGACGCCATTCCAGCCCTCGGGGAGGGCGTCGCGAAGGGGCACGAGGGCGTCGTTCATGCTGCGTGTGGTGGCCGCGTCCACATTGCTGTAATACACGATGTTGCGGCGGTCGACCAGCGAGCCGTTGCTGAACGTCCTGCTTTGCGTGGAATAGGCGGGGTAGACCTTGGATGTGAGCACCGAGTTGTTGTTGGCCCTGTCGCCGAATGCCATCTTCTTTCCGTTGGGCGCCACGATGCCCAGTGCGTTGTCGATGTTCACCCAGTCGGTCTCGAGCGTGGTCAGTTGCGATCCGTCGAGCTGGCGCACATTCTCCTGCGAATAGAGCGTGCGGCGTGTGCGTGTCAGCGTGTCGGTGGAGATGGCCATGAGGCCGCCCTGCTCACGGGTGATGGTCCCAGAGGACAGTCCTGTGACATGGTCGAGGTAGATGACGGCGTTGCCCGGTGTGGAATAGATGGCGAACCGGTTGTCGAGCGTGGCGTCATTGGTCGACAGCTCGCCGTTCATGGCCCACGCCTCGCCGTCGAGCTGGTAGATGCCGTTCACCACCGGCGTGGCGTTGGTCTTTTTGCCGTCGACGGTGTACCATCCGATGAAGTTGCCGGTGTTGTTGGCCTTGAAGGGCACCACGATCTTGTTCTTGTCCACCGAGTTGGCGGCGATGTAACCCGTGTAGCTGCTGATGCCGGGCGCCCACGAGAAGGTGGTGAATCTGTCGCGGGTGTAGCCACGCACGATGTTTTGCGAGGTGAAGAGCTTGGCGGCGCCGTAGCGCTCGCGGAAGTTGTCGAAGGTGCTGGCCGTCATCTCCTCGGTGGATGCCGCCTCGTGCATGAGCCATGTCATCATGACGCGGTGTCCCTCCACGCCCATGCGTCGCGCCCCGATGTCGGAGCGGAGGAGCCACGAGCCGTCGTCGGTGGTCTGCTGGCGTGCCTTGATCATCTTGTAGGCCAGGTTCTCCAGCATCAGCGCGTCGGCGTCGTGGAGGAAGCAGGCGTTGGTGGTGTAGCTGGTGATTTGGTCGTAGAGGAAGAGGCTCCAGTCGTTGCCGTTGGGCATGGCCAGCTCGCCGTCGGCCAGGGCGAGCCAGTTGAGCACCTCCTTCTGCACAGCACCATTGTTGTGCATCAGCGCGTTGGTGCTCCATTTCTCCTCGCCGTGGAGCGTCGTCTGGAAGAGCTTGAGTGCCAGCGCCGCCTCGCCCAGCTCCTGGATCACCACGTTCTGGTAGGACGTGTGGAAGTAATTGTGGTTCTGCAGCGTGTAGTCGTCATAGAGGTTCTGGCCCTTGTAGAGGTCGGCCACGGTGGTGTTGTCGTATGTGGGGTCGACGACGGTCTGGTCGTCGGCGTCGCTGCGGTGGCTGTAGCTGTTGACGGCAAACTCGCGCAGCCTGGCGAACCACTGGGGAGCCAGTTCGTCGTCGGGGAAGAGGCCGAGCGTGGCGGCCAGCACGTCGGCCTCCCACCCGTTCTCCTCAGCCTTGGTGTCTCCGGCGTAGCCGGTGGGTATGGTGCGCTGCAGCTCATAGTTGCACTCTGCCTTCAGCAAGGCCTTCACATATCCCTTCTGCGTGTCGGTGAGGTCGTCCCATTGGAAGAAGGCCGAGTAGGCCACCGACATGGCCCACAGCGAGCTCTCCCACGTGTGGTCGGCGGTGTCTGTCGAGCCCCAGTAGTTGTTGCCCGAGCACACTTTCAGCCGGTTGGCCTTGTGGGTGGAATATGCGAAGACGAGGCTCTTGCGCGCCATGTCCTGCAGGTCGCTCCAGCTCACGCCCTCGGGAAGCGTCACCTTTCCCTTGCCGTATTTCACGAGGAAGGCGGCTATCATGCCCAGGTCGGCGTTCGAGCGCACGCCATCCTCGTTGGCCTGCATGGTCGAGTTGCTCTTGAAGCATCCGCAAGCCTCGCCCGCGCTGTTGGGCGCGGCACATTCCTGGAAGTCGTTCTTGAGATACTGCGAGAAGCGTGCGAGCATCTGCAGCAGGTCGCCCTTCATCGTCGCCTCGTCCACGAAGTCGGCGGTGATGACCCCCTCGGTGATGCTTTTCACGGAGTCGGTCTTCTCCTCCGGGTCGACATACCCGTCGGGCAGGCTGGTGAGACGCACATTGTCAATCATGAAGCAGCTGCCTCCCGAGAGCCAGTCGACCTGCAGGCCGATGTTCACGTCGCTTGTCTTCGTGGTGGTGAACGTCACGCCCAGTTGGCGCCAGGCCATCGTGGTGAAGCACGAGGCCGAGCCGGGCTCGAAAGCCAGCGACACGCCCTTGTCGGCCGCAAAGAGACGCATGGAGGATGTGGCGTTGTTGGCATAGGCGGAGCGCACGTCGGCCGTCAGCTTGTAGGTGCCAGCAGGGAGCGATGCGAGCGTCTGCTGCAACGTGGTGGCGTTGGTCGACCATCCCATGCGCATGTAGAACGCCTGGCTGCCGTCCGGCACACTGGTCACCTTGCCGAAATTGTTGTCGGTGAAGCAGGTGGGCGTGACGATGAGCGAGGCGCCCGGCGTGGTGGTGTTGGTCACTGTCCATCCTGACGGCGATGCCTTCTGGTAACCACGCAGTCCGTCGGAAGCGTTGTTGACGGCCGTCAGCTGGGCCGTGTTGTCGGCCTCAAACGAGGGATTTTTGACATAGCTTGCCGTCACGTCGGTCTGTGCGAAGGCCGACAGGGGCATGGCGAGTGCCAAGAATAACAATGATTTCTTCATATAATGCAGTAAATGGTTTGCAGGTAGCGCTGGCGCAAGGCTGAGCCGGCGGTGGGAAACGTAGGCGCATCCTGGTGCTCCCCCTGCACGGGCTTGTTTTTTGCGCTTTGCAAAAATAAGGCAAAAATACGAGAAAACGCGTATCAATGTAGATAAAATTGCGTACTTTTGCAAATAAAATCAACTGTCATAAGGAGAAAGAACCAAACAACATGCATCAACTGATAGACTGTTTCCTGCCTTGCAGCACGCAAGAGGAGAACGACCGCAACACGCGGAGCCTGCAGCAGGACATTGTGAACGAGACAACGTTCCTGCGGGCAAGCGCCACGGAGAGCGCCACCTGGAAAAGCATTGCCGCAAAGGCCACAGCCCCCTACACCCTTGTCTACTTGAACCGCCAGTACATACAACTGGGCTACCTGGCCCTGGAGCGCATGGTCACAGTGGCCGAGATGACAGGCGCCGGCATGGTCTACGCCGACCACTACAAGCTGACGGCCGACGGCCGACGCCTGGGGGCGCCCACCATCGACTACCAGCAGGGCAGCCTGCGCGATGACTTCAATTTCGGCAGCGTGGTGCTCCTGCGCACCTCGGCGCTGAGACAAGCCGCCGGGCGGATGGCCGCCGACTACAAGGCGGCGGGCTTCTATGACCTGCGGCTGAAGCTCTCGCAACACGACACGCTCGTCCACATCAACGAATACCTCTACTCCGAGGTGGAGCTCGACACCCGCAAGACCGGCGAGCGCCTCTTCGACTATGTCGACCCGAAGAACCGCCAGTCGCAGATCGAGATGGAACAAGCCTGCACCGAGCACTTGAAGGCCGTGGGGGCCTACCTCGCACCCGGTGACTACAAGCCCACACGTGTCGACGAGGGTTCTTTCCCCGTGGAGGCCAGCATCATGATACCCGTGCGCAACCGCATACGCACCATCCAGGACGCCCTCAAGAGCGCCCTCAGCCAGAAGACCGACTTCGCATACAATGTCTTTGTCGTGGAGAACGGCCCCGAGTGCCACTCCACCGACGGCACCACCGAGCTGGTGGCTGAGATGGCGCGCCAAGACCCGCGCATCATCCACCTCGTCACCGACCGGCGCGACCTCGGCGTGGGCGGCAGCTGGAACCTGGCGGCCCACGACGCCCGTTGCGGACGCTTCATCGCGCAGCTCGACTCAGACGATGTCTACGCTGACGAGCACACGCTGCAGACGATTGTCGACGCCTTCCGCGCCCAGCAGTGCGCCATGCTCATCGGCGCCTACACGCTGACCGACATCAACCTCAACATACTGCCTCCCGGCGTGATCGACCACAAGGAGTGGACGCCTGAGAACGGCCGCAACAACGCCCTGCGCATCAACGGGCTGGGAGCGCCGCGCTCGTTCTTCACGCCCGTGCTGCGGACCATCAACCTGCCCAACGTCAACTACGGCGAGGACTACGCCCTGGGCTTGGCCATCAGCCGCGACTATGAGATCGGGCGCATCTACGACCCCATCTACAACTGCCGCCGGTGGGACGACAACTCTGACGGCGACCTGAGCATCGAGAAGGAGAACCGCAACAACACATACAAGGATCGCATGCGCACGTGGGAGCTCATGGCGCGCATCGCCAAGAACAGCAAACAACAAGCACAATGAGACAGCGCAGCACTTCGCCCTGGGCATGGATACCCACCCTCTATTTCGCTGAGGGACTGCCCTATGTGTTGGTCAACGTCGTGGCGGTGACCATGTATATGCAAATGGGTCTGACCGACACGGAGATCGGCCTCTACACGGGTTGGTTGCAGCTGCCGTGGGCCTTGAAGTTCATCTGGAGCCCCTTTGTCGACCTCTACCGCACCAAGCGCTGGTGGGTGACGGCCATGCAGGTGCTTCTCGGCGCATCGCTGGCAGGAGTGGCGTTCACCATCAACACCCCCATGTGGTTCCAGGGGACGATGTGCTGCTTCTTCCTCATGGCCTTCCTCAGCGCCACGCACGATGTGGCGGCCGACGGTTACTACATGCTGGAGCTCGATGAGCACCAGCAGAGCCTCTTCGTCGGCATACGCAACACGTTCTATCGCCTGGCCGTCATCTTCGGGCAGGGTGTGCTCATCGCCGCTGCGGGCTACCTGCAGAAGGAGCGCGGCTGCGAGAACGCCTACGCGTGGAGCCTGTTGTTCTACGGGTTGGCGGCCCTGTTCATCATGATATGGTTGTGGCACGGCTATGTGATGCCCCATGCCGCGGGCGACGCCGAGCGGCCGTCGAGCGCCAGTGAGGTGTGGCGCGGCCTCAAGGACACGCTCGTGAGCTTTGTCACGAAGGTGTCGTGGCGGTCGTTTGTCTTCGTGCTCCTCTTCCTGTTGCTCTACCGTTTCCCCGAGGCCTTGCTGGCCAAGATGAGCGCCACGTTCCTGCAGCGCCCCCTCTCTGAAGGCGGCCTGGGGCTGACACCCATCGAGTATGGCATGGCCAACGGTACCGTCGGGCTGATCGGCCTGCTCCTCGGCGGCATCGTCGGCGGATGGCTCTCCTCACGCGACGGCCTGAAGCGCTGGCTGTGGTGGTTTGTGTGCGCCATCACCCTACCCGACATTGTCTATGTCTACATGAGCTATGCCTTGCCGTCCAACCTCGCGCTCATCAGCGCGCTGCTCTTTGTCGAGCAGTTTGGCTATGGCCTGGGCTTCACGGCGCTCACGCTATACATGCTCTATTACTCGCAGGGCAAGTACAAGACCTCCCACTATGCCCTGTGCACGGCCATCTCCTTCCTCGGACTGATGTTGCCGGGCATGGCCAGCGGCTGGCTGAAGGACCTGCTGGGCTACCAGCATTTCTTCATCGCCGTGATGGCGTTCTGCGTCATCACGTTTGTCGTGACGGCGTTCATCAAGATTGACCCGGCATTCGGCAAGAAGGAATAGGCCGCGCGACAACCCGTAGACACTCATCAACAACAAGCAACGCACATCATCCCACAACTATGATATTGATAGCAGACAGCGGTTCGACCAAGACCGACTGGGCCTTGGTGGACCAGCACCAGGCCGTCCTCGAGATTAAGACCAAGGGGCTGAACCCCTTCCAAGTGAGCGGCGACGAGATTGCCGAGGAGATCCGCACCTCGCTGTTGCCGCAGTTGCCTGCGGCCGCCCTCGACGCCGTCTATTTCTATGGCGCCGGGTGCACGCCCGAGAAGCAGCCACTCGTGGAGCGGGCCTTGCGATCGGTGCTCACCGTCAGCGGCGCGTGCACTGTGGCTTCCGACATGCTGGGGGCGGCCATCGCCGTCTGCGGCCATGAGCCAGGCATCGCCTGCATCCTCGGCACGGGCAGCAACTCGTGTGCCTACGACGGCCAGCGCATCGTGAAGAACGTCTCGCCCCTGGGCTTCATCCTGGGCGACGAGGGCAGTGGCGCCTCGATGGGCAAGTACCTCTTGGGCAACATCCTAAAGCGCCAATGGCCCGAGGCCCTCATCAGCCGGTTTGAGGAGCGCTACGGGCTGACTGCCGCCGACATCATCGAGCGTGTCTATCGCCAGCCCCGACCCAACACGTTCCTGGCTTCGTTCATGCCTTTCCTTGAGGAGAATCTCCAGGAGACCGTCGTCTATGAGTTTGTGAAGGCCAACTTCCGTTCCTTCCTCCGGCGCAACGTCAAGCAGTATGATGGCTGGGACCGCTTGCCCATCGGCTTCAACGGCAGCATTGCACAGATTTACCGCAAGCCCCTGGAGGAAACGTTGCGCGAAGAGGGCATGCACTTCGGGCGCATCGTCAAGGCGCCCATGGATGGACTGGTGCAGTGGCTTTGAGCCGTGGCGGAGAGCCTGTCCGCGCCTTGCTTGCGCACCCTGCGCGGGGAGGCGGCTTGTTGTAAAACTCAAGACAAACTACACCTTGAAAAAGGCCGTCCTTCGAACAAAAAAAATATTTGGGCGGAAATAAGCGAAAAATGAGCAGTATTCATAATGTGTTGACAATCAGTAACATATATGAATACTGCTTTTGTTTGGCGCAAAAAGTAAACAGTTTTCTTAATGATAGGTATCGAATCATGGTGTGATTGATGCCTAATCTCATCGTGATTTGGCATCAATCGCATCGTCATTAGGCACATATCTCACCATGATTTGGCATCAATCTCATGAAGGCGGTCTGAAAATGCGCCCGAGGAGGGGGGAAAATGACTTTTTCGCTCTCTATTTCGAGTCAAAAGTTGGACAAACTTTTTAGCCAAAAATCACGACAATTCCCATAAAGCCCAATGGGGAAGCCTTCACACAGGAGCGACGGAAGGGTCAACCTGTCGTGTCACCCACATCCAAACCTGCTTGTCACAATAAAAAAGCAAATGCGGAGGTTTGTCATGCTCCGCATCTGCTTGAGTGTGTGGGATTTAGTCTGCGAGACACTTGTCGAGCTCAGCCTCTATCGCCTTGCGGTCCATGTCTTGTCCGATGAAGACAATCTTCTGCATGCGGTCGCCGTAGTTCTCGTCCCAGTCCTTCTTGGCGGCTGGGTTCTTCTCGAGGAATTGCTCCAGCTCGTCGGCGGGCATTGTGGCGAACCACTGGCCCGCATTGGTGATGTTGAACTGCTTGCCACTCTGCTCGAAGAGGTAACAGGTGTCGCGCTCATCGCGGAAGTAGCACATGCCCTTGGCGCGGATGACGTTGCGCGGCCACTTGGTTGACACAAACTCGTCGAACTTGGCCAGGTCCATGGCTGGGCGGCGATAGTAGACGAAGGTCTGTATGCCATACTCCAGGGCCTCGCCCGACTCCTCGTTCTCCAGCTCCTCGTCCTCGTCCTCCATGGCCTCTATCCATCGGGCCGACGTGGCCACCTTCTCGAAGTTGAAGGAGTGGGTGTTGATGATCTTGTCAAGATCCACGTCACCATAGTTGCACTCATGGATCTCGGCCTTGGGCTGGATCTCATGGATGATGCCCTTCAGGTGTGCCAGTTCCTCCTTTGAGATCATGTCGGCCTTGTTGATCAGGATGATGTTGCAGAACTCTATCTGCTGGATGACAAGGCTTGCGAGGTCTTCCTCCTCATGCTCGTCCTTGAGCTCATCGCCCAGCCCGAACTCGTCGCGCATGCGCAGGGCGTCGACCACGGTCACGATGGCGTCGAGGCGCGCCACGCCATGCTTCATGGCCTCGGGCGCAATCATCTGCGGGTAGGTGGAGATGGTCTGCGCGATGGGCGCGGGCTCGCAGATGCCGCTGGCCTCGATGACGATGTAGTCGAACTGCTGCATGTTGATCAGGTCGTTGAGCTGCTTCACCAGGTCCATCTTCAGTGTGCAGCAGATGCAGCCGTTCTGCAAGGCCACGAGGCTGTCGTCGCCCTGCCCCACCACGCCGCCTTGCTGGATGAGGCTGGCGTCGATGTTCACCTCGCCGATGTCGTTGACGATCACGGCAAACCGTATGCCTTTCTCGTTGGCCAGGATGCGGTTGAGCAATGTGGTCTTTCCGCTGCCCAGATAGCCTGTGAGCAGCAAGACCGGTGTTTCTTTCTTATCCATGTCTATCTTTTCTTTATAATACCTTTCTGTGTTATTGCCTAATGAGAAACCGTTCAAAATCTGTGCCGAAACGCCTTGTGGCGTGTTTGATTTTAGGTAAATCCTCTTTGGGAACCCGTTCAGAACGGGTATCCGATGGCGAAATGCAGGCTTTGGCTGTCCTTGAAACTCCCCACATTGTAGAACCCCGACTTATAGGGCACATGCAGGCCGACGCCCCAGTCGAGGCGTATCACAAGGAAATCCATGTCGTAGCGGAGACCCACACCCGTGCCCAGGGCCAGCTCCTTGAGCGCGTTCTTGACCTCAAACTTCACACCTTCGCGGTCGCTGCTGTGCGCCGTCCACACGTTGCCCGCATCGAGGAAGAGCGCGCCATAGAGGTTGCCGAACAGTCTTGGGCGGTACTCCAGGTTGGCCTGAAACTTGATGTCGCCCGTCTGGTCGAGATAGTAGATGTCTGCGGAGGCGTCGTTGTGGTAGCGGCCCGGCCCGATGGATCGCACCGTGAAGGCGCGGATGCTGTTGGCGCCGCCCACATAGAACTGTTCGGTGTAGGGGGCCGTGGTGGAGTTGCCATAGGCAAAGATGGCGCCCAGGCTGGCATGGCCCACCAGCGAACTGTGGTCGCCGAGCTTCCATGTCTTCACGAGGTCGGTCTCCACCTTGACAAACTGCGCATAGGGGTTGTTGAACATCTCCTTGCCATGGTTGCCCCATTTCTTGCCTGCGGCCATGTAGCAGAGCGAGAGCAGGTTGCCCGCCTCGCTCAATGTGGTCTGCCAGCGTATCGGGTTGAGACAGCTCGTAGGACTCGTGTAGGTGTAAGTGTATTCCATCTTGGGCACGAACAGGTCCTGCATGGTGTAGTAGAGATAGGGGTTGGCGGTGAGCACCGAGTCGAAGGCGGCCGTGGAGCTGCGCATGTACTCGTAGGAGAAGACCAGGGGGCTGAACTGGTGGCGGCTGGTGGCCGACGTCTGCAGGTTGTAGGTCCACTCTCCCGACACGATGTGGCGCTTGAAGTAGTTGGCGCGGCTGATGATGTCCGACGACACCTTGAGCGTGGTCGACGGCACGGCGTGGAAGCGGCGGCGACGGTAGTAGCTCGCCAGGCGGTTGCGGAAGAAGTCGACAAAGGGAATGACCAGCCGCGGGAACGTCAGGGAGGCGTCGATGCCATACTCGTAACTGTTGAACTTCGACGACGTGCGCTCGCCCTGGTGGGCCGTCTGCCACTCGTAGCTGCCCTTGAGGTTGATGTCGAGCAGTTCGCCGCCATGGAAGGCGTTGCGCTTGGTGAAACCCACGACGATGCCGGGGCCCACGCGGTTGTTGGTCTTGCCGATGACGTTTCCCTCCACATAGAAGTCGTAGGGCTTGTCGAGTATCGCGTTGATGCGCAAGTCGAGCGTGTCACCGGCCGCCGTGGTGTCGCGCGGCGTGAACGTGAAGTCCAGCAGGCTGAAGAGGCCTGTGCTGGTCACGTTGGCCACGCTCTGCTGGTGGTCGTCGTAGCTGTAGAGCTTCTTGGGCCTGAGCTTCATGCCTTGCAGGATGACGGGCATGCGGACCTTGGGCTTTTTCCCGCGGTAGTTGACCGACAGGTGGCCACGCCGGATGGTGTCGGTCAGCACGTCCATGTAGTCCTGGCGAAGGTCAATGCTGACGTTGCCCACATACCACGGGTGCTTGGCCTTCTCGGGGAGGTTCTCGATCTCCTGCAGGTGCAGCTGCACCTTGCCCGGCACCGCTGTGGTGTCGGCGAGATAGGATGCGTAGGAGGGTTGCCAGTAGAAGTAGCCCTGGTTGCGGAAGAGGCTGCTGAGGCGCGTGCGCTCGCCGTCGAGCGTCGACACGTCAAAGGCGTCGCCCGACTTGATCTTGGCGTCGGCCATGGTGGCCTGTATCATGCTGTCGGCCGCGGCGGGAAATCCCACGTAGCGCAGTGTGTCGATGGTGAAGAGATGGCCGGCGTCGACGGTGTAGGCGATCTTGGCCTTCTTCGGGTTGCGCTGGGTCTTGACTTGGTATGACACGTTGCCATGGAAGTAGCCGTGGGCGCGCAACACACCTTGGGCCACCGAGGCGCGCAGCTCCGGGTTGACCCAGCTCATCAGCACGGGCGACGACCCAAACGACTTCAGCATCCATCGGCCAAAACCGGAGTTGTCGTTGGCAAAGGCGTTCCACACCCACAGGCCCACCTGGAGCGGTGAGCGCACGCTGCTGCTCCCGAACAGGGCGCCGTTGGGCGCGGTGGCCAACGCCGCGTCGAGCTCTTCCTGGATGGCGGCATAATGGACGCTCTTCTCGGGCGTCTTGTACTGCGTCGGCTCAAGGCCCGTGTACAACTGGTCGCCCTCGGGAATGTTCTTGGTGGTGGAGCAAGCCGCCAGCAGGCTGCCCAACGCTATGGTGAGGAGCAATGCGTGTGTCTTCATTCCTTTATTTCTTTGCTGTCTTTGTGGTGTCGGCCGTCGCCTGCGGGACGGTGTCTTGCGTGTCCTTGAAGCGGAACAAGTCCTTGAAATGGCGCACCTTGCGCTTCCACATGAAGCCGCCTCCGAACTTGCTGACGCTGCCCTCCAGCCAGTCGTAGCTGTCGCGCTCATAGAAGAGGTTCAGGTATTTGTTGGATGTGGCGCTGAGGCGATACTCGAACGTGACGTTGTCGAAGAACGTCTCGTCCTCCATCTGCACATCGCTGCCCGTCGACAGCTTGCCTCCGATGACGATGCGCAGGCGGTTGTTCCAGAACCGCTTGGCAAACTTGAAGTTGTAGTCGGTGTGGAGCGAGCCGTTGTTGCCGAAGCTGTTCTCCACGCCAAAGCTCACGTCGAGCGACTTCAGGGCCTTGCCCGAGATCTGGTTGATCTGGCTGTTGAGGAACGCGCTCAGGGCGGAGTTCATCGTGAAGTTGCTGGTGTTGCCGTCGGCGAGGTACATGCCGGTGGTAAGCATCGTCACCGCGAGCTTGCCGCGCTCCTCCAGCGACATCGACTGGAGCTGGTTGTGGATGGTCATGTCCTCCGGGGCGTCGATCGTGAACTCCAGCCCCATGTCGTTGAGTGTCTTGGTGACGACCACGCCGCATGTGAACTGCACGCTGCGCCCGTCGCCCGACGAGCCTCCCACGGTCGACTTGGTGGTCTCGGTGGCCGTGATGTTGAGGGTTGGGTTCATGGGGTCACCCTTGAATTCGATGTAGCTGCCATCCTGGATGGTGAAGGTCTTCAGCGGGATGACGGGCAGGGCGTATTTCATCTCGCCGCTGCCGATGGTGTAGCGGCCCCGCAACACGATCTCGTCGACGGGGTTGTACTGCAGGCGCAGGTCGCCGCCGCCGATGATGTCGACATAGTTGGAATGGTCGGCGTTGAGGTAACAGTCCACGTGGGCGCCGTCATCGATGCTGACCGAGAGGTCCATGTTGAAACCCGTCAGCGGCGGGCGGTTGATGACATCGGCGGCCGTGTCGTTGAGGTTGACAAACTCCACCAGCCCGTCCAGTTGGTTGTCGGTGGTCAAGGGCGAGTCCTTGAGGTTGTATTTCAGGTCGGTCGTGCCCAGCACGTCCAGCTTGCCGCGCATGGACAGGTTGTCGAGCGCACCCTTCAGCATGCCATAGAAATTGACGTAGGCCTTGCCGTAGGCTTCCGAGCGGGCCGTCTCGCGTGCGTCGATGAGCAGGTAGTTGTTGGCCCGCAAGCACAGGTCGAGGTTCATGTCGCTCGTGTTGGAGAAGTCGAGCGAGCCTTGGACCGTGAGCGGCGAGCCGTTGTTGGCCACCAGGTCGTAGTCCTCAAACACCAGGTGGCTGCCCGTGACGGGCAACGGGTCGCTGGCGCAACGCATCTCCACGCCGTATGGCTCGCTGAAGATGTAAGCCGAGTCGAGGGTCACCTCGCCATTGATGTCGGGCCGGCTGAGCGACCCCTTCACCGTGAGGGCGCCCTCGGCATAGCCCTTGAGGCCGATGATGTGGTCGGGGATGAAGCCGTTGGCCATGTTGAGCGGCAGCCGCTCCAGGCCCACTGCGGCGTCCAGGTCGCCCTCGCCCTCTGACCTGTAGGAGCCGCTGAGGGTGGCCACCTCCTCGCCATCGCGCATCAGGAAGCCGTCGACATAGTGGCTTCCGTCCGCCTTCGGCAGGTAGGTGAACTCCGCTCCCACGTCTCCCATGGGACAGCCCTCGTAGATCAGGTCGGCCACGTTGACCGTGGAGGAGAGCGTCAGCTCCTCCGGTGTCTGCACGAGGTGAAAGTCTCCGTCCAGGATGCCTTTCATGTTCGGCGTGAAGGGTATCATGGCCAGGGCGTCGCCAATGTCGAACTGGTGCAAGCTGACGGTCACGTCTTGCAGCGCTTCGGTGTTCTCGTTGTCGGTGGAAATCTGTATGCCCATGCCATCCTTGGCCCGGAGCCTCATGTCAGCGCGGATGCGCCGGTCGTCGCCGAGGTAGACATAGTTGCTGTCGTTGACCGAGAAGCGCTTGTATCCCAGCACCGGGTCGTCGCCGTAGATGTGTAGGCTGACGCCGTCAGGCAGCATGGTGCCCTGCAGGGCGACGCTCACACCCAGGCTGTCTTTCCAGTCGTAGATGCACGTCTTCAAGTATGTGCCGCGCTCATTGAGCCCGCCGTCCACAAAGGCGTTGAAGATGTAGTTGGGGTTGTCCTTGCCGTTCTGCACGTGGAGCGTGTAGGCCATGTCGTTCTCGTCCGATGTGATGTGCAGCCGGACCGTGTCTATCTGGAAACTGTCGATCACGAGCGAGTCGATGCTGACATCGCCGTTGAGGCCTGTCAGCGACGACGATGTCATGTCGACATACACATTGTTGAGATCGTAGCCGTAGCGTTTCAGCAACCGGCAGACTATGTTGTCCTTGCCCGAAGACAGGTAGATGCGCGCGTCGGGAAGGCGCTTGCGCAGGCTGACCTGGTCGACATGGCGGTTCTTCAGTTGACTTTGCACCTCGGCCATGAAGCGATTGCACCGGCTGAGCAGGTGCTCGTAGCCGCCACGGCCGTCCATGTCGAGGTGGAAATCGCCGCAGTCGACCACTGCGTGCGTGGTGTCGGCGCGTGTCAGCACATCGAGCACCACGTCGTCAGGGCGGTAGTCGGTTTTCGCGTCGCGTATGGTGACGTCGCTCACCATGCCCCTCACGAGATAGTACTGCTTGAGGTCGGTGGCCAAGTCGACGTGGGCGCAGGCCGCCACGGTCAGCGGGGTCTCGGCGATGCGCAGGTTGTAAAGGTCGAGATGGTGCAGGTCGCCCGAGACGGTGGCGCTCATCTGGTGGCCGGTGGCCAGCGCGTCGAGGTTGACCAAGCCCTGGAAGAGCGGGTTGCGCGAGTCGACATTGGCGTGGATGCGCCCGTTGCGGGCCGTTGCCACCACCGATATGTTGTCGAGGTTGTATTTGTCATAGCCAAACTGCCGTATGCGGGCCTCCGCCTGCAGGCGGGTCTTGGGCGACAGGATGTCTGTGCCCTCTCCCTTTGCCGTCAGCGAGCCGGTGAATGTGTGCAGGCCCATCGTGGGCAAGAAATGTTGCAGGGGGAGGCGGCTGGCGTCAAGCTGGGCGGAATAAGCCATGCGGCCGGCGTCAAGCTGGGCCGTGCCGCGCAGTGAGCCGCCACCCTGCGAGGCCACGAAACGGGTGCTGTAGTTGTCGCCGTCGACGTTTACCTTGCCATCGAAGGCGATGCCCCGGGGCACGCTGATTGTCCGCATGAGGTCGCGGTCAAGCAGGGCCGTGATGAAGCTGAGGTCGTAGGTGCGCGCATGGAGTGACAGGTCGGCCTTCAGGCGGGCGGGGTCGTCGAGGTTGGCCGCAAAGCCGTCGGCGCTGATGCGGAACGCTGTGGGCAAGGATATGCGCACGCCCGTAAGGTGCATCTTGCGCATGTTGCCACGCGCCACGGCGTCGACGGCCAACGGATAGCTGGGCCAGCGGCGCGCCAGCTCCTGCGGGATGTTCTTGCCCGCAATTGTCAGGATGTCGTGTTTGCCCACTTGCCCATGCACGGTGACATCGAGCTTGCCCGGCGCCTTCTCGTCGAAGGCGTTGAGGTCCATGCCGATGTCCGCGGCCAAGTGTGAGTCGGGGGTGCGCAACCGAAGGTCCGAGAGATTGAGATGGGTGCTGTCCATGGCGAACACGCCTTGCAAGCTGTCGACACGAAGGCCGCTTTTCTCGCGGAAGTCGCAGGCGCGAATCTGCACGCTGAGCTTCGAGTCACAAAAATAGAAGCTGTCTGCCTTGAGGTTCAACCGGTTGAGGAGCAAGTGGTTGAAGTCAATGCCTTCAGTCCTTGCCATGAAGTTTTGGTCGTAGTGGACTCCTCCGTCGCGCCAGTCGAGGTGCCGCACGGTGTAGAGGTTCTTGTAAAGGTCGAGATAAGCCTGCTCCGCATGGGTGTCACCAAACAAGGCCCTCACCGAGAGCGTGTCGCCTGGCATGTGGAGCGTGAAGTCGGTCTGACGCAAGCGCAGTTGCTGGAGGGCGATCTTCCAGTAGTTTTGGCTGGGTGTGGTGTCCTCGGGCACGGTGTCGCTCAGGGCCAGGTCGATCTTGGCGTTGGCCAGGATGGCTTGGTCGATGTTGATGTGCTCCTTGGACAGGTCGATGCCGTGGGCCTGCAGTCGGAGCAGGCCCACCTGCCCCTTCACGCGCAGCGTGTGGACCAGGTTGGCGGTGTTGACCTTCATCTGCTCAAACGACAGCTCATCGACCATGACCTGCTGGCGCAACAGGGGCCACAGCTGCACGTCGGCCACGAGCGAGCGGATGTCGGCCACGGTGTCGGTGACGTCATGGAG
The DNA here is from genome assembly GCA_963594895.1 of bacterium. Taxonomy (GTDB): domain Bacteria; phylum Bacteroidota; class Bacteroidia; order Bacteroidales; family Bacteroidaceae; genus Prevotella. The sequence continues at coordinate 27,291 of CAVBFJ010000017.1, read as the reverse complement.
CGAGTCGTTGGGCTGCAACACGCGCACCTCCTCCAGCGAGAGGTCGAGGGGGAATTTCAGGTGGACGTGCCCCACGCGGATGTCCATGCCCGTCTGCTCGGAGGCATAGGCCGACACCTGTCCGACCGCCCAGTTTTGGAAAGGGGGAAAATAGAAAAGCGCAAAGAGCAAGACCACCAACACCAGTGGTGTCAGCAAAACAATACCTATTCTTTTATGGGTCTTGCTCATGGCGTGTGGGATGGATGGTTAACCTTCTACGCTACTGGCGATGTCGTGCCAGAGATGGTCGTCGGGAAGGGGTGACACCAGGCGTATCGGCTGGTGGGAAACGGGATGGATGAACTCCACGGCGTGTGAGAGCAGCGAGATGCTGCCGTCGGGATTGCTGCGCTTGGCGCCATATTTGAGGTCGCCCTTGATGGGACATCCCATGTGGGCCAATTGGCAACGGATCTGGTGGTGGCGCCCGGTCATGAGGTGAACCTCCAGCAACTGGTAGTTGGCCGTCTGCCCGATGACACGATAGGCCAGCAGGGCCTTCTTGGATCCTGGCACCTCTCGGTCATAGGCATAACTCTTGTTCTGCTTCTCGTTGCGGGTCAGCCAGTTGGTGAGGGTGTCCTCAAGCGATGGTGGAGTGTTCTTGGTGATGGCCCAGTAAGTCTTGTGTATGTCGCCGTTCTTGAACATGGCGTTGAGGCGTGTGAGCGCCTTGCTGGTCCGGGCGAAGATGACCAGCCCCGCCACAGGACGGTCAAGACGATGCACCACGCCCAGGAACACATTGCCCGGCTTGCCATACTTCGTCTTGATGTATTCCTTTACCGTTTCGGAGAGGGGCGTGTCGCCAGTCTTGTCGCCCTGGACGATCTCGCCGCTCTCCTTGTAAACGATAATGATGTGGTTGTCTTCGTAAACTACCTGCATCGCAAACGCAATCGTGCGAATTACATGTTCATGCCGCCATCGATCTGGATGACCTGGCCGCTGACGTAGCTTGACATGTCGGAAGCGAGGAAGCAGCAGACATCGGCGATGTCCTCTGGCTTGCCGCCGCGGCGAAGGGGAATCTTCTTCATCCAGTCCTTGCGGATCTCCTCGGGGAGCTGGGCGGTCATGGCTGTCTCGATGAAGCCGGGAGCCACGGCGTTGGCGCGGATGCCCTTGGGGCCGAGCTCCTGGGCGATGGACTTGGCCAGGGCGATCATGCCGGCCTTGGAGGCGGCGTAGTTGCACTGTCCGGCGTTGCCGTGAACGCCTACGACGGAAGCCATGTTGATGATGGAGCCGCTGCGCTGGCGCAGCATGATGGGTGAGCAAGCGTGGATGAAGTTGAAGGCGGACTTCAGGTTGACGTTGAGCACGGCGTCCCACTGGCTCTCGCTCATGCGGAGCATCAGGCCGTCCTTGGTGATGCCGGCATTGTTGACTAGGATGTCCACAGAACCGAAGTCGGCGTGAATCTGCTTGACGACCTTCTCGGTCTCTTCGAAGTCGGCGGCGTTGCCTGCGTATGCGCGGCAGGTGACGCCGAGAGCCTCAATCTCCTTGCGTGTGGCCTCCAGGCCGGCGGCCATGTCGTCGTTGAGCACAAGATCAGTGAATGCGATGTTAGCGCCCTCTGAGGCGAACTTCATAGCGACTGCCTTACCAATGCCGCGAGCGGCGCCTGTGACGATGGCAGTCTTACCTGTTAATAATCCCATTTTGTTTATTTTTTATTGATTTACAATTGATTGCTGTTTTGCCTTGGCACTCATGGACATCTTAGCGTAGCGCATCGCCGCAAGCTTGGATGTCATCACGGAAAGCGTGCGCATGCCCATTCATGCCTAATTTGTGCAAAGATACAACAAATAGTTGAAAACGAATGAATAAAACGGGCAAATTCTACTGATTTGGACTGCAATGCCCTCCTGACCAGCGCACATGGCACAGGCCAGGAGGGCATCGTCGTTTGTCTATGTTGTGGGTCTGCGGGGCGCCAATCAACAGTGATGGTGCTCGCAAGTGCCCTGATGGCTGTCGCGCAACAGGTCGTTGACGGTCTTCACTGGGTTGAAGGTGGCGAGGGGCACCTCCACGAAAATCGTGTTCCAGTCGCTCATGGCGCCGTTCCACAGGCCTGGCAACTCTAGGGCTTTCAGCTCCTTGCCGTTTTTGCTCTTTGAACTGATGAAGCCCGTCTGGTGGTCTACGTATTGGGGCAGCTTGAAGGCGTTGCCCTTGTAGTCGCGTGTGGCGCAGACCAAGTCGACTGGGTTGAAGTGCGTGCCGCTGGTGAACATCTTCATGTATTCGGCGTTGTCCTTGTCAATCTGGCTGCTCTCCAGGATTTGCAGGCTCACCGTTCCGTCTTGGTTGTAAGCCAGGAATGGGCCGCCACCGGGCTCGCCGACATTCTTCACGACGCCACAGACGCGCATCGGACGGTTGAGCTTCTTCCGCAGGTAGCACACCAGCTCGGCGTCCTCCAGCTCCTTGATGTCGGCCTTTCGGCAACTGAGGTCACGCTGCACGAAGCGGATGATCTCTTCAAGTTTCTCGTGGTTGTATTGTCCTGAGCTCAAGATTTCCAGGTAGTTAAACGCCTTACGCTGCATCTTCACCAGTACGCCGGCGATGACTTGCTTCCAAAGGACGGTGGTCTCCTTCAGGTGGTCAGGCACCACGTTGTCGATGTTCTTCACGAAGATCACGTCGGCGTCGATGTCGTTGAGATTTTCGATGAGCGCGCCGTGTCCTCCCGGGCGGAAGAGCAAGGTGCCGTCCTCGCTGCGGAAGGGTGTGCCGTCGGGGTTGGCTGCGATGGTGTCGGTGCTCGGTTTCTGCTCGGAGAACGAGATGTTGAACTTCACGCCAAACATCTTCTCATAGTAGTCCTTCTTCTCCGCCACCCGTTGCTCGAAGAGTTGCAGGTGGTCATGGCTCACGGTGAAGTGTACATTGGCCTCGCCGTCGCTGCTGGCGTAGAGTGCCGCCTCCACCAGGTGCTCCTCCATGGGCGTGCGTGCGCCGTCCTCATACTCGTGGAACAACAGCAGGCCCTTGGGCAGCTGGCCGTAGTTGAGTCCCTCGGCCGTGAGCATGTTGGCCACCACGGCCTTGTAATTGCCCTCGGCGAGAAGCTCCTTCACGCTCTTCCCGTTGTTCTCACGGCATTTCTCGCACAAGGCCTTGCGAAATGCGAACTTGCGGATGTTGTCGAAGAACGACTTCTCGAAGTCGGTCTGGGGGGTGTCATAATCCGCGTTGAGGAAGGCGAACATATTCTTGAACATGCGGCTGGCCGCACCCGATGCGGGCACGAACTTGACCACCTTGTGGCCCTCGCGCTTGTAGTCTTCCCACAACTTCACGGCTTCTTTTTGTGCGGTTTCATCGGGGGCGATGATACCTTTGCCGACAGCTGCCGCCGCCTCAATCTTCAGGAAGGGGAACCCCTCGCGATGTTGGACGAGCTGGCGCTCCACCTGTGCCACGGTCATGCCGCGGCCTTCGATCTGTTTCTTGTCTGCTTCTGTGAACATAGCGCAATTGAATATTTTGTGTTTCTTATATGCAAAAATAGGCATTTATTCCCTTATTCGTGCCAAGGAAAGCGTTTTTTTTGCACATTCTTTCGATAATTTCACTTCCATTTAACGGTCAGGACCCGCCGGGTGGCACCTTGGCGGATGGCAGCCCGACCGTCGACGCGCCGCCCCACGAGCCAGACAATGGTCCCCGTCGCATCGGTGAGCACCAGTTGCCGTCGTCGCTCGAGCATCGGCACTTTCAAGTCTTTTAGAAAGTCGGAAACGAGTTTCGACCCCTTCAGTCCGAAGGGTTCAAAGCGGTCGCCAGCCTGGGTGGGGCGAAGCGTCAGCGGGAAGGCCACGCGGTCTGCGTCGAGCGTAGCCACAAGGGCTGTGCGCGATGGCTCGCGCCATCCCTCCTCGACCTGCAGTGACAGGCGCCTCTCCTTGTCGCCCAAGCGTGTCACATATGTGCCACATTCGGGTATGCGCATCGGCGAAGCCGTCCTCTCCCACCCCTCACGGCTCGTCACGCACAGGTGGCCACGGTCCAGGAACGCTACCCAATCGTTGTTGGCCCACTTGTTGCCAACTGTTTGGTTGACAAGCATATCCGCTATCTGCGCTCGATGAAAACCGTAACGGTTCATCAAGTGCCACAGGAGGTGCTCCGGCGAGGGCTGATGGCCGAGCTCGTCGAGATTGATGTCGATCGTCAGTCCCGGCTGGAGCGGACTCACACAGACCCGCCTTGCCTGGTCGTCGAGGGCGTGACTGACAATCATGTCGGCCTCAGCCACATGGCTCGCCATGCGCAGGATGTTGTCTTTGACGGCAGGGTTGATGCCCTCCAGGAGCGGAATGATGTTGAGGCGCAACTTGTTGCGTTGCACGTCATCCTCCAGGTTGGTATGGTCGACCACGAAGTCTTGTCGCAAGTCGGCCAGGTAGCCGAGCACCTCCTGTCGCGAGACGCCGAGCATGGGGCGCAGGATGTTGCCGTTGCGCCACTTCATGCCCTGCAGGCCTCCGATGCCCGTTCCGCGGATGATGTTGAGCAGAATTGTCTCCACTTGGTCGTCGCGGTGGTGGGCCACACAGATGCCGTCGGCATGAATATCGCGGCAGAGCATGGCGAAATAATGGTAGCGCAGAGACCGCGCCGCCATTTCGATAGACACTTGATGCAAACTGGCGTAAGCCCTTGTGTCAAAGTGAATACGGTGAAGTTCGACGCCGATCCTTTCGCATAGTGTCTCACAGAACTGCTCATCGCGGTCGCTCTCCTCACCCCGCAGGTGGAAGTTGCAGTGTGCCGCATGGACCCGGTAGCCCAGTGAGACAAGCGCACGCAACAACGCCACGCTGTCGGGGCCACCTGACAGGGCGACAACATAAAAGCCGTCACGGCGCAGAAGGTCGTGGCGGCTTATGGCGATTTCTATTTTTTGCTCAAAGTCTTTGGTCATGGTGTCATTGGGATTGACGTGTGCCTCGGCCCCTTGCTATTCCACATAGAGCACCAGCCCCTTGAGGTATTCGCCCTCGGGATGGTAGATGTTGATGGGGTGGTCGGCAGGCTGGTGGACCTGATGGAGAATGCGCACCTTGCGGCCCGACTGTGCGGCGGCCGTGAAGACCGCGCTGCGGAACTGGTCCTTGCTGACCGCTTGCGAACAACTGAAAGTGAACAGCAAGCCCCCCTCCTTCACCAGGCGGAGGCCCTTGGCGTTGAGGCGTATGTAGCCCTTTAGGGCGTTGTGGAGCGCGGCGCGGTGCTTGGCGAAGGCTGGCGGGTCGAGCACCACGATGTCGTACTTGTCCGTGCGCCCCTCGAGGAAGCGGAACGCATCCTCGCAGAACGCCTCGTGGCGGGCGTCGCCGGGGAAGTTGAGCGCCACGTTGCTGTTGGTGATCTCGATGGCCTTGGCGCTGCTGTCGACCGAATGGACACGCTCGGCGCCGCCCCGCATGGCATAGACGGAGAATCCCCCTGTGTAGCAGAACATGTTGAGCACCGACTTGCCTTGTGAGTAACGCTCAAGCAACGAGCGGTTCTCGCGCTGGTCGACGAAGAACCCCGTCTTCTGGCCGCGCAGCCAATCGACGTGGAACTTCAGGCCATTCTCCACCGCGACGTTGTCATCCGTGTGCCCGAAGATGAAGCCATCCTCCTCGTCCAGGTGCGCCTTGTAGGGCAGCGTGGTCTCGCTCTTGTAGTAGACCTGGCGGATGCGGTCGCCCATCACGTCGGTGAGCGCCTGGCAGATGTCCGTGCGGCAGCGGTGCATGCCCACGCTATGGGCTTGCATGACGGCCGTCGGTCCATAGCAGTCGATGACCAGGCCTGGCAACCAGTCGCCCTCGCCATGCACAAGGCGGTAGGTGTTGTTCAGCGGGTTGTCGGCGATGCCGATGCGCTGGCGCATGGTCAGGGCGGCGGACAGGCGCTCCTGCCAAAAGGAACGGTCGATGGCTATGTCGCTGAATGACAACACGCGCACGGCGATGCTGCCCACCTGGAAGTGGCCGACAGCGATGAAATCGCCCGAATGAGAGATGATGCGCACCTTGTCGCCCTCCTCGATGCCGTCGTCAGCACGCTGGATGGCACCGGAGAAAACCCAGGGGTGGAAGCGCTGCAGTGACTCTTCCTTGCCTTTTTTCAGATAAACGTTCTTGTACATGGCGTGTTATTGATCTTCGTTAGACTTCTTGTCCGTGCCGCTGTCCGTAAGCTTCTCGCAGGCTTTGGGGGCGGGCTGCTCGGGCTCTGGCACACGCACCAGCTCATATTCCTGCGTGGTGTGCAGGCGGAGAATCTCCTCATAGAGCAAGATGCAACTCCACGCGTCTATCGCGGCATACTGGCGTTGCTTGTTGTCGAGGAGCGGCGCCTCCCAGTTGGACAGTCGCTGGCGCTTGGATATCTTTTGGTGGAAAATGTTGGCGTAAAGTTTCTGCAGGCTCAAGTCTTCGATGCCGAGCTTCGGCACGATGTCTTGCAAGTCGATGAAAAGGCCGGGTTTGAACTTCTCGCGCTCCTCCAGCCCGCGGATGTCGTCATGCCACGAGAGGCCAATCTTCTTGACTGTTGTGTCCTCGAGGAGCTGCTTGATGGCAGGTGTGATGCCTGTGAGATGGAGGCGGAAGAGAAAACATGTGGTGCGATTGGACACTTGCAACAAGGATACCTGGTGATGCTCGCCCTTGTGGAAGGCTGGCTTCGTCTCGGTGTCCACACCGAGAATGTCACTTGACAGAAGATAGTCAACGGCTTTTTGCGTTTCGCCCGGCGAGATGATGGAGATGATCCTACCCGGGAACTTCACTTGTGGCAAGCCTGTGATTGCCTTCTTGTCAAACTTGTTGTATAGCGTCTTCTTCATTTTCTCTTCGTATCAGCGTGCAAAAGTATAAAAAAGTTATGAAACTTTCCCATGTTTTGGAGTTTATTATGTCAAAAAGTTCTTTTGCTTCGTGTCACATTGCGATTGATTGCGCCCTTCCAGGCCCTCGCGCAAGATTTGTCTAGTTCGCAAATGCCCAACTGAAATAGGACACATTATTAAAGAGTGAGGAACAATTTCCGCTTGTTGTTCAGGTGATGGCAGTCGGCCGCTATACGCTCCCCACTCCATTTTTTACAAACTATTGCCCCAAAATCCTTTGGTTTTATCGTAAAATCCATTAATTTTGCATCTGACTAAACTACCATCAAAATGAGAAAAAAGAAAACTGAGAGCAAGTCGAAGTCGTTCGGCTACGCTATCGGCTTAAGAAATATACTGGAAAGCGAGACCACAGGCTTTTTCACGGGACTTTTGTTGCTTGCCTTGGCGGTGGTGACCATCATCGCCATGGTGTCGTATCTCTACACGGGGCAGGTCGACCAAAGCACGCTGGAGAGCATGCGCCCTGGCGAATGGCTCAACCAGCACCATGAGTTTTCCAATAGCTGCGGTTCCATCGGCGCCTTGGTGTCCTATTACTTGATCACGGTCAACTTCGGCTTTCCGGCATTCCTCATCCCCTTCTTCTTTGTCCTCGCGGCGCTGAAGATCATGCATGTCTACAGCGTCAACCTGCTGAAGTGGTTCTTGTGCCTGGCAGTCATCATGCTGTGGAGCTCTGCCGCGTTGGCCACGTTCCTCTCGCCCTTTGCCGGAGACATGGTGTTCAATCCCGGTGGCGCCCACGGGTTGCTGTGCAAGCAGTTCTTGGAAAACCTCATCGGCCCTCCCGGCCTGACCGCTGTCTTGTTGGTGGTGGCCCTGGCGTTTCTCACCTATCTCACCTCAGAGACCATCGAAGTGGTGCGGAAGGCACTCAACCCCGTGAAATACATACGAAGCAAGGTGAAGTTCACCGTGACAAACAACACGGACGATGGGGAGGACTTCGATCCGACCTATGTGGAACAGGAAAAGCCGAGCCCCGTGGTGTCGACGGCGACCGATGAGGGCGAGGACGGCAAGCTGCAGGTGGTGGACCTGACCGACACGACCCAGGGGCAACAGCCCGCGGCGACAGGGGCTGACGGCGCCACGCTGCACGTCACCAACGCCAACGAGGTGAAAGACAACGAGGCCTCGCTGATCATCGAGAAGACGGGCGAGGAAGACAAGGCCACTGGAAACACGGTGGGCGACGAGCCGCGCCCGCAGGCTCCCATCAACCCCTGGGACCCCTATGCGAGATACCAGTTCCCCACGCTGACGATACTCAAGAAGTATGACACCAATGCCAGCATTGACATGGACGAGATCAAGGCCAACAATGCGCGCATCATCGAGGTGCTCAACAGCTTCGGCGTGCAGATAAGCAAGATCAACGCCACCGTGGGCCCCACCGTGACCCTCTATGAGATAACCCCGGCTGAGGGCGTGCGCATCAGCAAGATACGTGGCCTGGAGGCGGACATCGCGCTGAGCCTGTCGGCCCTTGGCATACGCATCATCGCGCCCATACCCGGCAAGGGGACAATCGGCATTGAGGTGCCCAACAAGAACCCGCAGATCGTCTCCATGGAGAGTGTGATCAACTCCAAGAAATTCCAGACCACCAAGATGGCGTTGCCGATGGTGCTGGGACGGACCATCACCAATGAGGTGTTCCTGGTCGACCTGGCCAAGATACCCCACCTCCTGGTGGCAGGCGCCACGGGCATGGGTAAGTCGGTGGGCTTGAACGCCATCATCACCTCCTTATTATATAAGAAGCACCCCAATGAGTTGAAGTTTGTGCTCGTTGACCCGAAGAAGGTGGAGTTCAGCGTCTACAGCAAGATCACGCCGCACTACATGGCCGCCCTGCCCGAGAACGAGGACGAGCCCATCATCACCGATGTGCAGAAGGTGGTGCGCACGCTCAACTCACTCTGCAAGCTGATGGACCACCGCTACGACCTGCTCAAGCGGGCGAAGGTGAAGAAAATCGACGAGTACAACGACAAGTTCATTCACCACCGCCTGAACCTCACGGACGGACACGAATACATGCCCTATATCGTCGTCATCATCGATGAGTTTGGCGACCTCATCATGACGGCGGGCAAGGAGATCGAGTTGCCCATCGCCCGCATCGCCCAGTTGGCGCGTGCCGTGGGCATACACATGATCATCGCCACGCAGCGCCCGACGACGAAAATCATCACGGGTAACATCAAGGCCAACTTCCCAGGCCGCATGGCGTTCCGCGTGGCGTCGCAGATCGACTCGCGCACCATTCTCGACCGCACAGGCGCCGAACAGCTGGTGGGACGCGGCGACATGTTGTTCCTTTCGGGAGGCGACCCCGTGCGTGTGCAGTGCGCCTTCATCGACACGCCAGAGATAGAGGCCATCAACGACCACATCGCCGACCAGCCTGGCCCGATGGATCCCATGGAACTGCCCGAGCCCGACGACCCACAGGGAGGGGCTGGCGGCTCGGGTGGCGACTCGAACCTTGGCAGCCTCGACACCTTCTTCGACGAGGCGGCACGAGCCATCGTCATCACCCAGCAGGGGTCGACAAGCATGATACAGCGCCGCTTCTCCATCGGATACAACCGCGCTGGACGACTGATGGACCAGTTGGAGGCGGCAGGCATCGTGGGCGCGGCCCAAGGGTCCAAGCCCCGGGAGGTGCTCATCGCAGACGAGAACACGCTCAATGTGACATTGGCGCAGGTGCACGGCAACAGGTGACCTGTGTTAAAGCACATTAAAGGACGTAACATCATGCGCACCACGCGCGTCTTCCTACAAAACCATGTTATAACAGAAATGAAGAAACAGATTATTGTGTTGCTTTTGGCCATCCTGCAGATGACAGGCGCCTATGCGCAGAACGCCACCTTGGCGCGCAAGGTGCTCGACAAGACGGCAGCTGTCGTAGGCAACAAGAAGGGCTCCTCGGCCCGTTTCACCGTGTCGGGAAGCAAGCTCGGAGCCACCTCCGGCACCATAGCCATCAAGGGCAGCATGTTTCATGTCAGCACGCCCAAGGCCGTCGTTTGGTACAATGGCAAGACACAGTGGAGCTATCTGAAGTCGACCAATGAGGTCAATGTCTCCACCCCGTCGGCCGCCCAGCGCACGCAGATGAACCCCTACGCGTTTATCTCGCTCTACAAAAGCGGCTACAACTTAGGTGTGACGACCAAGGGCGCCAACTATGTGGTGCACATGAAAGCCCAGAGCAGCAAACAGCCTGTGCAGGAGATTTACCTGACGGTCAACAGCAAGACCTATGTGCCCAGCTTGGTCAAGATGAAGGAGAAAGGATCGTGGACATCCATTGCCGTGTCCGGGTTTGCGACGAAAAGCTTGCCCAACAGCACCTTCACGTTCAAGCAAAAGGATTTCCCATCCGCAGAGGTCATTGACCTGCGATAATATCCGCTACAGATGAAACACAGCGCAGCGAATCCCCATCTTTCCAATTTCCAACTGTTTAGGTTGTTGAGACGGCATCGCCAGTTGGCGGAGAAACGCAACCCGATGTTCTATGCCAACAAGGTGGCCCGGCGGGTCATTGGGGTTGTCGCGGCGTTGATGATGGTGTACCTCCTCATGTTTGCCATCCTGTTGGCGCTTGACGCCAACGCCTCTCGCAGCTTCACATCGTTGGAGTACATCTTCGGTGTGTTGCCAATCATCTTGGGCATCGACTTTGGCGTGAGGTTCTTGGCCCAGGACACCCCCTCACAGATCATCAAGCCTTACGTCTTGTTGCCCCTGCCGCGCTATGCGTGCATCGACAGTTTCATCATCACGTCGCTCCTGGATTGGGGCAACCTCATTTGGTTCACCTTGCTGGTGCCCTACTGCCTGATGTCGGTCGTCTTCACCTTTGGTGTGTGGCCGGCCCTGTCGTTGTTGCTGCTCTATTATCTGCTCATCTTGGCCAACAGCCAGTGGTACCTGATCTGCCGCACGCTGGTCCTGGGAAACCAGTTGTGGTGGTGCTTGCCCGCCCTGGTCTATTGCGGAGTGTTCAGCAAGTGGATCTTTGGCGATTTCTCAAGTTTCTTTGATGTGTACGCGTCTGTCGGCACCGGCTTGGAGCATGGCAACCTCCTACCCCATCTCATCGCGTTGTTGGCGCTTGTCGGACTGCTCCTCGTCAATCGTCGCCTGCAGTTTAACAATGTGTGGCGCGAGATGGGAAAGCAGAAGGTCACGAAGATCAAGAACGTCAGCGATTTCTCGTCGTTCAACCAGTTTGGTGAAATCGGCGAGTACATCAAGATTGAAATCAAGTCGCTCATGCGCAACAAGAACCCACGTAAGACCTTTGTCGCGGCCACGGTCATCGTGCTCATGCTGAGCCTTGTCGTCACCTTCACCGACATCTACGACAACAAGGCCATGGTCAACTTCTGGTGCTTCTATAATTTTGTCATCTATGGGGCCATGTTACTCATCCGCGTGATGTCGTATGAAGCCAATTACATCGATGCGCTGATGGTGCACAAGGAGAACATCCTGAAACTGCTGACGGCAAAATATTATTTCTTCTGCGGGCTGCTCGTCTTCCCCTTCGTGCTGATGTTGCCGATGGTCTTCATGGGCAAGTGGAGCATCCTGATGTTGTTGTCCTATGGTGTTTTCACCATGGGGTTCCAGTATTTCATCCTCATGCAACTGGCCGTCTACAACAAGCAGAAGCTCCCGCTTAATGAGAAGTTCATCAGCAAAACGGGCGCGGAGAGCAATGCCGTGCAGGTAGTGGCCGAATTGGCCTCCTTTGCCGTTCCGATGGTGTTCATCACGCTCCTGGAAGCCTTCCTCCCCGATTATGTGGCATGGCTGGTCATCATGCTGATAGGCCTTGTCTTTGTCGCCTGCCACAAGTTGTGGCTACGCAACATTTACAGGCGGGTCATGCGGCGCAGGTACGAGCAGTTGTTAGCCTTCCACGAATAAAGTCAAGTGACTTGCCGTAAGGCTTGTAGCCCTATTGTCGTTTCCGGATGCCTCGCAGATGCGATGGCGGCCCACGTAGTCTTTGTCGTGATTTTTTGCAAAATGTTTGTTCGCGAATTCGATTGAAATAGCGCGCGAAAATGGCGTTTTTGGCCCGCCTCGGGTGCGTTTGCGGTCCGGCACCTCAAAGAATGTGCCTAATCTATGTGCGATAAGTACCGAATCATGGCATGATATGTGCCTAATCGCAGTGAGATTAGGCACATATCGCAGTGAGATTAGGCACATATCGTTATGAAAAGAGTTTACGTTTAAGGCAAAATAAAAGACGTCTTTTCATAAGTTGCTTGTTTATAGGAAGTTATGAAAACCGCTCTATTTTTGCGTATTTGCGCCAAAATATTTGCCCGTCGGAAATAACGCAAAATTTAGACTATAGATTGTTGGCTTTTTTACAGTGTGCAGCGCCTTGCCCATATGTTTGACTTGCCCGAAATGTCTATTCGCCTACACTACGGAGCTGAAAGCCCGTCAGTGTCAGGATCGAGTGCCTGTGGTGTAGGTGTTGGTCAAACGTCCCCCCCCCCTCATTGGCACACTCTAATACGCAAAAGCGCGCATTTGCGTTACCGTTTGGGGAAATACAAATGCGCGCTTTGTCAATAAGCTATCGCTATGCCCTATCCATTGATGGACATGAGGAACTCGTAATTGTCTTTTGCCGTCGACAGCGGGTCATGTATGGTGCGCATGGCCTCGATGGGGTTCATGTCGGCGATGAAGTTGCGTATGCCACGCATGCGCTGCAAGGTGACCTCGTCTTGCAACAAGTCGTCGCGGCGCGTGCTGGAAGCAACCAGGTTGACTGCCGGGAAGATGCGCTTGTTGGACAGTGAGCGGTCGAGCTGCAGCTCCATGTTGCCGGTGCCCTTGAACTCCTCGAAGATCACCTCGTCCATCTTCGAGCCCGTGTCAATCAGCGCTGTGGCGATGATGGTGAGTGAGCCACCGCCCTCAATGTTACGGGCGGCGCCGAAGAAGCGCTTGGGTTTCTGTAGGGCATTGGCGTCGACACCGCCGGTGAGCACCTTTCCGCTTGCCGGGCTGACGGTGTTGTAGGCGCGCGCAAGACGTGTGATGGAGTCGAGGAAGATGACGACGTCGTGTCCGCACTCCACCATCCGCTTGGCCTTCTCGAGGACGATGCCGGCGATCTTGATGTGGCGCTCCGCAGGCTCGTCGAACGTCGAGGCGATGACCTCGGCATTGACCGTGCGCGACATGTCGGTCACCTCCTCAGGGCGCTCGTCGATGAGCAGCATCATCAGGTAAGCCTCGGGATGGTTGGCCGCTATGGCGTTGGCGATGTTCTTCATCAGGATGGTCTTACCGGTCTTGGGCTGTGCCACAATGAGGGCGCGCTGTCCCTTGCCGATGGGCGAGAAGAGGTCGACGATGCGCGTCGACAGGTTGGTTGTGGCGGGGTCGCCGCAGAGATTGAACTTCTCGTCGGGGAAGAGCGGTGTGAGGTGCTCGAAGGGCAGGCGGTCGCGGATCTCTGACGGCTCGCGCCCGTTGATCTTGTCTATGCTGGTGAGGGGGAAGTATTTCTCGCCTTCGCGCGGTGGGCGCACATGACAAAGGATGGCGTCGCCGGTCTTCAGCCCGAAGCGCTTCACCTGGGCGTTGGAGACGTAGATGTCATCCGGAGACGACAGGTAATTGTAGTCGCTGGAACGGAGGAAGCCATAACCATCGGGCATGATCTCGAGCACGCCGTTGGCCGTTATGATGTCTGAGAAGTCATAGTCGGCAACGTCATTGGCGGGTGCCTGTGGGCGGGCCGGGGCGGCGGTCTCCTCCTGCCGGTGATAGGGAGTGGTGGGATTGTCAAACATGTCGTAGTTGGGCACGGCCCCCTGGTCCTCTATGGGCAGGTCTACGACTGTTATGAAATCAGTGCCGTCGCCCGGGTCGCCACTCCACACTTCTCCGTCAGCGGCTTTCGTCGGATTGTCCTTAGCCTCATTGTGCGCCTGGACCTTGGCCTGCAACTGTGCCAGCTTGTCGTCGTTTGGAGTGTCGCCATTGTGCTCTCCCTCCATGTGTGAATAGGCCTCTTCCGGGATGACTGGGTCGTCTGACTGGCCATTGCTCTCGGTGGGCGCCATCGGCGCGGTCTCTGCGGCCTGCTCTTCGTCCTCGTAATCAACGGCGGGATCACTCTGCTTGGCTGTGGCGATGAGATCCAGCAACTCACGCTCACGCTTGGTCTTGGGACCGCGGTGACGGGGGAGTGCGGCCAGCTCGTCTTCGAGCGACTTGACGTCGAGCGAGGCTGTGGCGGCCATCTCCTCTTTCACGGTCTGCGGATCCTTGAAAAGACTGGGTTGTTCAGTTGTGGCGCGTGCTTTCTTAGTGTCAAAATTCTCACCTGATTTGCCGTTGACCGAGTATACCTTGTCTGGCTCAGCCTTGGTGATGCGGATGCGCTTGCGCTTCGACGAGACCAGGGGGTTGTTCTTCCCCTCTTCTTCGGCCTGCTTGTCGAGAATGGCGTAGATCAGCTCTTCGTCGCCATTGGCAACATCATTGCTGACGCCAAGTGTCTGGGCAATATCCGCAAGCTCAGTGGAGCTCTTAGATAGTAAGTCTTCTTTGCTATACATATGGTGTATAATGAATGTTTTCAGAATGGATATGTTTCCAACAGGGAAACAAAGATGCATACGAAATACATTGCAAAATTACATAAATTCAGTGAAGAATCAAACGTCCAAATAAGATATTTTTTACCATTTAGCAAACCTTAACATTTGGTTTTCCCCGAAAATAAAACAGGCCGATTCACGCGGAATCGGCCTGTATTTGATGGTGTTTTAACCTGCGATTACTTGCTTGACTCGAGGTCAGCCTTCAGCTTGGCCAACACGTCGAGGTCACCGAGTGAGGTGCCGGCAGCCACATTGTTGATGGCGGCAGTCTCAGCCTGCTTGCGGGGAGCGTGGCGATGTGTCTTCACGACGTCATCCTTCACGTCCTCGAACGTGCGAGAGTGAGACAGGATGATGCGACGGGTCTCCTTGGCAAACTCGATCACCTTGAACTGGAGCGTCTCACCCTGCTTGGCCTGTGAGCCATCCTCCTTCTGGAGGTGCTTGGGTGTGGCGAAGCCCTCACCGCCCTCTGCGAGCGTGATGACAGCGCCCTTGTCCATCATCTCGCTGATGGTGCCCTCATGGACAGAGCCGGGAACGTAGACCTTCTCGTACTTGTCCCAAGGATTCTCCTCGAGCTGCTTGTGGCCGAGGCTCAGGCGACGGTTCTCCTTGTCGATCTCCAGCACGACAACCTCGATGGGAGCGCCCACCGTGGTGAACTCTGAAGGATGCTTCACCTTCTTGGTCCAGCTCAGGTCAGAGATGTGGATCAAGCCGTCAACACCCTCCTCGAGCTCCACGAAGATGCCGAAGTTGGTGAAGTTGCGCACCTTGGCAGTGTGCTTGCTGCCGACGGGATACTTGGTCTCGATGTTCTCCCAGGGATCTTCCTTCAGCTGCTTGATGCCGAGGCTCATCTTGCGCTCCTGGCGGTCGAGGGTCAGGATGACAGCCTCCACCTCGTCGCCGACGTGCAGGAACTCCTGTGCTGAGCGAAGGTGCTGGCTCCAGCTCATCTCTGAGACGTGGATCAGACCCTCAACACCGGGCTGGATCTCAACGAAGGCGCCGTAGTCAGCGATGACAACAACCTTACCCTTCACGTGGTCGCCCACCTTGAGGTTGGCGTCGAGAGCGTCCCAAGGATGGGGAGTGAGCTGCTTCAGGCCGAGGGCGATGCGCTTCTTCTCCTCATCGAAGTCGAGGATGACGACATTGATCTTCTGGTCGAGCTCCACAACCTCGTGGGGATCGCTCACGCGGCCCCAAGAGAGGTCGGTGATGTGCACCAGTCCGTCGACGCCACCGAGGTCAACAAACACACCGTAAGAGGTGATGTTCTTGACCGTGCCCTCGAGGACCTGGCCCTTCTCCAAGTGGGAGATGATTTCTTTCTTCTGGGCTTCCAGCTCGGCCTCGATGAGGGCCTTGTGGGAAACCACCACATTGCGGAACTCCTGGTTGATCTTCACAACCTTGAACTCCATGGTCTTGCCTACGAACACGTCGTAGTCGCGTATGGGGTGAACGTCAATCTGGCTGCCGGGGAGGAAGGCCTCAATGCCAAACACATCCACGATCATGCCACCCTTGGTGCGGCACTTGATGTAGCCCTGGATGACCTCGTCGTTCTCGAGAGCCTCGTTGATCTTCTCCCAGCTCTTGCTCAAGCGAGCCTTTCTGTGTGAGAGGACGAGCTGGCCCTTCTTGTCCTCCTGGTCCTCAACGTAGACTTCCACCTTGTCGCCGACCTTCAGGTCAGGGTTGTAGCGGAACTCTGAGGCGGGGATGATGCCATCGCTCTTGTAACCGATGTTGACAACGACCTCCTTCTTGTCGATAGAGATCACGGTGCCTTCGACGACCTCGTGCTCTTGAATCTTGTTGAGGGTCTCGTCGTAAGCTTTCTCCAGGCTTTCCTTGCTGGCAGCGTTCAGTGAACCATTCTCGAACTCATCCCAATTGAAATCGTCCAATGGCTTCACATTCTTGATGTCGTTCAAATTAGACATAAATGATAAAATGTTAAATGAATTAATAAAGTTAGACTTTATGTGAATTATTCGGGCGCGGCCATCCGCGCCTTCGCAAATCGGGCGCAAAGGTACACATTATTAGGTGATTAGCCGCTATGGCACGTGGAATATTCTTGAATATTTATGGTTTTTTAACAACCTTCGGCGCCTTTTGCGCCTTCTTGCCTTTGCGCCTGAGGCCGAAGAGGTCGCCCCATCCGCTGAAATCGCGCTTCAGCACAAAGCCGATGCCCTGGGTGTTGAGCGAGTTGCGTGTGAAGTAGCGGTCGTTGGTCTGGTTGTACACCCGCACACTGAAGTTGCCGTTGGGCGAGATGAGGTAGCGGATGTCGAAGTCTCCGATGAACGAAGTCGTGGCATTGGCGTTGTCGCGGTATCCAAACTGGCCGTTGATGAGCAGGCGGTTGTTGAGCATCCGGCCGCTGAGCAGCCCCTCGTACTCCGCGTTGTTCCATCCCTCGTCGCCGGTGGAGATGTTGGCGCCGAAGTTCCAATTGCTGTTGTTGATCACGTTGCTCAGCACATTGTTGATCTGTTGGCTCAGTTGTCCGCTGAGGATGCTCTGCATGGCGAGGCTGGTCTGCTTCTCGCCGCTGCTGGTTCCCGCGGAGTTGTTGCTGCTCGGCGAGAGGAAGCGGCCGACGGCCAGCAGGTACAGCACCTGCTGGTTCATCTCCTCCTCGCTGTTGATGATGCTGTATATCATCTGTTTGGCGTCACTGCCGACGGTGGGCATGTCAAGGCTGAAGTCCACTTTGGGTGCGCTCGGCGTGCCGGTGATGTTCATGAGGCAGTTCACGCGGATGTTGTTGCTGGAGAAGCTGCGGCCCAGCTGTAGGTCCGAGAGGCTGACGGAATTGACCTGGTATTGCGCCTTGAGGTTGAGGTCGGCCTGGTACGGGTCGCCGCCAAAGGCAATCAGGCCGCCCTGCAAGAATTCGAAGTCGCGCTTGATGATGTTCTGGATGGTAAGCTTGTAGACGCCATGGTCGATGAGATAGTTGCCGTAAACATCCACGCCCCCCTTATTATAGTAGGAAGCCCTGATGACACCCTCTCCGTTGAGGGCGATGTAGTCGCCCGAGGTGTTGTCCATGATGACCTTTAGCGTGGCCTCGGGATGGGTGTTTATCAGGAAGTTGATGCGGATGTCGGATGGCATGTCATACTCCTCCTCATCGTCCTCCTGGGCCTGGCTGGTGGCCAAGGCGGCATCGTCAGCCAGCGTGTCGCGTGAGGACCAGTTGATAAACTCGCGCGAGGCTATGGCGTCAGGGTTGGAGGCGTTGTAGACCACCTGCGAGCCGCGCTCCGGCGTGGCCTCGATGTCGATGTCCACCTGTCCCGACCGCCCCTTCACCCGCACGTCGCCACTGGCGTAGACGGTGCCATAGAAGGTGCTGCCGTCACTGCCGTCCCAGTCGTAGCCCAGCAGGTGGTGGAGCTCGATGCCGAAATCATAGGTCAGCCGCGACAGGTGGTCGTGGTATACGGAGCCATTGATGATGGCGGTGTTGCCGCTGCGGTCGTAGACCACGTCGCCCGGGAACTGTATCTCGTTGACCAGAAAGCGAATGGGTGCGTCATGCAACTGGTAGGTGGTGTTGAGTGGCCGGATGGACATCCTGCCGTTGGCTTGCACGTCGCCCGTGAGGTTGATCTGCTTGAGGTCGCCCCAAAGGCGCAAGTCGCCATTGAGGGAGAGGTCGGCGTCGCGCATGAAGCTGGAGCAGAACGACTGCGCGAACTCGCCGCGGGTGTCCTGGGCGTGGATGGCCAGGTCGATGTAGTTGCGCTTGGGCGACACGTACCCCTTGATGGTGGTGAGGCGCTGGCCTGCAAACAGCGAGCCGCCAATGGTGTCGACCGCATGGGCGTCGATGTCTATTTGCGCTTCTTCCTTGTTCCATCCGACCTTGGCCAGGAGCGTTCCCATGTTGCCCTCCTCAAACTGGAACTTGTTGACATAGAGGTCGGCATGGCCGCCCGCGTCGTCAAAGAGATGGGTGACGTATGCCTTGCCGGAGGCGAACCCGCTGAAGTCGACTGAATGGAAGCCCACCAGGTCAAGGACGTATTCGACGTTCACGTCCTTCAGGTCAACGGTGATGGGCTCGTCGCTTCCCTTGGCGGTTTCGCCAGACACCCTCACATACTGGTTGCCGCTGCTCACCGACAGGCCGTTGACCTGCAGGCGGTTCTTGCTGTAGACGACACTGGCGGGATGGACGGCGAACAGGGTGTCGCCAACGGCAAGCTCGGAAGGCCGGACATTGAAGCGCGCCTCTGTGACGCCCTGGCTGTTGCGGTCAAACTGGATCATGGACAACAGGCGGCCGCGGAACCGGTGGCGCTTGGCGTGGTTGTCCAGTTGTATTTCGGTTGACACCTCGTCTTGCTTGGCCACGGCGCTGATCCGCAGGTCGGTGCCACGGCCGCTCTCGCCCACCTGGGTGGCTTTCACGTCGGCGCAGAGGTTGTCGTCGGGCGAGGAGAGGCTGACGGACAGTTGGCGCAGATGGCGGTCTTCGTACACCACGTCGGGCGCGTTGAGCTGGATGTCGATGTGGCGCGAACGGGAATTGGCTGACGCGTGGAGATCCACCGGCGCATTGAGCTCGATGGGGAGCCCCACAAGATGGCGGAGCCAGTCGCCACGGGTGACAGTAGCCTCCACGGTGAAGTTGTCATGACGGACGGGGCGGCGGCGGAGCGGCGTGAACTTTTGGAGGCTCGGCAGCTGGTCGACAATGAGGTTCTCGATGTTTTGCCGAAGTGTGGCATAGTCGAAGTGGCCACGCAGCTCGCCATGTCCGAAGTCGCTGTCGAACGTCAAGTAGCGGCCTTGGGCGTTGGCGCCGATGGACAGTTCGAGGCCGTCTAGGTGGTATTCCCCATTGGGCTTGGAGACATGGAAGTCGTTGACGTTTGCTTTCCCCTGGAGGGTGGACAGCGAGTTGCCGCTGAACACCACGCTCAGCCGGCCGCCATAGACCGCTCCCGCATGGGCCTGTCCAGCCAGTCCGAGCGCCGTCGGATTGATGTGCGAGACGCTTGCGGTGACATTGCCCGAGGGATGGCGGTCGTCCTTGACAAAAAAGCCCTCCACTGATGCCGCCACATTAGGGTCGCTGATGTCGGCCTTGCCCGACAAGCGGCTATGGGCATATGAGGCGTCGAGGTGCACGTTCCGGTAGCTGTATTTGTTCCAGTCGAATCGCTGCGCCGTGCCTTGCGCTGAGAAGCGCTGTTGGCGCATGTCACCATCCACGTGGACGTCGGCCGCAAGGATGCCCATCCGGTCGTCGTCGAGCATCGTGCCGACGTTGAGGCCGTCTGTTTCGAGATGGCCTTCCATGGCGCTTCCGCGCATGGCAAAGGTCAGGCGGGCGCGTCCCTCGTCCACCTGCAGGGTGCCTTTCGTGGACACGTCGTGCCCTTGTCCGCTGGCCACGCCCTGATAGCTGATGTCGCCGAGACGCTGGGCGAAGGCGGGGATGTGTGGTGACAATATCGTCAACAGGTCGCGGCCTACGGTCAGCCGGCGGATTGTCGCCGTCCAGTGGGGCGTCGCGTCCCACGACGACAAGGTGCCGCTCAGCCCCACCGCGGCCACTGCCGGCGACGCGAGGGTCGTGGCGGCGGCGTCCTTGGCGAGAATGGCGTCCAGCCGATGGACACGCAAATGGTGCGCGCCGCCCGAGAAAGATGTCGAGAAAACAAGGGGTGTCGCGTAGCGCCTCAGTGAGCCTTCGAGGAAGGCCAGGTCCGAGGGGCGCACATGGGAGGGATTGATGCGGCCGTGAAACTGCAACGACAGGGCGTCAATCTTACCGTTCTTGCACCGGTAGGTTGCCGTGAGACGGTCGGAGGAGCAGCGTGAATGGGGCAACTGCAGGTCAAGGTCAGTCACGTTGGCCTCACGCGAGCCTGCCACGACCTTGAACGACAACGACTTCAGCTGCAAGCCCGAGCGCTCATTGAAGGCAATCTTCTTGACGCGGAGGTTCAGCGAGTCATCGCGAAGGACATTGAGCATGATGTGCGAACTGATGTCGCGCACCGCCAGGTGGCGCATGTCAAGAGTGGCTTTCCCGGGTGCGTCGAGCTGGTCATAGCGCACGGCGCCGTGGCGGATGACCAGGCTGTTGATGTGGAGGTCAAGCGGCTTGTGGCTCGTCGTGTCCTTCGAGGCGAGTGAGTCGATGACGTATTGTATGTTGAGCGGCGCCTCGGCGGTGGCGCGGTAGAGGCGCGCCTTCATGCCGAAGACTTGCGCCGACGTGATGTCGATGTCGCCCTTGAGGGCCGCCAGCAGGCCGAGCTTCACTGACAGGCGCGAGGCCCGGAAGAAGGGCACGTCGCGACGGTCGAGCAACGACACGTCATCGATGATCACGCGATTGAACAGTCCCACGTCAACACGGCCCACCGATGCCTTGGTCCCCAGCTTCGCAGCGATCGCGCCGGCGACCTGGTGGCCAATAAAAGTCTGCACCATGGGCACATTGACCACGGCGACCACGATCCCATACAGGCACACCAATGCCCATAAAATCGTGTTGATGAAGTGCTTGATCTTTTTCAAACGCGTGCAAAATTAAGAAAATAAACTTGCAACAAAAATAAAATCTCTAAAAATATCTCAAATCAATTAAATTTTGTAAATTTGCATCTGATTTGAAAGCCAACTCCCGGAAGGGCCCGCGAATGTCCGAAGGGTTGGAGTTCCAGTCAATCGTTGAATAATATCAACCAACAAATTATATTCTAATTTTATGGCAAATGTTTTTAGGTTGCGCAAAGGCTTAGACATCAACCTCAAGGGTAAGGCCGTAAAGAAGAAGGTGAGTTGCAGGGCTTCGAAGGTGTACGCCCTCCGTCCTTCTGATTTCCCAGGTGTCACCCCCAAGGTTGTTGTCAAGGAAGGAGATCATGTCCTTGCCGGAGATGCCTTGTTTGTCAACAAGCAGTTCCCAGAGGTTCAGTTTGCCTCGCCAGTGAGTGGTACCATCAAGTCTATTGTCCGTGGTGAGCGGCGACGCGTGCTGAGCGTCAGTGTGGAAGCCGACGGGAAGCAGGAATATCGCGATTTCGGCGCCCATGACCCCAAAGCCATGGATGGCGACGCCGTGAAGAAGTTGCTTCTTGAGGCAGGCCTCTTCGGCTATATCAACCAGCTTCCTTATGCTGTCTCCACCAATCCTGCCACCACCCCCAAGGGCATCTTTGTCTCCGCGCTCCGCGACATGCCGCTGGCTGCCGACTTCGAATATGAGTTGGAGGGCAACGAGCAAGCCTTCAAGACGGGCCTCAAGGCCCTCGGCCGCATCGCTCCCCTGCACCTCGGTGTGGGCGCCAAGCAGACAGCACAGGCGCTGACAACCGCCGAGGACGTCGACCTGAACGTCTTCGATGGCCCCTGCCCCGCAGGAAACGTCGGCGTGCAAGTCAACCATGTGGACCCCGTCAACCGGGGAGAGGTCGTCTGGACCGTCGACCCGACAGCCGTGATTTTCATCGGCCGCCTGTTGCTCACGGGCAAGGTGGACCTGACCAAGACCGTCGCCATTGCGGGAAGCAAGGTCTCCGACCCCGCTTACGCAGACGTGTTGGTGGGTGCCCAGCTGGCCGACGTTCTCGACGGCAAGTTGGCGGCGACCGACCATGTGCGCATCATCAACGGCAATCCCCTGACCGGTGAGCGCGCCACGCTCGCCGACTTTGTGGGTGCACACACGTCGGAGCTGACGGTCATACCCGAGGGCGACGACAAGGAGGAGATGCTGGGATGGATACTCCCGCGCCTCAACGACTTCTCCGTTTCGAGAAGCTACTTCTCCTGGTTGGAGGGAAAGAGTCGCGAGTATGACCTCGACGCGCGTGTCAAGGGCGGCAAACGCCACATGATCATGAGCGGAGAATATGACAAGGTGGTGCCCATGGACATCTATCCCGAGTATCTGGTGAAGGCCATCATCACAGGAGACATTGACAAGCAGGAGCAACTGGGTATCTATGAGGTGAGCCCCGAGGATTTCGCATTGGCCGAATTTGTGGACTCCTCGAAGCTGGAGCTGCAAAAGATCGTCAGGCAAGGTCTTGACCTCCTGCGCAAGGAGAACGCTTAAGAAAGGATTACGCTTAGGTAAATAACACAAAAACTATTATGAGTGGATTAAAAAAACATTTCGACCAGATACGGCCCCTCTTCGAAGAGGGTGGCAAATGGCACGCCTTCCAAAGCCTCTACGACGGCTTTGAGACGTTTCTCTTTGTGCCCAGCACCACCTCGAAGAGTGGCGCCCACATCCATGACGCCATAGACTCGAAGCGCATCATGAGCATGGTCGTCATCGCCCTGATGCCGGCTTTGCTCTTTGGCATGTACAACATCGGATACCAAAACGCGCTGGCCGCAGGCAAACTTGCCGAGACGAGCTTCGTGTCGATGTTCGCCTTTGGCCTGGTGGCCTTGCTGCCCAAGATTCTCGTGAGCTACATCGTCGGCCTGGGCATCGAGTTTGCGTGGGCACAATGGAAGCATGAGGAGATACAGGAGGGATACCTTGTCAGCGGCATCATCATCCCGCTGATCATACCCATCAACACACCGCTGTGGACCCTGGTCCTCGCCGTCGCCTTCTCCGTCATCTTTGTCAAGGAGATTTGGGGCGGCACGGGCATGAACATCTTCAACGTGGCCATCGCCGCGCGCATGTTCCTCTTCTTCTCTTATCCCAGCCAGATGACTGGCGACCAGGTGTGGGTGGCGCAAAACGCCATCTGCGGACTGGGCTACAACCTGCCGGAAGGTTTCACCGAGGCCACACCGCTCGGGCTCATCGCCCAGGGCGCCGGTACCGGCTCAAGCCTGTCTGACATGATCTTGGGCTTCATCCCCGGATCGGTCGGTGAGACATCGGTCATTGCCATCGCCATCGGCGCGGTCATACTGTTGTGGGCGGGCATCGCCAGCTGGAAGACCATGCTGTCCGTCTTTGTGGGCGGCATCGTCATGGCGCTTGTCTTCTCCGCCACGGGCAAGACTCCCATCCACTGGTATGAGCACATCGTGCTGGGCGGCTTCTGTTTCGGTGCCGTGTTCATGGCCACCGACCCGGTCACTTCAGCCCGCACCGAGACGGGCAAGTGGATCTATGGCTTCCTCATTGGCGCCATGGCCATCATCGTCAGGGTGATGAACCCCGGCTATCCCGAGGGCATGATGTTGGCCATCTTCTTTGGCAACATGTTTGCGCCGCTCATCGACCATTGCGTCGTTGAGGCTAACATATCCAAACGTGCCAAGCGCGCAACGAACAAATAAGGAGAAAAAGCATGAAAACAAATTCCAATTCATACACGATTATCTATTCGATAGTCCTTGTCCTGATTGTCGCTTTCCTGTTGGCTTTCACGTTCCAGTCGCTGAAGCCCGCACAAGACGCCAACGTGGCTCTTGACAAGCAGAAGCAAATCCTCTACTCACTCAACATCCGCGGATTGGACGACAAGGCGGCCGCCGACAAATATAAGGAGGTGGTGATCGCCGACGAGATCCTGGGCGAAGACGGCCAAAAGATAGAGGCCGGCCAGCCCGGAGGAACAGGGGCGGGCTTCAAGTTGAACTCCGCTGACGCCAAGGCCGGCAAGCTGGCGCTGTTCGTCTGCAAGGTGGACGGCAAGACCAAGTATGTCATCCCCGTCTACGGCATGGGCCTCTGGGGCGCCATCAGCGGCTACATAGCCATCAATGATGACAAGCAGACGGTCTACGGCGCCTACTTCAACCATGAGAGTGAGACGGCGGGCCTGGGTGCGAACATCAAGGACGACCAGTCATGGCAGGAGCTGTTCCAGGGCAAGCACCTCTTTGCTGGCGACAACCACGACGCCATCGCCCTGGCCGTGGAGAAGAAAGTGGAGGACCAGCAGACGCAGGTCAATGCCGTGACAGGCGCCACGCTGACCTCCAACGGTGTCACACAGATGCTCAAGGAGGGCCTGGGCCAGTACACGAAGTTCCTCAATGCCAAATAACATCAAACTTTAATCGTAAGAAGATGAGTTTATTAAGCAAACAAAACAAGGAGGTTCTCGGCAATCCGCTGAACCTCGACAACCCGATATTGGTGCAGGTGCTGGGCATCTGTTCGGCATTGGCTGTCACTTCGCAACTGAAGCCGGCCATTGTCATGGGACTGGCGGTCACCGTCATCACCGCCTTCTCCAACGTGATCATCTCCGTCATCCGCAACACCATCCCCATGCGCATCCGCATCATCGTGCAGCTCGTGGTGGTGGCCGCCCTGGTGACCATCGTCAGCCAGATCCTCAAGGCGTTCGCCTATGATGTCAGCGTGCAGCTCTCTGTCTACGTGGGCCTGATCATCACCAACTGTATCTTGATGGGCCGCCTGGAGGCTTTTGCCATGATGAACAAGCCGTGGCCCAGCTTCCTCGACGGCATCGGCAACGGCCTCGGCTATGCCATGATCCTCGTCATCGTGGGTGCCGTGCGCGAGCTGCTGGGGCGTGGCAGCCTGCTGGGCTTCCAGGTCATCCCCTCGAGTGTCTACGATTTTGGTTACATGAACAATGGCATGATGACCATGCCCGCCATGGCGCTCATCCTGCTGGGGTGCGTCCTTTGGGTTCACCGTGCGTTCTTTTACAAAGAAGATAAGAAATAATTATGGAACATCTCATTAGTTTGTTTTTCCGGTCCATCTTTGTGGACAACATGATATTTGCCTTCTTCCTCGGCATGTGTTCGTTCCTTGCCGTGTCGAAGAACGTGAAGACATCGCTCGGGCTGGGCTTGGCCGTGACGTTTGTGCTGATAGTGACCGTTCCGGTCGACTATCTTCTCCAGACCAAGGTGCTCGACCCACTGGGCATTTCCTACTTGAGCTTCATCCTCTTCATCGCAGTCATCGCCGGCATAGTGCAGATCGTGGAGATGGCGGTTGAGCGCTATTCGCCTTCGCTCTACGCTTCGCTGGGCATCTTCCTGCCCCTGATTGCCGTCAACTGCGCCATCATGGGCGCCTCGTTGTTCATGCAGCAGCGCATCAACCTTGACCCGAGCAACACGCAGTACATCGGGTCGGCGCTCGACGCAGCCGTTTACGCCTTCGGGTCGGGCATCGGATGGACGCTGGCCATCACGGCCATGGGCGCCATTCGCGAGAAGATGCAATACGGCGATGTGCCCAAGCCCCTGCAGGGACTGGGCATCACCTTCATCACCGTGGGACTTATGGCCATGGCCATGATGTGCTTTTCAGGACTTAATATTTAATGATCATGGATTTCAGTTTCATCATCTATAGTGTAGGAGTATTCCTTGCCGTCATACTCCTCTTGGTCGTCATCCTCCTTGTGGCCAAGAAATACCTGAGCCCCAGTGGCAACGTGACCATCACGATCAACGACAGCAAGACCCTCAACGTGGCGCAAGGCGACTCGCTCATGACGACGCTCAACGCCAACGGTATCTTCCTTCCCTCTGCCTGCGGTGGCAAGGCCAGCTGCGGACAGTGCAAGGTGCAGGTTCTTGAGGGCGGCGGTGAAATTCTCGACTCTGAGAAGCCCCACTTCACCCGCAAGCAAATCAAGGAGCACTGGCGCCTCGGATGCCAGACCAAGGTAAAGGGCGACTTCAAGATCAAGGTCCCCGAGTCGATCATGGGCGTCAAGGAATGGGAGTGCACCGTCATCAGCAACAAGAACGTGTCGAGCTTCATCAAGGAGTTCAAGGTGGCCCTGCCTCCCGGCGAGCACATGGACTTCGTCCCTGGCTCGTATGCGCAGATCAAGATTCCCGCATACGATTGCATCGACTACGACAAGGATTTCGACAAGTCCCTGATTGGCGACGAGTACATCGGTGCCTGGGAGAAGTTCAACATCCTCTCGCTGAAGGCGCACAACCCCTCACCGACCATCCGCGCTTACTCCATGGCCAACTACCCCGCCGAGGGCGACATCATCACGCTGACGGTGCGCATCGCCACCACGCCTTTCCTGCCCCGTCCGCAGGTGGGCTTCCAGAACGTGCCCACGGGCATCGGCTCCAGCTACATCTTCAGCCTCAAGCCAGGCGACAAGGTGATGATGAGCGGCCCTTACGGTGACTTCCATCCTCACTTCGACTCCAAGAAAGAGATGATCTGGATTGGTGGTGGCGCCGGCATGGCTCCGCTCCGCTCGCAGATCATGCACATGACGAAGACGCTCCATTGCACCGACCGTGAGCTCCATTTCTTCTATGGGGCGCGCAGCCTGAGCGAGGCTTTCTTCATGGAGGATTTCTGGGAATTGGAGAAGGAATTCCCCAACTTCCACCTTCACCTCTCGCTCGACCGCCCGGACCCGGTGGCTGATGCCGCTGGCGTGAAGTACTATGCGGGCTTTGCCGTCAACTGCGTGCGCGACACCTACCTCAAGGACCATGAGGCTCCCGAGGATTGCGAGTACTATCTCTGCGGTCCTCCCATGCTCATCAAGACCGTCACCGAGTATCTCGACAGCCTCGGTGTGGATCCCGAGAGCATCATGTACGACAATTTCGGTTAATACAAACAAACCGAAATAAATATATAGAAAACACTAACAAAGTCGCTGGTATTCAGCGGCTTTGTTGCGTTTATAG
>CAVBFJ010000016.1:0-55275 GCA_963594895.1 bacterium | reverse complement strand
TGACTGTGGTATTGGGAGTAGTATTTCATGTCGTTTCTTGTTCGTTTTAACACCCAAAGGTAATCATTTCCGGCAAAATACGCAAAGATAACGCATGTTAATTTACTGTGATTCTGTTAATTACATTTAATGAGCAGACCCTAAATAATTTCCGCCCAACAATCTTGCGGTATAGGCGAGAACCTCGCAAGATGGTCAAGAATGTGGATTGTTCGCTTTTTGAAGGTCTCCAAGGCCAATCCCGCAAAAATGGTAACCATCCGAAACAAGTCGACTTGTTTCGGATGATTACGTCTTTCTAAGTTCCGACATGAAGTGCATAGCGAATGCAAAGGTCGCATTTTTCCGCTAAAGTTCCGTGTACCAAATGAAATTTGCAAATAACGGATATTGAAAACAATAAGTTGCAAATAAACAAGGCGAAAAATCATTGAATTTATTGGTAGGGGTAAAGTTGGGATAAAATTCCCGAGCGTCCCTAACTTACCGGATGGCAACCTGTGTTGCACCATAGCCATACTCTTGGAAGGATGCGTCTTGATAGATATATGTTTTGTATTTATAAGTAAGCTCATGAATGATGGCACGGCGAAGCACACCTTCTCCCTTGCCGTGTATAAACACGATTTTCTGCCCCTTGTTACCGGCATAATCTGCCAAAGTATCTCTAAACACCTTCAACTGATAGTCTAGGATATCCTTGGGACTCAATCCCACTGTGTTGTCAAGCAGCTCGTCTGCGTGCAGATCCACCACAACAGTATTATCCATATCTCGGTGACGGATGTAGGGCGAGTTTTTGAGATTGACCTTGCTTTGCGTATCGGCATAGCGGCGCACCAACTGGTCGCGTTGCTCCTGGGTCGGCTCAATGTCCTTTTGTATTTCCCGGGCGCTCCTATACATTTCACGCTTCAATTGTTTCGGATCAATTACCAAAGAGCGGGTAGGTGTATCATTGGCGACGATTGTGAAGAGCAGGCATGGCACCTCGAAGAACTGAGAATCCTGGAAGGTGTGGACCTTGTAGAACTTTACGGGGTCCACACGCAGTTGCACATCGACCACAGGTTTCATGGGAAACGCCTTATCACGCTTATACGCAATCATTTGCACAGACAACCTGTCAAGCCTATTGATTTCGTCCCGTCCAATCTCATCAAGAAATAGTTTCGTGTTAGGGTCCACCTCACCTTGAAATTGCAAGTTCCAACTATTCCCCTCAGCTGAGGCCACAGCGTACTGCATATAATAATTGCTGTCGTTGACTAGATAAACCTCAAAACGCGGATTATTGATTTGCTTGATGTCAAGTGGCACAAATGCAATATAGGCAGAGAGCTGATTGCCTCCCTTCCGCTCATCAGCATGTCTACGGTAGGTCATTTGCTTGGCGTCATCAACTTGGTCCGCCTCTTCCAAGTCCACTTTCTCATCTTGGCCGTCCCTAAGCATGGAGCTGATGGAACGATTTCCATGGCTAAGGGGCGTCTCATGAGCTTTACGCTCATCATTCTCAGCCTTACGGGTGATGGCACGAGCAACAGAGTAATCATCTTGCTCTACTACTACAACCTCATTGATAGCGGTAGGAATTTGAAAACCATCTTCGTCCTCCACCAGTACAATATTTTTTCCTTGGAAGCCTGCAACTTTACCGCCCCCAACCTCACTCAAAAATCTAACTTTATCTCCAATCTTCATAATGATTACAACTATTAAGGTATAAGCAAACTTGAATCGCCATAGCTAAGAAAGCGAAAATCGTGCATGAGCGCATAATCATAGACCTTGCGCCAATCGCCCTTCAGAAACGCACTCACCAAGAGAAGCAACGTGCTTTGGGGTTGGTGGAAATTGGTCACGAGCATCTTCACAATCTTATACGAGTAGCCAGGAGCGATGATAATCTGCGTGCTGGAATGCAAAGCCTCTAACCCATCACGATTCAGATAATCAAGAAGGTTACGAATAGACTGCTCTACGCTCAATGGGACGCCATTAACAAGCACCAATCCCCGTTCATCATGGGGAAGGTCGTAAGGTTCCCACTGACTCACATGCAAATCGTCTTCAGTAGCATTGGGATCCATCGCCAGCTTTACGCCCATATAGTAAAGGCTCTCCAATGTGCGCACACTTGTTGTTCCCACAGCGATGACTGCGCATCCGTGTTCCAAGAGACGTTCGAATGTATGGCGATGGACAACAATATACTCCGTGTGCATATGGTGTCCCTCAATCTCTAGGCTCTTGACAGGCTTGAATGTTCCAGCTCCCACGTGCAGAGTCACTTCATCACAGATAATGCCATGTTTGCCTAAATCTCGCAACACAGCATCCGTAAAATGCAGTCCTGCCGTAGGAGCAGCGACGCTTCCCTTGATTTTGGAGTAGACCGTTTGATACGTGCTTTTGTCGCTTTCCTGCGTATCCCTATTTAAGTAGGGAGGTATAGGCAACTCGCCTACGGCCTCTAATATATCAGCAAAATTCACATCTTCATTGTCCCACTCAAAATCGACCCAATAATTGGTCCCCCCAATCTTCTCCGACACTTTGCTGCGGTCCATCGTTACTGAGAGCGTCATTTGTCTACCTTTGATGTCAAAGAAACGTTTCAACGAGTCATCTTTCCACTTCTTAAGGTTTCCAACCATACAAAGCCAGCTGCACTTACCTGTCGTTTGGAACATTTGCTCATAATCGGCTGGGATAGCAGGCTCCATGAGGAACACTTCTATCAAGGCTCCTGTCTCCTTTCGAAAATGGAGCCGTGCCTGAATCACCCGGGTGTTGTTGAACACCATGAGCGCTCCCTGCGGCAGATGCAAAGGCAAATTGCAAAATAAGTCATCGGTAATTTCTCCATGTTGGTAAACTAAAAGCTTGCTGTGATCGCGTTGCGACAAGGGAAATTTTGCTATGCGTTCATCTGAAAGCTCATAGTTATAATCACTAATATGTATATGTTTTGTGTCAATCATGAGTGGAACATAACTGTTATTAAAATAATCGAATAGTATAAAGAGACCCTATGACCGCAACAGCCAAAGTAAACACCATGACCGATACGATCATATTAATGTCATCCTTACTATAGCCCGTACAGGTGTATTGGGTGGAGATGTAGTTTTGCTTGGGGCTTATATTAAAATAGACTTTGAAAAAAACAAGATAAGATAAACATCCCGCCATTGCTCCCCAAGCAAAGCCGCACAACACGTCTCCCGGGTAATGAACTCCCAAGTAAAGGCGTGTCCAGCCATTCAGCAGGGACCACAACAACATGCTGACAGTAATAATGCGGTCTCTTACCAAAAGCGAGAAGAATACCGCCAGCGACATAGTGTTGGCGGAATGAGCCGAAAAGAAACTAAAGCCAGAGCCTCGATAGTTGCCTACGGTGTCAACAGTATATTTTATTATAGTGTCGTTAGATGGCCTCAAACGACCAACTAAAGGTTTCACAACACCCTCAGCCACTCCGTCTGCAAGCAAAATGCACAGGGAAGCGCACCCAACGACAAGCATAATTTGGGTCATCGTCTCATTGTTTTTCATGACAAGCACAAACAACACCACATACAATGGAATCCAAGTGATGCCAGATGTCAACATCATGACAAGATTATCAAGAAACAACGATCCATTCCCATTGAACCATGTCAGCAGTTCCCGGTCAAGAACTATCAACCCATCCATTTCTATTCAAACATTAACAAAAACCTATAGCCGCCCCACTTAAATTTGCTCAAGCACATCAATAGGAATCCATCCTTCGCGCCCGTCTGCCAACTTGATGCCCCTCCATTGTTTCATGCTGCAATCTGTTACATCCACACGTGTTCCCTCATGAAGCACAAACTCATCGCCCCCCTTCGCGTCAGGCGTCTTTTTCACGTTGACAGATGGGGACATGATGATGGCACCACAATGTTTTCCTATCATTTTCTTCTGTTGGTAAGCAAAGAGATTGGACAACAAGAAGACGATGAGAAAGCCAGCACTTCCGAAAAAGCCTGTCTTACGAATGACAAGTCGGGGCGCAAAGAGGTAAGCCAGCAACAGCAAGAGTGAGAGCAACAAGCAAACGACAGACAAGGTCGCCCACGTATCAATGCTCCACAATTTGACTAATGAGTGATACCATGTCACGAAAAACATCTCACTCTCCGGCGTTATCTTGTCTATGGTTTTAGAACGTGCAAACTGCAAGTTGAAGCGAATGTCATCGTCTGCAGGGGCCAGTCGAGCTGCACGCTCATAGCACAAGATAGCCTGTGTGAGACTGTCCGAGCGATAGTACGCATTGCCAAGGTTATAAAAGAGGCTGGCCGAAGCGCCATGCTTGAGCAGTTCCTTATAGTCAGCTATAGCTTGCTGATAACTTCCTTTCAAGTATGAGTCATCTGCATTCTGCTTCGTCACCGACCATCCCATCAAGGGCACCAGCAACACCAACAGGGTCAAACCAAAAACCCTTCGCATAATGAGGTCGCGTTTCATAATATTCATTTCTTTTTTCTCCTTTTCATGACATTCTCAATCTCTGTGATAGCAGTCATGGCGTAACTGAAAGTCTTTTCCTTGCTGCCCTTGGGGTCACCAGGGGCATAGCGTTCAAACTCGCACTCGTCAAGAGCTGCAAGGAACTTAGCTATAGTTTGTCCGTCCACGCCCTGCGTTGCCAGGTTTGCAGAGATGTTATCGCGTGAAAGTTGTTCTACTGGCATGTTTAACTTATAACTGACATATCCCCAAAGAGCACGCAACACCTCATCATAAAAGGCACCCGAATCATTTGCGAACATCAATCTACTAGCCGTCTTGAGTCGTTTTCGAGCGATTGCGTTGGCCTTCTTGCCACGCATTTTTACGACATTAGCATTGTCAATGGCTCGCTGTCGGAAGACAAACAACAACACCAGGAAGATAACAAGAAGCATGGAAAGGATTACCCAATATCTTACGCTACCATAGAAGAAGTCGGCCATTTCATACTGGACCTCCGTATCCTTCTTAATGTTTCGAATGTCATTTCCTTTTACACTTTCAAAGCTTTCCGACGTACCTTTCCCGTCTCCTTTGCTGACGGTCAGGATGAAAGATTGGGTCTTGACGGTCTTATAGGTGTTGGCACCTACATCATAATAGGTGAACGATATGGGTGGAATGGTGAAATGCCCCTGATTGCGGGGGACAACCAAAAAATCATAGACCATGTTGCCACTCAATCCGCTGGCAGTCAATTTAGTCTTATCAGTGATCTTCGGATCATATTTATCGAAATCCTTTGGGAAATTCAACGTAGGTTGTTTGATCAGTTTCAAGTTTCCCGTGCCACCAATGACAACCCTAAGAGTGACAGGCGTTCCCGCCTTGACTTCAGACTGATTGATTTGCGCCGAGATATTAAAGCGCCCCACTCCACCCGAGAAGTCGGCTGGCTTCTTGGGAAGCGGATCCACTTGTACGGTTAGTCCTGGTGCGACAATATTGCGTTTGACCTCCACATATCCTGAACCGCCATTGAAGAAAGCCTCAAAAGGATCAACAGCGCGATTCTGCTGGACAACAATTCCTTTAAAGGTAATGCTGGGGATATCCAACTTACCCGTCATCTGCGGGTACATCACGTATTGGCTCCAGGTAACTGCACGATAAGCCTTACCATTGACACGCTCCACATGGAAGCTCTTTTGCTGGGGTAAGGGAATCTCTTGGGTGTGGAAGCCTGTCAAGTCGGGCATCTTACCTTCCAGTTGCGTCAAATCAACGAGGGTATAGACCTTATAGGTGAGCAAGACAGGTTCCTGCTCATGAACACGTTGTTTATTGGCCGTCACCTTGATAAAGAGATCATTGGCAGAGATACGAGATCCTGCGGCCTGCATCGAAGCCTCACCATCTCCCTCCTCATGCATCTTGGGAGTCGAACCTCCATGTGCAGATCCAGACACAGTCACTTTGACAGTGCGCGACGAAACCGTCTTGCCATTCACTCGCGCATGGGCGGCAGGAATGGTATAAGAGCCAGCTTTCGCTGCATACAAGGTATAAGTGAACGTGATGGACGAGGAGCTACTGGTGTGTCCGTTGATCATCTGGTAACTGGACTGTCTCGATGTGTATGGCCCCGCAAGCACTTGCAGTTCATCAGGTATGTTCCCCGCCCGGAAATCAGACACATCCTGTGTGTTAATCGTGTAGGCCAAGCGAAAATTCTCTCCTGCCGCCACGTGTGACGGGGCAGAGACAATAATTTGCGCTTGTGCGGCCAACATGCCCAACATGAGGCATGACGCCAATAACATATATTTCAAATGACGAGTCATCATAGTCCATTTACCAATTCTTCTGAAGTCTGCGGCGTTGTGCCGACTGTTCTTGTTTCTTCATGCGCTGCTGTGTGGCTTTTTCTTCCTGTATGGCGGCATTGAGCAATTGTTCTGCGTTTTCCTTGCTCATCTTTTCATCATTCTTAGGTTGCTTCTGTTGGTCTTTCTTTTTCTGCTGATTGTTCTTATCTTGCTGATTGTTCTTATCTTGCTGTTGTTTTTGCTTCTGTTCTTTTTTCTTATTGTCATCGCCGCCACTCTTTTGGTTCTTCATCTGTCGTTGGCAGAGAGCCAAATTGTATCGCGTCTGATTGTCCGAAGGGTTATTTCTAAGACTTTCCTTATAGGCTTCTATGGCTTGCGCATACATTTGGTGGCCATGGCAAATCACACCTATGTTATGGTAGGCCATGGCTTTCCGTTTCTTTGCCACTTCCATCTTGCCGGCATTTTCCAATTGCACGATGGCTGCGGAATCCTTCTGTTGACTCATCAGAGCACATCCTAGATTATACAGCGCTTGTGTGTTGCTTGAGTTCTTGCTTAGGGCCTTGCGGTATTCCGTCTCAGCTTCAGCATATTTCTGCTGCCGATATAACTTATTGCCACTTCTGACAAGATCGCGGTCACTCTGCGCCCACACAGGCAGACCCCAAACCATCATGACCATCATCACTAACAAGCGGCTTATTGTTTTTCTATTCATCTTCCACTTCTTTTAAAAAGTCTCCAATTCTTCGTCAGGGGATTGCGAGCCTCCAAGAGACAAACGTCAGCTATCATCAACAATAAGACAATGATGCCAAAAGCCTGGAACTGCTCATCGTACTCACTGTAAATCACTGAGTCTGTTTCACCCTTTTGCAGTTTTGCGAGCTCGTCATTCAGTTTGTCTTGAGCGTCCGACGTGTTGTCCACGTGAATGTAAGTGCCACTTCCAGCCTTGGCAACCTGCTGGCACATGCTCTCATTGAGCGCCGACAAGACCACCTGACCGTTTCCATCTTTCAGATATCCTCCTTGTCCGTCCGGGATGGGAGATCCCTTCGTATTTCCCACACCAAGGATAAATACGTTAATTCCCTTCTTCCGTGCTTCCTCTGCGGCTTGCTCCGCACTTCCCTCATGGTCCTCACCATCCGTAATGATAATGATGGCACGTCCCACCTTATCTTGCTGGGTGAAGCTATGCATAGCCACTTGGATAGCTCGAGCGATATCTGTTCCTTGTGTGGCAATAAGCGATGGGGCTATGTTTTGCAAGAACATCTTGGCAGAGACATAATCGCTGGTTATGGGCAGTTGCACGAAAGCGTCACCCGCAAACACTACCAAGCCCACCTTGTCATTAGAGAAATGGTCCACCAAATTCTCCACGAGCATTTTACTCTTGTCCAATCTACTGGGAGCCACATCCTCAGCCATCATGGAGTTGGAAATATCCAGGCAGATGATTGCTTCTATACCATTGCGTTTCTCGTGCGAAATTTTGGTACCCATTTGAGGGCGGGCCAACATCAAGATCAGCACCACCAAAGCTGCCATCTGTAAGCAAAACTTGACTGTCGGGCGATACTTGGAGACGTCAGGAGCCAACTTAGCAACCAGGTCCGGATTGCCAAAGCGTTTCGCCTGACTTCTCTTTTTACGCCACACCAACAACCGGAGCAAGAAGAGCAACGGCATGAACAGCAACAACCAAAAATATATCGGGTCTTCAAATCTTAACATATCTTCTTCTATCAAGAATGGTCTAGTAATCTCAGTCACAAGCCTACGGCAAACGCCTCAGCACAGTGTTTCTCAACAGAATCTCCAACAAGAGGACCAAAACTGCGGCGATACAGAACGGCTGGTAAGCCTCATATCGCTTGGAGAAATGTGTGACGTTCATCTTTGTTTTTTCCAACTTATCAATATCCCTGTAAATCTGTTTCAATTCACGGTTGTTCGTGGCGCGATAGAAGTTGCCTTGTGTCAAGGCCGCAATCTGGCCCAAGGTCTTCGTGTCTATCTCAACGGGGATGTTCACATACTGCACTCCTCCTGCCACGGCCATGGGATAGCGTGCCACATTGTTGGTGCCCAATCCTATGGTGTAGACCCTGATGCCCAGTGACTTTGCTATCTGTGCCGCCGTCATTGGCGACAGGTCTCCCATGTTATTGCTGCCATCCGTCAACAGGATTACCACCTTGCTCTTGGCCTTCGAGTCTTTCAAGCGAGAGACCGCGTTGGCGAGCCCCATTCCCACTGCTGTTCCATCTTGTATCAATCCGCGGGCGGCAATGTCGGTCCTCACATTGTTGAGCAAGCTGAGCAACGACGCATGATCGGTGGTCATGGGGCACTGCGTGAACGCCTCCCCTGCAAAGATGGTCAATCCAATGTTGTCATTGGGTCTTCCGGAGACAAACTCGGCCGCCACATCCTTGGCCGCCTCAATACGGTTCGGCTTCAAGTCTTCGGCCAGCATGGATGTGGAGACGTCCATGGCTAGCATAATGTCGATGCCCTCCACCGTCTTATTGTCCCATGAGTTGTGTGTTTGTGGTCGTGCCATAGCACAGACCACAAACACAAATGCCATACAGCGCAACCCCATCGGGAGGTTGATGATGCGCACCCTCCAGCTCTTGGGAGCATTGAGATACGCACGGGTATCGCTCATGCGTATTGTCGGCTCACTCCGCTTGCGGTAAAGGAAATACCACAACACATACGGGACGAGCAGCAATAGCAGCAAGAAATATTCTTTGTTTGCGAATTCCATTTTACAGACTTTCTTTTACTAACAGGCCTATGACATCAACTGGAAGACATGATAAGTCACGTATGCTACCAAAGCGACAATGGCCACTCCCAACAACCACAATAAGCTTTTCAAGGTGATGCGGTTTTGCTGCGCTTTTTGATCATCAGCCGACAACTTGGGGGCGATCTTCTCCACCGTTTCTTGCACGTCTTGCTTCGTCTCATCGATGAAATGTACAGCATTGACGAGGTTGAGGTCATTCTCATTAATCAAAGTAGAGTACTTGGCAAACTTCACAAGGTCAGCCGTTGC
Source organism: bacterium (assembly GCA_963594895.1). Taxonomy (GTDB): domain Bacteria; phylum Bacteroidota; class Bacteroidia; order Bacteroidales; family Bacteroidaceae; genus Prevotella. The sequence goes on along the minus strand of CAVBFJ010000016.1, from coordinate 45,867 downwards.
AAAAAGTTCCCTCAGCTCGTCGAGCATCTTCTTGTCTCCATTTTCCCGCAAGCGCTCAATGATTTCTGAGGAAGTCATCTCCATGGCATTGAACCCGAAGCGTTCTTGGATATATCGTCTTAGTGTGTCGGTGAGTTGCGTATAATAGTTTTTCTGGTCCTCGCTCTGTTGCATCCGTTCAGCTTTGATTTTCTCAATGGCCGACAAAGCGCGTTTGTGCGCCGGCACATGACGAACGATTCTCATCTTTGTGATAATGGGTTTGTTTTCCCTTAGGCGGATAAAAAGGTAGAATGTCACAAGTGTCAAAACCACCGTCAAGACAGCCAGCCAGAAATAGGTTCTCCACTCACTCCAAAGGAAAGGATTGTCTTGCACATCCTTGGGAGGATAGAACTGGTTGGGATGCAACGTGTCCACATCGACCGTAATGACCTTCAGCGCCGCTGTGCCACCCTGATAGGACTTGCCATTCACCTTGACCGCCAGGGCAGGAATGGCATATAGCCGCTCGTCGAAAGAAGTGATAGTGTAGACACGGCTCATCTTCTGCTGTCCCTGTCCAGCCTTTACCGTGTCGCCGTCGCTCACGGCAACCACTTCAACTCCCGGTGTCACGTATTGGTTGGCCGCCAACTTGGGCCATTGCAACCGCGCGCCCTCAGGCAAGGTGACATCCAGCCTTAGGTGCGCCTGCTCACCAATGACAATACCTATCGAGTCGACAGTCTGTTCGACAACCACCTGCCCATGGGCGCCCCATGCACAAGCCATTAGGATGAAAGAGAATATGTGTCTTAAAACTTTACTCATAAAGAATCATGTAATGTGTCTGCCATTTCCGCTCACGCCCTTTGCTTGAACAGAGACATCATAGCCTTGACGAAATCCTCGTTAGTGGCAATGGACACCCAGTCTATCCGTCCCTTGGCAAACGTGCGCCTCAAAAGATACTGGTGTTCCATCCAGTAGCGAGTGTGAGCCTGCCTTAATTTCTTGCTGGAGGTGTCGATGTACATCTCATGGCCAGTCTCAGCGTCTCGTACCTTCAGCAGTCCCACATCGGGAAGCGCTTTGGCACGTGGGTCATAGACCTGCACAGCCACCACGTCATGCTTGCGGTTGGCGATCTGCATCTCTTGCGAAAAGTCCTTAGTGTCATAGAAGTCACTGATCACAAACGATGTGCATCGTCGCTTCATGACCCTCGTCAAGTAAGCCATAGCCATACCCACATCTGTTTTCTGGCTTTGGGGCCGAATGCTCAACATCTCACGGATTATGTAGAGGATGTGTTTTCGGCCTTTCTTGGGCGGTATGTACTTTTCTATCCTGTCAGAGAAGAAGATGACTCCAATCTTGTCATTGTTCTGTATGGCTGAGAAAGCGATTGTTGCGGCAATCTCTGTAGTCATGTCGTGTTTCATCTGTTTGGCTGTCCCAAAATCAAGCGACCCTGACACATCCACCAAAAGCATCACCGTGAGTTCTCGCTCCTCCTCGAAGACTTTCACGTAAGGTCTATGGAAGCGTGCCGTCACATTCCAGTCAATGTCGCGTACGTCGTCACCAAACTGATACTCACGCACCTCGGAAAAAGCCATTCCCTTGCCTTTGAAGGCCGAATGGTATTGTCCGGCGAAGATGTTTTGGCTCAGGCCACGCGCCTTGATCTCAATCTTCCTAACTTTTTTTAAGACATCTGTACTATCCATATCAAGGCACCTCCACCTTGTTTATTATGCGGCTGACAATTTCTTCACTGGTCACGTTGCTGGCCTCAGCTTCATAGCTCAAGCCGATGCGATGACGCAACACGTCATGAGCCACAGCACGCACGTCCTCAGGCACCACATAGCCTCGGTGCTTGATGAAAGCATAAGCACGTGATGCCTTGGCCAAGTTAATGCTGGCACGAGGACTGCCACCAAAGGCAATCATGTCCTTTAGGTCAGCCAAACCATATCGATCGGGATAACGGGTGGAAAACACCATGTCAGCAATATACTTCTCAATCTTCTCATCGAGATAGACTTGCCTCACCACTTCACGGGCCTTCAGAATCTCATCTGATGTGGTGACCGGTGCGACCTGCTGCATGACTCCCCTAAGGTTCTCGCGGATAATCATCTTCTCTTCCTCAATCGTGGGATAATCAATGACCACTTTCAACATGAAACGGTCCACCTGAGCCTCAGGCAAGGGATAGGTACCCTCTTGTTCAATGGGATTTTGCGTGGCCATAACCAGGAAAGGGTTAGGCAGAGCGAACGTTTGCTCGCCAATGGTCACCTGATGCTCTTGCATAGCCTCGAGCAAGGCACTCTGCACCTTGGCGGGTGCACGATTGATCTCATCTGCCAACACGAAATTGGCAAACACAGGGCCTTTCTTCACATGGAAGCTCTCATCCTTCTGTGAATATATCATGGTTCCTACCACGTCGGCAGGCAACAGGTCTGGCGTGAACTGCACACGACTGAACTTTACGTCAACCAATTGGGACAAGGTCTTGATGGCCAATGTTTTCGCCAATCCGGGCACGCCTTCCAAGAGGATGTGTCCATCACTCAAGAGCGAAATCAACAAAGAGTCTACAAGATGCTTTTGGCCAACAATCACTTGATCCATTCCTGTGACCAAATTGGTCACAAATCCGCTTTGTTGCTCTATGAGAACATTCAATTCCCTGATATCTACTGATTCTGCCATAACAATTGCTATATTTTTGCTTGTATTTATCTGATGTGCAAAAATACAACATAAAATGTAGAGTAACGAAACGCAGAAACTAAATAATATTAAAAAAGTTTCTCAAATCATATAATTTAAGAAACTTTTTCATTCGTCTGATAATATACGCTTTCCCGCTTATTTCTTCATGTCAAAGCCCAGTCGCACACCGTTGTAGTTCTTGCTGAGGTCACCAATCGTCGAGATTGTGGTGTTGCCACTCAGCGAAGCCATGGTCTGAATGAGCGTTAGGAGCTTCTTCGACTCAAACAACAAGCTGATGCCGCCTGTGGTGCCTGTGGCGTAACCATTGAGGGTGAGCAGGAGGCCTTGCATCTTCAAGGCACCTGTACTCTCGTCGAATGTGTACTTGCCACTCCAGCTCTTGCCATCAATCTTAGAGGTGAAGGTGCCATCCTCATTGAAGGTAAAATAGGTGTTGCTACTCTTGAAGCCAAGCTTAGTATACTCCGTCTTCAACTTCTCTTCAATCTTTGAAGCCACAATCTCACCGCCTGCTCGCGAAAGGGCGTTGTCCGAGGTGAAAGCACAACCCGGGCCAGAATATTTCCACGTGCCATGCAGGCTCTTCTCTGTCAACTTATTCAGGCCAATCACACTGCTAAGCACGTTTCCAATCGTGCTGGCAGTGGTTCCACCACCAAGCACATTGCTCAAGACTGACGCCGCCGTACTACCGTTTGTCGCGCTTGAGCCCGCGGTACCGCAACCCGCCAAGAGCAAGAGGGCTAAACCCGCGAGAACTGATGTTTGTTTTTTCATTTTCCTTTTATAGTTTACAAATATGTTATGATGTTTCTACATCTATGGCAACAAGCGGTTTGGGGTGCCATGCCGCCCTCACGTCTCACAGTTCGATGCTGTGGCATCGAAGCGCAGTCGTTGCCATACGTTCATAGACAACCCCCAAATCAGCGAAACGCACCACGGCGTTCATCGCTGCATGACGAACGCTCATCGAGGAACCCAGGATGGCCGTCACGGCCTGATCTACAAACTCGTTGATGCCTCGCTCGTTGGGCTCCTGCCCCCGCATGAAGAGACGGCCCAAGATGTCGTATCCACAAATCTGATACGTATCGTTCTCTGAGGCTATCCATCTATAGGCAATCTCGGGAGCATACCTCACATGCTGATAGAGGTTGAAAGCCTGCATTTCGGCCATCTCTTGGGTGTGGGTCTGCTCCATCCATATCTCTGCCACTTCAACCGGCATTTGGTCGGCAGGCATGACGAGGGTCGCCAAAATCTTGCACTCACGAATATCCTCCTTCCAGAGGGCAATGGCGAGGTCGTAGTCTTTCCCCAAGTCCTTGGCCATCGTCTTCAGCTGCATAAAGGGTACTCCCCAGTTGATCTTATATCCAGTCCCCTTCTCTCGCATTGACTGCGAAGTGGGACCATTCATCACCAACCTGAAGCCTCTCTTGATTTCCCTTATCTTGTTTTGCGTGTCTTCTGTCATTTTACTTTTGTTACATCCGTTCTTACCAAACGATAACCGCAACGTGTTGCCTACAACACACCATACTCCTGGGAGTAACGCAGCATTTGGTGCGCATAGCTTTCGGTATAGTCGAGCGTGATGTCGGCAATTTCACCCCGGGCATCTGTCACGGGCTTCATCCAAGGATTGATGAATCCCTTGTAAGGAGCCAAATTGAGCGCCTGGTAACGCGCCAACACCTCCTCATGAAGGACCGAATCCACTTTCACCGCATAGCATTCAACCAGATTCTTGCCAGCCTCATAGTCGCCTTCGCTCTTGATGCGTTGCACCTCTGCGAGCAACCGTGCGAACAGTCCTCTCAGTTTTTCGTAATCATTTATTTGGACGTAAGTCTTTCCATTTCGTTTAATCAGTTCCACTACATTGGCGCCATGTTCCAAGCACCAATGGGCTATGAGAGCACGATTGCGCATGTGAGCCTCTTCAAGCTGATGTCCCGGTTTGATGCGCACCAACTGGGTTATCAGGCCGTTCATCATATAGGTGTAATACTGGCTTTTGAAGGCTGCGTCGTCAGGCACAAGTCCAAGCCGAACCATCTCCGCATCAGCGATGTAGTATAGGCCGAACAGGTCGGCACGCGCCTCCTCGATGGTGCTACCATACGACTTTAGTGCATCCGGTGACACACCAGGCAACATCTGCCCACTGCCATGTCCCAAACACTCGTGCAAATCTGTGTGCAAATCATCACACAGGTCGCCAAATTGGCTAATCAGCGCACGCGTCTTATCATCGACAACAAACTCGTCGTCAAAGCCATTGCCCTTAGCTGCCTGGTTGTAGGCCTCTGTCAGGTTGCCAATGGTGACACTTTTCGATCCATAGCGGGCGCGTATCCAGTCGGCATTGGGCAAGTTAATTCCGATGGCCGAGGCTGGATACTCGTCGCCCCCGAGCATGGCGGCACAGATGACATGTGCCGTGACGCCTTTCACCTGCGGCTTGCGGAAGCGCGGGTCCACAGGCGAATGGTCCTCAAACCATTGGGCGTGAGAGGAAATGGCATGGGTGCGACGCGTAGCGTCAATGTCCTTATATTCCACAAGACCTTCCCAAGAGCCCTTGAGGCCAAGGGGGTCACCATATACTTCAATAAATCCATTGATAAAGTCGACCATGCCATCTTGTTCTTTCAACCATTCTATAGAGTACTCGTCAAAGAGGCGCAGGTCACCTGTCTTATAGTAGTTGATGAGCAAATGTATAACCTTTCGCTGTTGGTCATTCTCTGCCACATTAGCAGCCTTCGTCAGCCAAAAGACAATCTTCGAAATGGCTGCTCCGTAAAGTCCACCTTCGCGATAGACTTCCTCCTGCAACAGGCCATCGCGCTTGACCAACTTCGAGTTGAGACCCCATGAGGGTTGCTCGTCACCAGCGGCCGGGTCTTGTTGTTGCGCATAAAAGTGTTCGGCCGCTTGCTGTGACACGGCCTCATAGAAATTGCATGCCGAGGTTTCCACAAGGTCGTCGCCAGCCGTTTGGTTCACGCGCATAGGCAGCACGTTAGGGTCGAAAATAACAGGGCAAATCACTGCAAGCAAGTCATCCGCCGAGCCGAAAGAGCCATCCCTCCACACATGGTCAGCAAACGCTGAGACTGCCTGGCGGAGCCACGTTTCGCTAAAGCCTGGCTCAAACTTCTCACATCCATAATGGTGATAGATGCCATTGGAGAACCAAACGCGTTTCAGATAGACTTCCATGGCCAGGAAGTCAGGAGTCGTGCGATCCACATTCTCAGCGGTGTAGATGGCCTCCAGGGTCTTGCGAATCAGAAGGTTGAATTTACCAAACTGGTCGGTAGTGATATCACGACCGACCAGGGTAGCTTTCGACAAATAGAAGACATATTTCTTTTGCCCAAGGGACAAGTTGCCAAAGCCGGCGAGTCTGTATCGGAGCATCTGGACATCCGCAAAACGCTCGTCAGCATAGGCAAATGAGGTGTTACTCATTGCTTTGGTGTTTTCGTTATAGGGAAGTCTTGGGCTGGTTTTTCACACCCGGCTTGCGGCCGCGCTTTTTGGGACGATCCTTGAGCGAGGGGTGTTGCGCCAGGTGCTGCATTTTATAGTCACGTGGCGTCATGTGATTGATCTTGAAGAACGACGCATAAAACGACTGGCGGTTTGAGAAGCCCACCATGTCTGAGATTTCCTCCATGTTGAGATCCTGATAGCGCTTGTCCACCAGCAGGGACATCGCTTCCTGAATGCGGAACTTGTTGACAAACGACGTGTAGTTCATGTGGAAGCGAACATTGACAACCGCTGAGATATAGCGCGTATTGGTGCCCAGATCCACCGCCAGCTTCTTTGCAGAATATTCCTTGTCTTTATAACGCTTCTCAAGGATGATGATGTTATTGATCTTCTGCTCCAACTCATCCATCAGCTTGGGGCTTACGAGAGAACGGTACGCGGCCTCCTTCTCTTTCTTTTCTGTAATATTGTACTTTGCCATAAACAATAACGATTTAATTCTTAGTCCTTGTGCAAAGGTAAGGAATATTTTTCACACAAAAAGAGTTTCTTCAACATTTTTTCTAAATCAACTTCATTTTCTTTCTTCTCCCTTTATTTTTACATTCCTTTCGCATAAAAAAGAGTGCAAATGTGGAGGAATTTATGATGTCTTGAACGGATTTAGCTTGTCATGTTTTCCATTAACAAAAACATCTGAAAATATGACAAAACGCAAATCACCAAGAGTGTTCACGGAAGTGTTCAAGTTGGAGGCGCTTCGAGATTACTATTCCAGCGGCATGGTTGGAAAAGCCACGCCCTCTTTCACGCTATCGGTCCAGACTTCGAACACATGGAAATACCCCACTTCCGCAGTACTGACGCCCCCCACTTTGTCATCTTCTCGGAATCAATCCCCCCAACGACGGCAATCTAGAGGAGATCAAGAGCATATTGAAACACTAAGCGACAGTTCCAATACGGCCGGTGGCCTTGCCATAGATTTCACAGGCAATTCGTTCTTTTTAGCTTCAACAGGCATGTAATTCAGAAATTTTATATAAATTTGCCCCCGAGAACTTTAAACCAATCGGAACTTATGGAAAGAACATGGAGATGGTTTGGCAAGAACGACAAGATAACGCTTGCTATGCTCAAGGAGATAGGTGTGGAAGGCATCGTCACCGCACTGCACGACGTGCCACTGGGCGAGGTGTGGACACGTGAGAAGATACACGACCTGAAAACACACATCGAAAGTTATGGTATGCGATGGAGCGTCGTGGAATCGCTGCCCGTGACGGAGACCATCAAGTATGCTGGCCCTGACCGCGACAAGCAGATAGAGGTCTACAAACAGAGTTTGCGCAACCTGGCCGCAGAAGGCATACACACCATCTGTTACAACTTCATGCCTGTACTCGACTGGGCACGCACCGATCTGCTGCACAAGAACCCGAACGGTAGTAGCAACCTGTATTTCAGCATTCCCCAGTTCGCTTATTTCGACATATACATATTGAAGCGTCTGGGGGCGAAGGACGACTGGAGCCGTTTCAAAGTGCTGGGGCCAGACGGAAAGCCTAACGGACGCGACATAATACAAGAGGTGGAGCAACTGCGCACCACCATGACTCCCGAGAAGGACCACGCTTTGGTGGAGAACATTGTCATCAAGACACAAGGCTTCGTCAGTGGGAATTTCAAGGAGGGTGACGAGCATCCCATTGAATTGTTCCGCCAGTTGCTTGCCCTCTACAAGGGAATCGACCACGACCGACTAAGAGCCAACATGAAATATTTCCTCGAAGCCATTATGCCCGTGTGTGACGAGTGCGACATGTTCATGTGTGTGCACCCCGACGACCCGCCCTTCCAAGTGCTAGGCCTGCCACGCATCGTGACCTGCGCAGACGACATAGACTGGTTTCTCAATGCCGTGCCCAATAAGCACAATGGCCTCACCTTCTGCGCAGGGTCACTCTCGGCAGGCGCACAAAACAATGTGGTTGAGCTGGCTCGCAAACATGCTGAACGCACGTGGTTCGTCCATTTGCGCAGTTGTCACGTGTTCCCCAATGGCGACTTTACAGAAGCCAGCCATCTCGGCGGACGCGCTGACATCATTGAACTGGCAAGGATCTTTGAAACCGAAGAACAACGACGAAAAGGTCTGACCAATATCGAGAAATTGCCCATGCGTGTGGACCATGGCATGACCATGCTCGGCGACGAGACCAAGAACTACAATGCCGGATACAGTTTCCTCGGACGCATGTTTGCAATGGGACAGGTGCAGGGCATCATTGCCACCGTGGACCGCGAGCAGGGCAAACCTTTCCACCAACCCGGTTTCTTTGATTAATTAACCTTAACACCACAAGCAACATGAAACTCACAGACATCACATCCGGCAACCTTGACGTCGCCTTATGGGAGGCCAAGGGATATGAGCTACCCACCTACGACATAGCCGCAATCAGGAAGAGAACACACGAAGCGCCCACATGGGTTCACTTTGGAGGAGGAAACATCTTCCGGGCCTTCCCAGCGGCACTCCTCAACGACATCCTCAACAAGGGACACTACGACCGAGGTGTCATCGTGGCCGAGACTTTCGACTATGAGGTCATCGACAAGGCTTACACGCCTTATGACAACCTATCATTGCTGGTCAGTCTCCAATCGTCAGGGAACGTGGAGAAGAAAGTCATAGCCTCCGTGACAGAAGCGTTGAAAGCCGACTATACGTTCGGCGACTGGAAGAGACTGGTGGAAGTCTTTCGCGCCCCATCCTTACAGATGGTGACCTTCACCATCACTGAGAAAGGCTACGGCGTGCAACCCGCTGACCTTGAGCGCGGACTTCAACCCACCTTGGCTATGGGAAAGGTGGCCGCCCTGCTCTATGAACGCTACCAAGCGGGCAACTTGCCAATCACGGTGCAGAGCATGGACAATTGCTCGCACAACGGTGACAAAGTGAAGGCAGGAGTAATGGCCTACGCCAAGCAATGGGCCGACAAGGGGCTGGTGCCACAAGGATTCGTCGATTATCTGGCAGACGAGCGCTTGGTGACTTTCCCCTGGTCTATGATCGACAAAATAACACCACGCCCCCACGCCAAGGTGAAAGATCTGTTAGCCACTGATGGTTTCGAAGACAACGACTACATCGAGACCGAACGACACACTTTCACCGCCCCATTCGTCAACTCGGAGGAAACACAATACCTTGTCATCGAGGACCATTACACAAATGGACGCCCTCCACTCGAGTTGGATGGCGTAATCTACACTACACGTCAGACCGTGGACGAGGTGGAGACCATGAAGGTGACGACCTGCCTCAACCCCCTCCACACAGCCATGGCGCTCTATGGTTGCATGCTTGGATACACGCTGATATCGGCAGAAATGAGCGACGAGGACATACGACCCTTCATCCAAAAAATCGGCTATATCGAAGCCATGCCCGTGGTGACTGACCCAGGCATCATCAACCCCTATGAGTTCATCGGCGCCTTCATCAACAAGCGGTTACCCAACCCCTTCATGCCCGACACACCCCAACGCATCGCCATGGACACCAGCCAGAAATTACCCATCCGTTTCGGTGAGACCATCAAGAAATATGTGGCGCGCCACCTGGACACGGACAATCTAGTGCTCATACCGCTTGTGCTGGCCGGCTACGCTCGCTACCTCAAGGGTATCGATGACAACGGCTGCCCTTTCACGCCATCACCCGACCCCATGCTACAAGAGCTACAACAAGTGGTGGAACCTCTCACCATTGGAAAATCGGACCAAGACTTCTCCTGTCTCAAGAAATTGTTTAGCCGCAAAGATGTATTTGGGCTGAACCTATATGACACACCACTTGGAAATCGCATGGAAGGCATGGTAAAAGAACTATTTGCGGGCAAGGGGGCCGTCAGGCGCACGCTCCACAAATATGCCCTAAGTAGGTAAGCCGGCTATTACAAGTCCAAATCCTGGTTCTCTCCAAAAGCAACAAGACGAGGTAGACGCAAAATAGTAGGGAAAAAATTTGGCCACTTCCCTAAAATGCACTACCTTTGCAGCAACAATTACAAAGGCTCTTTGGATTCACACACCAAGCGCCTATGTAATCGGGGTGTAGCGCAGCCCGGTAGCGCTCCTGGTTTGGGACCAGGTGGTCGCAGGTTCGAATCCTGTCGCCCCGACAGAATCCCAAAAGCCGCAAAGTCTTTCACTTTGCGGCTTTTTTATATCTTTTCACTAACAGGGAAAGGGTGTTTTTAAATCTTTTCACTAACTTTGCAGTATGAATCGGATTATCACATTATTAGTCTGCATGTTTGCGATGGCCACCACTCACGCACAGAGTAGGTACGAAGAATGTGAAGACACATGCAGCCACATACACGGCATCGACTTGAGCCACTACCAAGGCTCCGTGTTTTGGGAGACTGTGGGCGAAAGCAAAATGGCATACGTGTACCTAAAGGCTACGGAAGGAGGAGACAACATAGACAGCAAATACAAGCAAAACATTGACTTGGCCCACCGATATGGTCTCAAGGTGGGCTCATACCATTTTTACAGACCCAAAATCTCACAAAAGACCCAATTGGAGAACTTCATGGCCCAATGCCGCCCAAGTGACCAAGATCTGTTACCCATGATTGACATCGAGACACGCAGCGGACTGAGCAAGGAGGAATTCACAGACTCCTTGTTCACATTTCTGAACCTCGTCGAGAAGGCGTACAAGCAAAAGCCCCTACTCTATACGGGTGCCAACTTCTATGACAACAACTTGCTCGGACTATTGGGTGACTACAAGGTGATGATCGCCCAATACACACAACGAGAACCTAAGCTAAAGGACGACCTCGACTTTGTCCTTTGGCAATACACTGGCAAAGGACATCTAAATGGCATCAATGGTTTCGTGGACAAGAGCCGTTTTATGGGTAAACATCGCCTACGTGAAATCCGCTTCCGGCACCGATAACCTTGAGAACATGACTAACAAGTAAACTTCAAACAAAACAAACAATTGCACTTCAAAATATGGCTATCATCAAATGTCCAGAGTGTGGACGACAAATCAGCGACAAGGCTCCCGTCTGCCCGAATTGCGGAGTCGAAATAGCAGGAAAAACCATTAGGTGCCCACAGTGTGGAGAATATTATTTCCGCGATCAGGAGATGTGCCCCAACTGTCATCACATGACACCCACCAACGGGCAAATGGACTATAACAACTCAACAAAGCAACAGGCAAGACAACCCAGCTACCAACAGGAGATCGTGGAAAATCCGACTGTCGACACCAATAAGCCAAAAGGCCAGCAGACGGCGATAGGGCAGTCCGCCCCCCCCCTTAGTCCCAGGAATGATGGAGGCACACCTACACCCAAGCCCAATAAGAAAAGCCATGGGCCACTCATCGTGGCTTTCGTCATTGCGCTCGCCATCTGTGGCGTCTGCTTCTACTTCTACAGCAATGCCAAGAGCAATAAGGAACAGGAGTCTTACGAATTCGCCATGAAGAGCGACGACCCCTTGGTGCTCCAAACATATCTTGACAACAACATGGATGCACCTGCAGATCATATCCAGGCCATCACCGCCCGACTGGAAGAGCTGAAGAAACAAGACAATGACTGGACTAACGCAGTGGTCAACGGAACGAAGGCTGCCTTGGAGGAATACCTGTCCAAACACCCTGACTCGGAACACAAAACGGAAGCTACACATAAGATTGACTCCCTGGACTGGGTAGACGCCAATAACAAGAACACCCTGGAGGCCTTGCAGGCTTATCTCGACGCCCACGATGAGGGCGAGCATGTGGACGAGGCACAGACAGCCATCAAGATCTTGAAGGCAAAAACGGTACAAGCCGACGAGAAGACCATGATAACGTCTGTGTTCCGCCACTTTTTCCAAGCCATTAATGCAAAGAGCGAAATTGACCTGGAAGCTACAGTTGCGCCAATTCTCACTAACTTCCTTGGGAAGCCCGACGCTATCAAGGCTGATGTCGTGACATTCATGCACAAAATCTATAAGGATGATATTACAAGCATGACATGGCATTTGAATAACGACTACAAGATAGACAAGAAAGAAGTGGGAGATGAGGAATATCAGTACAACGTAAGCTTCTCAGCCCTTCAAGATATCAACCGAACAGATGACACTAAGGAGAAACACGCACACTACAAGGTGAGCGCCACTGTGGGCCCCGATGGCCTCATATCCTCCATGTCGATGACCAAGATATTGGAATAATCGAAATGGGCACAGGACATTCAATTGTCCGTGCCCATTTCGTTTGCTCCTCCTATCGCCAATTGCATCAAGTCATAATAGGAACCATTGTAAATATTGAGGTCAACATTTCCTTTGATGCCAGGCAACTCTCCCGCATCCGTGTGTTGCCAAAACTTCCACTTCCCTTTATATTCAACCTTGTCCACATAGTAATGAGCTATCCAATAAGGATAACCATCGAAAACTGATGTGCTGAGATAACGTTCCTTGAACTTATAATAGGTGTAGATGATAGGCTTCACGTGATACTTGTCTTCCACGATGTGAAGCCACGTCAACACATCCATCTGAAAATCTTCCACACTCTTGTCCCGCGGTTTATGCTCAATATCCAGGACGGGAGGCAGGTCACCATCCTCCAGATGAACCTTGCTTAAAAAGTAATAAGCCTGAGAGCGCGCCGAGGACTTATTGCTCCAAAAATGATAAGCGCCACGCAGAAAACCATACTCACGTGCATTCTCAAAGTTATCATAAAAGTTATCATCAACACGAGACGATCCCTCTGTCGCCTTAATGAAGATAAAACGGATGGGACATCCGTCCACCACGGCACTGTAACGAAGACGATTCCAGTTAATGTCACCTTGATAATGAGAAATGTCAATGCCATGAATCTCATAACCCGCAGGATATTTGGCATCACCATAAAGGGCCCTCCACCGAAAGCCCGTCGGACCTACAAAAAAATAATAGAACACCCAAACATAAACGGCCAAAATGCCCACACCACCAAGTAACAATGGCCAGCGACGCCCCCTCTTCAGAAACGGATGCAAGGAAAATATCCCCCCCGAGTGCAAACGGCGAGAATTCTTCTGACCTCTGCGACTGGAGTTTTTATATTTAGAATGGATGGAGGATCGGGATGTCATAGGGAAAATTTAAGGGTTAACCTCAAATGCAAATAGCAGTAAGCCAAACTTGACAAAACACTTCAACAAGATAACTTCATACGGCGTATGATAGTCATTCATGCAACAAGAAAGGGGCTTTCCCGCACAGTTCCTTAGCCTGGAGGGAAGCCCCATTATTTCCGTCAAGCAGAAATCTGCCCAAATGAACAAACAAGCAAATTACTTGTTCTTAGCTTCATTCTCCAAAGACAACGTGCACGTGTCTCGGTCGCAGACCTCTGCGGGTCCCCAATACTGGATAGGGCCAGGATAGACGAAGCAAGTCTTACGCGCCCACTCGTCGCGATGCTCAGCAAACTTTTTGAATGGTGCACCGTCAAGTTCCACAAGAGCCTTTCGGATAACAGGCTTCATCTCACCATTGCGGCGCTCCATGTTCATCATCATGGTGATTGGCACACCACCAGCCTTCCACTCATCTGTGGAAGCCGACAAGTTCTGGACGATAGCCATGTATCCCGTCTTGCCATTGGCAATGAGGTTTGCTGCGCTCACGCCAAGGGCGTAGCAATAGTCAGCGTCAAAATTGGAAGGAGCAGCACAACGGCCCTCATAACCAAAGAAATGGTGCTGAGCAGCAAACTTACCTGCGAACTTACCACCCTTCTTCCACTCAGCCAACTTAGCGCCGACCATGTCAGACAACAATTTCTCGGTCTCAATGAGAGACACCTGCACGTTTCCATGAGGATCACGATCAAGGGAGAGCTGGCGAGCCACAGCCTCCGGCAGAGTAGCAAATGTCTCGGCATTCTCCTTGCTCAAGTGAGCGAGGATGTAAGTGCGCTGAGCATCCTTGTCAAGATCCTTGTAATCAGCACCGTGGGCGGCAAGGAGGTCATTGAGCTCGTCGATAAGACGGCCAATAGCGGGAATAAACTCAATGAGACCCTCAGGGACGAGCACCACTCCAAAGTTGTTGCCATCCTCCGCACGCTTGGCAACTGCGGTGGCGATCTGCTCCACAATCTGGTTGAGCGTCATGTCCTTGGCCTCCACTTCCTCAGAAACGAGGCAGATGCTGGGTTGTGTCTGCAAAGCGCACTCCAACGCGATGTGCGAAGCTGAACGTCCCATGAGCTTGATGAAATGCCAATACTTACGGGCAGAATTTGCGTCACGCTCGATGTTTCCAATAAGCTCAGAGTATACTTTTGTGGCCGTATCAAAGCCAAAGCTTGTCTCAATCTGGTCATTCTTCAAGTCACCGTCAATGGTCTTGGGACAGCCTATTACCTGCACACCATACTTCTTGGCAGCATAGTATTCAGCCAACACGCAAGCGTTGGTGTTAGAGTCGTCACCTCCAATGATAACGACTGCCTTAATGTCCAGCTTGCGAATGATCTCTAACCCCTTTTCGAACTGGTCTTCCTTCTCCAGTTTGGTGCGACCCGATCCTATCATATCAAAACCGCCCGTATTGCGATACTCGTCAACATATTCCGGAGTCAACTCAATGTAATTGTGGTCGACAAGTCCGCTGGGGCCCATCAAGAAGCCATAGACCTTATTGGCGGGGTTCATCTTCTTGACTGCATCAAAGATACCGCAAATCACATTGTGGCCACCAGGAGCCTGGCCACCAGAAAGAATCACACCAACATTTACGGCACTGTCAGCAGTCTTGTCACCAGGGACAAATTCAATCAGCGGCATACCGTAAGTGTTAGGGAACAAATTCTTGATTTCTTCCTGATTACCCACACTCTGCGTAGGTTCACCTTCCTTCACCTTGATGGCACCCTGCAGACCTTTAGGCAGCTTTGGCTGATAAAGGGCACGGGCCTTCTGCAAAAGACTCTTTTCCATTTTTGTTCTTGTAATTTAAATTAATTATGTAGAATTTGATGCAAAAGTACGTTTTTTCATTGAATTATGGAAAGAAAACAGAAAGAAAACTCTTTTTCTAAAAGTTTTTTAAAACTTGTTTTTGCATTTCCATAAAATTACTTATCTTTGGAGATGATTTAAAATAAAATCAAAGCCTATCTTGTCACCATAAGGACGATGCGGCTTTCAAACAACAAAACTCATAAGACCATGGCAAAGAAAAGAAACTTAAAGCAAACCATCAACTACATTTGCAGTGACTTGTTTGCAGAGGGCGTGGCAGCCTCCTTATACGGAGCATCGAAGAACGAGGAAGCTGTCAACAACTTGCTCTCGCTGATCATCGTGACCCGAAACGATTACGTTAAGCGCATCTCGCACCCCGAGCCCGGCATGAAGCCACGCGCCTATTACAAGGCGCTCATAGCTGATTTCAACCAGCAAATCAACGAAATCATCAACCAAATAAGCAGTTTCGCATAAACTCTCAGCACTGATGATGAAGAAATTCTGCCATTGGCTTTTATACAAGCAATGGGGCTGGAAGAAAAACGTAACCGTCACGCCTCCAGACAAATACATTATTTGCTTGGCCCCTCACACAAGCAATTGGGATTTTGTGATAGGCCAGTTGTATATGCGGGCCGAAGGCTTGCATATCAATTTTCTCATGAAAAAGGAATGGTTTTTTTGGCCATTGGGGACCATTTTCCGACGCATGGGGGGTATTCCTGTGTATCGTTCGAAGCACACCAGCATGACTGACCACCTGGCTGAAGAAGCCAAATCTCGAAAACTGTTTGGATTGTGCATCACTCCAGAAGGGACTCGATCACTCAACCCCGAATGGAAAAAGGGGTTTTACTTCATTGCTCTCAAGGCGCAAATTCCCATTCTGCTTTATGGCGCAGATTATGAAAAGAAGGTGATCCAATGCACCGAAAGCATCATTCCAACAGGAGACGTGGAGCAAGAGATGCGTCGCATTAAGCTTTACTTCAAGGACTTCAAAGGCAAGAAACCCGAGAAATTCACCATCGGAGAAGTGTGAGGCCGACTATAAAGGTTATTGAATATGACATTTAAAAGAGGTCTGTTAATCAGTTGCGCTTGCTTGTTTGCATTGTCAGCGAATGTCCACGCTCAAGGTCTTTCCCCTCAAGAAAAGGCCAAACGCTCTTTGGCTGAATATTTTCTCACCTATCGTGCGAAAGGGACCAATTTCACACAACAACCCAAGCTGAAGTCCTTCTCTGTCAACGACCATACCCAAACGGTAACGATCGCTACGGATGAGCACTTTGCGCAACAGGACTTCACAGAAAAACAAGTTGGGCAAATCTACAAAAAGATTAAAAAGGCCTTACCCAAGCCCTACAACAAATACCATGTGGAAATCGTCACAAATGGCATGTTGCTTGAGGATTACGTACCCCAGCACAAGTCGGGACGTGCCGGTGCGAACGCCTTATGGGGGAAAACCAATTACGACGGAAGACCATGGGTTGACAATGTGTCACGCCCAGTGAATTTCACTCACGGCCTTTATGACCGTCACATAAGCCTGTGGGCCTCACACGGAAGATACTACGACAACAAGAAGGGTTTTTGGAAATGGCAAAGGCCCAATCTTTTTGCCACGACGGAAGACTTGTTCACCCAGACCATCGTGGTTCCATTCCTCATTCCAATGCTTGAAAACGCAGGAGCCGTGGTGTTCACGCCTCGCGAACGCGACTGGCAAACAGCCGAGTACATAGTAGACAATGATGGCGGGCTCAACACAACCGCCACCAGCTACAAGGAGTATGCGGAAGGCGAACCATGGATGACGACTACCCTAAAAGGCTTCAAGGCACATGGGGGACATTATTTAAACAACGAAAATCCCTTCGAAGCCGGCACAGCGCGCATGCTGAAAGCAACCAAGAAGGAGGCCAAAGCGTTTATTAAGTATCAGCCCGCCTTCGCAGAAGAAGGCAGGTATGCTGTTTATGTAAGTTATCAATCACTACCCAGTAGCGTGGACGATGCCCACTACACCGTATTCCATAAAGGTCAGGCAACAGAGTTTCGCGTCAATCAACAAATGGGCGGAGGCACATGGGTGTACCTCGGAACATTTGAATTTGAAAAAGGCGACAACATGAACAACTGCGTAATGCTCACCAACCAGAGTCACATGAAAGGTATCGTGACTGCTGATGCCGTGAGATTCGGCGGCGGCATGGGCAATATTGAACGGGGCGGCGCCACAAGCAACTATCCACGTTGCTTGGAAGGAGCCCGCTATGCGGCACAATGGGGAGGCGCACCCTATTCGGCCTATAACGGCAAGGGAGGCAATGACGACTATGCCGATGACATCAACGCACGCTCGAGGATGACCAATTGGCTGGCTGGAGGATCCGTTTATGTGCCCACACTTGAGGGCAAGAAAGTGCCCATCGAACTATCATTGGCTATACACAGCGATGCAGGTTACGCCCCCAACGGAAAAGACCTCATCGGTTCGTTGGCCATTTGCACCACCGACTTCAACGACGGTCGCTTGTCTTCAGGCCTCACCCGCCAAGCATCCAAATTGCTGGCAGACCAACTTCTAACTGGTGTGACACGCGACTTAACATATGCTTACAAACGATGGAACCGTCGATACTTATGGGACCGAAACTATTCAGAGACTCGCCTGCCAGAAGTACCATCGTCCATCATTGAGACCTTATCACACCAAAACTTCCCTGATATGGTTTTGGGGCAAGATCCCAATTTCAAGTTCACCATCGCACGGTCACTCTACAAAACCATAGTTAGGTACATTCGCGGCATGCATGGACAAGCGGCCATCATTGAACCTTTGGCCCCACGCAACATGGCAGTCAAGTTGACGGGTAAACATCAAGCTGTGTTGTCCTGGAGTGCCTGTATTGACGAACAGGAGCCAAGCGCTACGCCCACCTATTATATTGTTTACACTGCCATCGGTGATGGCGGGTTCGACAATGGGCGAAAGGTCAACAACACTTCCGCCGCATTTGACATTGAGCCTAACAAGACCTATCACTTCAAGGTGACAGCAGCCAATCGCGGAGGCGAGAGTTTCCCTTCAGAGACCGTATCAGCATTCAGCTGCCCGGAAGCCAACAAGACGATACTCGTCATCAACGGTTTTCACCGCATTTCAGGCCCAGCAGTCATAGACAACGGTGCCCAACAAGGATTTGACTTGGATAGCGACCCTGGCGTTTCCTATGGTCTGACAGCAGGATGGAATGGCCGCCAGCAGTGCTTCGACACGTCACGCATGGGCCACGAGGGACCAGGTGGACTGGGATATGGAGGTGACGAACTGGCAGGACATTTCATAGCAGGCAACGACTTCAACTACATCAGCACACACACTAATGCGATCGCGTCAACAAAACGCTACAACGTCGCCAGTTGCAGTTCGGAAGCCATTGAGGCCAGCAAGGTCAAGATGGAAGACTACGAAGCTATAGACTTAATCACGGGGCTGGAAAAATACGACGTCAACGCAGCGAAGTATTACAAGTCATTTCCCGTGTCCATGCAACGGAAAATTGCCGCTTACACCCAGGGAGGAGGGCGCATGTTAGTCAGTGGCGCCTACCTTGGCTCAGACATGACGCAGGAGAACGACTCTTTTTGGCTAAGCCGATACTTGAAGGCAAGTTATGGCGGCTCCATCAAGACCGACACAGTGACCGGAGTAAACGGTCTGGGTATGCAATTCGACTTTTTCAGAACACTCAACCCCAATCACTACGCGGCCACCCATACCGATGTAATTCGCCCGGAGGGCAATGCCATCTGCGCCATGCAGTATAGCGATGGGCAGTCAGCCGCCGTGGCCTATTCTGGCAGCGACTACAAAGCTTTCGTCATGGGATTTCCTTTCGAATGCATCACTGAGGCTTCGACCCGAAACAAACTGATGCAAGGGATTTTAAACTACATATTTCAGTAATCAAACATCATTATTCATCATAACACTTAATGCCATGAAGATACAAGCCAACCATTCTGGCACCCGCAGCATAGAGGTGACCGAGAAACATTTGAAGACCATCGACAAATACGCCTTGCTCCGCTACCTCGTGGACAGCAATGGCATCATAGACGAGGGAGTGCTCGACAAGTTGAAGTTCAACGTGCGCTCACTTCTTGAAAGCGAAGCCGGCAAGGACAAGGATTTACTTGACCTATGCTTGGATGTCATCTACAATAGCAACATGAAAGCCTTCGGGCTTCACCAGTTGGTGTTACTCTATGTGAAATGGAAAGGAGAGCACGTCAATCAAGACGAAGTGGATCCTGAGGAGGTGAGCGATTAACGCATGCAGAACTTTCAACTGACGGACTTTCTTCCAACAACCAAGAAGGAATGTGAGCTTAGAGGATGGGACCAGCTGGATGTCATCCTCTTCTCAGGCGACGCCTATGTGGACCACCCGTCGTTCGGTGCGGCAGTCATTGGACGAATACTGGAGGCAAATGGCTACCGGGTGGCCATCGTACCACAACCCGACTGGCATGGCGACTTCCGCGACTTCAAGAAGTTAGGACGTCCTCGTTTGTTCTTTGCCATCTCGCCAGGGGCCATGGACTCAATGGTCAACCGATACACCGCCAACCGCCGTTTGCGCCATGATGACGCTTACAGTCCCGACGGGCGCCACGACATGCGTCCCGACTATCCTTCGATAGTCTATTCTAAAATCTTAAAACATCTGTTTCCCGACGTACCCGTAGTACTCGGGGGCATTGAGGCATCCTTGCGCCGCCTGACGCACTACGACTACTGGCAAGACGGCTTGAAGAAATGCATCCTCTGCGAGAGCGGCGCCAACATCATCCTCTACGGCATGGGGGAAAAGAACACCCTAATGCTATGTCAAGAGCTAGAGACTGGGCGTTGCATCAACGACATCAAGGACATTCCACAAACCGTTTACCTCTGCAAGAAGGAAGACATACCGGGTGGCATCACGGCCAATGACATTCTCCTACACTCTCACGAGGAATGCTTGCGCAACAAGAAGGCAGAGGCCGAAAACTTCAGGCACATAGAGGAAGAAAGCAACAAGATGCATGCACAACGTCTCATACAGGGCGTTGACAATCTATATGCAGTCGTCAATCCCCCTTTCCCTCCCATGACGAGCGAGGAGCTTGACGCAGCTTTCGACCTGCCATACACCCGCATGCCACATCCAAAATACAAGGGCAAGACCATCCCCGCCTATGAGATGATCAAGTTCTCCATCACATTGCATCGCGGATGTTTTGGTGGTTGTGCTTTCTGCACCATCTCCGCCCATCAAGGCAAGTTCGTGGTGTGCCGTTCAAAGGAGAGCATCTTGCGTGAGGCCAAGAAAGTCATCGCCATGCCAGGCTTCAAGGGGTATATATCTGATCTTGGCGGTCCTTCCGCCAACATGTATGGCATGCACGGGCGCAACACCAAGGCGTGCGAACACTGCAAGCGTCCATCATGCGTCAATCCCCAAATCTGTCCAAACTTGGTGACAGACCACTCTCGCTTACTGGATATCTATCATGCCGTCGACGCACTTCCGGGTGTCAAAAAGAGCTTCATCGGCAGTGGTGTTCGCTACGACTTGCTGTTGCATAAAAGCAAAGATGAAAATTCGAATGAGGCAGCGCGCCAATATACACGCGAACTCATCACGCACCATGTCAGCGGACGCTTGAAAGTGGCACCTGAGCACACTACCGACAATGTGTTGCGCCTCATGCGCAAACCTTCGTTCAGTCAGTTCCATGAGTTCAAGCGTATATTCGACCGTATCAATCGGGAAGAGGGGCTCAACCAGCAAATCATCCCCTACTTCATCAGTTCGCACCCAGGGTGCAAAGAGGAGGACATGGCAGAATTGGCTGTGGAGACCAAGCAACTTGACTTTCACCTTGAACAGGTTCAAGATTTCACCCCCACACCCATGACCGTAAGCACGGAGACATGGTACAGCGGCTTCGATCCCTATACCCTGGAACCCGTGTTTTCAGCCAAGACGCCCCGTGAGAAACTTGCCCAACGCCAGTTCTTCTTTTGGTACAAACCCGAGGAACGCCAGTCCATTGAGCGAGAGCTGCGTCGGATCGGGCGTCCCGACCTCATCAAGAAGCTCTATGATGGCGTGCCTTATCGTGGGCGCACCCACTATGACCCAAAGGCCATTGGCAGCACACCAATCGACAAAGACAAGTGCGAGAAAGGCGACCGAGACAAACGTGAAAAGAAAAGGAAATCATTCAATCCCAACTTTCATTCACGCGGATTTGGCAAAAAGGGCAAGAATGGTCCCTACAAAAAATGAAAATCATCGAACAAATTATCGTTGGCAAGCACACCCCAAGCGATTGTGAGGACGGCGTCGTCATCACTCCCGACTATGTGGCGGTCATCGACGGAAGCACCAGCAAGACACCCCATAGACTTCATCCGAACATGAGGAATGGGCGTTATTGCATGCTGGCAATCTGTCATTTTGTCCGCCGCATACCAGCGGGCCTGACGCTCGAGCAATTCTGCGAACATGTCACTGCACACATCCATAGCCTCTACCCCACCGATGATACCCCAATGAAAATGTATCCACAGGAACGGCTATGCGCCAGTGCCGTCATCTACAGTGTTCAAAGACATGAAATCTGGATGGTCGGCGACTGTCAATGCATGATCAATGGACATGCATTTCACAATGACAAACCATACGAGAGCGTGCTGGCCCGTAAGCGAGCGTCCGCATTCAAGACAGCACTGGCGAAACATCCCGACATGCTATGCAATGGCCGCATCGTCCACGATTACGCCCGCGACACCATCCTCGGCCCACTCATTGAGTGCATGTCTGACGAAAATCGCACCTATGCGGTCATCGATGGCTTTCCCATCTTCATGCCCGGCGTCAAGACCATTGCTGTCGAAGACACCCAGGCTGACATCGTGTTAGCGTCAGATGGCTACCCATTTCTTCGCCCTTCACTTCGCGAGAGCGAAGCGGCCCTACTCCAGCAACTCACAGATGACCCTTTTTGCATCGACTCGTTTGTGGCCACTAAAGGCGTCATGTTGGGCAACCGCTCGTTCGATGACCGAGCATACGTACGCTTCCGTCTTTCTGACAACCAACCGATTAAATAAGAAGAGCAGTCCTTTCAGGCAGACTGGAAAGACAAAAGAGAAGCGTAATCAGGGCACAATCAATTTATTTTTAGTAATTTTGCAAAAAAATCACATCAAACATGAGATACTTCGTTTGGATTCGTTTTGACGGGACCGCCTATCACGGTTGGCAGATACAACCCAACGGCATGTCTGTGCAGGAAAAGATACAAGACTGCCTTTCCTTGCTGTTGCGCCATCCCATCGGTATCATTGGGGCCGGCCGCACAGACGCTGGCGTCCATGCTAACCAAATGGTGTGCCACTTCGACTGCGAGCAGGCCATTGACGCAAGCCAACTGTGCTATCGCTTGGCTCGTGTGCTTCCGCGCGACATTTCATGTGAGAAAATCGAGCCAGTAGCTGACGACTTGCACGCCCGTTTCTCAGCCCGCCGTCGCGTTTACCGTTATTTCATCCACACCAAGCGCGACCCTTTCCTTCGCCAATATTCGGTGGAGATGCACTATCCACTCGACTTCGACGCCATGAACCAGGCAGCAGAGCGCTTGCTGACCGTCAACGACTTCAAGGCCTTCTGCAAGATGGGTACCGACAACAAGACAACGTTATGCGACGTGACGACCGCGCAATGGGTCAAGACCGGCGAGAGCACCTATTATTTTGAGATCGCAGCCAACCGTTTTCTGCGAAACATGGTTCGGGCAGTTGTTGGCACACTGATCGACGTGGGACGCAGACGCGTCAGTATGGAGCAGTTTGAAAAAATTCTGCACGACGGCACACGCTGCGATGCGGGCGAATCGATGCCCGCCAACGGACTCTTCCTTTGGGAAATCGATTATTGACATCCATCATTTCAGTATTCAGGACATGTGGTTAATCTTAGCTTTTCTCTCAGCAACGCTACTGGGATTTTATGACTCGTTCAAAAAGGAGTCACTCCTCAACAATGCGGTCATTCCCGTGCTATTTCTCAACACAGTATTCTCATCGCTGATCTTCTTGCCTTTCATCCTTCTATCGGCTACTGGCACGCTTTCCGAAGCCTCAATCTTCCACGTGAGCAATGGTGGTTGGGAAATACACAAATACATCATCCTCAAGAGTGCCATCGTGCTGTCCAGTTGGATCTTTGGTTACTTTGGCATGAAGCACTTGCCCTTGACCATCGTCGGCCCCATCAACGCCACTCGCCCTGTGATGGTGCTCGTGGGTGCCCTACTGGTGTTTGGCGAAAGCCTCAACGTGTGGCAATGGATAGGAGTGCTCCTGGCCATCGCATCCTTCTTCCTACTGAGCCGCTCAGGCAAAAAAGAAGGCATCGACTTTGAGCACAACCGCTGGATATGGTTCATCGTACTGGCCGCCATGCTCGGAGCCATCAGCGGTCTCTATGACAAGTACCTCATGGCCAGTCCTGCCAATGGCGGTGTGGGCATCGACCGCATGGCTGTGCAATCGTGGTACAACATCTACCAGATGGCCATGATGGGCCTTATGATGCTCATCCTGTGGTGGCCCACCCACAGGCGCACCACCCCATTCCATTGGGACTGGGCCATTATTGGCATCAGCCTCTTCTTGAGTGCCGCCGACTTTGCTTATTTCTATGCACTTAGCCTTCCTGGTGCCATGATTTCGATTGTCTCGATGATTCGCCGGGGCAGCGTCATTGTCAGCTTTCTATTTGGGGGGCTGTTTTTCCACGAGCGCAACCTTCGTGCCAAAGCCATTGACCTGGCACTAGTACTCATGAGCATGATTTTTCTCTACATCGGAAGCAAATAAGATTAATCGTTGAGAGGTTTCTCCACAATTCCTTTGCAATATGAAAGTAAAATCGTATCTTTGCAAAAACTTTTGATTTTAACACCCTCATTTTTTTTAATATTGAAATTCATACATCATGGCACGCAATATCTTTAAGGGATTAGGTATCGCCCTAATCACACCATTTACCCCAGAAGGCGAGGTCGACTACAAGTCACTCAAGCACCTTGTGGAGTATCAAATCAAAAACGGAGCTGACTTTCTGTGCATCTTGGCCACCACGGCGGAGGCGCCATGTCTCACTCATGAGGAAAAAGACAAAATCACCCAGCTCATCAAGGATGTGGTGAATGGACGCATACCCATTCTGAAGTATTGCGGAGGCAACAACACAACAGCTGTCATTGAGGAGATGAAAACTACTGACTGGAGTGGCATCGACGGCATACTAAGCATCTGCCCCTACTACAATAAACCCTCACAAGAAGGACTCTACCAGCACTTCAAGGCCATCTCCAAAGCCAGTCCCCTGCCCCTCGTGCTATACAATGTGCCAGGTCGCACGGGCGTGAACATGAAGGCGAAGACCACCCTTCGCTTGGCACACGACTGCAAGAATATCGTTGCCATCAAGGAAGCTTCTGGCAGCTTGGAGCAGGTAGACGAAATTATCTACAACAAGCCCGACCATTTCGATGTCATCAGCGGTGATGATGCACTCACCTTCTCTATGGTAGCCAGCGGCGCAGCTGGCGTCATCTCCGTCATAGGCAATGCACTTCCCAAGGAGTTCTCTCGGATGATCCGCCTGGAGTTCAAGGGCGAATATGAGCCTGCGCGCAAGATTCACCACATGTTCACGGAGCTCTACAGCCTTCTCTTTGTTGACGGAAACCCCGCTGGCGTGAAAGCGTTACTCAACGACATGGGATTCATCGAGAACCAGTTGCGCCTACCGCTTGTCCCCACAAAGATTGAGACCAAGCAGAAGATGGCAGACATACTGCAGCGTCTGCGGTTATAAACCAACCACCTAATCCTAAAGTAATCTCACACGCACCACCACGTGCATAAATTATCGAGTAGGAGGAAAAAGAATCTTTTTCCTCCTATTTTCGTTGTAACCATCCGAAAAGGCCTTGCTATCGCTTTCGCCCACTTCCCAGAAACATTTTTGAAAGCCCTTCCATCCCTCCTCCTATAAGATCATGTGAAGTAAATGGGTAAGGCTGAAAGCCTTCTCGATTTTAGGATATTCCCTGAATAAAATGGCAGCACATTCCTTCCGCGTATCCGTCCATTTGTTCATTAACGGGAGGTGCAGAGGTATTTGATTGTTGGATAACACATATTCCAACAATTCAAATATATGTTCGAAGTGGACAATATTGTATAAATGTGTTGATCATTAAATTGGCCATGTCCAACCCGGGAATTTGTCAGGTAAGCCATTACTTCTTGAACTTCCTGTATAATTTCCAGCCCAAAATGGCGGCGTCAAGCATGCCTGCTCCCGTGCTCAGCAGACTATTGAAGCGCTTAGCGGGGGTTGCCTTTCGGTTGAGTGCGTCAGGCTTTTGGAATAGCGATTTCCACTCGTTTCCCAACTTGTTGCTGTCCTTATGTATCTCGACCAGCAACATGGCCTTGCGCAATTGTATTTCTTCGATAGTGGTGTAGGGCATACGTGTCATGGTTATGAACCGCGTGAGCAAATGAGTGATTAGCTGAGTAGGATAGAGGCGAGAAAACTAACGAGGGGCCTCTCAATCCACTGCTTGCGGAACGTGAGGAAAAGGAGCAGCAAAACGAGATATGCTCCCGCCACAATGAGATAGCCACAAGCCTGACCTACTACGGGCGCCAATGCGCTTGCAGCGGCAAAGCTCAAGTAGACCATCATGAGGATGATGAGCAACAACACGATGACTGTCATGGTGATGACCGTCATTAGGCGCACCGTCTTCTCCACCACGTCGAGTCTCACATACTCGCCTTGTAGCTTGACGTAGTGCTTCAGCGTCTCCACCAATTGGCCAATAGTCTCAATGTTCTTATCGTTCGAAAACATGTCTTGTTTTAGAAAGTTGTGGAATGTTGAATGCCAAACACCCTAACGGAAACGCCAAGAACCCATCCACTGCCTGTAAGCGTTTCCATGCACTGGGAAAGGCGAGTTTCCTTGGCGCTTCCGTTGGGTGTATGGAGAATTACTCGGCCGAGGCGCCCACCGCGTCCTTGATGTCATCCACAAGGTCTTCTGTCTGCTTGCGGTTGAGCTTGATGTCGTGCTTCTTGCAGAAGTCGTCCACAGCGTCGGAGATCTTTGTGCGGGTGTCAGACCCCTTCTCCGGGGCTAGGAGCAAGCCTAAGGCTGCACCTGCGATGGCGCCACCCAAAAAAGCGCCAATGTAACCGATTGTCTTCATGAGCGTATCGTTTAATGTAAATGTTGTCTAGTGCGAATGACTCTCATTCGTTGCTGCAAATATAAGCAATCCCCCCGAATAAAGCACCAAAGAAAGGATATTTTTTGTTAAATAGTATCTGTTTTGCTGATTTAACAAACTTTATGTGGCATAGCGCCCCGTGTCATTGGAATATTTTGTAATTTCGCAAATTAAAGGGACAAAGGCATTTTTGCTATCGTCACAAACAGTCGTCAGGAGTCATGGGGAATTATTGGATATTTCTGTTGGCCATTAACTTGGTTTTCACGTTGATAAATGTCGAGGTAAGCACTTGTTGCAACTGACAGACTGAACACTTTTGGAATAGACTTTACTAACATTTATAATATTATAAATTTATGAAAAAATATTTGGTTTTGGGCGCCGCCTTCTATATGGCCTTCGCTTTCACTAGCTGTAAATCACAGGAAAGTGCTTACAAGAAAGTGTGGGAAAAGGCTCAAGCTCAGGAAGAGAAGAACCGAGAGCAGGCTCCTGCTCAAGAGACGGCTCCCGTCGTCACACCGCTTGTGGAAAAGTCTGCGGACCAGACTACTGTCACCAATGTCGATAACGCCACAGTGCGCACAGAGGAGGTGACAGTGGTGAGCGGCACCGGCCTGAAGGCTTATAGCGTTGTTGTCGGATCATTCTCGCTCAAGGCAAACGCAGAGGGCATGCAGAACACGCTCAAGCAGGGAGGCTACGATGCGCAGATCGCCTACAACTCCAACATCAACATGTATCGTGTGGTCGCTTCGACCTATGCAGACAAGGCTAGTGCAGTGCAGAGCCGTGACGCCATCCGTGGCAGCAAGTTCAACCCCAAGAGTGACGCTTGGTTGCTCTTCAAGAAGTAATAAAGGATGGGACGTCCGCCCTCATCCAGGGCGAACTCCCTAAAAGAATCCATGCCGCGCATTCTCTCCATAGACTACGGTAAGAAACGCACGGGGTTGGCGGTTACCGACCCCCTACAGATTATTGCAAACGGATTGACAACGGTGGAGACCAAGAACCTGTTTGACTTCCTCTCACAATATGTGAAAAAAGAGGAGGTTGAACAGATAGTCATTGGCAAGCCAACGCAACCTAATGGCCTTCCCTCTGAAAACCTGGCCAGGGTAGAGAATTTCGTCAACCGTTGGCGAAAGGCGTGCCCAGCCATCCCCATCGAGTATTATGATGAGCGTTTCACCTCCGTACTTGCCCACCGTGTCCTGATTGACGGCGGTGTGAAGAAGAAGGAACGACGCGAAAATAAAGGTCTTGTCGATGAGATTTCGGCAACGATCATACTTCAGGATTACATGAATTCCAAGAAATGATATTACCCATTTACACTTATGGACAACCTGTCTTGAGAAAGGTTGCCCAGGATATTGCAGTGGACGACCCCACGCTGAAGGCGTTTATTGCAGACATGTTTGAGACTCTCGATGCTTCGGAAGGTGTCGGCCTTGCCGCCCCACAGGTGGGCAAAGCGCAGCGTGTCGTGGTCATCGACCTCGATGTGCTGAAAGACGACATGCCCGAATATGCAGGTTTCCGTCATGCTTACGTCAATGCCCACATCGTGGAGTATGACGAAAAGTCCAAGAAGGAGTCGTTGGACGAGGGATGCCTGTCCATTCCGGGGCTCCACGAGAGTGTCACACGGCCCACACGCATCCATGTGACTTACCTTGACGAGGACCTCGTTCCCCATGATGAGTGGGTGGATGGTTATCTGGCCCGTGTTATGCAACATGAGTTCGACCACCTGGAGGGCGTGATGTATGTCGACCGTCTGTCGGCGTTTCGCAAGCAGATGATCAACAACAAGTTGCGTGCTATTGCCCAAGGCAAGTTCCGTTGCACTTATCGTGTGAAGGTTCCGCGGCGCTGACACCCATTTGCTATACTATTAAGACGATGTTGTCATGAAGCGCATGATTGTTCCCGTACTCTTGGCTCTGTTCCTGGGAGGGACAGCTAAGGCACAATACAATATAGACCGCCTCATTACCAGCGGCGAGGTGGCGTTGCATTATGAGGACTATGTGCTTTCCATACAGTATTTTAATAAGGTGTTGGCTCTAAAGCCATACCTTTGGTTGCCATGGTATGACCGTGCCACGGCTAAATACTATCTTGAGGACTTTATGGGCGCCGAACAAGACGCCTCCAAAGCCATATCCCTCAATCCCTACATCGAGCAGTTGTTTGACCTACGTGCCATCTCTCGCATCCGACAAGAGAAATATGACGATGCCATCGCTGACTATGGATGCGCCATCAAACTCAATCCCAATGTGTCAAGTTTTTGGCTCAATCGCGCCATTTGCCGCTACAACACCAAGGATTATGACCAAGCGCTACTCGATGCCGACACCATTGTCTCAAGGTGGTCAAAGACGGCTGCGGCCTATTCGCTGAAAGCAGAGATTTACCTGGAGAAGAAAGATACCACAACAGCAGACGAGTGGCTCAGCCGCAGTCTCCAGCAAGACCCCTATAACGCTGACGCATGGGCCACACGCTCGTTTATCGCCCTAAACCGTCGCCAATGGCGTGCCGCCGACTCCTGCCTCACCGAGGTGATCCGTCTGCGTCCCAAGATGGCGAGCAACTATGTGAACCGTGCTTTGGCACGTCTCAATGTGAACAATCTCCGAGGTGCCATGGCAGACTATGACATGGCAATAGACCTCAACCCTAGCAATTTTCTGGCTCATTACAACCGCGGACTGCTTCGAGTGCAGTTGGGTGATGACAACCATGCCATCAGTGACTTTGACTTTGTCATCAAGATGGAGCCCCAAAATTTCATGGCCATCTACAACCGTGCTTTGCTCAACGACAAGGTAGGCAACTTGCGGGCTGCCATACAAGACTACTCTCGTGTCATCGAGCAGTTCCCCAACTTTTGGGCGGGGCTTAACTTGCGCGCTCGTGCCTATCGCAAATTGGGAATGACGGCCAAGGCTGAGCTCGATGAGTTCCGCGTCTTCAAGGCGCAGATGGACAAGCACACCGGCATTCAACAACGATGGAGTCGCTCAAAATTGCGAAATGTGCGTAAACGATCGGAGGTGGACTTGAATAAGTACAACGACATCGTGGTAGAGGATAAGCCCCGCGTGGAGCATGAGTACAAAAGCGACTATCGCGGAGCCGTACAGGATCGTGAAGTGGAAGTTGCCTTCTTACCCATGTTCCAGCTGTCTTATTTCACCTACGGCAATGGGGTGCGCGAGTACCAAGCGTATGAAGCCAGTGTAGACCAATTCAACCGCACTAGGGAACCCTTGCGTAAGTTGCAAGTGACCTGCAATCAGGGACGCGAAGAACTGACCGATGCCCAGTCGCGTGAGACATTCCAGCTCATAGATGCGCTCACGGCAGGCATCAAGGAGGAAACAGGCCGCCAGGAGCGTGCTGCTCTGCTTTTGCAGCGTGCGGTGGCTTATGCGGAAGCGCAAAACTATGCGGATGCCATTGCTGATCTCGATGACTATCTCGCCGTGGATACCATGTCCGACATTGGCCACTGGGAACGTGCAGTCTGTCAGGCGTTGCTCAACAGTTACGAAGCCTCACGTGGGCAGAATGTCAGCATGAAGGCCGCACAGGTTGAGGGTGATTTTGCAGAGGCCATCAAGGCCTCACCTGCGAACGCTTATCTCTTTTATAATCGGGGGACGCTTTTTGCCGCTGCCCAAAACTATTCGCGCGCTATCGATGACTTTTCGCGTGCCATTGAGCTCGACCCTTGCCTTGCGGAGGCTTATTTCAACCGAGGATTGGCGCGTTGTTACATGGACGATACAAAGGAGGGATTGCGCGACCTAAGCAAGGCGGGCGAGCTGGGCATCTACAACGCTTACTCCATCGGAAAGCAGCTCACGCACAAGAAGTAAGGCGTTGGTGTTATTCCGAAACACCCCTGTATTAAACCATTTTTATTATGTTGGGTACTAGAGTGCGCCTGGTTGTTTCCGTTTTCATCACAAGCGTTACTTGAAGTGAAGTTCGGACAAACACTTGAAAATAAAATAAGAATTCTTGTCGTGTTAGGAAAATATGTATTACTTTTGCGGTGATTTAAATAAAACTAATTTGTATCATGGTTAAAATCACATTCCCGGATGGTTCTGTGCGTGAATACGAGCAGGGCGTGACCGGTCTTCAAATCGCTGAGAGCATCTCACCGGCTCTCGCCCGTGACGTTGTATGTTGTGGGATTAATGGTGAGACAACCGAGTTGAACAGAGCTATTAACGAGGACAGCACCATTGAACTTTACAAGTTTGATGATGAAGAAGGAAAGCACACCTTTTGGCATACCTCTGCCCACCTTTTGGCAGAGGCGTTGCAAGAACTTTATCCAGGTGTGCAGTTCGGCTTCGGCCCCGCTGTGGAGAATGGCTTCTTCTATGATGTGATGCCCGCCGAAGGGCAGACCATCTCGGAAAATGACTTTCCGAAGATTGAGGCCAAGATGAAGGAACTGGCCAAGAAGAACGAGCCAGTCGTACGTCGTGTGGTTCCGAAGGCCGATGCGCTTAAGGAATTTGAGGCCGCTGGACAACAATACAAGGTGGAACACATTGCGCAAGACCTTGACGACGGAACGATTACCACATATACCCAAGGAAATTTCACGGACCTTTGCCGCGGTCCGCACCTGTTGTCGACAGGCGCCATCAAGGCCATCAAGATTACCAGTGTGGCTGGCGCCTTTTGGCGTGGTGACGCTAAGCGTGAGCAGATGACGCGCATTTATGGCATCACTTTCCCAAAGAAGAAGATGCTCGATGAGTATCTCGTGATGCTTGAAGAGGCTAAGAAGCGCGATCATCGTAAGATTGGTAAAGAGATGGAACTCTTTATGTTCTCAGACCGTGTCGGCAAGGGCCTACCCATTTGGTTGCCTAAGGGAACGCAGTTGCGCTTGCGTTTGCAGGAGTTGTTGCGCCGCGTACTAAAGCCTTACAATTACCAGGAAGTCATCACGCCAGGTATTGGTTCCAAGAACCTCTACATCACCAGTGGTCACTGGGCGCATTATGGGAAAGACGCCTTCCAGCCCATCGAGACGCCAGAGGAGGATGAAATTTATATGCTGAAGCCAATGAACTGTCCTCACCATTGCGAGGTGTATGCCCGCAAGCCACGTTCTTACAAGGACTTGCCATTGCGCATCGCCGAGTTTGGTACGGTCTTCCGCTATGAGAAGAGCGGTGAGTTGCACGGACTAACTCGTGTTCGTACATTCACACAGGACGACGCTCACATCTTTGTGCGTCCTGATCAGGTGAAGGCTGAGTTTGAGGCGGTAATCGACATTATCCAGACAGTCTTCCGTACGTTTGGCTTCGACAACTATGAGGCACAAATCTCCCTCCGAGACCCTAAGGACACGGAAAAGTACATCGGCTCCGATGAAATTTGGGAAGAGAGCCAAAATGCCATTCGTGAGGCTTGTAAGGAAAAGGGGCTCCAGGCTCATGAGGTGGAAGGCGAGGCCGCTTTCTATGGCCCGAAGCTCGACTTCATGGTGAAGGATGCCATTGGGCGTCGATGGCAGCTTGGCACCATCCAGGTGGACTACAATCTGCCACAGCGCTTCCACTTGGAATATACTGCTGAAGACAACTCCAAAAAGACACCCGTCATGATCCACCGCGCACCATTTGGCTCGCTCGAGCGCTTCACAGCAGTGCTTATCGAGCACACCGCTGGCCATTTCCCCCTGTGGCTCACACCCGACCAAGTGGCCATCCTGCCCATCTCGGAAAAGTACAACAATTACGCCAAGAAGGTCAAGGACTATTTCGATGAGCAGGATGTGCGCGCCTACATCGACGATCGCAACGAGAAGATCGGACGAAAGATTCGCGACAATGAGTTGAAACGTGTACCATACATGTTGATCGTTGGCGAGAAGGAGGCTGCCGAAGGTCTTGTGTCCATGCGCGTGCAGGGTGGTGGCGAACAGGCTACAATGAAGATGGAAGATTTCTCCCAGCGTATCAAAAATGAGGTGGCTGAACAGCTGAAGAACATTTAAGTCATACCGAGGTCATCCTTTAAAGGCGGAATCCCCACACCATAAGATTGTGAGGCTTCCGCCTTGTTCGATGATGCTTAATGCGCCGCATATTGATTCTGCCCCAAGGGGGAAAATTGAACTTTCAAACACAAATCCAAGTGTTTTACAAACTAATTCCGTAAACTTGCACTTGTTAGTTGACTCTATACGCTTTTTCTTTTGGATTTTATTTCATAAAGATTTGGGAGTATCAATACTTTTTCGTAATTTTGCAAGCTGAATTGGGGGAAGATATGCCCTTTCGATACAGAATTTAAAATAGTTGAATGAAGAAAGACAACAACAAGATGAAGAATCAGTACCGCGTTAATGGTCAAATCCGTGTGCGGGAAGTTCGTGTGGTTAGCGACGGCGGCTCAGAGGTGATGCCCACCCGTCAAGCTTTGGACCTGGCTCGCCAGCAGGGTGTAGACCTGGTGGAGATCTCTCCCAATGCGCAGCCTCCTGTTTGTCGTGTCATCGACTATAGCAAGTTCCTGTATCAGCAGAAGAAGCGGCAAAAGGAGATGAAGCAGAAGCAGGTGAAGGTGGAGGTTAAGGAAATCCGTTTCGGACCTCAAACTGATGACCATGACTACCAGTTCAAGTTGAAGCACGCCCAAGAGTTTTTGGAAGAGGGCAACAAGGTTAGAGCATATGTATTCTTTCGTGGACGCTCTATCCTTTTCAAAGAGCAAGGAGAAGTGTTGCTTCTGCGTTTTGCCAACGACCTTGAGGAGTATGCCAAAGTGGAACAGTTACCTCGCTTGGAAGGCAAAAAGATGTTCCTCTTCCTAGCCCCGAAGAAGGCAGGCGTAGCCAAGCAAAGCCAACAAAAGCGTGACCGCTTAGCAGCTGAAGCTGCGGCAAAGGAGGAAAACGCACAGAAAGCTGCCGAAAAAGCAGAGAAGAATGGCCTGTTGGCCAATGCCAAGGGTGGAGAAGCCTTGAGGAAACTGGTCGAGGAAGACAATCCAAAAGAATGAAAAGACTGAGTGGTACCGCCAGGTATATGCGTTGCCACCTTTTATAATAATCATTTAATAACAATAAAAAATGCCAAAAGTTAAGACTAACTCCGGTGCGAAAAAGAGATTCACTTTTACCGCTACCGGTAAGATTAAGCGTCATCACGCTTACCACAGTCACATTCTGACTAAGAAGACAAAGAAGCAGAAGAGAAACCTCGACCATCAGACACTGGTCGACCGCAACAACATGAAGCAGGTGCGTGATCTGCTCAATCTGCGTTAATCACTCATTTCACTTTTTAGTCGAACGTTTAAAGAAGAAAAATTATGCCAAGATCAGTAAATCACGTAGCTTCAAAAGCAAAGAGAACACGTATCCTGAAGCTCACGAAGGGCTATTTCGGTGCCCGTAAGAATGTTTGGACGGTTGCGAAAAACACATGGGAGAAGGGTTTGACCTATGCCTATCGTGATCGTCGCAATAAGAAGCGCAACTTCCGCGCCTTGTGGATTCAGCGTATCAACGCCGCTGCCCGTCTGCAGGACATGAGCTATAGCCAGCTTATGGGCGCTCTTCACAAGGCAGGCATCGAGATCAACCGTAAGGTGCTTGCAGATCTCGCCGTAAACAATCCCGAGGCATTCAAGGCCATCGTGGACAAGGTGAAGTAAATCATAATTACATCAATCCATATCAAGGGTGCGCGAAGCGTTGGCTTTACGCACCCTTTGATTATTTGTGTTCGTCTATGCTTGGACTTGTTGCAGAACAGGTACAAGGTCTTCACGGAGAAGCCGAGTCCGTGGTAGTCGCTTTATTTGATTCTTTATAACCGACGTACTGCTCAAGTTGCAATAGGAGTTATAAACAAACACAAAGAATTGTTAGCCACATCTTTATGTGGCAGATAATGACCATACTGCATTTTGTTTTTATTCTTAGTGCTTACTGCTTTCCACTACTTGAAGACTGGCTATTGCTATTATGGCATGTACTGGAGGATGAAGTGCTCTGCAATGGGCAGAAATCTGTCATGTCCTTTGCTGTTTAGGTGTGCGTGATCGCGCTTTCCGCCTTGAAAATATATTTGGCGAAATTTATCACTCCGTGCGAATATGTTACTGTTATGGCAAGCGTCGAAGACGGGGATGCCCATGGATCCGCATATTTCCTTGGTAGTGTTTACGATAACTTCAAAGTTGGGATTGTCATTGGCCCATGGAGTAAACCAAAAGATATAAGCCTCAGGAAATTTTTCTATGAGTCCTTGGCAAAGCTCGGAGCACTGTTTCCGATAGTAGGCTAAGGTTGTTGTGGAATCGGTGACGGCATTGGCTAGGCGTGCAGCATCGTTGTGTCCAGCGACCACGACCACGATATCCAAAGAGTCCTCCATTTCCTGATAACGGTGCACTATTGCTGGCCCCCATGTCTTCATGTCGATGGACACGCAACTGCCATTGCGCCCATAGTTGTAATATTTCATTCCATGTTTCTTAGCCAATTTGCAGTGCCAAGCATTCTCTACCGGATCCCGATGATTCTTGACGTAACTGTCTCCGATGACCCCGATGCGCTTGCCTTGCAGAGGATCTGTTTGTGCCGACGCTCCCATGAAAATGGTGATGACGAATGCCAATAGTAAAATTACTTTTTTCATGCTTTGGAATTATTGATATGTTTTGGATAGGTATAATATAAGATCTTACTTGATATTATCATATATGCTATATGCTTACTGCAAAGTTAATAAAATGCAGGCATTATCTGTTTGCTTTAGACATTTTTTTGTAACTTTGCATGATAATTGCGACGTAAGGTCGTACAAGTAATTGTTCTTTGAAACTAAGAGCATCTTATTCCGTTAAGAGTAGCCAGCCGAGGCGAGCATGGTTGGTAACGACTGGATGTGGAAGCCTTTGGGACAACATGACGAAGTCTTGAACATCACAAGGCGTAGTTGTTAGGCTAACCAACAAGAATAACGTAAAGTAACCATCGCTACCGACCATCGTTATAAGGAATTGGCTCACGGATGTTGAAGATCCATGCCAAAACGGCAAGTGGACAGGTTAGTCATGTTTGTCTAATGGCTACACGGATGTCGCTCCACCGGTGGAAAGATGGGCTCTAAATCGGTCGAAGTTATTTGTGCGGAACTCAAAAAGTCCCAAAGTCTCCTCGCTCGGTAACGAAAGGGTACAACCTAAAGCCGTTCCGCCGTGTCCTCATCCCGAAGAAAGGCGGCAAGATGCGGCCACCTGGAATACAAGGACGGGTTTGACTTTCTTGGCTTCAACATACGCAAGTACGGAAACGGAAAGCTGTTGATCAACCCAAGCAAGAAGAGACAGAAGAAGTTAGCGGAAGCCACGCACGAAGTTATATACGGAATGCGAACGGAAAGGCAAAAAGACGTGACAGAGAAACTCAAACCGAAGATAACGTGACGAGGTTGCTAATTTTAGATATGTATCCTCGAAGGTAGCGTTCTCCTACCTCGGCCACATAATCTTCCTAGAACCGAGGGGGGCAAAACGCAGACACCGCAATAAGTCATTGAAACGGATAGCTGACGAGTAATGGCATTATAACGGAAAGCGTGGATGGATTTTTGGAGTTAAGGGCAAGGACAAGAAAGGAAGGGAACCTCTCAATCGTCTTAACCACCTTGCACACATTCCAATACTCCGCTACACGAAGACAAAGTCGGAAGCCAACCAATATGACGGGTACTTCAAATAACGACAACTAAGCAAGTGTCGTACACGCCCGCTTAAATGCAGAGTCTAACGGCATACAGAGCCGATTATTTAAAACGAAAAATTAATAGAATTACACGAGCCGTATGCGGTGAAAGTCGCATGCACGGTTCAGGAAGGGGAAAGCGGGACCTTCCCGCAGACCTACTTGGAATTGTAGTTGGGAAATGATTTCTGTAGAAAACTTGAAAGTAGAGTTTGGCGTTCGTCCACTCTTCCACAATGTTAGTTTTGTGGTCAATGACCACGACCGCATAGCCCTTGTTGGCAAGAATGGTGCAGGTAAGTCGACCATGCTCAAGATCCTTTGTGGCATGCAACAGCCCACTTCGGGTATGGTGGCTATACCTAATGACACAACCATTGGATACCTGCCCCAAGTGATGAAGATCTCTGACGACACCACGGTGCGCGAGGAGACGCGCAAGGCATTTGCCGACCACATGAAAATGAAGAGCCGCCTTGAGCGCCTTCAGCAGGAAATGGCCGATCGAACTGACTATGACAGCCCTGCCTACATGGCCCTTGTGGACCGTTTCACCCTAGAGCACGATCGTTTCATGATGATGGGAGGTGAGAACTATGAGGCTGAGATTGAGCGCACATTAGTGGGCTTGGGCTTCGACCGCAGCGACTTTGCGCGCCCCACAAGTGAGTTTTCTGGTGGTTGGCGTATGCGCATTGAGTTGGCGAAGATTCTGCTACGCCATCCTGATATATTACTCCTTGACGAGCCAACCAACCACCTTGACATCGAAAGTATCCGTTGGTTGGAAAACTTACTTTCCCAAAGCAGCAGCGCGGTGGTACTTGTCAGTCATGATCGCGCGTTCATCAACAATGTCACCAACCGAACTATCGAGATCACTTGTGGCCACATCGAGGACTATCGAGTGAAATATGACAAATACCTTGTCTTACGAAAGGAACGCCGCGAACAACAGCTGCGCGCCTACGAGAACCAACAGAAGGAGATTGCTGACATCAAGGCCTTCATTGAACGTTTCCGCTATCAAGCTACTAAAGCAGTACAGGTGCAGCAACGCATTAAGCAACTGGAGAAGATTGTATCCATTGAAGTGGACGAGGTCGACCAAAAAGTGATGCACCTCAAGTTTCCACCGTGTTTGCGTTCGGGTGACTATCCCATCATTTGCAACAATGTGCGGAAGGACTATGGTGACCATACAGTATTCAATCATGTCGACATGACTATCAAACGAGGCGAGAAAGTGGCTTTCGTTGGCAAGAACGGAGAAGGGAAATCGACTCTTGTTAAATGTATCATGGGCGAGACTCCTTATGTGGGGACTCTGAAGGTTGGCCACAATGTACAGATCGGTTATTTCGCCCAAAACCAGGCCCAGTTGCTGGACGAGAACCTCACTGTCTACGATACGATTGACCAAGTGGCTACGGGCGAGATGCGCTTGAAGGTCAACGACCTGCTGGGGGCGTTCATGTTTGGTGGCGAGATTTCAGAAAAGAAGGTGAAGGTGCTTTCGGGGGGCGAGCGCTCAAGGCTTGCCATGATTCGCCTATTGCTTGAACCTGTGAACCTGCTCATTCTCGATGAGCCCACCAACCATCTCGATATGCCTTCGAAAGACGTGCTGAAGGAGGCTATTAAGGCTTTTGACGGCACTGCAATCATTGTCTCACACGACCGCGAATTCCTTGATGGGCTGGTGACGAAGGTCTATGAGTTTGGTGGCGGCAAGGTCGTGGAGCACCTCGGTGGCATCTATGATTATCTCCGTGTGCACAATGCTGAAACTATCCATGAAGCCCTCGACACCCAAGTTGTTAGTCCGATTCCAGCCATTCAGGAGGATCCTTCTGACAAGGCCAGTGGAAAACAAAGCTACTTGGACCACAAGGAACAACAGAAAAAAATTCGCAAGGCCAGCCGCGAAGTGGAGGAATCGGAAATGAAAATTGCTAAGATGGAGGCTCGAATCAAAGAACTTGACCAGTTCTTCATGGTCCCAGAAAACGCTTCAAACATGGAACTAGTAGCTGAATACACATCAACCCAGGAGGCCTTAGACAAGGAGAACGATCGCTGGCTGGAACTTTCCGAGAAGTTAGAACGCTTGCAAGTCGATGAGTGACCTGTGCCGAATTATGTGGGGGCACACACCAGTAAATGCGTGGTGGATGCTCATCATAAAATAACAAATAATTCAAATACAAACAACAATGAATGTAAGACAACTTTTACCTGCGCTTCTGTTTGTCACTGCTCCTGTTAGTGGCGTTCATGCCCAGAACAAGTCGGGACTAGTATTGTCAGACCTCGACAAGACTGTGAGCCCTGCAACCGATTTCTACCAGTTTGCCACAGGTGGCTGGCAGAAAGCACATCCTCTGCCTGCTGCCTATAGCCGCTATGGCAGTTTCGACATGCTTCAGGAGAATGTCAACAAGCAGATCAACATTATTTTGACAGACCTATCGAAGAAGAAGTATCAGGCCGGAAGCAATGAGCGCAAGATCAGCGACTTCTACAAATTGGCTATGGACTCTGCACGCCGCAACAACGAGGGGACAGCCCCCGTGAGGCCCTTGCTTGACGAGATGGAGGCCGCAAAGACGCTCGACGCTCTGCATCAAGTACAATTGAAGTATGCTAAGTTGGGCTACGGCTTTCCATACGGCGCCTATTTTGGCGCAGACGACAAGAATGTCACCCAAAACATCCTGAGCTTGAATCAAGGTGGTTTGACACTCGGTCAGAAAGAATGGTATGTCAACAATGACAAAGCTACAAAGGACATTCGTGAAGCTTTCAAGAAGCATATTGTTCGCATGTTTGAGCTTTATGGTTTCAATACTGCTGACGCACAGAGCAAGATGCAGTCTGTATTTCGCTTCGAGACCGAACTTGCACTGGTTTCCAAGAGTAATGTGGAGTTGCGTGACCCGCAGGCCAATTACAATAAGATGACGCTGGCCCAGTTTGAGGAGAACTATCCCAACATCCCTTTGAAGGCCTTTACCCAGGCCAGGGGTATCGCTTCTATGCACATCCAGGAGATGATTGTGGGCCAGCCTTCGTTCTTTGCCGGTCTCGACAAGTTGTTGCCTCTGCTCAGTTCCGACGATCTGCGCGCCATCATGGAGTGGGATGTTATCCAGGAAAGTGCTTCATGTCTGAGCGACAATATCCGGGAGGCCAATTTCGATTTCTTTGGGAAGACGATGAGCGGCCGTAAGGAAGACTACCCCTTGTGGAAGCGCGCCACCAACCAGGTGCAGGGTGCCATGGGCGAGGCTCTCGGCAAGATGTACTGTGAGCGCTTCTTCCCTGCCCAGTCGAAGAAGATGATGGAGGAACTAGTCCGTAACCTGCAGGTCAGCCTTGGAGAGCGCATCGATGCGCAGACGTGGATGAGCGATTCAACTAAGGCCAATGCCCACAAGAAGTTGGATAAGTTCTACGTTAAGATTGGCTATCCTAACAAATGGACAGACTATAGCGATTTGACAATTGATCCCGCCAAGAGCTTCTATGAGAATGTTGTGGCCACACGTCTCTTTGCACACGACAAGCGGATTGCTGACAAGGCAGGCAAGCCTGTTGATCGTGACGAGTGGCACATGACACCGCAGACAGTCAACGCCTACTACAACCCGACCACTAATGAGATTTGCTTCCCCGCAGGCATCCTGCAGCGTCCTTTCTTCGACCCCAAGGCCGATGCAGCCTTCAACTATGGGGCCATTGGTGTGGTGATTGGCCACGAGATGACACATGGATTTGACGACCAGGGGCGCCAGTACGATGCCGACGGCAATCTACACGACTGGTGGACTGCCGACGATGCCAAGGGCTTCGAGCAACGCGCAAAGCTCTATTCTGATTTCTTTGACGCCATCGAGGTGCTGCCAGGCCTCCACTCCAATGGCAAGTTCACCCTGGGTGAGAATTTGGCCGACCACGGAGGTCTGCAAGTTGCCTTCAATGCTTTCAAGAACGTGACAGCCAAGCAATCGCTGAAGAACAAGGACGGCTTTACGCCTGAGCAACGTTTCTTCCTCGCTTATGCCGGTGTTTGGGGACAGAACATCACCGACCAGGAAATCCGCAATCGTGTGAAACGTGACCCCCATGCTCTCGGCGAGTGGCGTGTCAATGGGGCCTTGCCACATATAAGTGCCTGGTATGAGGCTTTTGGGGTGAAGAAAGGCGACAAGATGTACATTCCCGAGAGCGAGCGTTTGCAGCTTTGGTAATATCAATTCCTAGGATGGGGAAGTAGCGCCTGCTGTCATTCCCTGTCATAGCCCCCCGAGGTCTGTGACCCTTGCTGGTGCCCGACACCAATATTCGGTTATCGACATCGGGGGCCTTTGTTTTGTTCACGCTTGGGAAAGCGTGCGAAATGCAATGTCAAGAAGCGTTGCAAAAGCCATTGTGCTGAATTAAAATGCTTTAAATGTGACGGTCTGTTGGGATTATTTTCAGCCAGTTACATGTTTTCTCCTATATTATTGCTACCTTTGTGCGGAATATAAGAGAAAGGAAAGTTACATGCCACTTAGACTACCCGATAGGCTCCCGGCCATCGAATTGCTGAAGAAAGAGAACATCTTTGTCATGGACGAGAGTCGTGCCCATTCACAGATGGTGCGCCCACTGAAGATAGTTGTCCTCAACTTGATGCCCCTGAAGATCACTACCGAGACCGATTTGATCCGTCTGCTCTCCAACACTCCTTTGCAGATTGAGATCAATTTTATGAAGCTTAAGAACCACACGCCCAGGAACACACCCATCGAGCACATGATGATGTTCTACAAGGATTTTGACATCTTGAGACAGCAGAAGTGGGACGGAATGATTGTTACGGGTGCCCCTATCGAGCTTTTGGACTTTGAGGATGTCGAATATTGGGACGAAATCACGGGTATCTTTGATTGGGCTCGCACCCATGTCACCTCAACACTCTACATTTGTTGGGCCGCCCAGGCTGGGCTTTATCATTTTTACAACATACCCAAGCATGTGTTGCCTAAGAAGATGTTTGGCATTTTTCACCAGAGAGTACTTGTGGATCGCCTGCCTATCTTCCGTGGCTTTGACGATGAGTTCATGATGCCACATAGCCGCCACACCGAGGTGCGTCGAGAGGAGATTGAGCGAGTGACCGACTTGACCGTCCTGGCTGAGTCGCCCGAGAGTGGCGTGAGCATTATCATGGCACGTGGTGGTCGCGAGTTCTTCATCACAGGTCACCTGGAGTATTCCCCCGACACGCTCGACAAGGAGTACATGCGCGACTTCGGCAAGCGCAATGACGTGGAGATGCCCAAGAACTATTACCATGATGACGACCCTAAGAAGGGTCCTGTAGTAACTTGGCGTGCTCACGCTAACTTGCTGTTTAACAACTGGATTAACTATTACGTCTACCAAGAGACC
Organism: bacterium; assembly: GCA_963594895.1. Classification (GTDB taxonomy): domain Bacteria; phylum Bacteroidota; class Bacteroidia; order Bacteroidales; family Bacteroidaceae; genus Prevotella. Next base: position 3,918 of record CAVBFJ010000016.1, on the reverse strand, counting down.
CCATACAATATCGATGAGATACGCTGATATGCACTCGAGGCGTATGGAGACGGTTGCCGTTAGTGGTGTGTCTTTGCAATCCTTAATTACCAAAACATGAGAACACTGGAATTGTTGGCTCCCGCCAAAGACCTCGAATGTGGTATTGCCGCCATCGACCACGGTGCCGATGCCGTATATATCGGTGCAGAGAAATTTGGCGCGCGCGCTGCCGCAGGCAATTCGCTGGATGACATCCAGCGCCTCACCGACTATGCCCACCAGTTTGGTGTCAAGGTTTACGTCACGGTCAACACGATTGTCTACGAGCATGAACTCGAGGCCTCCCAGCTCATGATCACCAATCTTGCACGAATTGGGGTTGACGCCCTGCTTGTGCAAGATATGGCCACGTTGGCCATGAGTAAGGCGGCCCTTGGAGAGCTGGGGCACGTGCCCCAGCTTCACGCCTCCACCCAGTGCGATACCCGTACGGCCGAGAAAGTTCGTTGGCTGCGCGACTTGGGTTTTGCCCGTGTGGTATTGGCCCGTGAACTGTCTCTTGAGGAAATACAATCCATTCATCATGAAGTGCCTGACGTAGAGCTGGAAGTCTTCGTCCACGGTGCCCTTTGTGTCAGTTATTCAGGTGTGTGCTATGCTTCGCAATATTGTTTCCAACGTTCAGCCAATCGCGGCGAATGTGCTCAGTTCTGCCGCATGAAGTTTGACTTGCTTGATGCTGACGACAAGGTCATTGAGCATGAGCGTCACTTGCTGTCGCTGAAAGATCTATGCCAGATTGACCATTTGGAGGAATTAGCGGATGCCGGCACTTCCTCGTTCAAGATAGAAGGGCGTCTGAAGGATATCGAATATGTGAAAAATGTGGTCTCGGCCTATAGCCGCCGTCTAGACGAACTGGTGAAGCGTCGTCCCGGCGATTATCGGCGAGCGTCGCTTGGATTTGTCATACATCATTTTGAGCCATCCTTGCACAAGACGTTCAATCGTGGTTTCACCACCTTTTTCCTCAAGGGACGGCAGCCCGACATCGCCTCTTTTGACACACCGAAGGCCTTGGGTGAATATGTGGGTAAAGTGAAAGAGTTGCGCCGCGACTCGTTCAATGTGGCTGGCACTGCCTCTTTTGCTAATGGCGATGGCCTTTGCTACTTGAATCATGACCGCAAATTGGACGGGTTCCGTGTGAATCGCGCCGTGGGCAACCGCCTTTATCCCTTCAAGATGCCACAGGGCATGACGCCAGGCATGGCTCTCTATCGCAACAATGATGTGGCTTTTGAGAAAATCCTTGCGGGGCAGACTGCAGAACGCAAGATACAGATAGCCATGAGCTTTGGATTGACATCCGATGGTTTCTCGCTGCGGCTTAGCACCCCGTTCCTTCAGGAAGAGGCTCAAGTTCAGGTAACTTTCGCCCATCAAGAGGCTAAGAAACCACAGGGAGACAACATCACAAGGCAACTTTTGAAGCTTGGCACCACGCCTTACGTTTGCAGTGACGTGGCCATCACTGACCAAGCCGATCATTATTTCATACCTTCAAGCTTGCTTTCAGACTTGCGCCGCGAGGGCGTTGAGGCTATCTCGGCGTTCATCCGAAAAGCGACGGCGCAGGCCAGTTGTGTCACAACGTCTGTCACCGTCCAGCCCATGGCCCATGCTTGGCAACCTGCGTATAAGCGCCATTCCTATCTATTCAATCTGTCCAACTCCTTAGCTCGGGCATTCTATGAGGCCCATAGCTTGAGCAATGTGCAGGCGGCCTTTGAGGTGGCTGGCGGAGGGGAGGCAGCCCCCTTGCTCATGCAGTGTCGCCACTGTCTCCGCTATGCGCTGGGACATTGTGCGCGCCGTGGTGGTAGTCAGCCCATGTGGCGTGAGCCTCTAATGCTCCGTCTCGGGGATGGCCGCCGTTTCCGATTGGAGTTTGATTGCAAAGCATGCCAAATGAACATTTATGGTGAGCGATAATCCTATGAGAAAATATATCAGACAAGGTTCACTGGTTGTGTCCTTGACCTTGCTGTTAGTACAGTTGTTGGCTTCATGCTATGTATCCAACTACCGCAGCCATGCCGCTTTCCAGTATAGTGAGCGCCAGATAGATTCTTTATCATTCTTCTCCTCCCACCATTACACCAACAACTATAACTTCATCGTCAAGGCAGACAGTTTCTCGCTGCTCAGGCAGATGCCTGAGGAGTATTTGGAAGGCATGCAGACCGACTCGTTCATCGTACGCAAGGGTGACCATCTTGTCGTGGCGGACATCCACATGGTGCCCACCGACAAGGTCGACTCCGTTTGGGTGCAGTTGGCTAACGATAGCTCCGAGTTTGGGTGGACGCGTGAGACGAGCATGTTGCCCCACGTCATGCCCGACGATCCCATCTCCCAGTTCATCTCGGCCTTCTCTGATGCCCATGTCATCATTTTTCTGGTGATCATTGTCATCATTGCAGCATCTTATCTCCTGTGGAGCATACGCAAACATAAGGCTCACTTGGTGCATGTCAATGACATTGAGTCCTTCTATCCCACACTCCTGTGTCTCATCGTGGCGTCGTCGGCCACGTTCTACGCAAGCCTTCAGACCTTTGCCCCACAGATGTGGATACATTTCTACTATCATCCGACGCTCAATCCTTTCTCTGTTCCTTTTGCGTTGAGCATCTTCCTGGTCTCCGTTTGGGCTATGCTCATCGTGGCCATAGCTGCCATCGACGATGTGCGCCACCAGCTGCCGTTTGACGAGGCGTTGCTTTATCTTGGGGGCTTGGCGGCAGTCAGTGCCGTTGATTACATAGTCTTTAGCGTTACGTCACTCTATTTTGTGGGTTATTTCCTGTTGGCAGCCTATATTTTCGCTGCCCTCTGGCAGTATTTCCGCAAGGGCCGGGCCCGTTATATCTGTGGCAATTGTGGCGCTAAGTTGCGCAAAAAAGGTTGTTGCCCATATTGCGGCAAACTCAACGAGTGATGCCAACTCCTAACAAATGAGGATTGCCCCATGTAAACATTCAAGGTAGAAGGGCACAGTTTTAGCATATCCTCGGGAGGGAGCCATTTTCAATTTACACACAAAAAAGCGTCACGCTCGTAGGTAACCATCCATAACCCAATACCACGTGATAAAATACGCCCCCAACGATAGGGAAAGCCCAAAGAACATGGCGGACATCACCTGGCGGATAGCCGTGCCGGAGAATGTTGACAAGGACAGCGGCGTGTATTTTCTCCGAACCAACGTGCCCGACTTTGACGAGAAGACAACGTGGGACTACTACAACCTGACACGCGAGATAGAATGCACCAACCGCCAGCTGAAGACAGACCTCAACCTGCGGCCCATACACCACCAGGTGGACGACCGCTCCGACGCGCACCTCTTCCTCGGCCTGCTCGCCTACTGGGTCGTCAACACCATCCGCTACAGGCTGAAACAGACAGGCATGACGCACTACTGGACGGAAATCGTGAGGATGATGTCAACGCAGAAAGCCATAACAACGGAAGCCACAAACGCTCTCGGCGAGAAAATCCACCTGCGCCAATGCAGCGAACCGACAAAAGCAGCCAACGACATCTACGAACGCTTACATTACAAAAAGATGCCTTTCAGAAAAATCCGGATAGACAAAATCTGTAGTACACAGTAACGTAAACGCCAACCGCTAAGTTGCTGATGCAGCAAGAAAAACATGGAATAGGGGTCAAAGTTGGGTTAAATTCTGCCCAAGTAGCAGGGGCATAGAACACATTGTTATATTACAACAAATAGCCAGAACAGATATTCAACAGTTCGTTTTCCTTGTTTAAGTCTACAATAATTAACCTATCTGCACATCCTTTAGAAATCAATATGTTCCTTTCTACAGTAAAGACATAATCATCTATCCAAAAAAAATCAGA
>CAVBFJ010000015.1:0-56159 GCA_963594895.1 bacterium | reverse complement strand
ACCAACGACCCCCTGATTAACAGTCAGGTGCTCTAACCAACTGAGCTACTGAAGCAGTAATTCATTTCTGAATTGCGAGTGCAAAGGTAGCGACTTTCCCCGAAACCTCCAAACTTTTGGGGCATTTTTTTCATTCCAAGGTCATTTTTCTTGTTTTTGTCGCCAGGAATGGCCATTTCCGTCCTGCAGCGAACCGACAAAAGCAGCCAACGACATATACGAACGCCTACATTACAAGAAGATGCCTTTCAGAAAAAAATCAAAATTCACAAAATCTGTAGTACACAGTAACGCAAAAGCCAACCGCTAAGTCGCTGATGCAGCAAGAAAAACATGGAATAGGGGTCAAAGTTGGGTTAAAATCTTTCACTTCCAAAGATTTATCAATGATCACACTCAACAATTTCATGCACAATTGGGGACACAAGTTCATCTATAGCAATGAAATGACAGAGCATATATTAAAAATAGCGGGGTTCAGAAACGTCAAAAAAGGTGCAACATTGGTGAAAGCCACTACCCCGAATTACGAGACTTAGAACAACACGGCACTCAAATACCAAATTGGGCTAATCAATTGGAAACCGTAGTGTATGAAGGGGAAAAAGAAACATAATTCCTTACGCGAACTAATCCAACAGAACCAATCTAATATTATTTAAATAAAGTGGAGAATTGTGGACTATATGGACAAAAATGGCTACCTTTACATTTAAGGGCCTTGCAGACCGCACCCATCTGACAACAATCAACAAAAGACATGAGATTTTATCCATACCACTACCGCTCCCTCCTCTCCTTGGGACTGCCCATCATGATCGGGCAGTTGGGCATGATCATCCTGGGTTTCGCCGACACCATGATGGTGGGCCACCACAGCACCACCGAGCTAGGCGCCGCCTCGTTTGTCAACAACATCATGAACCTTGTCATCATCACGGGCACGGGCTTCTCTTATGGCCTCACGCCCATCGTGGGCAGTCTCTTCGGGCGCGGCGAACTGTCCAAGGCGGGCAACGCCCTTCGCTGCTCATTGCTGACCAACACGCTGGCCGGCCTACTGATGATGGTGGCGCTGGCCATCCTCTTCTTCAACTTGGGTAACATCGGGCAGCCCGAGGAGCTGCTGCCCCTGATGCGCCCCTACTACCTGGTGCTGCTGGCCTCGCTGCCGTTCGTCATGTTGTTCAACGCCTTCAAGCAGTTCACCGACAGCATCACCGAGACGCGCACGTCGATGTGGATCCTGCTCACCGGCAACCTCATCAACATCCTGGGCAACTACGTGCTGATCTACGGCAAGGCGGGCATGCCCGAGATGGGCGTGCTGGGCGCCGGCGTGGCCACGCTGCTCTCACGCGTGGTCATGGTGGTCATATTCGCAGTCGTGTTCCTCACGCGCAAGACGATGCGCCCCTACCGCGAGGGGTTCTTCAGCCAGGGCTGGCCACGACAGCTGGTGCGCCGCCTGTTTGCCCTGGGCACGCCCATCGCCTTGGAGATGGGCATGGAGACAGCCTCCTTCTCACTGTCAATCATCATGGTGGGATGGCTTGGCACCATCGCCCTGGCCTCCCACCAGGTGATGATCACCATCTCACAGTTCACCTTCATGGTCTACTACGGACTGGGCGCCGCAGTGGCCGTGCGCACCAGCTACTTCAACGGGCAGCGCGACCACAAGAACATGCTCCACACGGTGACAGCCGGCCTGCACGTCATGGTGGCGCTGGAGCTGCTGCTGGGCGGCACCATATTCCTCTTGCGCCACCACATAGGCGGTTGGTTCACCGACTCGGCGGAGGTCTCGGCCACGGTGCTCACGCTCATGGCGCCCTTCTTCATCTACCAGTTTGGCGACGGCCTGCAGATCAACTACGCCAACGCGCTGCGCGGCATCGCAGACGTGAAGCCGCTCATGGTCATCGCCTTCATCGCCTTCTTTGTCATCTCACTGCCCATGGGCTACCTCTGCGGCTTCGTGCTTGGCTTCGGGTTGGTGGGTGTATGGATGGCATTCCCCTTCGGCCTCACCTCGGCAGGCGTGATGATGTGGTGGCGTTTCAGGCAGAAGACGCGCACCGCCGCCTCGTTTTTGCAAGCCCAGGAAGATGTGTTTGCAAAATAATGATTAACTTTGCAGAAAGATTGCAAATCAGAAGAGAATGTTGAATTTAGACAATTTCTACAAGGCTCGCTACGTGCTGAGCAAGATCATCCGCCGCACCGACCTGGTGCACGCCCCCAAGATCAATCCCGAGAGTGACGTTTTCCTGAAGCCCGAGTGCCTGCAAAAGACTGGCTCGTTCAAGATACGGGGCGCCTACTATAAGATCTCACAACTCTCCGAGGAGGAGAAGGCGAAGGGCGTGATTGCCTGTTCAGCCGGCAACCATGCGCAGGGTGTGGCGCTCGGCGCCACGTCGATGGGCATCAAGTCGCTCATCTGCCTGCCCGAGGGCGCACCCATCAGCAAGGTGGAGGCCACCAAGAGGCTTGGCGCTGACGTGTGCCTGGCGCCGGGTGTCTACGACGACGCCTACCAGAAGGCCTTGCAGCTGCGCGATGAGCACGGATACACCTTCATCCACCCTTTTGACGACGAGAACGTCATCGCCGGACAGGGGACCATCGGCCTGGAACTGCTCGACCAGCTGCCCGACGTGGAGGCCGTGGTGGTGCCCGTGGGCGGGGGCGGCCTCATCTCGGGCGTGGCCTACGCCATCAAGTCGCTCAACCCACAGGTGAAGGTCTACGGCGTGCAGGCCAGCGGTGCCGCCAGCATGGTGCACAGCCTCCACGACCACAAGCAGGAGAAGCTCGCCAAGGTGTCGACCATCGCTGACGGCATCGCCGTGAAGGAGCCGGGCACGCTCACGTTCGACATCTGCTCCCACTATGTCGACGACATCGTGACCGTCAGCGAGGACGAGATCTGCGCCGCCATCCTCCACCTCATCGAGAGCGAGAAGATGGTGGCCGAGGGCGCTGGGGCCGCCAGCGTGGCCGCCGTGATGTTCAACAAGGTGCCGGTGAAGGGCAAGAAGACCATCTGCGTGGTCAGCGGCGGCAACATCGACGTCACCATCCTGAGCCGCGTCATCAACCGCGGACTGGCCACCAGCGGACGCATCTGCACGCTCACCATCGAGCTGGCCGACAAGCCCGGTCAACTGCTCAAGGTGTGCCAGGTCATCGCCTCCATGGGCGGCAACATCGTCAGCGTGCACCACGAGCGCAACAACGACAGCAAGCGCGTCACCGACTGCGTGCTGCGCGTGTCGGTCGAGACCAAGAACCAGGAGCATGTCGACGCCATCACCCAGGCGCTCACCGACAACGGCCTGAAGATCCGCGAGAACATTTAGTAATCTCTTAAACACATATCAACTATGCAAGCTATCCACACAGAGAAGGCTCCCAAGGCCATCGGGCCTTACAGCCAGGCAATCAAGGTAGGCAACCTCGTCTTCGCATCGGGTCAGGTGCCCATCGTGCCCGCCACGGGCGAGTTTGTGGAGGGGGGCATCCAGGAGCAGACGCGCCAGGCCCTCACCAATGCGCAGGCAATCCTCGAGGAGGCCGGCACCAGCCTCAAGAACGTCGTGAAGACCACCGTCTTCCTCTCCGACATGGCCAACTTCACCGCCATGAACGAGGTCTACGCCGAGTTCTTCACCCAGCCTTACCCCGCACGCTCAGCCGTGGCCGTGAAGGCCCTGCCCAAGGGCGCACTGGTCGAGGTGGAGTGCATCGCCGAGCTCTAAGCTGGCCACACGCCACGCAAAGCCAAAAGGCCACCGCATGCTTCCCAAGGAAGCAGCGGTGGCCTTTTTGATTTAGCATCGAGTAAAATGGCTGCAATATGACACCTTGCCCCCAACCATCACCCTTTCTTCATCCGCATGTGGAGCTGGAAGAGGCTGGGCAGGAGGATGCAGACGGAGAAGCCCAGGCCCATCCACATCATGCGGTCGTTGCCGTGGAAGAGGTCGATGAGCTTGCCGTCGGCCATCTGGGGCATGATGTTGAACATGAAGTAGGCCACGGTGTTGTTGACCCAATGGAAGAGCAGGCCGGGAATGATGGACCCCGTGCGATAATACATCCATCCCAGGAGCAGGCCGATGGGCAAGGCGTGCACGAACTGCGCCATGTTCATGTGGACGGCACCAAAGAGCACAGCCGAGATGAGAATGGGCCACCAGTGGTCCTTGGCCGGGAAGAGCTTCAACAGGGAGCGCAGCACGGCGCCACGGAACACCATCTCCTCGGCCACGGGACCAAGGATGCCGATGGCCAGGTAGCCCATGGGCTCCCGCATGACACTCTCGAAGAGCTGCGCGGTGGTGTCGGGCATGGTGAGCTGGAACTTCTCGACCACCCACTCGGAAGGTAGGATGGTGCCCAGGGCCAGCATGAACACCCATGCCAGGGTGGTCCAGGGATGTGAGGCCAGCCACACGCGCGACACGGGCGACCAGCGCAGGCGGGCGAAGAGCAGCAGCGTCAGCAGGCTGCTCAGGGCCATGTAGGCCACGGTCATCTTGGTGGTCATGTGCAGGCCGCCCTTCAGGAGCGCTTGCCAAACGGCCGCCAACGACTGTCCGTCGTGCCACATGCCAACGATGCCGAAGCCCAGGCCTATGACGGTCTGGATGAGAAAGAAAACTATAATATAGGATATAACGTCGAGTGCGACGCGAAGGGTCTTATTCATGTTCTGTTTCTTTTATTAATTGTTGTTCCACCAGTTTTTCGTCTTCCTTGAGCTGCTCCACGAGTTGGGTGACGTTGGCAAACTTGCGCTCCTCGCGGATGCGGCTCACAAACGACACCTGCAACATGCGCCCGTAGATGTCCTCATCGAAGTTGAAGATGTAGGTCTCCAGGCTCTGCGTGTGCCCGCCGAAGGTGGGGCGCGTGCCGATGTTCATCATGGCTGGGCGGAAGGCCACGCTGTGCTCCAGTCGCACCTTCACGGCATAGACACCGCCCGCGGGGATGAGCTGGCCAAAGCTGGAGGTGTCGAGATTGGCCGTTGGGAAGCCCATGCGCCGTCCCTCCTTGTGGCCGGAGACCACCTGTCCGGCGATGGTGTAGGGATAGCCCAGGCATTGGTTGGCAAGTTCTATCTCCCCCTCCTTCACAAAGGCCCGCACGACCGACGAGCTGATGTTGACGCCACCCATCACGAACGCCGTGTTGTGGATGACCTCTATGCCTAGCTCGCGACCGTAGCGCACGTAGTCGTCGAAGCCCTCCGAGCGGTTGTGACCGAAGCGATTGTCATAGCCGATGATGAGCTTGCGCACATTGAGGCGGTCGCGCAGCACGCGGGCCATGAAGTCGCGGGCCGACAGGCTGGCCATCTCTGTGTCGAAGTGGAGCAGGGCCGTGGTGTCCACCCCCGTCTTCGACAGCAGCAGCAGCTTGGTGTCGAGCGTCGAGAGCAACTCAGGCTGGTAGTCCTGCCGCAGCACCTGGCGCGGATGGCGGTCAAAGGTCACCACGAGCGAGCGGAGCCCCGAACGGGCGGCCTCCTGCCGCACACGGCCGATGAGGTACTGGTGTCCGCGGTGCACGCCGTCGAAGAAGCCGATGGTGGCTACGCTGGGTTCCAGCGGTTCCGTGTGGTCGTTGAGATATATTGTTTTCATGTCAGTGTCAAGCGTTCTTTTTGGCCTTGCGCAGGCGCTTCCATCCACGCCACAGCTCACCCGCCCACAACACACACGAGGTGCCCAGCGTGATGGCCGCCCACTCCGCGAACGACAGGGGCAGCGTGCGGAACATCTTGCCGCCAAAGGTCACGATGGCCCATTGGCCCACCAGCACCAGCACCAGCACCAGCACCAGGCCACGGTCGCGCCAGAAATGGCGGAAGGCCGAGTGGTCGGAGCCGAGGCTCTTGGCGTTGAAGAGGTTCCAGAACTGCAACATCACGAAGGTTGTGAAGAAGAGTGTCAGCTCGTGTACATCGACGACACTGCCCGCCCCATGGCGCTCACACCACAGGAGGAACGCGAACATCACCACAAAGAAGGCCACGCCACAGAAGATGATGCCCCGGGCCATCGGGGGCGTGATGATGAAGTCGGTGCTCTTGCGCGGCTTCTCGCCCATCACCTCGTGTGAGGGGGGCAGCGACGCCAGGGCCATGGCGGCGAAGGTGTCCATGATGAGGTTGACCCAAAGGATCTGCGTCACGGTCAGCGGCATCTCTGTGCCGACGACCGAGCCGCCCAGCACGAGCAGCAAGGCGGCCAGGTTGACCACCAGCTGGAAGAACAGGAAGCGCTGCAGGTTCTTGTAGAGTGAGCGTCCCCACATCACGGCATTGGCGATGGCATGGAAGCTGTCGTCGAGCAACGTGATGTCGGAGGCCTGCTTGGCCACGGAGGTGCCCGAGCCGAGCGAGAGGCCCACATGGGCGTGGTTGAGGGCCGGGGCGTCGTTGGTGCCGTCACCGGTCACGGCCACCACCTCGCCATGGCGCTGCAACATCTCCACGAGGCGCTGCTTGTCGGTGGGACGGGCGCGCGACATGACGCGCAGCGCCTCACTGCGCCTGTAGGCCTCGTCGTCGCTGAGGGCGGCAAAGTCGGTGCCGGTGATGTGCCAGTCGGGTTGCTCGGCCTCGCCCTGCGCGGGCCAGATGCCTATCTGGCGGGCTATCTCGATGGCGGTGGCTGAGGTGTCGCCGGTCACCACCTTCACCTGGATGCCGGCGTGGTGGCACTCGGCCACGGCAGGCGGCACATCGGGGCGCACGGGGTCGCTGATGGCCACAACGCCCTGGAGCGTCATGGGGCCTTCGCCCACCTGGCAGGCGAAGGCCAGTGTGCGCATGGCCTGCCGCTGATAGCGGGCCAGCGTCTCCTCAGTGCGCTGGCGCTCCTCGGCGCTGACGGTGCTCATGTCGAGCACCATCTCGGGCGCGCCCTTCACGAAAATCACGGTTTTGTCGGCCACGGCGACGGTGGTCTTCATGTATTTCTTCTCAGTGCTGAACGGCTGCTGGTCCACAATGGGATAGCGTTGGCGCAGGGCGGCATAGTCCTTCCCTTGGTCGCGCAGCCACAGGAGCAGGGCTCCCTCGGTGGGGTTGCCCACCACGCGCTCGCCATCGAGCTCGGCCGTGGAGTTGACGGCCATGGCCACATCGAGCAGCAGCCCGGCGGTCAGGTCACCAAGGGGCTGAGCCGCGGCACATGGGGCGACGTCGCCCACGCGCATCTTGTTCTGGGTCAGCGTGCCCGTCTTGTCGGTGCAGATCACGGTCACGGCGCCCATGGTCTCCGAGGCATGGAGCTTGCGCACCAAGTCGTTAGACTTCAGCATGCGGCGCATGTTGAGCGCCAGCGACAAGGTCACGGCCATGGGCAAGCCCTCGGGCACGGCCATCACGATCAGCGTGACGGCCATCATGAAGTAGTTGAGCACAATCTGCAACATGCCGAAGTAGTCGTCGCCATGCCAGATGCTGCCCGTGAGGATGTCATGGATGAGGAAAATGGCGAAGGCGGCCACGGAGACGCCTGTGCCCACCTTGGAGATGAGCTTGGCCAACTTGTCAAGCTGGAGGTTGAGGGGGGTCATCACGTGGGTGGCCTCGGTCGAGCGTTGTGCCACCTTGCCTATCTCGGTGGCGTCACCCACGGCCGTCACCACGGCCACGCCACGGCCGTTCATCACCATGGTGGAGCGCAGGATGACATTGGGGGGATAGGCCTCGCCGGCCTCCACCTCATCGGTGAGGCTCTTGGTGGCCAGCGGCTCGCCCGTCAGGCTCGACTCGTCGACCTGCAGGTTGTTGGCCTCGACCAACCGGGCGTCGGCGGGTATCTCGTCGCCCACCTCCACGAGGATGATGTCGCCCACCACGATGTCGCGCCGGCGCACCTCGGTCACATGCCCGTCGCGCCGCACCTTCACCGCCTGGTCCTCGTTCATGGCCGTCAGCACGTTGAAGCGCTTGGCGGCGTCGCGCTCAAAATAAAAGCCTACCGTCGTGGCGATGAACACGGCGGCGATGATGCCGATGGTCTCCACAAAGTCGTTCTCGATGAAGGCGAGCACCAGGGAGACAAACGCCGCCACAAGGAGTATTTGGATGATGGGATCGCGGTACTTCTCCAGGTAGAGCTTCCAAAGCGAGGTGCGTTGTGGTGGCGTCAGCACATTCTCGCCGTGCTGGCTGCGGCTGCTCGCCACCTGGCTGGCGGTCAAGCCCGACAAGTTCACATTTTCAGATGTTGGTTTGTTCATGGCACATGGTTTCGAGGTGGCGTCCACCATCTTTGCGAATGTCACTCACAGGCGGAGCCCCTATTGTCATTTGTTTTTTTGCAAAGTTAGCTAAATTACGCATAAAAGGCCACATCATTAAATGTTATTTAGCTACTTTTCACAAAAAATATTTGGAGTTTTCGGCTAAAGGCCGTACCTTTGCAACACTAAATGTGGGATCATGCGCCATGAGGCAATGGCACAGCGTCACCAGGCCTACCGCCCGTCGCCCCACATTGATTGTCACACGGACTTGTAGCTCAGTTGGTTAGAGCAACAGACTCATAATCTGGAGGTCCTAGGTTCAAGCCCTAGCTGGTCCACACTAACAGGGAAGCAGTTGCGAACATCGTAACTGCTTTTTTCGTATAGTTTCGGAAACAATGCGCAAGCAAACCGTTTTTGTTCACGAGCACGCATAATCAAACCATAAAACCAGCAAACATCATGCAGAAAGACCACTTCAAGATTTCCCTGTTCAGCAACGGGAGACTCCTGCCGATAGCAGCCCTGCTCTTCGGCGCCCTAATCGTCGGCATGTCCTTGGCCGCCTGCTCGGACGAAACGGAGAACGACGAACCGACATTCGCCCCGGGCGACACCGTCCCCGCATCGGCCGTCAAGAGCTTGGGGGAGGCCCGTTTCTTCTCCTCCACACCCATCAGCGACGCGACATTCGCCCTGATGAAAGGCAAGAGCTTCAAGGACGACTGCACCGTGCCACGCGGCGACCTCCGCTACCTGCGCTGCCTGCACGTGGACAAGGACGGCCACATCCTCGTGGGCGAGATGGTGGTCAACAAGACCATTGCCGACGACGTGCTCGACATCTTCCGCCAGCTCTACCAAGCCAAGTATCCCATTGAGCGCATGCGGCTGATAGACTACTGGGACGCCGACGACGAGAGGGCGATGCGCGACAACAACTCATCATCGTTCAACTTCCGCTTCATCTCGCACACCACCACCGTGTCGAAGCACGGAAGGGGAGTGGCCATCGACATCAACACGCTCTACAACCCCTATCACAAGACGCTGGCCGACGGCACGGAAGTCATCGAGCCGGCCACAGGGGTGCCCTACCTGGACCGCACCAAGGAGTTCGACTACAAGATAGAGAAGGGCGACCTCTGCTACCGCCTCTTCAAGGAGAAAGGGTTTGACTGGGGTGGCGACTGGACAGACCGCAAGGACTACCAGCACTTTGAGCTGCCTTGATCCATCACACATGGCAACCATCAGAAACAGGCGGTGAACACCCATCAGTGGCGTTCACCGCCTGTTTATTCTGACTATCTGAACCCTGAATTCCAATCCTACCAAAACGAGTTATATAAAGAAAAAGTGGCAATATTGCCAAAAAATCCGCGTAACCAAGGGTGCGCGGTCAAGGCCTTTTCACGCCGAAAAGCCAATGCGCCAAGATATCGCTTGTGCGGATCACATTGCTGATCACCAGACACAACCCCACTACGAAAGTCGACAACAAGAGTTCGCAAATGAACTCTATCGAGGGGTTGGGGTTGTCTCGAAAGAAATCGCCCACGACCTCCAAATGCCGGGGAAGGAAGAAATAATGCAGCAGATACACATCCAACGTCCTTTTCCCTATGTATTGCAGCACTCGCCCCAGGGTGGTGGTCTGCAGGACTGACGCCTCGTGCTTCCTAAAAAAATTGAACACTATGCAGACGCCCGCAACGCCCAGGAACACCTGCTGCAGGATTTGTGACGGTATGTTGCCGGGAAGATTGTCTTTGACGCGCAAGAACAAGACCCCGAAAAACGCCACCAACAAGACCGAGAACCACTTGCCCTCCAAGAAACGCACAAAAGCGCCGAAGTGACTCTTGACAAAAGCGCCAAAGCTAAAGAAGACAAAATACCATAGCTTATCGAACTGGAAGACGCCCCAAAACGGCAAGTACCCTATTCCCAAAAACAGGAAGGAAATAGCGAACAACGCCCTATACTGAAAACGGACAGGAGCCATCTTGCAAACCGAATAGACGAGGAAATACTGGAACAAGGTGATGGTGAACCAATAGCCACGCTTCATGGAATCGCGTAAACTGTCTATCAAGCCAAAGTCAAACAGGTAACAAAAGACCAACATGAAAACAAAGGTTGGGACCAGTTGGACTTTAGCCTTTTTCTTGATGAAGGGTACGATGTCTTCCCACTTCCATCTCACCCCCGGCTTGTCAAGCAAGAAGCCGCTGACGAAAAAGAACAGCGGCATCCTTATCATGACAAACAGGTCGTTAAAATTACCCCCCCCGAAAGATGAAACGAGAAATAACGGACATGGCTGTAAACAACCAAAATCATCGTCAATCCCCTCATCGCATCCAAATACTCAATTCTCTTTTTTGCCTGCATTATTTAATAATTGGTTTAGTCCATTCCATAACATCCCGTGGCACGGGAAACGATCGGTCGCGGCGTGCGCACCGCACAGTGTGGGAGGCCGTTGGGACAAAGCCGGGCATGGGCCTCCCGCATGAGACGGCAGCGCGCAGCCTCAGTGGCTGTCGATGGGGTCCCAAAGCATGAGGTCCTGGCGTATGTATCCCACCTTCCCGTTCACCCTCGTCTTGTACCACATGCCGTCATCGGGGCCGCTGAGGTATCCCAGGCACGGGTAGACCTCGGGCATCATGCCCTCCTCGTCGCTGATGGTGCACATCACGGGGCTCTTGGTGGTGGGTCTGCGGCGCACGTTCACGCGCGGGGCCTCCTCACTGTTCTGCGTGAGCCATCCCTGTCCGGCGGCGGCGTCATAGTCGACGAGGCGCGCGCCCTCCTTCTTCACCAGCGCATAGTCCTGCACCTCCGTGAAGTAACTGTCGCCGCAGTAAGCGAGGAAACGGTACTCCTTGCCCTCACTGTCGATCACCACCTTGGCACTGGTGCGGTATTTCCACAGGTTGCCCTCCGCGTCCCATTCGGGAGCGGTGATGCACATGTCGGCCACGGGGCGGAAGGCCGTGGCGTGCCACGTCAGGCTGTCGTCCTCCATGATGCGGGCGAAGATGAAGCCCTGACCTTGTTCGTCGGTGAGGCGATAGACCTCACGGCCCTTGGCCGAGACGAAGGGAGCGGCACTGAAGAGCGAGTCGGCCATGCACATCTCCGTGGCCCTCTCGGCCTTGATGCAGAGCGTGAAATCATCGGCCTGGTGATTGGCCCAGCGCGTCACGGGCGTGAGCCAGTAGGGCACGCTGAAGCGGTTGGCCACGCCGTAGCTCATGCGGTAGCGGTAGGTGTGGTGCACGGTGTTGACACCTTCCTGGAAGGGCGCGTCGAAGTAGTAGGCGTAGGCGTAGCCCGTTATGCTGTCGAGCGCAGGGTTGTATATCACGTCGCTGGCGGGCAGGATGCTGTCGGGCACCTCGCCCATGCCTTTCCATTGTGTCATGTCGAGCGGTGTGAAGTCGGGCGTCTGCCGCTCACCGTAGCCGAAGGCCACCACGCCGTTGCTATGTGGCAGCGGCTTGCCGTTCATCTCCACGGTGAAGTTCTTGATGTACGGGTGGACGCCGTTGCGCTGCAGCGGTTCCTCGTCATTGTAGGGCGATGCGGCCTCGAAGGCCATCTTCACAGTCTTCGCGCCACTGTCGTTCACCAACTCGTAATACACGTCGACAGTGGCGTACCCGTCGGCACCGATGGTGATGGTGAGCCGTTCCTTGGCCGCCCTGATGGCGGTCTCCTGTATGGGAACGAGGAAGTTGCCACTGGTGAAGTAGACACCGTCGTTAGCACTGGCGGAGCCGATGCACGCCCACAGGGCGACGAACAGAAGGATGACTTTTTTCATATCGTTGGTTTGTTGGTAATGGCTGCAAAGGTATAGCTTTTTTCCGTATGCCGCCTGCAGCAAAGGGTGAAAAAACAATCTCAATCCTGTTTTTTCTCTCAGCCCGACAGACACGCCTCTGCTGCGCCAACCTTTTATTTTGTTTTATCTGCTGGATTGAGTCCAAAACACCTCTCACACAAGACAGAGCCCCAAACACCCGTCATTGTGCCAGGGGCACAACAAAAAGTTGTCGAGGTTGCCCGCCCGCTGGCGCACCCACCATGGGTTGTAAGCGTTGTCAAGGTTGTATGGGTTGTCTTTATCACTCATCCGGATTTGGCCAATCGGAAAGAGCATTTGCCATTTTCCCCCGGGAAAAAAGATTGTCTCTATTGTCTCTATTGTCGTCTAAAAACAACCATTGTTGTCTTGACGAACTACTGTTGTCGTGATTTTTGGTGAAAAAGTTTGTTCGTGATTTCAAGTGAAATAGAACGTGAAAATGTCGTTTCGGCCCCCTTTCGGGAGCGCTTTTGCCTCGCCATCGTGAGATTGATGCCGAATCATGTTGAGATATGTGCCTAATCTCACCATGATATGTGCCTAATCTCGGTGAGATTGATGCCTAATCTCAGTGCGATTAGGCACATATCATGATGAAAAGTATTTACAATTAAGAGTGAAAAGAAATTTAGTTTTTATAAGTTGTTTATTTTCAAGCAGTTACAAAAACAGCTCTATTTTCGCGTATTTCCGCCCAAAGATTTTCTCGTGGGGAAATAACGCACGTTTTAGTCTATAGTTTGTCTCCTTTTTTATAAATTGGGGCGCCCATCCGTGCCTATTACTCACTCGTTGCAAGATAGCACATTAAAATTTGTTATTTTTTAGGGGGGGATGTGAGAAAAGTGTAACTTTGCAAGTAACTTTGCAAAATTAAGAGTTAAACTTTCACAAGATGAATGACAAAATGTTGATTGTAGCCATGCTCTTGCTATCGCCATTGGGCGTGAGCGCCCAGGAGCAAGTGCAGAAAGACACGCTCACGACGGAGGCCGTGATGCGCAACCTTCCTGAAGTGATGGTGAAGGGCTCGCGCCCCATCGTGAAGGCCGAGCGCGGCATGCTGACCTACGACATGCCCCTGCTGATGAAGCAACTGCCCGCTGACAACGCCTATGAGGCCCTCACGCGCATCCCCGGCGTGACCGACGCCGACGGCAGCATCAAGTTCTCGGGCACCGAGGTGACGCTCATCATCAATGGCCACGCCACCACGCTGACGCAGGACCAGCTGGTCGACCGGCTGAAGGCCATGCCCGCCGACCAGCTGGCCAAGGCCGAGGTGATGCTGTCCGCGCCCGCCCGCTATCATGTGCGCGGCACGGCCATCAACATCGTCACAAAGGACTATGCGGGCACCAACCAGGTGTCGGGCCAGCTGGCGGGCGGTTGGCGGCAAGGCAAGTATGGCGCCGGCTTCGGCAAGGGCTACCTCTCGCTGCAGCGCGGCAAGCTGGGCCTGGACGCGCAATACTCGATCAACAGCGGCTACAACAACGGCTACAAGGCCATCGCGGCCAACCAACTGGTGAACGGCGAACGCATGCGATATGACGGCGAGGAACGCCAGAAGAAGTTTGGCAACAATCATAACTACCGGCTGGGGCTGAGCTACGCCTTCGCCAAAGACCACCGCCTGGAAGTGGCGTACACGGGAGAATACGAGAACGGCAACACTAAGATCCACTCCTATGGCACGGGAGCGTCGGCGCAGCGCACCGACCGCAGTGTCTACCTGCACAATGTCGACGCGAGCTATGCGCTCCCCATCGGCCTGCAGCTCAGCGGCTCCTACACCCACTACCGCACACCCCAGCAGCAGCAGCTCGACGGCACCCTCTATGACGAGACGCGCAACCTGACGAACAACAGCCGCCAGACCATCGACAAGTGGATGTTCGCCGCCGACCAGAGCCACACACTCAGCCACGGCTGGGGACTGTCGTATGGCGTGCGGGCGCAGTTCTCGCGCAACAACAGCTTCCAGACCACCATCGACCAACAGGGCCACGAGCTCCCCGACGCCACGAGCAGCGTCGACGTCTTTGAGCGCATATGGAACGTCTACGCGGGTTTCAGCAAGCAGCTGAGCAGTGCCCTGAGCCTCGAGGCATCGCTGGAGGCCGAGCAGTACCACTCACCCCTCTGGGACAAATGGCGGCTCTACCCCACCCTCAACGCCCTGTGGAAGGTCAGCCCCGGCCACGTGCTCAACCTGTCATTCAACTCCGGTTCCGAGTATCCCGCCTATTGGGCCACGATGAGCGGAATCTACTATTCATCCACCTACGCCGAGGAATGGGGCAACGCCAACCTCAAGCCCTACTCTTACTATAACCTCAACCTGATGTGGCAGTACAAGAACCGCTACACGCTGATGGCCTTCGCCAGCCTGAAGCCCGACTACATCTGCCAGAACCCCTACCAGCCCTCCGACCGCCTTGCAGTCATCATGCAGGAGTTCAACTACGACTACAGCAACAACTTCGGCCTCCAAGCCTCAGCGATCTTCAGCGCGGGCCACTGGCTGAGCGGCAACGTCTTTGCCGTGGGCCAATACAGGCACGAGAAGGGCAGCCACTTCTTCGACATGCCCTTCGACCGTGAGAAGGTGACGGCCGTGCTGGGCGGCACCGCCTCGCTGAAGCCCTTCGCCCGCCACGACCTGCGCCTCATCCTCAACCCGTTCTTCCAGTCGCAGGCCATCCAGGGCCTCTACGACATCAAGCCCGTCTTCCGCATGGACGCCTCCTTGCGATGGACGTCAGGCGACGGCAAGTGGGGCGTGCGCCTCATCGGCAACAACGTCTTCAACAACAAGTATAAGACCCAGTCGGTGCAGGGCAACCAAGACTACCACATGACCCTCTCACCCGGATGGGCATCGGTCACCGTGGCCGTCGTCTATAAGTTTGGCGGCTACAAGGAGAAGCAGGTCAAGGCCGTCGACACGTCGCGCATGGGCCACTGACACATACGGGGAATCACCCCTCGGCCACAAGCCGCAACAAAACCGTCTCGCCCGACACCGGGAGCAGCATGGCACGATTGCCAAACAACACGCTCCCAGTGCCGGGCGATGTCATCGGAAAATCATGATCGCTCAGGAAGCGATATTTGTCGGATTTTAGCAAATATTCGATAGATTATTTGTCGGAATATAGCATCTTTGTTACCTTTGCAGCTATAAATCAAACACTTATAATAATGGAAGAATACATCAAACGAAACATAGACAGCCAGTTGCTCGCATGGAAGAAATCTCCTATGCGCAAATATTAGTGTCCGCTAAACATAGGTTATCCATCTGAGTTTCCACCTTACCGTCGTGGCGCCTTGCTCCAGTGGTAGGTGAGATGGAGCATCAGGTAGTGGGGCAGCGAGCGATACCAGGTCTCGACGCGGCCCTGCGCACTCACCTCGTAGCGTGTGTTGGAGAGTTGGTGCAGGAGGTCGAAGGCCTCGATGCGCAGGATGAGCTTGCCTTTGCAGAGCGGTTGGCTGGCCGAGGCGTTGAGGATGACGTCGTCGGTGTTGAGACTGCTGCTGCCATAGCCGCGCCGGCTGTACATCGTGGCGTCGGCCGCGAGGGTGGTGCCAAGCCCAGGCAGCGTGTATCGGGCAGACAAGCCATAGTTGTAATCCCATGCGTTGAGCGTCGCGAAGTCGCGCATCCGCCCCTTGGAACTGCGCCAGCGCAGGTCGCCCGACAGTCGGACGTTGAGCCCACTGCGGTCATATTGCAGGTAAGCGCCGTCGTGCAGTTGCAGGGTGTTCACGGCGTTGGCACGGCTCTCGGTCTCGCCGACCAGCAGGGCGTGGTCCACGGCATGGTGGAATGTGGCGTCGGCAGTGGTCTGCCAGGTTAGGCGGCGGTCACGGTCGATGGCCCCCGAGAAGTTGGCGTTGAGCTGGGCGTTGTAGGCCCCGTGCGTGTTGCGTGGCTGGTAGGTGCGCATGCCCGTCGCGGGGTCATAGGTCACCGCCTGCGCCACGTCGCGGTGGGCATAGTGGAAGGCGGCTCCCACGTGCATCAGCTGTTGCAGCTGGCCTCCTTTTCGGGTGTAGTCGACCGTCAGGTGGGAGGATGCGGAGCCTTTCAATGCGGGATTTCCCAGTTTTGTCACCAGGGGGCGGCTGTCGTCACGGTAGGCCACTTGGTTCATCAGGTCGACGGGCTCCTGCGCGAAGCGTGCGTTGAGGCGCAGGTCGCGCTTGCCCGCGGTCGACATGTGCCGGTATGAGAGGCTGGGCTGAAGGTAGGTCACCGTGTGGCGGAGCGTGGTGTCGATGGCGCCCCGCTGATAGTCGAGCGTGCGGTGGTGGGTCACGAGGTCAAGGCCCAGGTCCCACTGGTTGTAGTTCACCATGAGCGAGCTGTTGCCCAGCTGGTAGTGGCCTTGGCGTGACAGGTGGAGACTGACGGTGTTGCGCCCGACCAGGCGGCGGCTGCGATAGGAGTTGTTGGCGTCGGCCGTGGCGGTCAGCATGTCGATCTGCGAGACGAGCGTCAGCGTGTCGGGGTGGTAGAGATAGTCGTGGTCGTTGATGTAGTTGTTCTGGTACGCTTCGTCCAGCCTGATGTCCATCCGTCCCAAGGCCTTCGGGAAGGAGGCGTCGGCGCTCAGCATAAACGCCGTCGTCCTGTTGCTGATGTCCTGGGCGTTGTGGCTGACGCGTCGCTCGGCCGCTGGCGTCTGCCAGGTCTCAAACCTCGATGAGGGGCGCGCCTGGCTATGGGCGCGGCGGAAGTAAGCCGTGTAACCGGCGTTCCACTGCTTGCTGCGGTTGACGCTGAAACCTCCGACCACCTGTTGGGCGATGCTCCAGGAGCGGTGGCGGCTGACCGAGCGGGTGGCGAGCGCGGTGGTGTCGGCGCCGCGGCGCTCCACGAAGGAGGAGATGCCAAAGCCCCGCTGCCAGTTGTGCTCGAAGGTGGTCGTCGACCGCAGGTAGAACGGTTTCTTCAGCGTGAAGTTGTTCTCCGCCCTCACGCGCCGGTCAGTGGTTCGGTTGGCGGCCTCAGTCATCGAGATGGGGCGCAAGCCGTCGAGGAAGGTCTCCTGGCTCATGCGCATGTCCGTCTCGTCTTTCGTGTCGGTGTAGGAGGCCGTGAGGTTGTTGGTCACCTGCTTGTTTTTCGACTGGTAGTCGAGGTCGGTGGCCACGCTGCGTGTGGTGATGACCGACTGGGGCATCCCGCCGGGCGTCCAGAAGCCTTGCGCGCCCATCTGCCGCGTCTCGTTCACGTTGTTGGCGTTGGCCATCACCGAGTAGCGCCAGAGGTCATCGTAGCCCAGGAGAAAGCCGCGCGCCAACCACCGGTCGCTTGTGCCATAGGCCGCCTCCATGTTGGCGATATAGCCGCGCGAGTATTCGTCCTTCAGGTTCACGTCCATCACGAAGCGGCGGGGCTCCACGTCGCTGCCCAGGGCCTGGCTCTTGTCGCTCTGCTTCTCGTAGGCCTTGACGGTTTTCACGGTGTAGTAGGGCAGGTTCTTCATGAGGATGTTCTTGTTGCCCCGCATGAAGGAGCGCTCCTGCAACAGCAGTTCGTCCACCAAGCGCCCGTTGACCCGTATCTGCCCGTCGTCGCTCATCGTCACGCCGGGCAGCTGCCGTATGAGCGCGTCGAGCATCGAGCCGTCGGGCAACTTGAAGGCATCGGCATTGTAGACAATGGTGTCGCCCTTGTTGTACATCTTGATCTTGGTGGCCATCACCACCACCTCGCCCAGGTCGGTCACGCTCCGTTTCTGCATCTTGAAGGTAGGCAGGGTGATGGTGCCATCGTCTGTGGGGTGGGCGGTCGACACGCGCTGCCAGGCATCGTCGTAGCCCTCGCGCGAGGCGCGCACCAGCAGGTCGGTCGGCGCGGCGCCAACGGCGATGGAGAAGACCATCTTTTGCAGGTTGCCGGCGCGGTCGGTAAAGCGGGTGAACCGCACCGAGTCGGTCACCAGCGTGCTGTCAGCAGTCAGCACGCTGATGCGGACGTCGGTGAGCGGGCGGCCCAGGTAGCAGTCTTCCACCTCACCCACGAGGTGCAGGTTCTGTGCGGTGGCGGTCGTGAGAAGGAGAAGCCATAAGAAAATGGCGGTCGTGACGTGTCTTTTCATTTGCGGTAGGTTTAGATTGTTTTTCCTGCCGCAAATGTAGGCAAAAGCCAGGGATGGGATGCCCGGTCGTGTTGTGCAAAAGCTGCGCAAGTGGAGCCACGCATAAAAAACGGACTGCGCAAATCCTGCGCAATCCGTGCAAAGGGTTTATAATGAGGCGATAAAGTCGTCCCAGTCCTTGGGACTTCCTTTCTTGTCGAACACCTTCTGATAGAGCCGGCTCCTGACGCTGGCCACCGCACTCTGCGACCGGCAGATGAGCGTGGCGATCTCCGTCGGGGCGAAATGGGCCTTCAGCAGGAGACTCACGTGATACTCCTGTGGCGAGCACTTGTGGAGCGAATAGACCTTGCTGCGGAAGTTGGGCGAGAGCAGGGCCACATGGTTCTCCAGTTCGTCCCACTCGGCATCGGCCATGGGCTCGCCCGTCTCCACCTTGCGGAGCAGCCGCTGATAGAACTGCGACTGCCGGAACTGCCTCTCCGCACTGTCGAGCGCCCGCTTCAGCTCATCGCTCGCCTGGAGTCGTCCCGCCTCATATTGGGCCAGCTTGCGCTCCAGCCGCTTCCGTCTCCGGCGCGAGCGGAGGGCGTAGCCCGTGGCGCCCAAGGCCAGCACGGCCAGCACGGCGATGCTGATGGTCATCACCTTTCGCTTGTCACGCATCTGGATGTCGTTGATGGAAAACACACGAATGACCTCATGGCCCGTCGCGTCGGTGTAAGCGTAGTCTCGTGTCTCACGCTTGATGAGGCGCAGGGTGGAGGCATCGAAGACCTGCGTCCGCTTCCATGTCGTGCCGCCGGGGGCCCGGCCAATGGTCATCAGGGTGTCGCCCGCGAGATGGAGGAGCGACTTTTTGCCATTCTCCACATAGGTGGCACCGTGGATGGCGAATGTACCGCCACCCGTGGCGAGAAACGTACCATTGGGATCGCCGGGTGTACAGCGAAGGGTGACGAACGTGTGGTCGGAGAAATAAAGGCGGTATCGGTCGGGAGGCGCGTTGAACCCCACGTGCTGCCAGGTCCCTGTGGCGTCGAAGCTGTCCTTCCGCGCTTGGTCATTCGCATGGCAGGCAGACAGCATCAGCAAGAGCAACAAGCCCAAGAAATGGATTGGTTTCATCTGTCGTGCATTCGTTATTGTCCCACAAAAGTACGGAAAACATTTGGATTGGCTGCCAAAACATCCGCAAAACAACTGTCACCGGCGGGGCGACCGCCATTTTCCCCCAGCGCGCGACGCCACAGACGACAAAAGGGTGGAATGTCATTATCGACATTCCACCCTTTTTATAGGTATGCTCCTGGCGTGGCTACCGACCACGCCGGGGGCCGAGTTGTCATTTCACGGCAAACTTCACGTTGGAGGTCTTCCCGTCGAGCACAGCGTTGAGGTGATAGACACCGGCGCTGCCGTTGGTCGGGAGCGTCACCGTGTCGCCGGCATGCAGGTTGTGGACCGTCTTCTCGGCAACCAGCTGGCCTGCGTTGTTGTAAAGGCGCAGGGTGGCGTCGGTCACATCGCCGTTGACCACGACGCTCACGGTGCCACTGTTGTCGCTGTCCACGGTCACACTGCCGCCGTCGGCCGTAACACCGGCAATGCCTGTCGATGATGTCACGTTGACGGTGACCTTGTGCTGCGTCGTGCCACCGTTGTCATCCGTGGCCGTGAGGGTCAGCACGGCGGTGCCGGCCTTCTTGGCATTGATGATGAGGCCTTCCTCAGACACGAAGACACTGGCCACACTCGTGTTGTCCGAGGTGGCGGCGCAGGTGAACTTGTCGCCGTCGGGATCGCTGAAGAGCGTCAAGTAGCTGATGACGCCCGACTGCTGCCCTGCGGCATAGGTGAGTTCGTCCTGGCCGATGAACTCGGGAGCGCGGTTGGTGAACTCCACACTGTAGTTGACGGTGGCCGAAGAGGCGTTGCCGTTGGCGTCGGTGGCGCTCACGGCGATGGCACCCTTGCCGACCTTGTCGTAACCATACTCGGGAGTGATGGCGAGCGTTGCCTCGAGCTGGGCGCCCTCAGGAACGCTGAACGTGCCGTCCTCATAGGTCACGCCGTCGCCCTCGTTGTATGACAACACGGATGTGTAGTCCTTGTTGTCGGCGAAGCTCACGGTGAAGGCGTCATACTCGTCATCCGACACGCTGACCTTCACCCGGGTGCTGTCGCCTTGCTTGGCGGCCACCACGGCCTCGGGAGCCTCAATGACCGGAGCGGCATTGCGGTCGAGGTAGATGTGGTAGTTGACGGTGGCGTTGGCCGGGTCGTTGGTCTTCACCACGAGCGTGGCCTTGTTGCCCTTGGCGAAGTAGGCGCTCTTGGCGTTCACCTGGAAGTTCAGGGGCAAGGCGTCGCCCACCTCAAGGGTTCCGGCCGTCTCATCGTTGAGGAGCTTGATCCAGGGCTCGCCCTTCTCGTGCTCCACGCAGGTCATGAAGTAGCCGAAGGCACCTGTGCTCTGCGCGTTGTCATAGAGGGCCTCGATGTCCACCCAGCCGCCGAGCGACTTAAGATGGGCCATGTAGCGGTTGGTCTCCATGTCACCGTCCTTCGATGCCATGAGCGCCGATGACTTGTAACCGGCGGGATACTTGAGCACCACGTAGAACGTGTCGGACGGATTGATGTAGACGGGGTTGTCGAACTTGAGCATGCGTGGCACACCTTGGTAGCTGCCGTTGCTCAGGGGCTCCTCGCTATCGACGTGTATCGTGCCGTGGCCGATGGTCTTGGCCGTGGCCGTGACATCGTTGCCAAGTATCACGGAGGCCTCGATGTCGACATTCTCAAGGTCGCCCACCGTGCCCACGAAATAGAGGTGCGTCAGGTTGAAGCCCTCAGCGGGTGCCTCGTAGCGTGTGGCGGCGTAGAAGTTCTCGTCGAGCGCGCTGCTGCCCGTTCCCATCACGGCGGCGATGGCGCTGCTCACGGGGTTGAGCACAGGATGGTAGAGCATGTTGTCGGTCACACCCTGCGGCACGTCATAGATGAACTGCTGGTCGTCCTTCACCTTCTTCATGCCGAAGGCCTTGAGGAGGCTCTTGCCCTGAAGGGCGCTTGCTGCAACAAACTGCTTGGCAACATCGGCCGACGGACGGGCGATGACGTTGAGCGCAGGCGACGGATAGTCGTTGTAGTCGTCGTCGGTGGCCTCGTCGTGGCCTGAGGGATCCAGGCGCAACGTGTAGTTGAGCTTGTAGCCACCCTCGTTCATCATGTTGACGGTCGAGACGCCCGTGTAGTCGCTTGAGACGCCATCGATGTACAGAGCCTCCTGGTCGAAGGCCAGGGCGGGCGCCTCGGTGACATTCACGCTGATGGTCGACTCGTAGGTGTCCTCATCGAGGCCACTGACGGTGAACTCAAGCGGATAGTCCTGCTGGCGCACGTCGTAGGTGTTGTAGAGCGTGATGCGGAACTTCACGGTGTCCTGTCCCACGGTGATGGGGGCCATCATGCCCGACTCGTAAGGCATCCACGCCATCGTGCCGCTTGCTGAGAGCGGGCCGATGTCGGGATAGTCACCGCCGCCACTACTGTTGGCGTCAGTGTAGACCTCGAGCGATGCCTCAGGCATTGCCCATGGGTCGTCGGGATCAGAAGCGACAAACAGCTCGGAAGCCACGTCGTCGATGGTGAACGCCTTGGAACCCTTGTTCACCACATAGAACTCATGGTAGACGGGGTTCATCGGGTTCTCGTCGACCACCTGCTCCACGAACACCGTGTCGGGGAACACAGGCTCGGCGGCGCCGGTGATGTTGAGCGTCACGGGGATGGTCACGTTCTCGCTGGCGGGAGCGTTGGTCTTCACCTTGAGCTCATACTCATAGGTGTCAGCCAGCTTGTCGGCCTTCAGCTCGATGGGCAGGCTGGCGCTCTTTCCCGGAGCGAGCACGTAGTTCTTGTAAGGCGTGAACTCCATGGCGTTGCCGGAGTTGATGTACATGTCAGACGGCGTGATGCCACGCGTCTCGCTGTGGTCCATGATGCCACACAGGCCGAACACGCCCAGCTGGAAGCCGTCGGGGTCGAGGGCGTACTGGAACTTGAACGTGCCGTCCTTGCGGAGGATCACCTGGAAGTTCATGCCCTGCATCATGGTGTTGCCGTAGTTCTTGTACGACACGACCACATTGTCGGCGTTGGCCTTGTAGTAGACGCCGTCCGTAGACGGTGTGTTCATGGAGTGGTTGCCCCAGAACGGGCAGATGATGTTGCTGTAGAATGTCTCCGTCGTGGGCAGGCTTGCAGGCGGCTCGGGGAACTGCTTGTAGTCCTCCACGGGAGCGTCGAACGACACGAAGCCCGTGTTGTAGATGTACATCTCCGTGTATTTCTTTCCGTAGAACGGGAACTCGAACGGCAAGGTCACCTTCTTGAAGTCGGTCTTGTCGATGAAATAGGAGTAGGGCATGTGCTCGGTGTAGTCGGAGGTGATGTCCACCCAGTTGTAGGGAACATCGAAGCCGTCGCTCTTGGAGCGGAACACGTAGTCGACCTTGTTGTCGGCCTCTTCCTCGACGTCGAGCGCACGGTACCAGGTGTCGGGCTCAGCCGAGAAGGTGAGCGGCTCGTCGCCGTTGTTGGTCACGACGATGTCGTCTTTCACGACATTCACGCCGTAGGGGGTCTCGGCCTCGATGGCCTCGGGGCTGACGCTCCATTGCGGGGTGCCGATGACGTTGCCCTTCAGGGCCACCTCCAGGGCAGAGCCGTCAGTCATGCTGATGACGAGCGTGTCCTCCACGCTGCCTTTCTGCTCGGTGGGCAGGGTGACGGTGATGTCCTTGCCTTGTCCGGCGGCCACGTCGAATGCCTCGGCAACCTCCTCGTCCACGCTGAACTTGCCGTTCTTGACGCTTACGCCGCTCACGTGCAGCACGTCCTTTCCGTTATTGCTCAGCAACACGTTGTGGTGCTGTGCGGATGTGCGGAACACATCGCCGAAATCCAGTGCCTTCGTGTCCGTCACGGCCTCAGCCTTGAGGTTGTCGCCCACGATGTTGGCCTTCAGCGTGATGTTGGCGCTTGCGTGGGAGGGGTCGTTGGTGAGCACGGTGAGGTAGTTGGTGAGCTCGCCGGCGTAGAGGTTGTCGCCCGCCTCGAGTGTCACGGTGATGTCCTTGCTCTCGCCGTTGCCAATGTAGCCGTCGGTGCTGGAGAGGCTCTTGACCATCGACTTGGCCGGAGCCACGATCTTGATGGCGCTGCCTGTCGCAATGTCATAGTAGGGTGCGTCGAGACCGCCATTGGCATCCTGCACCATGTTGCCGTCGACAAACACGCAGGCATCCTTCGACTCGATGTCGGAAACGCCCACGAAGTTGTGGCCGCCGCTGCCGAACACACCAGCCGGGTCATAGTCGTCGTAGTACACCTCCACGCTGCCGTCGGGGCAGAGGGCCATATGGAAGCTGATGGTGGTGGTCTCGCCGCCGCCGTCAGTGGCCGGTGTCACCACGTCCTTGAACTTGACGTACAGCTTGCCGTCCTTGTGTCCGTAGGTCACCTTGCTGTTGGCACCCATGTCCATCCAGCCCGAGTTGGTGTAGGCTGATATGTAGCCCAGTCCTTCCACGCAGTCGCCCGTGGGCACCATGCACGAGATGCGGCCGTCGATGGGCTGCACGCTCACGCCGCCGTAAGACGAGACGTAGATCTGGTCGTACTCCTTTCCGTAGAACGGGAACTTGAAGCCGATCTTCACCGGACCCGACTGCCAGTTGTCGCTGGTGAACTGTGAGGTGATGTCCTGCTCGTCGGCCAGCTCGGGAGCCGGCTCATAGTCGAACGAATTGTCGCCGGCCACGTTTGAGATGGTGGTGTATCCGAACTTGTGCACGCGGGCCGTCGAGCCGTCGATAGACTGTGACGAGTATTTCGGGAACACGTACTGCAAGGGATACTCGCCCGTGTTCTTCAGTGTCACGGTGGCCGTCTTGGCCTCACCGCCCACCTTCAGGTCGCCGAGGTCGAACTCGCTCTCGGGCAAGTCGAGGACAGCAGTGGCCGACGCCACGCCGCGCACGACAAAGGTGTGCTTGATGTTGTTCTTGTCAGTGACCGTTATGTTGCTGGTGAAATTGCCGGCCTTGGTGGGCTTGAACGTCACGGGCAGCTTGCCGGTGGAGCGTGCGGCGATGTTCTGCATACCGCTCGACACGTCGAACTGGTCGGACGAAGACGACACGTTCTGCGGGCTCTGCAAGTAGCCGTACTTGCCTCCGAAGACGCCGTAGCCACTGTTGGTGAGCTCCACGTCGATGGTCTTCTGCTGTCCGACGAGCAGGTTGCCGAAGTCGACGAGCTGCTGGCTGTGCATCTCAGGCTTGTAGCCCTTCACCGTCATGGTGAGCGCCACCTGCTTCTTCGAGTCGACAGCTTCGTTGGTCTTCACATGGATGTTGAACTTGTAAGTGCCATTGACAAGCTTCTGGCCGTCGTTCTTCAGCGTCACCGCCTGGCTCTCGCCTGGGCGCACCTCGCCGCTGATGGGCTCGGGGTTGAGCACCTTGCTCCAGTCGGGGTTCTGGCTGATGGCCTGCACGGCCCATGTGAGGTGGTCGGCGACCGCCTCGAAGCTCGTGCCCTTGAGCACTTCACTCAGCTGGGTCCACGTCGCGCCTCCGTTGGAGCTGTAGAAGCTGTATTGCGACACGTCGTCGAGACTGGTCTTGCCAGCGCCCAGTGGGTTCTTGGCACCTGCGGGGAACTTGGCCACCACCCAGAAGCTCGTTCCGGGGGCGAAATAGATTTGCTCAGGCAGCGTGATGTTGTAGTTGTACATCCAGTAGCTATAGTTGACCTTCTGGATGAGGCTTGCCGTAGAGATGGAGCGCGAACCGTCGTAGATCTCGATCTCCGGGTCCTGCCCGTTCTGTCCCTGGAACTTCAGCGCCGTGAGGTTGAAGCCGTCGGGATACTTGGTCTTGTCGACATAGAAATACTGTGCGAGCGCATTGGGCAGCTTCGTGTCCGACTCGCCCAGGTAGCTGTAGAGCATCTCCGAATAGGTGAGGGTGCTGGGCCAGTCCTTGGCCTGGTAGTCGGATGTGGCAATGGCGTTGCTCTTGGCCAGGGCCGGCGCCACCGTGCCGCTAAAGGGCACTACCTGTCCGGGCGTCGGCTTGTCAGCGCGCGAGCTGGTCGACATCGTGGCGCGCGTGGTGGCGGCCGTGAGCTGATACTTCAGCACGCCCTCACCAGTGTTCTTGATGTTGAACGACGCCTCGGCCGTCTCCGACTCAGCCGCGTTGACGGTCATGGTGAGTGCGGTCTTGTCGACCTGCACCTTCGGCCCGGCGTTTGTGGTGGCCTCCTTGACGACAGACATTGCAGAGGCCTTTCCCCATCGGTTGTATGCCACAATGGCGAAATAGTACTTGGTGGAAGCCTCCAGGCCGGTGAGCTCGTAGGCCACCGAGTCGCCCGAGTACTTGAACTTGGTGTCGACCGACACCGAGCTCAACTTGCTGAGGTTGTCGCTGGCGGTGAAGGCCTCCTTGCTATAATAGATGACGTGGTGGTCGATGCTCTTCTCCTCGGTTTCGGGTATCTTCCACTCAATGAGCGCATTGTCGTGCGAAGCCGTCACCGTGAAGTCGGCCACGGCATCGGGCACGCTGCCCTCTTTGCCCTGCAGCGCCTTGTAGGCGTCGATGAAGCCTGTTCCCATGAGTCCAGCGAAGGTTGGATTCTTGGTGTACAGGTCGTTCACCGAGGTGGTGAGCAAGGTGCGCAGCGTCTCGTTTGAGAAGTTCTTGTTGCCGTATTTTGAGAGGATGAGCGCGGCGATGCCCGACACGTGGGGACATGCCATCGAGGTGCCCTCGTTGTATCCGTAGCTGCTGTTGGGCAGGGTGCTGAGCACGCCATACTGCTCACCGTAGTCCTCAAGACCACCGGGAGCGGTGACGTCCACCCACTTGCCGTAGTTGGAGTAGCTGGCCACCGTGCCGTCAGCGGTCATGGCACCCACGGCCACGGCCTCGTCGAGGCATCCGGGGTAGAAGTTGCCCTCTTCTCCGTTGTTACCGGCAGCGAAGATGCAGAGGCCGCCGTTCATCTTGTCGCCTCCACCATTCTTGGTGAAGTATCTCACGGCCTCGCTGACAGCCTTGTCTTCCTCGTCGGCCATGCTCATTCCCCATGAGCACTGCGCGATGCTTGCGCCCCTGTCGGCAGCGTAGACAAGCGCGGCGGCGAAGTCGGCCTCAGCGGAGCTGCTTGCCCTGGAGTCGAACACCTGGCAGACCATCATCTTTACACCGCCCGTACCGTCGGAGCCTCCGGCAACACCCGACACGCCAATGCCGTTGTTGTTGGTCGCTCCCACCGTTCCGGCCACGTGTGTGCCGTGCGAGTGCGCGTTGATGTTCGAGGAATTGATGACGAAGTTGTATCCGTAGATGTCGTCGACATATCCGTCGCCGTCATCGTCGACGCCCGGCTGCCCGTTGAGCTCGGCCTCGTTGATCCAGAGGTTGTCCTTCAGGTCGGGGTGGTCGGTCTGGAAGCCGCCGTCGATGATGGCCACGATGACATCCTTCGAGCCCGTGACACCGCTCTCCCATGCCGGGAACACGTTGATGTCGTAGCCCGCGAGGGTGCCCTCAATGGAGCCGTCGTTGTAGTAGTGCCACTGCTTGGCCAGCAATGGGTCGTTGAATGGCAGGGTCGACATCGCCTGCTTAGCCCACGACACATCGGTGGGCGACACGGCCTTGAAGCTCTCGCCTCCGTAGGGCTGGTACACGGGGATGCGCTGGGCATACTCCACGCCAGCGGTGGACGTGTAGAGGTTGCGTGCCTGCGCTGCGGTCATGCCGTCAGCGGTGTAGGTGATGTCGTACCAGCGGTCGAGGCCGGCGGCCTTGTGCTTGGCCTCGTCCTTGCCCGCATAGGGGAACACCCGTCTCATGCTCGCAACCTTCACTTTCTGCGCCACACGGTCGAGTGTGGCGGCACCGGTCGTGACGTACTGGGCCTTTGCTTTCTTCTGGACGGTGCCGTCGGGCAGGGTGGCCTTTTGCAGCAGCGACGCCAACTCCGGCTGGAGTTTCACGCGCACCACCCCCTCCACGAACTGGGAGCCAGATGCAGCAGAGAGCTTTTGTGCGTCGGCGGTGGCGACACCCGTCAGGAGCATCGCACCGCACAGACCCAAGATAAAGTTCTTTTGCATAATTATAAAAAGTTGAAATGAAAGAATAATCCGAATACGTTGTGTGTTTGCCTTTGCAATGGCGGAAAGCGCACAGTCTGATGCCTGCGAGACCTTGATGTTGTCGGCCGCCACTGTCGCTTTCAACAATTATTTTGCAAAGGTAACACTTTTTCAGAATACGCAGGCATCACATGGCGTTTTTTAAGGCAAGAAAGGGGACAAATGAAAGGAATGACACAAAAACGGTCCAAAAAAAGAACAGTCCGCACAGTCATTATATTCTATGGCAGCAATGCGAAACATCTCTTGCCCCGAGCGATGGTTATAGCCATTGCCGAAAGCTGGAGAGGCCCATGCCTAAAATCCTTGATAAAAAAACAAGGTTGCAAAAAGGCACAACTGGGATATGGAGTGATAAAAAGCAAGGGAGCAAGTGGACCCGCCCAACTATCAACGTGATAACATGGAATTTGGGACCTTCACCAAATATTTCCTTTTCAAAAGGAAAAGCATTATTCCATTGTTCAAAACTTAATTTAGGGCTCTACCATACTATGTTCAATCTGATGGATACCTATTGAGGCGCCACCCTTGGGTGACGCCTCAACAGGGGAAAGTGCATGGCTTACTTCACGATCATCTTGACCGTCTGATGCTCGTTGCCATAGGCGAAGGTGAAGAAGCAGAGGCCTGCGGGCAGGTTGGCGGGCACAAGGTAGGTGCCGTCGGCACTGAGGCGGCCCTGCTGCACCATGACACCCGACGCGCCCACAACGCGCACGGTGACATCGGCGGGATTGACATCGCCCAGGTCGAGACGGATGACCTGGCCGCGCACGGCCACGGATGACATCATGTGGAGCTTGCCTGCGGTGGCGCTGTTGTCACGCACAGACTGGATGCCGGTGATGTAGTCGTCCTTCAGGTCCTGCTCGTAGTTGAACCAACGGGTATAGGTGTCGGCAATGGCCTTGGCACCCTCGCCCAAGCGGATGCGATAGTCCCAGTGGTGCTTGCGCTGGTCATCGCCAAGATAGACATAGTCGGTGTTGCAGACCACACAGAAGATGACGCCATTGGCGGGCTTCTCCGTGATGTCGATACTCATGTTGCCACACTTCACAGGCTGACTGTAGTAGCATCGGCCGTCCTTGGTGCGGTAGCAGAGCAAGGCGCGCATCTGCGTGTCCTCAGGTCGGAACTCCACGTTGGCCACATTGCCCGAGACGTGGATGGGGATGATGTTGCCGCCACTCCAGCCGGGGTTGGTCAGCGTGTCAGGCGCCATCCATCCGTCGGCATTGTCGAGCGTCACCGACTGGTAGGGGGTGATGCGATACGGGGCGACATTGATCCAATAGGGCTCCCACTCAGGCTTCACCGAGATGCCAAAGTTGGCGTTGACCACCGAGCGATAACAGTTGTCCCAGCCACCGAGGTCGAAGAGGGCCTGGCGGGCGCGGTAGGCCGTGATGATCTGCCGCATGGGCTCCTCACCAATGGAGTCGCCCATGGTCTTGAGCACATAGTCCTTGCAGTTGCGCCAGATCCAGGGGATGACACCGTCGCCACACACATTGGCCGCCACCACGGGGAAGGCGTTGGCATACTGCACGCCGCCCAGGTAGTTGCGCCAGGTGCAGACCTGCTGGCCATTGCTGTTGTACATGTTGACGCCCTGTGCGCCAGGGCCTCCATAGGAGCCGTCCTGCAGCCAACCCGAATAGCACTCGATGGGCATGTGGGGAGCGAGGAAAGGACCGCCGTCGAGGAAGCCCGCGTCGCCATACTTGCCGTCGCGCTTGGCATAGACCTGGCCCTGCAGCCACGTGTTGCCACCCTCATGGAACCAGCTGGAGCCCTGGCAGGCGCCCAGGTCGGCAAAGATGGCATGGATGCCCTCGTGGATCATGGCATTGCGCTGGTACTCGCCGTCGCTCCACAACTTGTCGGCGTCGGCACGGAAACGGCTGAAGGGGTAATAGCTGGCCCACACGCAAGCCCAGTTCTGCCCGTCGGCGTAAGTGTTGCCCTGGTAGCCGCCCTTCTCGGTGTTGGCCGTGTTGTCGTTGCTCAGGCCCGAGCCGAAGATGTAGACGAACGACTTGTAACCACTGCGCGCGCTGAGGTCGGGAGGCCAACCCATGTAGTCGCGGATGTAGGAGAAGTCCTTGTCATATTGGGCCACCATGTTCTTGGCGGCAGTGTAGATGGTGGCCGAGTCGGTGCCGGCCTCCGAGTTGAGGTTGTCGCCCCAGAACACTGACCACCACTCGCCAGCATAATGGTTGGCCGGTGTGCCGTCCTTCTTGGTGAAGGTGTGGAGCTTAGTGGGCTTCTGGAGGTTGGGATACTCGGTGTGGAAGTCGTAGGAGAGCTTGTAGCTGGGCCACTCCATGAACTGTCCGGCGTTGGTCTGCACGTCGACATAATAGTGGTAGTCCACCCACGACGACTTGCCGTTGAGGTCGGTCAAGTAGACACGGAGCACATAGCGCGCGCCATCATTGTAGACGGCACTGGACGTGAGGGTGAAGGGAGCGGTGGTCATTGAGCGCCGCACGGTGACATCCTCATTCTTGTACGACCGGGCGTTCATCGAGGTCTTCGACCAACGATAGCGCACGGTCTTGTAGTTCTCGGGGTGGAGAACCTCACAGCTCAGAGTGATCTTGTCGCCCTCGTCCACCTGGATCCAGTTTTGCTGCTGGGCCTCCTCGTCGTTTCTCTGCACGAGCGGCGTCACCAGCCATCCGTCGGTCTCGCTGGCGCGCCCCACATACTGGGGCTGGTCAGTGACGACGGAGCCCGCCGTGCCAGCGCCGGTGAAGGTGATGTTGATGTGGAAGAAAAGCGAGTCGTCGCCATTGACGAAGCCCTCGATGAGGCTGAGCTTGGTGCCCACGGTGGCCAGGTCGCCATGGGTGACGGCCAGGGCGGGCGCCTCCCAGACGACCAGCGCGGCACGCTGCGCGGCACGGTTGGTGGGCACGGCGTCGATGTCGAACCAGTGGCCACTCTTGCCGGCGTCGACACCTACCGTGTTGGTGGCGCGGTATTTCAGGTCACCCGTCGTGCCCTTGTAGCCGGCGACGAGCTTCAGCGACGCCGGGTCGGTGACGCCCAAGGCCGTCTTGAGCAAGGTGGGGTAGACGGGGCACAGCGTGGCGTCGGTGGCATCCACGGGACGCGAGACGGTGTAGTTGAAGTCGTAGCGATGACCCGCCAGTGTCGTCAGGCTGAAGAGCGACAGCAGGAACGACAGGGCCGTCAGTTTGAGTAAAGGTCTTTGTTTCATAAGTTTTCCAAAGATTATGATTAGATTGTTGTTGTGCAAATACAGGATTGCTTTTCTGCAAAAATAAGAAATAAAAATAAAAACACGCCCTCGTGGAGCGTGTTTATGATGGCGGTTGGACAATTTTTGCAAAAGTTGTACGATATTCGCCTCTCGCAGACCAGATGGCATCCGACAGAAGGAGTAGTTCGGGAACGCCACAGGAGCGGGCTAGGGCTCCGAGTGGGGGGGGGTCAGCGCATGGCCAGGGCGGCGTTCTCGTGGGCCTCCATGACCTCACGTTCGCCCGGCCCCTTGTCGTTGATGCCGCAAAGGTGGAGGATGCCGTGGATGATGACACGGTTGAGCTCATCGGCATAGTCTTTGCCAAACTTCTCGGCATTGGTCCGCACGGTGTCGAGCGAGATGACAAGATCGCCGTTGATGACATCGTCCTCATCATAGTCGAAGGTGATGATGTCCGTGTAATAATCGTGGCCCAGATACTGGCGGTTGACCTCCAGGATCTTCTCGTCGCTGACGAACATGTAGCCGATCTCGCCCACCTTGCGTCCGTGGGCCTCAGCCACACGCTTGACCCAAGCGGTCGTGTCGCGGCGACGTATCTTCGGCATCTTAACGCCGTCTGCATTGTAAGTGATCATATTTCGTATGGATAAATAATGAGTTATCGTGTTGTCGGCAATGGATGGTGCCGCGGCAGCCTCAGCCCCGTGTGGGCGACGCAGCGGCCTGGGGCGATGGGAGCAGGGCGGCCGCCTCGGCGTCCTTGTGGAAGAACACCAGCTGGCGATAGGCCGTCGACGAGACGGAGGACAGCTCCGGACTGCAATAGAGCAGCACCGTCTCGAGGCCTCCCAACCGCTTGTTGTACTCGGCCGCCATCTTCTCGTATTCGAAGTCGACGACCGAGCGCACGCCCCGCACATTGAACTGCGCGCCGACCTCGCGGGCCAGATCGGCCATCATGCCCTCGTGGGCCATCACCTCCACACGGTCGTCGCCACGATAGAGGTTGCGGATGGCCTCCACACGCTCCTCGACGGTGAACAGGTGGCGCTTCTCGGGATTGACGGCCACCACAACGACAAGCCGGTCGAAAAGCGGCAGGGCCCGCCTCACGATGTCGGCATGGCCGATGGTGAAGGGGTCGAAGCTGCCGGCAAACAGGGCGATGCGCGCTGGACGGGCAGAAGACGTGGCTGCGGGATGGGATGTGTTTGTATCCATGATGTGTGGCGGAGGATTAAAACAGTTCGGGTTGCATGATGTTGCCCTTGTAGGGATCTCTCCCCAGGTGCTCGTAAGCCAAGGGGGTGACCATGCGCCCACGCGGTGTGCGCTTCACGAAACCCTCCATGATGAGGTAGGGCTCATACACGTCCTCCACCGTGCCGGCATCCTCGCCGATGGCCGTGGCGATGGTGGAGATGCCCACTGGGCCTCCCTTGAACTTGTCGATGATAGTCAGCAGGATCTTGTTGTCTATCTCGTCGAGACCATAGGAGTCGATGTTGAGCGCAGAGAGGGCAATGTCGGCAATGTCCTTAGTGATGGTGCCGTTGCCCTTGACCTGCGCAAAGTCGCGCACACGGCGCAGCAGGCCGTTGGCGATACGTGGCGTGCCACGGCTGCGCCGGGCTATCTCCACGGCCGCGTCGTCGTCGATGGGCACCTTCAGCAGGCGCGCCGAGCGCCGTATGATGCGCTGCAGGGTGGCCGGATCATAGTACTCCAGGTGCATGTTGATGCCAAAACGGGCACGCAGCGGCGCCGTGAGCATGCCCGAACGGGTGGTGGCGCCGATGAGCGTGAAGGGGTTGAGGTCGAGCTGTATGCTCCGCGCCGAGGGCCCCTTGTCGATCATGATGTCGATGCGGTAGTCCTCCATGGCCGAATAGAGATACTCCTCCACGACGGGCTGCAAGCGGTGGATCTCGTCGATGAAAAGCACATCGTTGGGCTCAAGCGACGTGAGGATGCCGGCCAAGTCGCCAGGCTTGTCGAGCACGGGGCCCGACGTGATCTTGAACCCGACGCCCAGCTCATTGGCGATGATGTTGCTCAGCGTGGTCTTGCCCAGGCCCGGAGGGCCGTAGAGCAACGTGTGGTCGAGCGGTTCGCGCCGATACTTGGCGGCTTCAACAAACACCCTGAGGTTGTCCACCACCTTGGGCTGGCCGTTGAAGTCATCGAAGCGAAGCGGGCGAAGGGCGTTCTCAAACTCTTTTTCCTCTCCGGATATCTTATTTTCTCGTATGTCGAAATCGTCAACCATGTGTGTTCTGATGCTTTGTAAGTGCAAAGGTAGCCATAAAAGGCTGAAGGGTAAAAGGGTGGGGAGACAAAAGGTGGAAGCTAATACGTTAAAGCAAGTTAAAACAATTCACTCTTTTGTCGCAGTTATTTTGTAACATCCTGATGTTCAATAGATAGCCCTTTCAGAATGGAACGGCAACTTTCGAGTATTCCGAGCACTTCATCCGTGGTTTCTGCCCGCAAAAGGGCGATGCGCGTCTGTCTGAAGTTGGGAATGTTCTTGAATATGGGCGAGGCAGCCAGGTGGCGGCGCGTGTGGAGGATGCCACGATACTCGTCGATGCGGTCCACATTGATGCGAAGTTGCTCTTCGAGGATATCTATCTTGTCATCAATGGACAAGGGCGCAGGCAGTACCTTAGCTGCACCCACTTGGGCGGCCATGTAATCCTTGCACTCCTTGAAAAACCATGGTCTTCCGAACGTGGCGCGGCCTATCATGACCGCATCCACCCCGTAGCGCTCGAAGGCCTGCTCAGCCCCCTCGGGCGTGGTGATGTCACCGTTGCCAATGATGGGGATGTGGATGCGCGGATTACGCTTCACCTCACCGATGAGTGTCCAGTCGGCATCACCCGTGTACATTTGTGAGCGTGTGCGTCCATGGATGGTGAGAGCCTGGACACCACAGTCTTGCAACTGCTCGGCCAGCGTGGTGATCACGAGGTCATTCTTGTCCCATCCCAAGCGTGTCTTGGCCGTGACGGGTGTCTTCACCGCATTCACCACGGCGCGCGTGATGTCGAGCATCTTGGGGATGTCCCGCAGTAGGCCGGCGCCGGCACCCTTGCCAGCCACCTTCTTCACAGGGCAACCGAAGTTCAAGTCGATGATGTCGGGATGGAAGGTCTCCACGATCTTGGCCGCCTCGACCATCGGCTCGACCTCACGCCCGTAGATCTGGATGCCCACGGGACGCTCATCATCATCGACCGTCATCTTGGCCAACGTACTGGGAATGGAGCGGACAATGGCATCGGCCGACACAAACTCGGTGTAGACCATGGCTGCGCCGTATCGTTTGCACAACATGCGAAAGCCTATGTCTGTGACATCTTCCATGGGTGCAAGAAACAAGGGCTTGCTACCAAAATCTATATTGCCTATCTTCATAAGTCAAATGGTTGTTTTATGATCATGTGGCACGTGTGTGCCAAGGCGGTCGTCAGGCCAACAGGTGATATGTTCCACCGGCGTAAGCCTTGACCACGCCCTTCATCTCAAGTTGGAAGAGCTTGGCCATGACCGAAGCCACGGGCAGACCGCTCTTCACGGCGATGGTGTCTTGCCGGAGGTCGTTGGCTTTCTGCAAGACCTGGACGATGCGCCGTTCCTCGTCGGTAAGGTCGGGGAAGAGCTGGCGCTCGATGCCCTGCCGGCGAGCCTCCGCCAGCTTGTGGTCGTCGGCCCAGCCCATGGCGTTGACGAAGTCCTCGGCTGAGGTGATGAGACCGGCACCACAGTCGCGTATGAGACGGTTGCATCCCTCACTGTAGGGCGCCCCCACCGGGCCGGGGAAGGCGAACACGTCGCGGTTGTAATCCTTGGCGATGCTCGTGGTGATCAGCCCGCCGCCCTTGGACGCGCTCTCCACCAGCACCGTGGCGTCGCAAAGCCCCGCCGTGATGCGGTTGCGCCTGACGAAGTTGATCTTGTCGGGCTTGGTGCGCGTCATGTACTCGGTGACCAGTCCCCCGT
Organism: bacterium; assembly: GCA_963594895.1. Taxonomy (GTDB): domain Bacteria; phylum Bacteroidota; class Bacteroidia; order Bacteroidales; family Bacteroidaceae; genus Prevotella. Next base: position 21,378 of record CAVBFJ010000015.1, on the reverse strand, counting down.
GCGCCAACATCTCATTGGCGGTGTCGCGATGGCCCTGCGGATAGAGCGTGTCGAGGCCATGGGCAAGCACCGCCACCGTGTCCATGTGGTTGGCAAGGGCCTGTCGGTGGGCATTGACGTCGACGCCATAGGCCAGTCCGCTGACGATGATGGTGTCGGGGCAGCACACCCGCAGGTCGGCCACAAAACGCCGGATGAGGTCCGAGCCGTAGGCCGTGCAATGGCGTGTGCCGACGATGTTGATGACCCTATTGGCGTTGAGGTCAGCCGTCCCGCGATAGAAGAGCACCAGTGGGGCGTCAGGAATGTCCTTGAGCCGACGGGGATAATGTGGGTCATTGAGGCAAAAGGTCTTCACCCCATGGTCGGCCGCCCATGCGAGCTCCTCCTCGGCCCGCTCGCGCATGACGTCGAGGCTGGCCAGCGCATTGGAGATGTTCGCAGGGAGGTTGGGGAACATCTTGGCCAACTCACCACGTTGCTCAACGATGGCAGTGGCCGACCCCATCTCCCTGTAGAGGGCCACCATGGCGTTCAGGTGGAAATAGCTCAGGCGAGCCAGCGCGACGGTGTTTATCAGTTCGTTGTCCAATTTGTCTGCTCTGTTAATGTGCGTGTCCCATTACAGTTTGTCGAAACCGAAGGCGCGGTCGTAGTCTTCGCTCACGCCGAGCTTGCCATTGATCAGCGTCACGAGGTCCACATCGGCGTGGAAGCTCAGCCGCATGTCTGAGGCGCGGTAGATGTCGTGCTCGAAGACGTAGCGCATGCCCTCCTTCTTGAGGTTGAGGCACGACACCATCTCGTCGTCGCACCGCAGGGGCGCCTTGAACTTCAGTTGCATGCGTGCCACCACAGCGTCGACGCCCTTCTCATGGAGTGCCGAGAAACTCACGCCAAGACTGTGCAAGAAGCGGTGGCGGGTGTGCTCCGTGTAGTGCAGGTAGTTGGCATTGTTGACGATGCCCTCGATGTCGCACTCATAGTCGCGCACATCCATCCGTGTGGTAAACAGGTATTCTTTCATATTTGTTATGCGTTGTTGATCATGCCACGGGGCGACCGCCCCACCCTACCCCTTGAGATACTCGTATCCGAAACGGCAGCGCAGACAGTCACGCCGATCACAATACTCATTCTTCAGCTGTATGAGCGCCTGGGAATCTCCAGCGTTGTCGACCGCCAGTCCGCACTCCTTCCACATGCGGACGATGTGGTTGTTCTCCGCGCGCAACTGCTCCAGGAAACTGAAGGCGCGGTCGCAGAGCCTGTCGTCACGCTTATGGCGGCCATAGGCAAAGAGCATGGGGACGACGGTGTTGATGAGAAGCAGGTTGACCGACGACGCCGATAGCCGCTTCTCACTGTGCGCACTCTCGCAGCCAAAGGCGTAGTGGGTCTGCCAATAATCGGTGACCGATGTCTCCAGCAACCGCTCGGCGCTCTTCAGGTCTTCAGATTCCACAAGCAGGGACAACCCCGCCTGGCGAAGAAAATAGAGACGGGCCAACTGCGAGATGCGTATGTGCGGGAAATTTTGGGGGCGCAACCTCAGGAAGCGCCACAGGCGGTGGTCGATGGGATGAAGGCCAAACTTTTGGGCCAAGTACTTGTATTCGCCCCCAAGGCGCTGAAAATAGCCGTCAGCGAGCGCTGCCTGGCGATGGCGCCCAGGTATCGACAGCGGGTCGAGCAGGCCTGCCTGGCCCATAAAAAAGGCCTCCACTTGGAATATGTCGTCGCGATGGTGGCCGACGGCACCCAACGGGACGTTGAGTGCCCACTGCTCCATGGCGTCACCGTTGACACCAAACCCGTAGTTGCGGGCCATGGTGACGAAGTAGGCCGCCTCCCACGAGCCGTCACACTGGGCGGCGCGCCGGCAGATGTCCTCAGTCTTGCGCTCCAACCGTTCGGTCTCAAGGGCGCTCATCCAGGAGTGCACCATCAAGCCCGAGAGATGCGGGACGATCTTGTAACAGGGCGGATAGTTGTCAGCCTGCAACAAGGTCTCGTAGTTGCGGCGCACCGCCTCGGGCACGTCGAGCTGCATCTGGGGTGGCGTCAGCCCGTTGGCCGTGCGCACCTCGGCGTCGACCACACCAGCCACATGCAGCACCACGTTGTTATAATGGTCGTCATGGTCATGGCCGTGGAGGAACCAGTCGGACGACTTGTCATGGAGTTCCACGTTGCCGACCCACAGCTCGCCGTCGATTCTCACCTTTGCGTTGAAGAAGTCGGGGCCCGCATTGCGATTGTGCAGCCCCGGGTCGATCACCTCCACGGCGCGCCCGTCAGTGGTGCGGAGCGTGCCGAGGGGAAACATCTTGTGCTTCCAGCAATAATGCAACAGCTGTTCCATGTCCTTAAGGTTTTGGGTGGCACCGCTCACTGCCAAGCCTGGCTGTTCGCCAGCACCTCCAAGGCCTTGTTGACGATGTGGTTCTGCTCGTTGATGACTTGGAAGTATTCGCTCATGTCCCACAGGTCGCGTGCCACAAGGGCCTTGAGCTGCGCGCGCAACTGGGGCAAGGTCTGCGCCAGTTCCTGGTCGTCTTTCGGCTCCACGCTCGCCTTCTTCCCTTCGGCCAGCACCTCGTCGAGCAAGCTCTGGGGCACCGTGAATGATGTGAGGAAAGACTGGAAGGTGGGATACTGCCTGCGCAACAGCTTGCGGTTGTTGTCCACATACTTCAAGTTCGCCTTGACAATGATGCCCTTGGCGGCCAGCTGCCTGTGGAGGCGCGTATATTGGGTGGTGTCGAGGGGCACGAAATAGTCGGGCATGATGCCACCCCCGCCATAGACCGTGCGGTGTCGCCGCAAGGTGTAGAACTTCAACGAGTCGGCGAAGTGGATGGAGTCGGCACTGTAGAGCTCGCCATGCTTGTATCGGCTGTCGAGCTCCTGCTCATAGGCCTTGAGGTCTCCCTTCTTGTAAGGTTTCTGTATGCAGCGCCCTGTGGGCGTGAAATAATGGGCGATGGTGATGCGCATCATCGAACCGTCGGAGAAGTCGATGGGACGCTGGACGAGCCCCTTTCCGAAGGAGCGTCGCCCCACCACGACGCCGCGGTCCTGGTCTTGCAGGGCCCCCGTGACAATCTCCGACGCTGAGGCTGAGAACTCATTGACCAGCACCACCACACGACCGTCCAGCAACGTTCCGTTGCCCTCGGCACGATATTCTTTGCGGGGCACGCGGCGTCCGTCGGTATAGACGATGAGGTCTCCCTTCGCCAGGAACTCATTGGCTATCTGTATGGCGGCAATCATGTATCCGCCACCGTTGTCCTGGAGGTCGAGCACCAGGTCTTTCATGCCTTGGCCCTGCAAGGCCTTGACGGCGTCCATAAACTCCTTGTAGGTGGTGGCGCCAAAGCTGCCGACGCGCACATAGCCCACACCGGGCCGTATCATGTAACTGGCGTCGACCGTCTTCACGGGTATTTTGGCGCGCACGACAGTGAAGGTCAGCCTCTCCTTGATGCCGCGCCTGACGATGGTCAGCGCCACCTTGGAACCCTTGGGGCCGCGCAGGCGCCTGACTATCTCGTCACGGGACATCGACACGCCCGCAATGGCAGTGTCGTTGACGGCCACGATGCGGTCGCCAGCCACGATGCCCACCTTCTCCGAGGGGCCGCCCGAGACAGGCTGGATGACGAGCAACGTGTCGTTCTGGATATTGAACTGCACGCCGATGCCCTCAAAGGAACCTCCCAGCGACTCGTTCAGGGCCTTGGTCTCCTTGGCTGTGGAGTAAGACGAATGGGGATCGAGCTTCTCCAGCATGCCGCGTATGGCGTTCTCGACCAACTTCGACTGGTCCACGGTGTCGACATAGAGGTCACTGATGGCCAGCTCGGCTATCTGTAGTTTCCGCAACTGCTCCTCGTTGACGGCACGCGAGCTGCGCTGCGCATGCAGGCCCGAACAGGGAAGAAGGGACAGGAACAAGGCGACAACTGGCACGACGAGGCGTGAAAAGTCCACGCCGACTCCCCCACGGGAGAGGCTCAGCTGTCGCAAGGATGAAAGGATGTTGGTCATGGTCAAAAAAGTGTATGTGTGGATTTACTCCTCCTCGGGTATGTCTTCCTCAATCACCAGGTTGTCGATGATGAAGTTTTGGCGCTCCATGGTGTTCTTTCCCATGTAGTATTCGAGGAGCTTCTGCACCTGGTCGTTCTTGTGGAGCGTCACCTGCTCCAGCCGCATGTCGGGCCCTATGAAATGGGCAAACTCGTCGGGTGAGATTTCCCCGAGGCCCTTGAAGCGCGTGATCTCAGGGTCGGGCCCCAGGTCACGGATGGCCTTGACGCGCTCCTCGTCGGTGTAGCAGTAGCGGGTGATGAAGTCGCTTTTCTTCTCTCCCACGCCCAGCCGGCTGTCGTAATCGGCAATCATCTTCTTGTTCTTGATCTTTGTGCGGCGGTTGCGCACACGGAAGAGGGGCGTCTGGAGCACGTAGACATGTCCCTTCTTGATCAGCTCGGGATAGAACTGCAGGAAGAAGGTGATGATGAGCAGTCGGATGTGCATGCCGTCCACATCGGCATCGGTGGCGACGATGACCTTGTTGTAACGCAGGTTGTCCAGACCGTCCTCGATGTCGAGCGCCGCCTGCAGCAGGTTGAACTCCTCATTCTCATAGACCACCTTCTTGGTCAGGCCAAAAGAGTTGAGGGGCTTGCCCCTGAGCGAGAACACCGCCTGGGTGTTGACGTCACGGCTCTTGGTGATGCTGCCGCTGGCCGAGTCGCCCTCGGTGATGAAGATGCAGCTCTCCTCCTTGCGGTCATCCTTGGCGTCGCAATAGTGTATGCGGCAGTCGCGCAACTTGCGGTTGTGCAGGTTGGCCTTCTTGGCGCGCTCGCGTGCCAGCTTGGTGACGCCGGCCATGGCCTTGCGCTCGCGCTCGCTCTCCTTGATCTTGCCCTCAAGCACGTCGGCCACGTCTTCCTTGTGGATGTGGAGGTAGTTGTCGACCTCGCGCTTGATGAAGTCGCCGACATACTTGTTGATGGTCTCCCCGCCGGGTTCCATCAGCGTGGACCCCAGCTTGATCTTGGTCTGCGACTCGAAGACGGGCTCCTCCACATTGATGGCGATGGCGGCCACGATGCCGTTGCGGATGTCGGTGTACTCATAGCTCTTGTCGTAGAACTCCTTGATGGTCTTGGCAATGTGTTCCTTGAAGGCGCTCTGGTGGGTGCCGCCCTGTGTGGTGTGCTGTCCGTTGACAAAGCTGTGGTACTCCTCCCCATACTGGTTGGTGTGGGTGAAGGCGATCTCGATGTCCTCGCCCTTGATGTGCACGATGGGATAGAGCGGGTCGGTGGTCATGGTGTCCACGAGCAGGTCTTCCAGGCCGTTGCGGCTCTTGATGCGCCGGCCGTTGTAGAGGATGGTGAGGCCCGAGTTGAGGTAGGTGTAGTTGCGGAGCATGGTCTCCACAAACTCCTCGTGGAACAGATAGTTCCTGAAGAGCGTGTTGTCGGGCTCGAAGAAGATGTAGGTGCCGTTCTCGTCGTTGGTGGCCTCGGTGCTGTCGCTCACCAGCTTGCCACAGGCGAAGGCCAGGCTGCGCACCTTACCTTCCCGGAAGCTTTTCACCTCAAAACGGGAGCTGAGCGCATTGACGGCCTTCACGCCGACACCGTTGAGGCCAACGCTTTTCTTGAACGCCTTGGAGTCGTACTTGCCTCCTGTGTTGAGCACGGAGACAGCCTCAACGAGCTTGCCCTGTGGGATGCCACGGCCATAGTCGCGCACTGAGACGCGCAGGTTGTCGTCGATGTCGACCTCGATGCGGTCTCCGGCCTTCATCTTGAACTCGTCGATGGAGTTGTCGATGACCTCCTTCAGGAGCACGTAGATGCCGTCCTCGGGGAGTGAGCCGTCACCCAGGCGGCCGATGTACATGCCAGGGCGGGTGCGCACATGCTCCATGTCGCTCAAGTGACGGATGTTGTCGTCGGTATAGGCGGTGGTGGGCTGCACGGGATCCTGGGGTTGCGTTTCGTTGATTATGTCGTTGCTCATGGATTGTAAGTGTTCTTGGTGTCAATGATTGCATCCCGTTCCTTGCTGCGGAAGGGGCGAGGGCCGTCAGAGCTGCTTGCGGTAGCAGCGGCGGCGCTTGTGGTTGATGGGGTTCAAGGGTCCCCACTGTCCCTGCACGCCTCCGTTGCTCTCCATCTCGACTTGCGTCTCGCCCCACTTGAAGCCGTAGTCGACGTAGCGCGGTATGAGGTCGGCGAAGAGCAGGGCGTTGGCCCCCTTGGCGCGATACTCAGGCAGGAAGCCCACGAGCAAGAGGTCGACACCCTCGGTCTTGTGGCACTTGATGGCGCGCAGCACGTGCCACCAGCCAAAGGGCGTCAGGCGTCCGCGGCGGCACTTCTGCAGGGCGCGGGAGAGCGAGGGTATGGTGATGCCCATGCCCGCCACGGCGTCGTCCTTGTTGCCGTCGACGATGACGGTGATGAGATTGAGGTCGACCACGGGCATGTACATCTTCACATACTGGTCGATCTGGCGGTCGGTGAGCGTCACGAAGCCATAGAGGCCGGTGTAGGTGGCGTTAATGATCTCGAAGAGCTTGCGGCCCCATCCGCGCTTCCACACGTCGTCGCGGGTCAACTTCTTCACGTGGAGGTTGTAGCGCTTCTCCACCAGCTTGGCTATCTTGGCGTATTTCTCGGGCACCTCGTCGGGGACGGGCAGCAAGTACTCCACATAGTCGTTGTCCTTGTCCCATCCGCCGAGCTGCTCCATGTGGCGCGGGTAATAGTCGTAGTTGTAGATGGTGGCCATGGTGCCAAGCTTGTCGAAACCCCAAGTCAGCATGCCCTCGGGATCCATGTCGGAGAAGCCGAGGGGCCCCACCATGGCGGTCATGCCGTTGGCGCGGCCATAGGCGGCCACGGCATCGAAGAGGGCGCCGCTCACCTCGATGTCGTCGATGAAGTCGATCCAGCCAAAGCGCACGTCCCGCACGTTCCAGTGCTCGTTGACACGGTGGTTGATGATGGCCGCCACGCGGCCCGCCACCTTGCCGTCCTTGTAGGCCAGGTAATACTCGGCGTCGCAAAAGTCAAAGGCGGCGTTCTTGTCCTTGCTCAGCGTGTTCTTGTCGTCGCTGTACAGGTTGGGCACATCATAAGGGCTGCCCGCATATAAATCGTAATGAAAATCGATGAAGGTCTTGAGATCGCTGGCGGTCTCCACCTTGCGTATTTCTACTCCCATGAAAGTTATAAATTCTTGATGTTGAAAGCCTCTAAGCATGCAAAAATAAAACTTTTTAGCTGAAAAGCCAAACAGAAAGGCCTTTTTTCGTTTTTTTTATCGTATTTTTGCATGGTAATCAAGAACTCTGTATCCAACCTACTTTCTACAAAAACACACCAATGACAAGAACGAAAATCAACCGGCAACACACGCGTGGCACAAGCTTGCGCAGGTGCCTGGCCTTGGCCTTGTGCCTGCTGGCGACCCTCACGACATGGGCGCAGAAGCAATTGTTCAACGACGGCTGGATGTTCCGCTATGGCGACGGCGACGTGCAAAGCGTGGCCCAGCAGGACGGTTGGAAGGCCGTGAACCTGCCCCACGACTGGAGCATTCTCATGCCCTTCAGCGAGAAGAACCCGTCGGGCAACGACGGAGGCTACCTGCCCACGGGGACAGGATGGTACCAAAAGACTATCAACGTGGACGACCAGTGGCTGGGGACTGACGCCAAAGGCGGCGGGCAGGCCGCAAACCGGGTGGACCTCTACTTCGAGGGCGTCTACATGAACTCGGATGTCTACGTCAACGGACAGCGCGTCGGTGGCCATCCCTATGGCTACTCAAGCTTCTTCTGCGACATATCGCACGCCCTGCGCAAGGGACCGAACACCATCCTGGTGCGCGTGGACAACTCGAAGCAGAAGAACTGCCGCTGGTACTCGGGGTCTGGCATCTACCGCAACGTGTGGCTCATCCGCAAGAAGGGTGTGGGCATCGACCGATGGGGCGTGGAGATCAACACACCCTCGGAGCATGAGGTGCGCCTGAAGACGACTATCTACAACCAGACGGGCCACACGGCAAGCGCCAAGCTGGTGGTGCGCCTGGGCAACGCGACAGCCGTCAGCCAGGCCGTGAGCATCGATGGCGACACCACAAAGGTGGTGGAGCAGGCGTTCCGCGTGGACAACCCGCGCCTGTGGAGCCCCGAGCAGCCCAACCGGTACAAGGCGGTGGTGGAGCTGCAAGACGATGGCGGCAAGGTCATCGACCGCGAGGAGCGATGGTTTGGCATACGCACCATACGCTACGAGGCCACCCACGGACTGACACTCAATGGCCGGAGCATCAAGCTCAACGGCGGATGCCTGCACCACGACAACGGCATCTTGGGGGCGGCGGCCTGGAAGGACGCGGAGATACGCAAGGTGCAACTGATGAAGCAAGCCGGATACAACGCGGCGCGCACAAGCCACAACCCTCCGTCGGAGGCGTTTCTCGACGCGTGCGACTCGCTGGGGCTGCTCGTCATCGACGAGGCGTTCGACGGATGGCGCAGCGCCAAGAACACCTACGACTACTCGACGATCTTCGACCAATGGTACAAGAAGGACATCGAGGCCATGGTGCGGCGCGACCGCAACCACCCCAGCGTCTTCTGCTGGAGCGTGGGCAACGAGATCATCGAGCGCAAGACGAGAGAGGCGGTGGCCACGGCCTACCAACTGCGTGAGCAGGTGCGCCGGTGGGACGACACGCGGCCCGTCACGTCGGCCCTGGCGGCATGGGACAGCGACTGGGACATCTACGACGCGCTGGCCTCGGCACAGGATATCGTGGGCTACAACTACATGATCCACAAGGCGGAGGGCGACCACCAGCGTGTGCCCGACCGGGTGATGTGGCAGACGGAGTCGTATCCCAGGGACGCCTTCGCCAACTGGAAGCGCTGCATGGAGCACCCTTACATCGTGGGCGACTTCGTGTGGACAAGCCTCGACTACATCGGCGAGAGTGGCATCGGGCGCTACTGGCACGACGGCGACCCCGCGGGCGAGCACTACCAACGGCCTCTGTGGCCTTGGCATGGCGCCTACTGTGGCGACATCGACCTCACGGGTTACATCAAGCCCATCGGCCACTACCGGTCATTCCTCTGGAACGAGGACCAGCCTGAGCAGCTCTACATGGCCGTGCGCGAGCCGGACGGATACGCGGGCAAGGTGCGCACAGGACTGTGGGCCACATGGCCCACGGTGGAGAGCTGGAACTGGCCCGGATGGGAGGGCAAGAATATCGAGGTGGTGGTGTGCACCCGCGAGCCGAAGGTGTCGCTCTATCTCAACGACAAGTTTGTGGGCACGGCCGACGTCGACCCCGACAAGGGTTACGAGGTGGTGTTCACCCTGCCTTACCAGCCAGGCGTGCTGAAGGCGGTGGCGGGCAGCCGCGAGCAGGTCATGCGGACGGCCGGCAAGCCGGCGCGCATCGTGCTGAAGGCCGACCGCGAGACCATGGAGAAGGGCGGGCTGGCCTTTATCGAGGCATGGATCGTGGACCAGGACGGCAACGTCTGCCCCACGGCCTCCGACCAACAGACCTTCGAGGTGACGGGCGGCGAACTGCTGGCGGCGGGCAACGCCGACATCACGGACCCGGAGCCTTACTACGACAACGCGCACCGCGCCTGGCACGGGCACGCACTGGCCGTGGTACACAACAAGGGGACGAAAGGGAAGCTGACGCTCAGCGTGACAGCCAAGGGGCTGAAGGCGGCCAAGGTGAGCCTTCAGGCAAGATAGGCCGCCCGTCGTCACGCCCTGTCACGGCATGGGTGACGACACACATCACGATATAACGCGTAAGCCGCTCCGTAAACCATACGGGGCGGCTCTTTTTGTTTGCTTGGGAAAAGGTGGCGTCAGCAGAGGGCGCACTTCTCGGTGAGAAACAGGCGGTGCTCCCTACCCACTGTGGTGGCAAACACATAAAGGCTGCCACCATCCTTGAGCTTCAGTCGGCGGCGGAGGGCATCGGCCGTCATGGGGAAATGGCGCACGGCGATATTGGCCTGGCTGACACCCTGGAACGCTTGGCGCAGCTCGCGCTTGTTCATCGACGTGGTCTGGAGAATATGGAACTGGCGACCGGGGAAGTCTGCCACGGGAGCGTCGGACAGGAAGAGATGGGCGTCGGCGCCTACCTGCGGCACACCGAAGGCCGCCTCAATCTCGCGGAAGCAACCGGCTTTCATCACGCTGCTGTTGGGAACGAGCAGGTAGCCGGGGCGCGGCGAGGGCGGCAGGACGGGTGCGGACGGCGCGGCGAACACGGGATAGCTGAACACCTGCCCGTCGTTGACGCAGAACACCTGCAGCGCCCGGTCCTCTGCCGACAGCACCAGCAGGAGCTCCTTGCACTCATTGGCCACAGAGACAACGTGCACCTCCACCACGTTCGGCAACTTGCGCACTGCCTCGTGCCAGTCGAGCATGGGCGAGAGCTTCACCATCACCACGCCAGCCCGACGCAGCATGGCATCGGCGAGGCTCACCACGTTGGGCGTGCAGTCCTCCATGCCGAAGACCCTGCGCCCCTGGACGTCGCGACGGGCGGGGTCGAGATAGATGAGCGTGGACAGGGGATGAGGGGATGAAGCGTCTGCCACGGGCATGGTTTGCAGGTACGACGTGCCGTCGCCGCACACCACGTCGGCCTGCGCCAGGCCCAGCAAGGGGAAGTTGTGGCGGGCGATGCGGCACAACGCCTCGTTGCGCTCCACATAGGTGGCCGACGTGAAGCCGTGGGCCATCAGCGAGAAATCGACGCCAAAACCACCCGTGAGGTCCACAAGGCGACAGCCGGCCTTACCGTAGCCGGCCACCAGGCGCGCGGCCAGCGCCGCCTTGTAACGCGCCGTGGATTCGCTGGAGCACTGCTCCATGTTGAGGTGCGGCGGATAGACCACGCCCTCACATGCGGCCCACGAGGGCAACTTGTGGCGGGCGGTCTGCCAGCCACAGATCTGGTCCAGGGCCCAAGGCAGGTCCACCCCGGGATGGTTGTCGCCCAAGAATGCCAGGCGACGGACGTCGTCCTCACGGTGGGCTCGGACAAACTGGAGGGTTGCTTCGTTCTTCATGATGGTCTTCGGGGGAAAGGCCACTAATAGCCAATCCTTCTGCAAAGGTAGAAAAAACTATTCAACTGGGAGCACAAATCACGCCCAGCATATTCATTTTACCTAAGGAACACGCGAACGCACTGCAGACGTCAGTCCCAACGCCCACTCTGGACCATTTTCAGCCCCCGTAAGGCCGCAAAACGGGGCAGGACAGACAGTCGCACATAAAAAAACAAACGCCCGCAGGCGAAGAATTTCACCTGCGGGCGTATCGTGTGTTAAGGATAAGGTCGGATTAGTCGGCGAGCTTGGCCTTGATGAACTCGCGGTTCAGGCGGGCGATGTTGGCAATCGACTCGTTCTTCGGGCACTCAGCCTCGCAAGCGCGTGTGTTGGTGCAGTTTCCGAAGCCCAGCTCCTCCATCTTGGCGACCATGGCCTTGGCGCGGCGGGCAGCCTCGGGACGTCCTTGGGGCAGCAGTGCGAACTGGCTGACCTTGCTGGAGACGAACAGCATGGCGGAGCCGTTCTTACAAGCGGCGACGCAAGCGCCGCAGCCGATGCAGGTGGCGCAGTCCATGGCCTCGTCGGCAGCGTCCTTGGAGATCAGGATGGCGTTGGCGTCCTGTGCCTGGCCGGTGCGCACGGAGGTGTAACCGCCGGCGGCGATGATTTTGTCGAAAGCGGAGCGGTCGACCATGCAGTCCTTGATGACAGGGAAAGCGGCCGAGCGCCAGGGCTCAACGGTGATGACGTCGCCGTCATTGAAACGACGCATGTAGAGCTGGCAAGTGGTGGCACCCTGTGCGGGACCGTGTGGGTTGCCGTTGATGTAGAGCGAGCACATGCCGCAGATGCCCTCGCGACAGTCGTGGTCGAAGACGAACGGCTCCTTGTCCTGCTCGATGAGCTGCTCGTTGAGAATGTCGAGCATCTCCAGGAAAGAGGTGTCACCGGGGATGTCCTTCATCTCAAAGGTGTCGAAATGGCCTTCGGCCGTCGGGCCGTTCTGGCGCCACACCTTAAGTGTGAATGATATATTCTGATCCATTTGAATTGTTCTGAAGTTAAATGTGAATGTTTCTGCGTTTCCTCATGCCTGCCGGTGGGGGCAGGGCGGGGGACCTTACGACTTGTAGTTACGGGTCTGCACCTTGATGTACTCGTAGTTGAGCGGCTCCTTGTGCAGGACGGGGGCAGTGTTGTCGTCCTTCTGGTACTCCCAGCAAGCGACATACATGTAATCCTCGTCGTTGCGCTTGGCCTCGCCTTCCTCGGTCTGGCTCTCCTCGCGGAAGTGGCCACCGCAGCTCTCGTTGCGCTCGAGGGCGTCGTAAGCGATCAGCTCACCCATGAGGATGAAGTCGCGGAGGTGGAGAGCCTTGTCGAGCTCAACGTTCAGGCCTTCCTTGGCACCGGGGATGCGCACGCAGGTGTCAAACTGCTCACGGATGTCCTTCAGCTTCTTGAGGGCGGTCTTCAAGCCTTCCTCGTTGCGGGCCATGCCGACATAGTTCCACATGATCTTGTAGAGCTCCTTGTGGATGCTGTCGACACTGAGGAGCTTGCTCTTGTCGGCCTGCTTGTGCTGGATGTCGTAGATGCGGTCGATCTCTGCCTGCACAGCCTTCTCTGCCTCGTCAAACTCGGGCAGGTTGGTCTTGAAGCGGGGAACGGTGATCTGGTCAGCCAGGTAGTTCTGCATGGTGTAGGGGATGACGAAGTAGCCGTCGCTCAGGCCCTGCATCAGTGCGGAGGCACCCAGGCGGTTGGCGCCGTGGTCGGAGAAGTTGCACTCGCCGAGTGCGAAGAGACCCTTGACGCTGGTCTGCAGCTCATAGTCGACCCAGAGGCCGCCCATGGTGTAGTGGATGGCCGGGAAGATCATCATCGGGTTGTCGTGGGGATCCACGTCGGTGATCTCCTGGTACATATCGAAGAGGTTGCCATAACGCTCGTCGACACGCTTGCGGCCGAGGCGCTGGAAGGACTCAGAGAAGTCGAGGAACACGGCCAGGCCGGTGTTGTTCACGCCGAAGCCCTTGTCGGTGCGCTCCTTGGCGGCGCGTGAGGCCACGTCACGGGGCACGAGGTTGCCGAAGGCGGGATAGCGGCGCTCCAAGTAGTAGTCGCGGTCCTCCTCGGGGATGTCACGGCCCTGGATCTCACCGCGCTGCAGGCGCTTGGCGTCCTCCAGCTTCTTGGGCACCCAGATGCGGCCGTCGTTACGCAGCGACTCAGACATCAGCGTCAGCTTGGACTGCTTGTCGCCGTGGACGGGGATACAGGTCGGGTGGATCTGCACGAAGCAAGGATTGGCGAAGTAGGCGCCCTTGCGGTAAGCCTGGATGGCGGCTGTGCAGTTGCAGCCCATGGCGTTGGTGGAGAGGAAGTAGGTGTTGCCATAGCCACCGGTGGCCAAGCAGACGGCGTGTGCGGCATAGCGCTCGAGCTTTCCGCTGACGAGGTCCTTGGCGATGACGCCACGGCAACGGCCGTCGATGATGACGACATCCTCAATCTCCGTGCGGGTGTGGAGCTCCACGGTGCCATTGTTCACCTCTTTCATCAGCGAGCTGTAGGCGCCGAGCAGCAGCTGCTGGCCCGTCTGTCCCTTCGCGTAGAACGTGCGGCTGACCTGCACGCCACCGAACGAACGGTTGGCGAGCATGCCACCATACTCACGGGCGAAAGGAACACCCTGTGCGACACACTGGTCGATGATGCTGGCGCTGACCTCAGCCAGACGATAGACGTTGGCCTCGCGGGCGCGGTAGTCACCACCCTTGATGGTGTCGTAGAACAGGCGGTACACGGCGTCGCCGTCGTTCTGATAGTTCTTGGCGGCGTTGATACCACCCTGCGCGGCGATGGAGTGCGCGCGGCGGGGGCTGTCCTGGATGCAGAAATTGATGACATGGAAGCCCATCTCACCCAGTGAGGCGGCTGCGCTGGCGCCTGCCAGGCCAGTTCCTACGACGATGATGTCGAGCTTACGCTTGTTAGCCGGGTTGACCAGCTTCTGGTGGGCTTTATAATTGGTCCATTTCTCGGCCAAGGGGCCCTCTGGAATTTTAGAATCTATTTGTGACATAATGATTGATTTGAATGTATTGTTAACACATGCTCGGGGCGAAGCCAAGCCAGAAGCTCAGCACGAGGATGGCGAAGACGCCCAGTAAGACGGTGACATAGGCTACGCCGATGGTCTGCCAACGCTTCAACCAGATCTTGCCGCTCCAGCCCAGCGTCTGCATGGCTGACCAGAAGCCGTGGGTCAGGTGGAACCACAGGGCGACAATCCAAACAAGGTAGAGCACGGAATAGACCGGGCAAGAGAACACTTCCTTGATCCAGCCAAAGCCATCAGCGGGTGTGGGGGCGCCTGCGCCAACGGCACCGGTGAACTCAGCCAGCATCATGTGCGCCCAGAAGTTGTAAAGGTGCAGCAGCAGGCCTACGACGATGATGAGACCGAGCACCAGCATGTTCTGGGAAGCCCAAGACACCTCCGGGCGGCGGTTGGTCACCTCATAGCGCTGGTCGCCACGGGCGCGGCGGTTCTGAGCGGTGAGGATGAAGGCATACACGATGTGGCAGCAGGCAAGGAAAGCCAAGCCCAGCGTGCCGACAACTGCATACCAGTTTGCACCCAGGAACTCGCAGACGGTGTTGTAGGCGTCTCCAGAGAAGAACGCAGCAACATTCATCGCGCAGTGGAAGGTCAGGAAGAGAATGAGGCAGATGCCAGTGAGCGACATCACCACTTTCCTACCAATTGGAGAATTGATTAACCACATAAATGATTGATTTTTAATTATTTAAACGTTAGATAAAATTCCGTTGACGTTGGGTTTCTAAAAGGGCAATTATCGTTTATGAGATTTCCAAATGGCGCACAATACCTTATAGTAGGTATGCGCGCACCCATTTATGAGTGCAAAAATAATATATTTTGGTGATTAATCAAAGTAAAACAAATAAAAAATCGATTTTATTTCTTACTTTTGCCGAAAAGACAAAATCATGGATTTCAAATACGATGTGATTGTGATTGGCGGCGGGCACGCGGGCTGTGAGGCGGCGTGCGCGGCGGCCAATATGGGGGCGAAAACGGTGCTCGTCACCATGGACATGAACAAGATTGCGCAGATGAGCTGCAACCCGGCTGTCGGCGGCATCGCCAAGGGACAAATCGTCCGGGAGATCGACGCCCTCGGAGGGCACATGGGCCTGGTCACCGACGCCACCGCCATCCAGTTCAGGATGCTCAACAAAGGTAAGGGACCGGCCGTCTGGTCACCGCGCGCGCAGTGCGACCGTGGCAAGTTCATTTGGGAATGGCGGCACGTCATCGACCACACGCCCAACCTCGACGTCTGGCAGGACCAGGTGGAGGAGCTTCTCGTGGAGAACGGCGAGGCCGTCGGCGTGAAGACCATCTGGGGCGTGGAGATGCGCGCCAGGGCCGTGGTCGTCACCGCCGGCACGTTCCTCAACGGACTGATGCATGTCGGGAGCCACAAGGTGCCAGGGGGCAGGTGTGCCGAACCCGCTACCTACCACCTCACGGAGAGCATCACACGGTGGGGCATCCGCGCCGGAAGGATGAAGACGGGCACGCCCGTGCGCCTCGACAAGCGGTCCATCCACTTCGAGGACACGGAGGAACAGCCCGGCGACGAGGGACAGCAACAGTTCTCCTACATGCCCCAGCGCAGGAGGCTCAGGCAACTGCCGTGCTGGACGTGCTACACCAACAGCCGCGTGCACGACATCTTGCGCGACGACATCAGCAACTCACCACTCTACAACGGGCAGATACAGTCCACGGGGCCACGCTACTGTCCGTCAATAGAGACCAAGCTGGTCACCTTCCCCGACAGGGACCAGCACCCGTTGTTCATCGAACCGGAGGGGGAGGACACCAACGAGATGTACCTCAACGGCTTCTCGTCGTCCATGCCCATGGACACCCAGCTGCGCGCCCTGCGACAGATACCGGCGTTGCGCGACGTGAAGGCCTACCGTCCGGGCTACGCCATCGAGTACGACTATTTCGACCCGACGCAACTCAGCCACTCGCTGGAGTCGAAGGTGATCGGTGGCCTGTTCTTCGCCGGACAGGTCAACGGCACCACGGGCTACGAGGAGGCGGGTGGCCAGGGACTGGTGGCGGGCATCAACGCCGCCCTGCGGTGCGCGGGGAGCAAGCCCTTCGTCATGCGCCGCGATGAGAGCTACATCGGCGTCCTCGTGGACGACCTCACGACGAAGGGCGTCGACGAGCCGTACCGCATGTTCACCTCGCGCGCAGAGTATCGCATCCTGCTGCGGCAGGACGACGCTGACGCCCGCCTGACGGAGAGAGCCTACGAACTGGGCCTCGCACGACGCGACCGCCTAGACTGGTGGTTGGAAAAGAAAGAGAACATCCGCAAAATCATCGAGTTCTGCGACACAACCTCCGTAAAACCCAAAGACATCAATGGTGCCCTGGAGGCCATCGGGACGACGCCGCTGCGCATGGGTTGCAAGATATCAGACCTCATCGGACGGCCACAGGTGTCCATCCGCCAGTTGGCTGACATCATTCCCGAACTGAAGGAGACACTGGAAACAGCACCCAACAGAAAAGAGGAAATCGCGGAGGCGGCCGAGATACGCATCAAATACAAAGGGTACATAGAGCGTGAAAAGATCGTGGCCGACAAGATGCACCGCCTGGAAGACATCCCCATCAAGGGACGCTTCCGCTATGGCGAGCTACACGAGATCTCGACCGAGGGCCGGCAGAAACTGCAACGCATCGACCCAGACACCCTGGGACAGGCCAGCCGCATACCGGGCGTGTCGCCAAGCGACATCAACGTGATGCTCGTCCTGCTGGGGCGCTAATTGTTTCACGTGAAACAGCATCACGGATAAATCATTCAGAATTAAACAATTACACATAAAGTAAAACGTTAAACATGAACAATGAAATCTTGTTAAACAACCTGCGGTGCATCCCCGACTGGCCCATCAAGGGCGTCAACTTCCGCGATGTCACCACACTGTTTAAGAGTGCAGAATGCGTCAAACTGATCTCCGACGAGATGGTCGATCTTTACAAGGACAAGGGCATCACGAAGATTGTGGGAATCGAGAGCCGCGGCTTTGTCATGAGCTCCGCCGCCGCCATCCGCCTGGGTGCTGGCATCGTGCTTTGCCGCAAGCCTGGCAAGCTGCCCTGCGAGACCATCCAGATGAGTTACGCCAAGGAGTATGGCATCGACACCATCGAGATCCACAAGGACGCCATCAACGAGGACGACGTGGTGCTACTCCACGATGACCTCCTGGCCACGGGCGGAACGATGAAGGCGGCGTGCGACCTCGTCCGCAAGTTCCATCCGAAGAAGATCTATTGCAACTTCATCATCGAGCTCAACTCGGAGTTTCCGAATGCTCGCGACATCTTCGACGATGATGTCGAGGTAACGAGCCTACTGCAATTCTAAGCTGCCGCCACTCCCGGCGGAAACACCGAAGCCGTTAAAATGTATATCCAGCCCCGTAGGGGGGGGGCATAAAGCGTAGGGGCTCGCCCCTACGCTTTTTTTTTCACAATCACACCATCTGCCCCTGTAAGGAGCGCATAATTCATCCGTATCCTATTTTAATTATGCGCCCCTTACAGGGGCATCGCTAAATCACAACTTCTGAGACGTAGGGGCGAGCCGCTACGCTATATTATGCCGCCCCTACAGGTAGGGTGTTCAAAATCTGTTTCAAAATCCGACACGATCCTGTCGCAAAACAAGCGGTACTCGTATTTATTATCTTTCGCTCGTGTTATGTCCCCGAAGGGGGCCAACTGTACATAACCGCGGGTGACCAAAGGGAACCTGCGGTTTCCAAATGGTGTCGGGACTAGCGTCCTCGAAGAGGGCGAAATTTGTCGAAGGCTCACTGACTGGGGAAGTTACTCCCTCAATCGTCTGACGCTATAACTTATTAGCGATTGTGTTCGCCCTCTTCGAGGACGCCAGTCCTGACTCCTGTTTGGATCCGCAGGTTCCCTTTGGTCACCTGCGGTTATGCACAGTTGGCCCCCTTCGGGGACATACAACAAGCGTGAGGGCCTTCGGCCGCACTTGCCACACCTTCTGGCCACGCATGTGACATCCTTGGCCCACGTGTTCCACATCTTCTTTTAGCCCCATCACTGCCCGTATGACAAAAATATCATGGGGGTTTTGTTTGTCGACACTCATAATTTTCTTAAATTTGCAAGACCAAAGAAACGTGCCTTGCGTGATGGTTAGGCCATAAGGGACGTGACAACAAGCAGTAAGCGGATGACACACCAACAAGTACATAGCCTTAAGCGGCAAGCCGACCTACGGGTGCTTGACAGCCAACCATCAGTCCATCAGCCAGCAGATGTCCGGCAACCTGCGGCCAGTTCCCCCATGAGCGCTCGGCGGCCAAAGCAAAAGGAAATAAGACGGTTACGAAGGCATACTGAAGTAAGGGTGGAAAATTGTTTCACGTGAAACAAACCTTTCCGCATCACCAATAGATAAAGGTAAAACGAAGATGACACGAGAAGAAAACGAGGCCCGCTTGGCATATCTCAAGAACATCGTCTTGAACATGCCACAGAAGCCAGGCAGCTACCAATACTACGACAAGCGCAGGGAGCCGGGACAGAACCCGGACCCTGCGCACATCATCTACGTGGGCAAGGCCAAGCACCTGAAAAGCCGCGTGTCGAGCTATTTCCACAAGGATGTCGACCGCTACAAGACGAAGGTGCTGGTGTCAAAGATCCAGGACATCACCTACACCGTGGTCAACACGGAGGAGGATGCGCTGCTGCTCGAGAACGCGCTCATCAAGAAGTACAACCCACGCTACAACGTGCTGTTGAAGGACGGCAAGACCTATCCGAGCATCTGCGTCACGAACGAGTTTTTCCCGCGCATCTTCAAGACGCGCCACATCAACAAGAAGGTGGGCACCTTCTACGGGCCATACCCTCACATCACGGCCATGTACAATGTGTTGGAGCTTATCAACAAGGTGTTCAAGCCGCGCCGCTGCCACCAGCCCCTGTCGCGTGAGGGGGTGGCCCTTGGGCGCTACAAGACGTGCCTGGAGTACCATCTCCACAACTGCGGCGGTTGCTGCGTGGGCAAGCAGTCGTGGGACGACTACCAAGAGAACATACGGCAGGTGCGAGAGGTGCTCAAGGGCAACACGCGCGAGCTGTCGGAGTGGCTCTACGGTGAGATGATGGAGAAGGCCAAGGCGTTGAGGTTCGAGGAGGCGCAAGCCCTGAAGGTTCGCTACCAGCTGCTGCAGGAATTTGTGTCGAAGAGCGAGGTGGTGAGCCACACCATCACCGACGTGGACGTATTCACGATCGTCGACGACGACCACCAGCACAACGCCTACATCAACTACCTGCACGTGAAGAACGGCACCATCAACCAAAGCTTCACCTACGAGTATCGTCGCAAGCTCGACGAGAGCGACGAGGACCTGCTGACGCTCGCCATCCCTGAGATCCGCGAGCGGTTCGCCTCGAAGGCGCGTGAGGTCATCGTGCCCTTTGAGATGGAGTGGCAGTTGCCCGACGCCTCGTTCTTCGTGCCCCAGCGGGGCGACAAGCGCCACCTGCTGGAGCTCTCCGAGATGAATGGCAAGCAGTATAAGTTTGACCGTCTGAAACAAGCCGAGAAGCTCAATCCGGAGCAGAAGCAGACACGTCTCATGAAGGAGCTGCAGGCGAAGCTGGGACTGGAGAAGATGCCCTACCAGATAGAGTGTTTCGACAACTCCAACATCTCCGGCACCGACGCCGTGGCGGGCTGCATCGTCTACAAGGGCATGAAGCCCTCGCGCAAAGACTATCGCAAGTACACCATCAAGACCGTGACAGGCCCCGACGACTACGCATCGATGCAGGAGGTCGTGCGACGGCGCTACGCGCGCATGCAAGCGGAGGGCACGTCCCTACCCGACCTCATCATCACCGACGGCGGCCGCGGCCAGATGGAGGTGGTGCGCGAGGTGGTTGAGGATGAGCTGCACCTCCACATACCCATCGCCGGACTGGCCAAGGACGACCGTCACCGCACCAACGAACTGCTCTTCGGCTTCCCACCCGCCGTGATAGGCTTAAAGCCTGACTGTGAGCTGTTTCGCGTGCTCACGCAGATCCAGGACGAGGTGCACCGCTATGCCATCACCTTCCATCGCGACAAGCGGTCCAAGCACGCGCTCCACTCCACGCTCGACGACATCCGCGGCATCGGCCCGAAGACGCGCGACACGCTGCTCCGATCCCTGCGCAGCGTGAAGGCCATCAAGGTAGCAACCCTCGAGAACCTTGCTACCGCCATTGGCCCGGCCAAGGCCAAGATAGTGTATGCCCACTTCCATCCCGAGGCTGCAGGCGCGTCCGCAGACACCCAAGAGACAGGCGACAACACACAAGATATCACACGATAACCCATCAACCCATCCATCATCATGAGAGTAGTCATCCAACGTGTCAGCCGAGCGTCAGTGTCTATCGGCGGTAAAGTGAAGTCGAGCATCGGCCAGGGTTACATGATCCTGCTGGGCATCGCCAGCGACGACGGCCCCGAGGACATCCAGTGGCTCGTCCGCAAGATCATCGGCCTGCGTGTCTTCGACGACGCCGAGGGCGTCATGAACCTCAGCGTCCAGGACATCCAGGGCGACATCCTCGTCGTGTCGCAGTTCACCCTCATGGCCAGCTACAAGAAGGGAAACCGCCCCAGTTGGCTACGCGCCGCGCCCCACTCCATCTCCATCCCCCTCTACGAGCAGTTCTGCGCCGCCCTCTCCGAGGCGCTGGGCAAGCCCGTCGGCACCGGCGAGTTTGGCGCGATGATGGAGGTGAGCCTCGTCAACGACGGCCCCACCACCATCTGCATGAACACAAAGAACAAGGAGTGACCATGCGTCCACCAGCCCCATAGGGCTGGGTGTTCAAAATCCGAATATTTTTCGGACATGACTTTTGCTAAATTTCACGACTTAAGTTATTGTGAATGAGGTGTTTATATTTTGCAAGTAATATCGGAATATGACCAGTTCCAATTTGCATACGAAATAGCGTCACGTTTGTTGCATGTCCCCGAAGGGGGCAAAAGTGCATAACCGCGGGTGACCGAAGGGAACCTGCGGTTATACGATACTGCTTAAAG